>DATATB010000160.1:0-37812 GCA_036268995.1 Pirellulales bacterium | reverse complement strand
TAACAAACTTGGCTATCTCTTTGTTGATTCACGCGTGCAGAGTTGTAAATTCAAACTCAATTCGCGATTTGCGGCGCGCCCTCCCGAAGCGGGGTCGCGAAAACCGAATGGGGCGTCCTGGCCCGCCTGCGAAAGGCGGGCGACCGGTACTTCGATTTCAAGGATGGAACCGCATGAACCCAGCGCGCTCAAAACCCGCCGCGGTCTATCGGATCTGGATCGTGGCCTATCGCGGCCACCGACCTCTGAACTGGCGCCAGCAACCACGCATTGGCCGACGACTCGAACTGGCCGATCCGACCTGCTACTCACGCAGCCAGGCGCGGGCCTTTCTGCAAGGCTTCAATTCGCAGATGCTGCGCGCCCCGCAGAAACGCTGGGCCGTTGCAGTTGCAGTGCGCTAAAAAGGCGACGCGGCAATGGTCCGTTGTCCGTTGTCCGTCGTCCGTTGCAACTGACAACTGACCACTGACTGGACTTCGGTCAGTTCCCGTCGTCGGAGGCCTGCTCGATGATCCGGGCCGCCTGCTCCTGCACCCGATCGTCACGATCGGAGCGAGCCATTTCCCCGACACGCGCCAGCAGCTCCGGATCGCTGGCCGTGGCCATCAGCGTCACGGCTGTCAGCCTTACCTGCGGGCTGACGTCGCGCGACAGCCACAAGAGCCACATCTTGGCGTCGATGCCGCTCAAGCCTGGCAGGGCCTCGGCCCAGCGGCAGCGATCGTCGGCACGCGGCGAGCAAAGATGGACGCCGACCTCGATTTCGCGCGGCGTGAACTTGCGGCGCTTGATTTCGGCTTTCACCGCGGCCGTTTCGGGCCCCGGCGGCTGCGCGAGCAGTTTGAACAGCTCGATGCCTGGCAGGTGCGCCAGCCGGTCGGCTTCTGCGTTGGCCACGATCGCGCTGGCCAACTGCACGCGCGAGTCGATCACCAGCGGCGGGGCCGGTTTGACAACCGCATAATCCACTTCGGCCAACGCCGAAATCGGCCGGGCGTCGGCCGGCACCGCCAGCAGCGCCGGCTCGTCGAGATCCGGTAGCGCGATCCGGTCGGCAATCGGCGCCAGCTTCGGCCGGCGCAATCCCTCCGGCTCGGGCGAGGCGCATAAATGCGGCTGGGCGAGCATCGTCGTAATCGATGCATGCCGGGCATGAACGTCGGCGGCATCGAGCCGCGCGTCGGCATAGCCGGCCTTGGCCCGCAACACGCGGTCGCACAAAGCGGTCAGCCGGGCCGATTGCGAAACATTCGATGATTGGGGCACGGTCAGAATCCGCATCGCGAGGTCGGCGGCGGCCGTCTTCGCCGGCGGGGCGAAACGATCGATCTGCTCGTCCAACGCACGCGCCAGCGCCAGCCGATAGTCGTCGCCGGCCTCGGGCGTTGTGGATTCCAGCCGTGCCAGGGATTCGAGCAGGACCCGCTTGCTCTGCATCGCAATCACAGGCCGATCCGAATTCAAATCGTCGACCAGCGCCGCAATGCCCGGCGGACCCAGTCGCGCCAGCTTGCCGACGGCAAATGCCACGTCCTCGTCGTCAGTGTCGTCGTCCGCTAGCTTGGACTGCCAGTATTGGACTTGGATCTCCGGGCCTTTGACCCACCAGAAGGCGGCCAGGCTGCCGACCAGCGTGCCGGCCAGCACGATGCGCCCGGCGGGACGCCGCATCCATGCTTGCAAGCGGGCTGCCATCGTTCACGCCCTGGAGGTGTGTGCCGCGGATCCGTAGCGGAATTCGTGAGAATTCCGCAGCTCCGCTAATCGCCCGGACGGAAGTCGCACGACTTCCGCTACCCGGGGGCGGCATTCTGCTGAAATGGCCCCCCGCGAGCAATGTCATTCGCGCCGCAACCCGCCGCCAGGCCGAAAAAAAAAGCCAGCGCGTAGCGCGGCAATCGACGGCAGCATGCTGGCGTCACAGGGCGCCAAAATTCGCTCGCGTGCGTCGGCCGCAAAAGCCGAATTATGCGTAAGTCCTGCCCGTTGGTTAAGGCTTAATGGGGTGCCGGGCATTGGCCGGCGCGGTGTTGGGGGACACGATGTCGATTGAGAACAGCGGTTGGCGGCCGCGCGGGGCAGCTTGCAGCCGAACTCTCGGCTGGCGAGCTGGCACCTTCGTGCTTGCAGCCGTGGTCACTTTATGCTGGGCCAGCGGCGCCGCTCAGGGTGCCCAGCCGGCGCACGGCACCACCAGCCGGCAGGCACGCGAAGACGCGGTGCGCTCCATTCCGCTCGACAAGCTGCCGGCCGACAAGCGCGCGAAAGTCGCGGCCATCATCTCCGAAAGCAGCGTCTTTCGCCGCATGCCAACTCGGATGATGCAATGCGATCCCGACTTCTATGCTTTTCTGCTGGAACATCCGGAAGTGATCGTCAACATCTGGTCGGCGCTGGGCGTCAGCGAAGTGCGGCTGAAGCGCACCGGCAACGATACGCTCGAGGCGAACGACGGCGCCGGAACCTCCGGCACGCTCGAATACCTGTACCGCAGCCAGGACACTTACCTGCTCTACGGCGACGGCGTGTACACCGGGGCCATGTTCAGCAAGCCGATGCGTGGGCAGTGCCTGTTGGTGCTCAAAAACTGCACGATCCGCGAGCCGAGTGGCCGGTACTCGATCCTCTGCCGCCTCGATGCCTTCATGCACTTGGAACACATGGGCGTGGAGATGCTGGCCAAGACGTTCCAGCCGCTGATCGGGCCGGTGGCCGACCACAACTTCCGCGAGACCGTGGCCTTCGTCGAAAGCTTGAACCGCGCCGCCGAGATCAACTATCCCGGCGTCCAGGAACTGGTCAAAAAGCTGGACAGGGTCAGCGATCAGACGCGCCGCGAGCTGTCGCTACTAACCGAGCAGGTGGCCATTCGCGCCGCGCTGGCCGATGCCAGGCGTCCCAGGGAGCATCAGCCGCCGCCGCTGAGCACGGCCCGGCGGTCCGCCGTCAAGCCGGCCGAACCGCAGAATCGCTAGTGCCGTCGGGCACTGGCCTCGGTTGTACTACCGTAGTCGTCTCGCTCCGTCGAGACGCACGCGCGCAACTCGGCTGGACGCTGGGTAGGTCGATGGTGCCGCCTCTTCATCCCGGCGGAGCGGGATGGCTACCGTGGCTCACAGCGCCTCGTAGCGCCGGACTTGCTCGTCGATGATGCCCAGGCTGCGGCGCCAGAAGTCGGGCTTCGTGATGTCGATGCCGAAGCGGGCCACCAGCGGCGCGGCGTAGTCCTGCCCGGTCGAGCGCAGCAGGTCTTTGTACTTGGCCACAAAACTGGGGCCCTGCCGCCGGTACTCGGCCCACAGCCCCAGGGCGAACAAGTGGCCGAAGGCGTAGGGGAAGTTGTAGTAGTTCAGATCGTAGCTGTAATAGTGCGGCTTCCAGAGCCACATATAAGGATGATACGTGGCCGGGTCGACGGCGTCGCCGTACGTCTCCGCCTGGGCCTTGGTCATCAGCCGGCACAGCTCGTCGGCGCTGAGATCGCCGGTTTGGCGCTCGTCGAACACGGTCGACTCGAACAGAAAGCGCGAGCTGATGTCGAGGCAGACCTGCGTGGCGCCAGATAGTTGGGCTTCGAGAATCGTCAGCCGATCGTCGTGCGAAGCGCCTTCCAGCGCCGCTTCGGCAATCAGCGTTTCGCAAAAAATGCTGGCCGTCTCGGCCAGCGTCATCGGCGCGCCGCGCTGCAAGGCCTCGAGTCCGCGCTGGCAATCATTATGAAAGGCATGGCCCAGCTCATGGGCCAGCGTGCTGACCTGTTCGAAGCTGCCGTCGAAATTCGCCAGCACGCGGCTTTGTTCGATGGCCATCACGCCCATGCAAAACGCGCCGCCGCGCTTGCCGTCGCGCGGCAGGCCGTCGATCCACCGCTGGCCAAAAGCCCGCGTGGCCAGCCCGCCCAGATCGGCCGTGAAGCCGCCGAACTTGGCAACGATAAAATCCCGGGCTTCGTCCCAACTGAAGCGGCGATCGGAATGCGAGAGCGGAGCGAACAGGTCCCACCAGGCCAGTTGTTCGAGCCCCAGCTTGCGGGCCTTGCTCCGCAGATAGCGGCGAAACATGGGAAACGCCTCGCGGATCGAGCCCAGCAAGGCATCGAGCGTCGGCCGGTCGATCTTGTTCTGATCCAGTGACACATCCAGCACGCTCGCGCGGCCGCGGCGCTTGGCCAGCGTTTGGGCCGTGCCTTTCACGCCGTTCATGCAGGCGGCCACGGTGGTGCGAATCGAATCCCAGCCGACGATCTCTGTCTTGTACGCCCGCTCGCGCACGGCCCGATCGGGATCGAACGAAAGATTGCGGATGACAGTGATCGGCAGGGTCTCGGTCTTGCCGTCGCGCTCGAAGGGGACCTTGAGCTGACTGGTGACGTTGCCTTGCAGTTTGCCAAACGCTCCGCCAGCGTCGAGCGTGAGTTCGGCGGCCAGCGCTTCGAGATCTTCGCGCATCAGCCAGCGGCTCTGCTTGGCCGTGTCGGTGAGGAAGAACGTGTGCGCTTTCAGCTCGGGCCGCATGGCGATCAGCCGCGGCAATTGCTCGCCCATCGAGCCGATCCAGCCGTTGAGCCGCACGCCAAGCTGCCGGCGGCGCGTCTCCAGCCGCTCGAGCTTCGACAGCTCGCGCTGCGCCGCGTCGTTGTAGCTGTCGGTAGCGACGATCGCGCTGACAAAGCCCTCGAGCCGATCGGACAGCATTAGCAGGTCGTTGACTAGCCGCAAGCACTCGGCTGCCAGAGCGGCCAGCGTTTCGTCGGCATGCGGAGCCTGCGGCAGGCGGCGGACGTGGTGCTGATCGAAGAATTTTTCCAGGCTGGCCGTGTTCTTTTCCAGCGTCGCGTAGCCGTGGCGGAAATCTTCGCCCGTCAGACTGGAATACAGCGGCGTCAGGTCCCAGCGGGTGGCATCGGCTTTGTCGTCGGCTTTGGTTGGGGCTTTGACATCGTCGGCCATAATGGGCGAGTCCTTTGATTCCAGACGAGATGCTCGGGTATGCTGGCCCCTTTATGCCACAATTCCCCTTTATGCCACAACCCTTCGGGCGATGCCAATGCTGATCGACTCCATCGAGCTGTTTCACGTCGCCATGCCGCTTGTCAGTCCCTGGCGCACGGCCTATGGCGAAGATGCCACGATCGAATCGGTGCTGGTGCGAATCGCCAGCGGCGATGAGGCAGCATGGAGCGAATCCAGCCCGCTGGCGGCTCCGTGCTACAGCCCCGAATGGGCTGGCGGCGTGTTCGCTTGTCTCCGCGATTGGCTGGCCCCGGCCATCGTGGGCCAGGAGATCGATTCGGGCGACGAGTTGCAGCAGCGGTTGGCGCACTTCAAAGGCAACTCGTTTGCCAAGGCTGCACTGGACACCGCCTGGTGGGTGCTCGAATCTCAGCGCCGCGGCCTGCCGTTGCATCGGCTGCTGGGGGCCACGCGCGATCGCGTGGACGTGGGGGCCGATTTCGGCGTGCAGGATTCGATCGATGAGCTGATCGCCAAAATCGGTCCGGCCATCGATGCCGGCTTTAAACGCGTGAAGCTCAAATACCGGCCGGGTTGGGACGTGCGAATGCTTGAGGCCGTGCGCCGCGTGTTTCCCTCGCACACCTTTCACATCGATTGCAACAGCGGCTACACGCTGGCCGATTTCGACATGTTCTGCCGGCTCGATGATTTCAACCTGGCGATGATCGAACAGCCGTTGGCCTTCGACGACCTGGTGGACCACGCCCGGCTGAGCCAATCCATCCGCACGCCCGTCTGCCTGGACGAAAGCATCACGTCCGTGGCCCGCGCCGAAATGGCGATCGACTTGGGCAGTTGCCGCTGGATGAACATCAAGCCGGGCCGCGTCGGTGGGCTGACACCGGCGCTAGCCATCCACAATCTGTGCCAAGAGGCCGGCATTCCGTGCTGGGTGGGCGGGATGCTCGAAAGCGCGGTCGGCTCGCGCGTGTGCATCGCCCTGGCCATGCTCGACAACTTCACCTACCCGGCCGACATCTTTCCTTCGCACGTTTATTATCGCGAAGACTTGGGCAGTCCGCCGGTGGGGCTGGTCGCCGGACCCGACGGCTCGCCGCAAGTGATCGCGCCCGACGTGCCCGGCACCGGCACCGAGCCCGACCCGCAGCGGCTCGAGCGTATGACTGTCGCCCGCGCGCGAATCGAACGCTGATGGCCAGCGGCCCTGCCGGCAATTACGCTGCAATCTTTCGGAGGGCCGGAGCAGTTCGGCCCCAGAGAATCGACAATAGCTCGCGCTCGAAGCGGGCCGTGGTGAAGCGCTCGGCTTGCTGCCGGGCCAAGCGCGGCGAGCATTGCTCGGGGTGTTCTTCGAACCAATGCATGGCGGCGGTCAACGAGTCAACGCTCTGGTTGGCGAACCAGCGGCCGGTGCCCACATGCCGGTTGTCGGCCGGCAACACGGTCTCGGTTGCACCTCCCACGCCGTAGCAAATCACCGGCGTGCCGCACGCGTGCGCCTCGAGCGGCACGATGCCGAAGTCTTCCTGACCGGGAAAGATCAAGGCCCGGCAGCGTTGCAAGAGTTCGCGCAGCACTTCGGCCGATTGCCAGCCGAGAAATTGCACTCCCTCGCCTGCCAGCCGGCGGCAGGCCGTCAATTGCGGCCCGCTGCCGACAACCACCAGCCGCCGCCTCATGCGCCGGCAGGCCTCGACGGCCAGATCGATCCGCTTGTACGGCACCAGCGCCGAGAGACACAAATAAAAGTCATCACGCGGCCCCGGAGCGGGAACATAAAACCGCGTGTCGACCGGCGGATACACAACGCGGCTCTCGCGGCCGTAGCAATCGGCAATGCGGCCGGCCACCGTGCGGCTGATGGCCACGAACTCGTCGACCCGTCCGCTCGAATCCCGGTCCCACTGGCGCAGGCCGGCGAGCAGTCGATTGCGCGCGGCGGCCTTGATGCGGCCCAACAGCCCGGCGGCCGCATCCGCACGACCGAAATAGTCGTCGCGCAGATGCCAGGCATAGCGCATGGGCGTGAAGCAATAACAGACGTGCCGCACGCCCGGCGGCACGCGAATGCCTTTGGCCACGGCATGCGACAGGCTCACGACCAGCTCGACGTCGTCGGGCACGCGAAACGATTGAATCGCTTGCGGCATCAACGGCAGCCAATAGCGGTAATCGCCCGGCGCATGCTGCAGAAAACTGGTCTCGATGCGCATGGCTTCGATCGTGGGCGACACGCTGCCGCGGCGATGCAACAACGTGAACAGCCGCGCCGTCGGAAAATGGCGGCAGAGAACTTCCAGGCACTTTTCGCCGCCGCGCATCCCGGTCAGCCAGTCGTGTACCAGCAGCACATTCATGAATCGTGTCCTTAGCGAACGGACGCCCCGGATAAACCGACAAGTTGTCGGTAAATGCGGGGCGGATCGTCCACCGATACGCGACAGGGGTCAAGACCATCAACCGCGCTAGCACCACCATCTAAGCCCACAGACTGCGGTCCGTAGGGGGGAGCACTAAGACCCCCTGCAACGCTGGACAACGACCCACTCGGCCCGCTAGCGTGAGCTCATGCAATCACCCACCAACCACGCCCGGCGCATCGACGGAGTCGTATTCGACCTGGACGGCACGCTGGTCGACTCGGGCCTGGACTTCGATCAGATGCGCCGCGAGATGCGCCTGGCCGACGGCTTGCCATTGCTCGAAGCGCTGGCCGAGATGCAGCCGGGCGAGGCACAGCGGTGCTGGCAGATCCTCAAGGAGCACGAGCAGGCCGGCGCCGATCGAGCCGTGACGATGGCCGGCGTCGAATCGTTTCTGGCGGCGCTCGAGCGGCGAGGCATTCACCGCGCGGTGTTCACGCGCAACAGTCGCGCGATGGCCCAGGCCGTGCTCGAGCGGTTGGCCATACGGTTCGAAATCGTATGGGGCCGCGAGGACGGGCCGGTCAAGCCGGACCCGGCCGCCATCGCCCAGATCTGCCGGACCTGGCAACTGCCGCCGGAGCGTGTGGCGATCATCGGCGACTATCGCTTCGACCTGGAAGCCGGCCGGGCCGCCGGCGTGCACACGGTGCTCTACCTGGCAGGCCGCGAGCCGGCCGAGATCCCGTACCTGCACCTGGCCGACCACACGCTGACTTCGTTTGCCCAGCCCGACGAACTGCTGGCCTGGATGCTTGCCTCGGCCGAGGCCTGAAACGCCGCTTCGGACAGCGAAAACGGCGTTGCGACCAGACGCGCCGGTTGGCTATAATTGACGACTTATACGGTCTTTACGATCGATCGGTCTGTTTCGGTTTGCCAGCGCTCTTTCTCGCTTTGGAGGTATCTGCCGTGGCCAGTGGCAAGTTCTTGTTCACCAGCGAATCTGTCAGCATGGGTCATCCTGATAAGCTGGCCGACCAGATTTCCGACGGCATTCTCGACGCGCTGCTGGCCCAGGATCCGTATAGCCGCGTGGCCTGCGAGACGATGGTGACCACCGGCGTGGCCATCCTGGCCGGCGAAATCACGACCCAGGCCGTGGTGAATTATGCCGACGTGGCCCGCAACATTATCCGCGAAGTCGGCTATACCGACGACCACATGGGCATTTGCGCCGACACCTGCGCCGTGATGGTGGTGATCGACAAGCAAAGCCCCGACATCGCCATGGGCGTGAACGAAGATTCGACCGCCGGCAAGGAAATCGGCGCGGGCGACCAGGGCTTGATGTTCGGCTATGCCTGCAACGATACGCCCGAGCTGATGCCGCTGCCCATCGCGCTGGCCCACCGCATCACCAACGCACTCACCTTGGCCCGGCAGCAGGAGCAGGTGGACTGGCTGCGGCCGGACAGCAAAAGCCAGGTGACCGTGGAATACGACGGCCATCGCCCGGTGCGGATCGACACGGTCGTGGTCTCCACGCAGCACGCGCCGGAAGTCAGCCAGGCCGAGATTCGCAAGTACGTCATCGATCATATCATCAAGCCGCTCCTGCCCGAGCACCTGGCCAAGGGCAACATCAAGTACCACATCAATCCTACCGGCCGGTTCGTGGTCGGCGGGCCGCACGGCGACTGCGGTTTGACGGGCCGCAAGATCATTGTCGACACGTACGGCGGCTGGGGCCGTCACGGCGGCGGGGCTTTTAGCGGCAAGGACCCGACCAAGGTCGACCGCGGCGCCGCGTACATGGCCCGGCACGTGGCCAAGAACATCGTGGCCGCCGAACTGGCCGATCGCTGCGAAGTGCAGTTGGCCTATGCCATCGGCGTGTCGGAACCGGTGAGCGTGTACGTCGACACCGAAGGCACCGGCAAGATCGACGACGCCCGCATTTGCGAGCTGGTGAAAGAGCTGTTCCCCTTGTCGCCCGGCGGGATCATCAAGTATCTCGACCTGCGCCGGCCGATTTATCGGCTGACCGCGGCCGGTGGCCACTTCGGCCGCAGCGAGGCCGGGTTCACCTGGGAAAGCACGCACCGCGCCGCCGAACTGGCCGAGGCGGCCGGCCTCGCCGCCACCGCTTGATGTTCCAGCGGCCAGGGCCCAGCACCGTGTCCAGCGATTCGGCCCTCGGGCAGCAACTTGCCGGGCCGAGTGCGGCTTGGCCGGCGGGCTTGCTCGCGGGGCTCAAGCTGTGCCTGCTGGGATCGCTCATTCTGGCCGCTGCCGTGTTGATGGAGCGGCGCTTGGGCGGCGACATGGCCGCGCCGCTGGGCGCCGGCTGGCTGGCGGCCGTGGCTGCCGCCGCCGTGCTGGTCGCCCATTTGGCCCGCGGCTGCGATTCGTTTCGCTCGGGGAACGAGCCGAGTAGCGCGGCGCCGTCGATGATTGCGACTTCGTGGTCGTCGACTTTCGCGTGCATCGTGCTCGCCGGCGCGCTGAGCCTTCCAGGCACTTCGCCGGCCGGGCTGGCCGCCTTGTGGGGCATCGTCGCGGTCGGTGAAGGCGGATGGTGGCTCTTGCACTTGCGCCGGCTGCCGGCAGCCAGGGATATCGCCGACGCTCCTTGGATTGTGCAGCAGGCACGCCGCGATCGCCACGGCGATGGCCGCGAGCGCGTGGTCGGCTGGATGCGCGTCGACATGCCCGCCGGGCAGCGCGTGGCCCAAGCGCACGTGGCATTTTGCCCACCGCTGGAAGAGGCGCCCGCCATCGAGTTGCGGCAGACGAGCGGCCCGGCAGCGCGGCTGAAGCTGGGGCAGGCGCTGGCGTATGGGGCGCGTTTCGAGTTGAAACTGCCCGAACCGGGCCCGGCTTCGATTGTTCTGGAATACACGGCGACCACGTCCGGCGCCGCCTTGCCGACCGCCAATTGAGCACGTGCGCCATGGCCCGTTGGCCCCGACACAAGTGGACTTCGATCTACACCTACGCAGTGGTGTTCGTCGTCTTTCCGCTGCTCTGCCTGCTGGCCTACGCCTGGGTCCGCGGCTGGCCGCCGTTCGGGCATTGAGCAAACTCGCTGCCGCGACTTATCGCCAGGCGAGCCCCGTGGCGTCAGCCCGGGGAGTTTTTTCGGCTCACGCCGCGCCGCGCGGCAGCGGAATCAGCCGGGGCGTGGGAATGCGCGTGCCGTACACGCGGCCGTAGCGGGCCACGAGCTGGCGAAAGTTGCCATTGAGAAATGCGTGCAACTCCGCCGGTGGATTGAGCGCCAGCCAGCGGCGCGCCAACTCGATCATGGCGGCATGATACTCGCGCTCGCTGGGGCCGTGGGCGTAGCAGCGGCCCGCATGGCGCCGCAGATCGCCGTCGAACTCGGTCCCAATGTGCCACAGCTCGTGGCAGACGGTGGCCAGCTTCTCTTCGAGCGTGTGCTCCAAAAACCGCGGCACATAGAAGCTCAACAGGTACAGCATTTCGCGGCCTTCGGCGTCGTACAAGCGATCGATCGTCCAGCGGCGGCCGCGGCGCGTCATTTCCAGCTCACCGCCGGCAAAACGCAGCGGCGTGAGCGTGGCCTGCACGCCGTGCAGGCCTCCGCGGCGAACCTGGCAAATGCGCAGCGCGACGCGACTCATATCGATATGCGCCAGCTCGCTCAGCCGGACCGAAAGATCCTCGCACAGGCGGCGCGCGTGGGCGGTGAAGTCCAGGCCCCGGTCGTTGCCGGGCGCCAAAGACTGATTCGCTGCGGAAGGGGTCGGATCGCGCTCCATCGCACCGCTCTAGGCGTGGTAGCGGAAATCATGCAGATTTCCGACGGATCCAGCGGCGACACTGCTCCGCCGGATACGCTGCGGAATTCTCACGAATTCCGCTACCGGCCACTGGACTACGTTGCCGATTCGCTCTCGAAGCTGGGGGCCACAGCCGTGCGGGCCACGCGATCGCGAACGCCGACCAGCTCGAGGATGGCACGCGTGCCGGCATCGCCGAGTCGGGGCTTGGCCAGCCGCAGGATCCGCGTGTAGCCGCCGTCGCGATCGGCAAACCGCGGCGCGATCTCGTCGAACAGGATCCGCACGGCATGCTTGTCGCGCAGCAGCGCGAACACGCGACGCCGCGCGGCCACCGCCGGAGCGATGGCCTTGTTCCACTCGCGCCAGCCGTCGCCGCGGCGCCAAGCGCGCCAGGCCTCGCTGTGGGCCTTGGCATCGGTGGCATGCGCCCGGGCCGCATCCGTGGCGGCCAGGCTACGGCGGGCGATCGTGATTAACCGCTCGACAAACGGCCGGGCTTCCTTGGCTTTTTCGATCGTGGTGATGATCCGGCCTTTGACCTTGGGCTGGTTGTCATCCAGCTCGGCGTCACGCTCGGTCAGAAACAGGGCGCTGGCCAGGTTGCGCAGCAGGGCGCGCTGATGACTGGGGGACCGGCCGAGCTTACGGCCTTTTCTACGATGTCGCATGGTCTTGCTTTCGGCTTCGAACCCAGCAGGGGTGGGATGGAAGGTTGATGGTTTTTGCCCGGATCAGACGCTGGAGCCGGCGGGCACGCGCATGCCCAGCCGCAGTCCCAGCTCGGTCAGCTTTTCCTTGACCTCGTTGAGCGTCGTTTCGCCGAAGTTGCGGACTTCGAGCAATTGGTCCTGGGTGCGCGAGACCAGGTCGCGGACGGTCAGAATGTTTTCCGACACGAGGCAGTTGCCCGCCCGCACCGACAGGTTCAGGTCCGACAGCGGCATGTTCAACTTGGATTCCAGGTTGACGTCCGACGTACTGCTGCTCGAGCGGCCGTCGGAATGCACCTGCGCGCCCAGTTCGGCAAACTGAATGAACGGATTCAAGTGCTTGCGGAGAATCTTGGCCGCTTCGATCAGCGCCATTTGGGGGCCGATCGAGCCGTTGGTCCAGATCTCCATCGTGAGCTTGTCGTAGTTGGTCTTTTGACCGACGCGCGTCTCCTCGATCTCGTAGCGAACACGCACCACCGGGCTGTAGACCGCGTCGATGGGAATGATGCCGATTTCTTGCACGTTGGGGCTGTGCTCGGTGGCCGGCACGTAGCCGCGGCCGTTTTCCACCACCATTTCCAATTCGAACGGCACGTCTGAGGTCAGCGTGGCCAGCACGTGGTCCTTGTTGATCACCTCGACCTGGTCGTCGGTAATCACGTCGCGGCCGGTGACCACGCCCTTGGTCTTCTTCTCGACCCGAATGATCCGGGTGTGCTCGCTGAAGTTTTTGACCACCAGCGACTTGATGTTGAGGATCACTTCCGTGACGTCCTCGACCACGCCAGGGATGGTAGTGAATTCGTGCTGCGCTCCGTGCAGCTTGACCTGCGTCACGCTGCTGCCTTCGAGGCTCGAGAGCAGGATTCGCCGCAGGCTGTTGCCCACGGTCACGCCGAAGCCCCGCTCAAACGGCTCGGCCACGAACCGGCCGTACGTCGAACTCAGCGTCTTGGAGTCACAAGTCACGAGACTGGGCAATTCAAGCCCACGCCATCGAATACGCATCAGGAGGGCCTCCGCAAGACAGCGGCAAAATTGGGATGGTTTGTATGGGGTCGGCGGTCGAACGAAAGAAAACTGGCCATTGCCGAGGACCAGCCTGCCGCGGGCCAACCGGCCGGCAACTACCGCTAATACCCGCGGGGACAGCGGCGAGCTACTTGGAGCACAACTCAATAATTAACTGTGTTTGAACCGGGATCGAGCAATCGAAGGCTTCGGGCAGACGCGCCACGCGACCTTCGGGGATCGGGCCTTCGATCAGCGACAAAAAATCTGGGATCTGGCGATGGTTTTCCGACACGTTCGCCAGCACGGCTTGCAAGCTTTTCTTACGGTTCTTGGCGCGGATCACGTCACCGGCCTTCACCAGGTAGCTGGGCACGTCCACGCGCCGGCCGTTGACGGTGATGTGGCCGTGCCGCACCAGTTGCCGGGCCTGCGACCGGCTCTGGCCGAAGCCCAGCCGATGCACGATGTTGTCCAAGCGGCGCTCGAGCAGGCTCATCAGGGTTTCACCCGTGTTGCCCTTGCTGCGCGTGGCCTCGGAAAAGTAATTGCGAAACTGCCGTTCGAGCACGCCGTAGTAGTGCTTCACCTTTTGCTTCTCGCGCAGATGCACGCCGTAGTCGGTGAGCTTGCTGCGGCGGTATTGGTGCATGCCCGGGGCCGTGTCGCGGCGCTCGACCGCGCACTTGGGCGTATCGCAGCGCGTGCCCTTGAGAAACAGCTTCATGCCTTCGCGGCGGCAGAGACGGCAAACGGGTCCGGTATGACGAGCCATGAGATTGCTTTACTTCGGTTGCTTTGCTTCGTGATGGACTGGTGCTAACGATTGACTTTTTTGCGAAAGCGGACCCTACACGCGGCGCTTCTTGGGTGGCCGGCAGCCGTTGTGCGGCAGCGGCGTGACGTCCTCGATCGACTTGACGGTCAGACCGGCGGCTTGCAGCGCGGTGATGGCGCTTTCGCGGCCGCTGCCCGGCCCCTTGACCTGCACTTCGACTTCCTTGACGCCGAATTTCGTGGCCTTCTCGGCGGCCTGCTGAGCGGCGCACTGCCCGGCAAAGGGGGTGCTCTTGCGGCTGCCCTTGAAACCGCTAGTGCCGGCGCTGGCCCAGCAGAGCGTGTCGCCCTTGGTGTCGGTGATCGTGACCGTCGTGTTGTTGAAGGTGGCCTTGATGTGCGCCACGCCCAGCGTCACGTTGCGGCGGACCTTGCGTCGCTTGCTCTTACCCACGATTGATTCGCTCCCGGCGAGCCGAAAATGCGGCCCGCAATTTGATTTCGCAGTGCTGACTTAGCATTGCGATCTTACTTAAGATCCTTCACGCCCTTCTTGCCGGCCACCGTCTTCTTCGGGCCCTTGCGCGTCCGAGCGTTGGTCCGCGTGCGCTGGCCACGGACGGGCAATCCGCGACGATGGCGAATGCCCCGATAACAGTTAATGTCCCGCAACCGCGAAATATTCTGCGCCACCTGCCGCCGCAACTGACCTTCGACGACATAATCCTTGTCGAGCAAGGCCGCCAGCCGGGCCAGTTCGTCCTCGTGCAGATCGCGGGCATGGCTGTGCGGGTTGATGCCAGCCTTGTGGCACAATTCCTGCGCGATGCGAGGGCCTACCCCATAAAGGTAGGTGAGCGAAACGACCGTCGGCCGATCACTCGGAATGTCGACACCCATTAAACGTGGCATGATTTACCTGATTTTCAACGGCTGGCGGCTGTCAGCAGCGGACCAAAGCACGAACGCAACTCGAAGGGCCACTTCGGGTTGGCACTGGTGCCCCGGCACTCGCACCGACGGCGATACCAGTTAGCCCTGGCGCTGTTTGTGGCGGGGATTGTTGCACACGACGAACACCACTCCACGGCGCCGCACGAGCTTACAGTTCTCGCAGATGCGTTTGACGCTGGCGCGGACCTTCATGGCAGCCTTCCCCGATCAATCGATCCCTGGTTCGAAAGCGACTCAATATAAGCGCTGCCCATTGCAGCGTACAAGCCCCTAAACACAAATCTGCGAGCTTCCCGGCACGCTTTATGCCCCGGCGGCCGCTGGCTCGTCATTTTATTCATCCTTCCACACTCAGCTCCGGCACCTCGTCCGGACCGGCCGTCAGCGGCATCGGCCCGTCTTTGGTCACGGCAATCGTATGCTCGAAATGGGCGCTCGGCTGGCCGTCGGCCGTGACCTGCGTCCAATGGTCGGGCATGCCGTGGACCCGCTTGGTTCCCATGTTCACCATCGGTTCGACGGCGATGACCAGCCCGGGCCGCAGCTCGAAATCGCCGCTGCGTTTGAGCTGGTTGCTGACAAAGTTGGGGACCTGCGGTTCCTCGTGCATTTGCCGGCCGATGCCGTGACCCACGAAACTTTCGACCACGTAAAATCCAGAATCCTTGACGAGCGTTTCCATTTCGCGGGCCACTTCGCTCCACCATTGCTTCCGGCCCATCAGTTCGATGGCCAGCGCCAGCGTGCGCCGCGTGACGTCCAACAGTCGTGCCGCCTCGGGGGAGACTTCGCCCACCGGCAGCGTCTGGGCCGAGTCGCCGCACCAGCCGTTGAGCCGGCAGCCGGTGTCGATGCTCACCACGTCGCCGGCGACCAGCTTGCGTGGGCCGGGAATGCCGTGCACCACTTCTTCGTTGACTGAAATGCAGGTGACCGCCGGAAAGGGCACCTTGCCGGGCACGCCCTTAAACAGCGGCGTGGCCCCTTTCTGATTGAAGAATTCCTCGATGGCCGCGTCGATCTCGCCAGTGGTCGCGCCGGGGCGAACCAGGCTCGCCGCAATCTGGTGGGCGCCCCAGACGACCAAGCCGGCTTGGCGCATCAGGGCGATTTCGCGCATCGAGCGTAAGGTGACCACGCGTGCCTCTGACCCTCATCCCCACGTCAGGAACGAACGCAAAATAACTTCCCGTCTTTCCAGGCCCCTCACCCGGCCTCTCCCGCAAGGGGCGAGGGGTTTGCGGAAAAGCTATTTTGCGTTCGTTCCTTAGGATTTTTCCAGCAGACCCGAGTAATTGCGCATCACCAGATGGCTATCGATCTTCTGCACCAGATCGAAGGCGACGCTCACGGCGATCAGCAGGCTGGTGCCGCCGTAAAAGCTGGCGATTTGATAATCGATGCTCACGCTATTGGACACCATCGTGGGCGCAATGGCCACTAGCGCCAGGAAGCCGGCACCCACGTACGTGATTCGCACCATGACTTTTTCCAGGTAGTCACTGGTCCGCTTGCCGGGCCGATAGCCGGGGATGAACGCCCCGTAGCTCTTCAAATTGTCCGCCATGTCCTTGGGATTGAAGCTGATGGCGGTCCAGAAGTAGCAGAAGAAATAAATCAGCGCGATGTACAGCAGGTTGTGCACATAGCTGGAACTGCCGGAGAAGGCATAGGCGACCTCCTGCAGGAACGATTGCTTGGGATACGTGCGGGCGAGCCAGTCGAAAAACAACGTGGGAAACATCAGCAGGCTGCTGGCGAAGATGATGGGCATGACGCCGGCCTGGTTGACTCGCAACGGCAGGTATTGCCGCGTGCCGCCATAAACGCGCCGGCCGCGCACGTGCTTGGCACTTTGCGTTGGAATGCGGCGCTGACCCTGCGTTATGAATACCACGCCGCACACCACGCCTATAAACAGCAGTGCCAGCACGATCAGTTTTTCTACCCCCATTTCGCCCCGGCCGCCGCCGAGCACCAGGCCGCTCTTGAGGATCGGACTGAGCAGATCCTGAAAAGCGCCGGGCATGCGCGCCAGAATGCCGGCCATGATCAGCAGGCTGATGCCGTTGCCGATGCCGAACTCGTCGATCTGTTCGCCCAGCCACATCAGGAACACGGTGCCGCTGGTCATGATCATCACGCTGACCACGTACCAACTGATGGGCAACCCTTTCGATTCATTGAGAAAGTAGCTGTTGACCAATTCAGCGCCGACCAGAAAGCGCACGTAGAACCAGCTTTGGCCCAGGCATAGAATGACGGTGGCGTAACGCGTGTATTCGTTGATCTTTTTTCGCCCGGTTTCGCCCTCCTTCTGCAATTCTTCCAGCGGCTTCCAGACGCTGGCCAGCAGTTGAAAGATAATCGAGGCCGAAATGTAGGGCATAATGCCCAGGCCAAAGATCGTGGCCTGGCTCAACTGCGTGGCGCTGAACGTGGCCACCTGGCCCATCACCTTGACCAGGCTGGAATTGCTGGCCGAACTGAAATAGGCGTCCATCTTGGCCGTATTGACGATCGGCAGTGGAATCCACCAGCCGACGCGATAGATGGCCAATAGCAACAGCGTCAGCAGAATCTTCTGCCGCAGCTCGGGAATGGTGAAGATGATGCGGAGCTTTTCCAACATGGCTCGATCCGTCCTTCAGTTGGTGGGACGCACAGCCTACTCGGCGGACGCGCCGGCCGCTTTTTTCTTCTTCTTCGAAACCTTGACGACCGGCTTCGGTCCCGGCAAGACGACTGCCTCGCCGCCGGCCTGCTGGATCTTCTCCAGGGCACTGGCACTGAAGCGGTGGGCCGAGATTTTGAGCTTCTTCGTCAACTGGCCGTTGCCCAGAATCTTGAGCTGATCGAAGCAGCCCTTGCACTGGTTGCGAGCGCGCAGCGATTCGAGCGTCACTTCGTCGCCGGCGGCGAACAGTGCGTCAATGTCGCCCACGTTGATGACCTTGATCGTGAGCGCCCACTGATTGTTGAAGCCGCGCTTGGGCACGCGGCGCGCCAGGGGCATCTGGCCGCCTTCGAAGGCCGGGTGCGTGGTCCAGCCGGCCAATTGGCCCTGGCCCTTGTTGCCGCGGCCGCTGGTCTTGCCCCAGCCGGAGCCGGGACCGCGGCCGACGCGGCGGCGCTTTTTGTTTTTCTTGATGCCGCGATGGATGTCGTGCAAGTTCATTACAGGGTGACTCCGCGGAGGCGCTCGACGTCTTGGACCGTGCGCAAGCCTTCCAAGGCGGCGATCGCAGCCTTGACGAGGTTGGCGGGGTTGGTCGAGCCGAAACTTTTGGTCAGGATGTCGTGAATGCCGGCCGCCTCGCAGACGGCCCGCACGCAGGCCCCGGCCTTGACGCCCGTGCCCGGCAGGGCCGGCACCAGGATCACGTGGGCCGCGCCGAAGCGGCCTTCGGTCGTATGGGGAATCGTCCGCCCGTTGAGCGGGATTTCCTGCATGTTGCGCGTGCCGTCCTTGACCGCCTTTTCCACGCTGGGAGGCACTTCGTTGGCCTTGCCATAGCCCCAGCCGACCTTGCCGCGGCCGTTGCCGACGACCACCATCGCCGTGAAGCTGAAACGCCGGCCGCCTTTGACCACGGCCGCACAGCGCCGGATCTTCACGACCTTGTCGATCAATTCGCCTCGATTGGATTGGCTAGACACGCTTGTGGGCTCGCTTTACTGGGGAAGATGGTCCGCTGCCTTGCGGTCGCGGCTCGTATGCATTGAATGTCGTTAGAAGTTCAATCCGGCTTCCCGGGCCGCATCGGCCAGGGCGGCCACGCGGCCGTGATACTGGTAATCGCGGCGGTCGAACGTCACGTCCTTGATGCCGGCGGCCAAAGCCCGCTCGGCAATGGCTCGGCCGACGGCCTGCGCGGCACTCTTGTTGCCGCCGTATTTGAGTTCCTTGCCCAAATCGCCGCCGGCCGTGCTGGCCGTGCAGAGGGTGCGCCCTTGGTCGTCGTCGATCACCTGGGCATAGGTGTGCTTGTGGCTGCGGAAAATACAGAGCCGGGGCCGGGTGGAATCCGCCTTCAGGCGATTGCGGACCCGCCAGCGGCGCCGCTGACGCTGTGTTCGGATGGTCTTTTCGTGGTTCACTGCTGCTCTCTCGCAAAAAACGGCGGACGTTCGCCGCAACGTATGGTCGTCCCGACCCAAGGACCGGGGCTAAATGCTGAATTACTTGCTCATGGCCTTGCCGGCCTTGCGGCGGACCTGTTCGCCGTCGTAGCGGATGCCTTTGCCTTTGTAAGGTTCGGGCTTGCGCACCGCGCGGACTTCAGCGGCAAACTGACCCACCTTTTGCTTGTCGATCCCCTTGATCACGACGTGCGTCTGATCGGGACAGGTGACGGCCAGCCCCTCGGGAATCTTCTTCTGAATCTCGTTGGCGAAACCGACGCGGAGCTGCAATATGCCCTTCTGGATGGCGGCCAGGTAGCCGACGCCCACGATCTCGAGCTTCTTCTCGTACCCCTCGGTGACGCCCTTCATCATGTTCTGAATCAGGGCCCGGCTCAGGCCGTGCAGTGCGCGGGCCTGCCGCGTTTCGACCTCGCGGTCGATGATCACGTCGCCGTCTTCGACGCGGACTTTCACCTCGCGGCGAAAGTTGTACTCGAGCTTGCCGAGCTTGCCTTCGATGGCGATCGTGTTGCCGGCAACGGCGACTTTGACGCCGCTGGGCACTTTGACGGGCTTTTTACCGATCCGGGACATGGCTCGACTCTCTTCGCTTGATTTCAATCCACGCGGCCCGTGCGGGCAGCGATTCCGTTGGCCATTACCACAACTCGCACAGCACTTCGCCGCCGAGGCGGCGCTGCCGCGCTTCGCGGTCACTGACCACGCCGCGGCTGGTGCTGATGATCTTGATGCCCAGGCCGTTGAGCACGGGGCGCAGGGTGTCGGCCCCGCTGTAAATGCGTCGCCCCGGCTTGCTGACCCGGCGGATGTGCCGAATGACGCGTTCGCCATTGGGACCATACTTCAGGTGCAGCCGGAGTTGTCTGCTGGGGTTGGCTTCGACTTCTTCGAAGTCCCAGATAAAGCCCTCGCGTTTGAGGACTTCGGCCAGGCCCCGCTTGACCTTCGACAGCGGCATCTCCACGCTCGAGCGCTCCACGCGCACGGCATTGCGGATGCGGGTCAACATATCGGCGATCGGGTCGGTCATCATCGTCTTGTATCTTCCCTTTACCAACTCGCCTTTTTCAGTCCTGGAATCAAACCCTGGTCGCCCAACTCGCGGATGTGGATGCGACACAGGCCAAACTTGCGGTACACGGCCCGCGGACGGCCGCACAGCTTGCAACGGCTTTCGCGCCGCGAAGAAAACTTCGGCTTGCGGTTGGCTTTGGCGATCTTTGATTTACTAGCCATGCGATATCCTGTCAGTTGTCCGTCGTCAGTTGTCAGTGGCCCGTTGTTCGTTGTCACTGGTCCCCACAACGGACCACGGACCTTTTTGTTAGCTCTTGCCCGCCCCTGCCGGTTCGGGCACCTTGAACGGCAGGCCCAGCCCCCGCAGCAGCTCCCGGCTATCGTCGTTGCTGGTGCCCGAGATCACGATCGTGACGTTCATGCCTTGCGGCCGGGTGAACTTGTCGGGATTCAATTCGGGAAACACCAATTGCTCGGACAGGCCCAGGCTGTAGTTGCCCTGACCGTCGAAGGCGTTGGGGTTGAGACCGCGAAAGTCGCGGACGCGCGGCAAAGCCAGCGAGATCAGGCGGTCGAGGAATTCGTACATCCGTGAGCCGCGGAGGGTCACCTTGCAACCAATTTCCTGGCCTTCGCGCAGCTTGAAATTGGCGATGCTCTTGCGACTGCGGGTGACGGCGGCCTTTTGGCCGGCGATCTGCGTCAGCGCGGCCATGGCGTCTTCCATGTGCTTCTTTTCGCTGATCGCGCTGCCCACGCCCATGTTGATCACGACCTTTTGCACGCGCGGCAGCGAGTGCAGGTTGTCGCGGCCCAGCTTCTGGGCCAACGTGGGGAGCAGTTCTTTGAAGTAGCGCTCGCGCAACCGCGGCGGGACGGCGGCCACTTGTTCCGTGGAACCGCCCTTGGCTTCTTCGGCTTGTGCTTTCTTTTTTCCCATGACGAATCGCCCGATCTACGGTTTCACCTGGTTGCGGTTTTGGCCGGCGCTGCTGATTTAGCAGGCGCTTGTGCCTTGGCCGGTTTTTGCTTGTCGTTCGCCTTGGCCGGCGCGATGCGGCCGATCGCGGCCGAACATCGTTTGCAGTAACGTTCCTTGCTGCCGTCGGCGGCCCGGCGCGAGCCGGTCCGGCTGGGCTTGCCGCAGGCCGAGCAGACCAGCATCACGTTGGAGAGCTGGATCGGCATCTCCTTCTGAAGCCGGCCGCCTTGCGGATTCTTCTGGCTGCGACGCATGTGCTTGAACACGCGGTTCATTCCTTCGACGATCAGCTTGCCGCTGGCACGGCTCAGCTTGAGCACCTTGCCGCGACTGCCGCGGTCGTTGCCCGCGATGACTTCCACCGTGTCGCCCACTCGAATATGCATCACACCACCTCGGCCGCGAGGCTTACGATTTTCATGAAGTTCTTTTCACGCAGCTCGCGGGCCACCGCACCGAAGATGCGAGTGCCGCGCGGGTTCTTTTCGTTGTCGATCAGCACCATGGCGTTGGTATCGAAGCGGACGTAGCTGCCGTCGTTGCGACGGGTGGGAGCCTTGCAGCGCACCACCACGCCCTTGACTACCGAGCCCTTCTTCACGTCGCTGCCGGGAATCACGCTCTTGACGCTGCAGACGATCACGTCGCCCAGCCCCGCCGTGCGACGCCGCGAACCGCCCAACACCTTGATGCACATGACTTCCTTGGCGCCGGTATTGTCGGCGACGGCCAGTCGGGTCTGCATCTGAATCATGGCTGTTACCTCGGAAATGATGAATGATGAATGCGGAATGATGAATGAAAAACGCCTGTTCGTTCTTCATCACTCATCATTCATCATTCCTACTTACGTTTGTCCTTCTTCGGTCAGTGCTCGTTCCGCGGCACGCATCGCCGCCAGGTCCACCGCCTGGCTCTTGGTGACCACGCGCACCAGCTCCCAGCGCTTGAGCTTGCTCTTGGGCGGGCACTCGACAATCTCGACCGTGTCGCCCACGTGCGATTCTTCCTTCTCGTCGTGCACGTGACACACGGTCTTGCGCCGCAGATATTTGCCGTACTTCGCATGCTTCACCAGCCGCGGAATCTCCACGCGCCGGCTCTGCTTCATCTTGTCGGTCGTCACAACGCCGATGGCAACTCGCTTGGGCATGTTCGGTGCTACCTTAAATCTCTTTACCTGTTGCTCAACTGCTGGCCGGTGCGCTGGCCTGGCGGGCCCGCTCCCGTTGCCCTTGGATCGTCTTCAGCCGCGCGATCAACTGGCGGTACTTCCGCAGTTCCGTGGGCGCGTCGAGCTTCTCGGTCTGGGACTTGATGCGCAGCCGGAACAAGGTCTCGGCCGCGTCCTTCAAGGTCAGTTGGAGCTGGTCGTCGCTCATCTCGCGTAGTTCGGAAGCTTTGGTCATGGCTCGATCGCTCGTCTCTCGCGCTCTGCTTAGTTCATTACCTGCACGGCCTAAACTTACACGGCCCGGCGACGGACAAACCGTACGCGCACGGGCATCTTGTGCGCGAGCCGGCGGAAGCAAATCCGCGCCGCCTCCTCGCTCACGCCGCCGATTTCGTACAACACTGTGCCCGGTTTAATCACCGCGGCCCAGAATTCCGGCTCGCCCTTGCCTTTGCCCATGCGCGTTTCCAGCGGAATCGAGCTGACGCTCTTATGCGGGAAAACGCGAATGTACAACCGGCCCTCGGTCCGCAGGTACTGCTGGGCGCTAATGCGGCCGGCCTCGAGCGTTTGCGCGCTCACCCAGCCGCCTTGCATGGCCTGCAGCCCAAAGTCGCCAAAGACGACGCGGTGGCCGCGGGTGGCGTTACCTCTTATACGTCCTCTTTGGCTTTTTCGGTGCTTGACCCTCTTGGGCATCAGCGCCATGGGCTTCGTCCTCTTGATACATGCCTTGGTTGACCCACACCTGGACGCCAATGTTGCCCTGGGCGGTCTTGGCCTCGGTGAATCCGAAATCGATCTTGGCTCGCAACGTCGACAGCGGAATGCTGCCGGCGTTGGATTTTTCGCGGCGGGCCATTTCCGATCCGCCCAGCCGTCCGGCCAGTTGGATCTTGATGCCCTTGGCGCCGGCCTCCATTGTCTGTTCCATCGCCCGCTTCATCGTGCGGCGAAAGCTGGCCCGCTTCGCCAATTGCTCGGCAATGTCCTCGGCCACGAGTTGGGCCTGGATCTCGGGCCGCGCGATCTCCTCGATCTTGATGTTGATCCGCCGGCCGATCAGGTCTTGCAGCTCGCTTTGCAGCCGTTCGACCTCCTGGCCTTTGCGGCCGATGATGATGCCCGGCCGAGCCGAGTGCAGGATCACCTTCACTTCGTCGCGCGTCCGCTCGATCTCGACCTTGGGGATGCCGGCAAAGCGGTACTTTTCCTTGATGAACTTGCGGAGCTTAAAGTCCTCGAGCAATAGCTCGCCGAACTCCTGCTTCGAGGCATACCAGCGGCTCTTCCAGCCGACCATGATGCCGGTGCGAAAGCCAGTGGGATGAACTTTTTGACCCATAAATTCGTTCTCTGTGCGGGCTTAACCGTTGGGTTACGCATGCGGTGGGCCGCTGCCCACCCAATTTGCAGTGGGCAGTGCCCACCCTACATTTATTCGGGTGCCGGTTCCGGCAGGGCGTGCAGGCTATCGACCGACACGTGAATGTGACTCATCCGCTTCTTGACCAAAAAGGCCATGCCGCGCGCTCGCGGTCGCACGCGCTTGAACATCGGCCCCTCGTCCACCCGGGCCTCCACCACCACCAGGTTCTGCACGTCGCGGACGCGGCGATCTTCGGCGTTGCCCAGCGCGCTCTTGAGCACCTTCTCCAGCAGCCGGGCTCCACGCTGCGGCTGATAGCGCAGCAAGTCGAGCGCCTCGTCGGCGTGCTTGCCGCGAATCAGGTTGGCAATCGGCCGAACCTTGCGGGCACTGATGCGAGCAAAGCGATGTACTGCGTCGTACGCCATAACCGGGTTTCCTTTAATTCTTTCCGCCGCTTACTTCTTGCCACCCTTGCCGCCGTGACCGCGGAAGGTGCGGGTCGGGGCGAACTCGCCCAGCTTGTGCCCCACCATGTCTTCCGTCACGAATACCTTCATATGCAACTTGCCGTTGTGGACCATGAACGTGTGGCCGACGAATTCCGGCACAATCGTACACGCCCGAGCCCAGGTCTTGATCGGCGCCTTTTGTCCGCTGTTGTTCAACCGCTCCACTTTCATGAAGAGCTTGGGGTTGATGAACGGACCTTTTTTGAGTGAGCGTCCCATACGGCTTTTCGGCGTCCTGGTCTAATTAAAAATCAATTCGTGGCGAACATCGATGCGGGAGGAACAAGCACTACGTAGGCAACTTCAACTGGCCGTAGCGCCGCGAGCGGCGACGGCGGACAATGGCCGAGTTCGACGGCTTGCGGCGATGCCGCGTGGCGCCGCCCTTGGCGCTCTTGCCGGTGGGGCTCACCGGGTGCCGGCCGCCCTTGGTGCGGCCTTCGCCGCCACCGTGCGGATGATCGATCGGATTCATGGCCGTGCCGCGCACGTGCGGCCGAATGCCCATCCAGCGCTTGCGGCCGGCTTTGCCCAGCACGACGTTCATATCGTCCGGGTTGCTCGTCGAGCCGATCGTGGCCCGGCACAGCGCCGGCACGCGGCGGACTTCGCCGCTGGGCAGCGTGATCTGGGCCCAGTTGGCGTCGCGGGCATTGAGCGTGGCGCTGGTGCCAGCGGCCCGGCAGAGCACGCCGCCGCGGCCTGGCTGCAACTCGACATTATGAATGACCGTGCCCATCGGCATGCTCTTCAGCGGCAAGCAATTGCCGATTGCCGGCGGGGCGTCGGGTCCGCTTTGCACCATGTCGCCAGCTTTCAAGCCGTGCGGGGCGATGATGTAGCGCTTCTCGCCGTCGACATAAAACAACAGCGCGATGCGGGCATTGCGGTTGGGATCGTATTGAATCGAATCCACCTTGGCCGGCACGCCGTCCTTGGTGCGGCGGAAATCAATCACCCGATACTGCTGCTTGTGGCCGCCGCCCTTATGCCGCGAGGTGATCCGCCCCTGGTTGTTGCGACCACCCGTCTTGCGCTTGGTGCGCATGAGACTTTTTTCGGGCTGCGCGCCGGGCGTCAGCTCGGCGAAGTCGCTCACGCTGGCGCCACGCCGGCCGGCAGTCGTCGGATTGTAGTAGCGGAGTCCCATAAGATTCACTTCCAGACAAGCGTAGGGCGGGTAGTGCCCACCATTGAATTCGTTTTCAGCGGCCGCCGCGGCGACCGTTTTAGAAGAAGTCGATGCGGTCCTCGGCGTGCAGCTTGACGATCGCCTTCTTCCAATCCTTCGTGTAGCCGTTGCGGAAACGCGTGCGGCGCGGCTTGCCCTTGCGGTTGACCGTGTGCACCCGCAATACCCGCACGCCGAACAACTCCGTCACCGCCCGGCGCACATCGTCCTTCGTCGCCATGCGATGAATTTCGAAGGCATACGCGTTGTAACGGGTCGAGCGGTGCATTCCCTTTTCCGTCACCAACGGGCGCAGGATCACCTGGTGAGGCTCCAGCACAATGGCGGGACCCACGGGCACGGCTTGTTCAGTCGCTTCGGCCATAACTCACTTCCTTCTCACTTGCTCATTCACCAGCGGGCTCGTCCGCTCGCCGGGCTCGGCTGCTATCAGGAGCCAGTCGCCACGGCATGGCTCTCTCGCGCCTCTTTGTCGGCTTTCGTTCGCTGCTCGGCCCGCTCTTTGATCGCATCCAAGGCCGCGCGGGTCAGCAGCAGCTTGCGCGGCGTCAAAATGCTCCAGGCATTCAAGTTCGCCACCGGCGAGACCGTGACCCGGGCGATATTGCGGGCGCTTTTGTAAACGTTGAGGTCATGATCGGCCGTGGCGACCAGGACCGAAACCTGGTGGCAATTCAGGGCTTGCAGAATGCCGGCCATGTCCTTGGTCTTGGGAGTCGAAAAGCCCAGCTCATCGATAATCACGACTTCCTCGTCGCGGAACTTCGAGGCCAGGGCCATCCGCGTAGCCAACTGCACTGCTTTGCGCGGCAGCCGGTAGGTCCAGTCGCGCGGGCGCTTGGCAAAAATATGGCCGCCGCCCCGGCGAACGCCGCTGCGTCGCGAGCCGGCGCGGGCGTTGCCCGTGCCCTTTTGCCGATACATTTTCTTGGTCGAGCCGGCGACTTCGCCGCGGCTTTTGGTCTTGGCCGTGCCCAGCCGCTGGTTCGACTGATACATCACGACGACGTCGTGCAGCAACTGCTTGTTGATGTGCGGAGCCAGCAAGGCGAGATCGAACTCGTAGGTCCCGACTTCCTTACCGGAGCGATTCAAGATTGGCAAAGTGGCCATAGCGGCGTGCTTTCGTATCAGTCTTACATGATGTTCGTTTGGCGAATGACGACATAGCCGCCATTGGGGCCGGGCACCGCGCCGCGCACCAGCACCAGGTTCTTTTCAGCGTCGATGCGCACCAGCTTGATGTTGCGCATCGTGCTCTTTTGATTGCCCAGGCGGCCGACCATTTTCTTGCCCTTCATCACGCGGGCAGGAAAGGTATTGGCCGAAGTGCCGCCGCTATGGCGGTGCACCTTCTTGACGCCGTGGGTGGCGCGCTGGCCCTTGAAGTTGTGTCGCTTCATCAGGCCGGCCGTGCCGCGCCCTTTGGAAATGCCGGTGACGTCAACACTCGTCACGCCATCGAGAAGCGTGACGGTAAGCTCTTGGCCTACCTGGTACTCACCGGCCGGGCCGCGGAACTCGCGGACAAAGCGCTTCGGCTCGCAGCCGGCCTTTTCGGCCACCTGCACGCCGGCCGAGGCCCGGCTGCGCGACCGCTTGCTGTCGAGTTTTGCAACATGACCACGCTGGCTACGAGTGGCAAGGCGGCGGGGCTTATCCGCGAAACCCAACTGGACGGCTTCGTAGCCGTCGCGCTCGAGGCTCCGCAACTGCAAGACATGGCAGGGGCCAGCCTCAATGACCGTCACCGGAATGACCCGGCCGGTCTCGTCAAAAATCTGTGTCATCCCGACCTTGCGGCCGAGTAATCCAATCGCCATCGCTCGTGTGCCTTGTGGTCTGTTGCCGGAGAGGAGGATGCAGCCTGTAAAAGCGGCCGCAAATTACCTACCGCGGCTTCCGTTGCATAAAGCCTGAATTCGGGGCCTGTTAAGACGTACCTGCTTTCCCTCTCCCCCAGCGGGAGAGGGGGAGTGTTTAGTGCTTGCTTGTAGCCTTGATCTTGATGTCCACGCCGGCCGGCAAGCTGAGCTTGTTCAAGGCCTCGATTGTCTTGGCCGTCGAACGCACGATATCGATCAGCCGCTTGTGCGTACGGATCTCGAATTGCTGCCGGGCTTTCTTATCCACGTGCGGGCTCGAAAGAACGGTGTAACGCTCGATGCGCGTGGGCAGCGGAATCGGACCGTGCACCTCGCTGCCCGTGCGCTTGGCCGTATCGACGATTTCGGCGGCGCTTTGATCGAGCACCGAATGGTCGTACGCCTCCATTCGGATGCGGATCACTTCGTTGGTTTGACCAGCCACAAGTCGCTCCCGGCACTCGCTTTGACGCTTATCCTACAACGACAATCGGCCCCAGCCGCCATGCAGGGGAATCGGTGATCTTAAGCGTTTGCAAAAAAAGTGTCAACCGGCGGTGAGCGAGAAAAGCTCGCACCGCGGAGAGGACCCACGGACGGCAGTCCCTGGGCTTGCGAGTTTTTCGCTCACAAGCCTTTACGGCCGGAGCGATGCTCGGCCAGCAGCCGCGATTGGGCCTGCTCCATTTCGCGATAGTAGTCGCGGCGTTTGAGCAGTTGCGCGGCTTCTTCGTCGATTACGGCCACCACGTCGCGATGCAGTTGCAGAGCCGAAGCGGTGACCTGGGCCGTCACCGGTCCCTCGACCGTGTCGCGAATGGCCTGGGCCTTTGATTGCCCGGCCGCCAGCAGCAGGCACTGCCGGCTTTCCAAGATTGTGCCCACGCCCATCGTCACCGCCAGCCGGGGCACGGCCTCTTCGCTGCCGAAAAAGCGGGCGTTGTCACGCACGGTTTCGATCGTCAGCGTCTTGAGCCGCGTGCGGCTGCCGAGCGAAGAGCCCGGTTCGTTGAAAGCGATGTGGCCATCGCCGCCGATGCCCAGCACCTGCAAGTCGATGCCTCCTTCTTCGCTGATCTGTTTCTCGTATTGCTGGGCATGGGCCTCGAAGTCCAGCGCCCGGCCGTCGGGCACGTGGGTGTTGCGCGTGTCGATGTTGATGTGCCGAAAGAAGTTCTCCTGCATGAAATAGCGGTAGCTCTGGGGATGATTCGGTCCCAGGCCAACGTATTCGTCGAGGTTGAACGAAACGACTCGCGAGAAATCGAGCCCTTCTTCGCGGTGCATGCGGGCCAGCTCGGCATACATGCCCAGCGGCGTGCTGCCGGTAGCCAGGCCCAACACGCAAGTCGGCCGGCGGCGCACCAGTTCGGCCACGAACTGGGCCGCAACGCGGCTCACGGCCGCCCGGTCGGGCTCGACGATCACACGCATGGTACGCTCCGCCGGTTGGTCGCAAACTTCGTTTGTCCCGCTAGCTTGTTTTTCTAGCGGAAAAATGGGGGGAAAGAAACTGCCCGTCGTTCACGTCCTCCGGTCGCTCACGCTCCCAGCTCGCCTGGACGGTCCGCTACTACCGCTGGCGCCGAAGCCGTCTAGGACCGCTGGCGAGGCAGGGGCTATAATCCGCCGCCCCGAAGGGAGCACCAGCAGGGTCCGGCAAAGGGAGTTGCCATGCGGAAGATTGCCATCATCAACCAAAAAGGCGGCGTGGGCAAAACGACCACGGCCGTAAACCTCAGCGCCGCGCTGGCCGCCACTGGCCAGAAAGTGTGCCTCGTGGATCTCGATCCGCAGGCCCATGCGACGCTGCACTTGGGCCTGGCCCCCGAACCCGACGGCGAGAGCATTTACGACGTGCTCACTGGGCCGACGCAGCTGGCCGAAGTCCGCCGCCAAGTGGACGAAAACCTGTGGCTCGTGGGCTCGCACATCAACCTGGCCGCGGCCGAAGTCGAGTTGGTGGGCGTGGTCGGGCGCGAGATGATCCTGCGCGATCGCCTGGCCGAAGACACGCAATTGGCCGACTTTGATTACGTGATGATCGATTGCCCGCCGTCGCTCGGCATTCTGACGATCAACGCCCTGTCGGCCGTCGACGAAGTGTTCATTCCCTTGCAGCCGCATTTCCTGGCGCTGCACGGCTTGGGCAAACTGCTGGAGACGATCGACCTGGTGGCCCGGCGAATCAACCCACGGCTGAAGCTCAGCGGCGTGGTGTTGTGCATGTACGACTCGGGCACGCGGCTGGCGGCCGAAGTGACGCGCGACGTCGACGAGTTCTTCCTGCGCTCGCGTCAACAGCGCGTCCCTTGGGCCGAGGCGCAGCCGTTTGGCACGCGCATCCGCCGCAACGTGCGGCTGGCCGAGGCGCCCAGCTTCGGGCAGTCGATCTTTCATTACGCGCCCGACAGCAACGGCGCGGAAGATTACAAGCGGCTGGCCGCCGAAGTCCTGCTGCCCAAGATGCTAGGCACCGCTGAGGCCGCGTAAAAGCACCGGCCGGCAAGAGCGCGCATCGGGGACTCCCCGGGCTGACGCCTCGGGGCTCGCCTTAAAGGAACTCGCTTTAGCGGAACAGGCCGAGCCAGCGGCTCCCCTTGGCCGTGTTCGAGGCCGCGGGGGCCGCGGAGGACGTTGTCGTTTTGCTGCCCGAAGTGACGACGACGTTCACCGGCGCGCTGAGTTGGGCCAACTGCTCGTTGCCCGCTTCGTCGCGAACATGCAGCCGAACGTAGAGCGTATGCGGCAGCCGCTGGTTGATGCGGCAGGCGTACGAGCCGCGATTCTCGATGTCGACGGCCAGCGGTGTCCAGGGACCGGTCGGGTTCACCGCGTAATCCAGCGACACCGGCGTCTTCGCCAGCAATGCGTCGCCCGCCTCCCAGCGGACCTGGATCTGGTCGCCCGCATCGCCGCTGACCAGCTTGGCCGTCACCAGTTTGGCAGCCGGCTTGGTCATATCGACGCCGACCCACACCTGCGGCAGGTCGCCCGCCTTGGGAGCATTGCCGCGCAGGCCGCCAGTGCCTTCGATCACCATCCAAAAGCCGTACAAACCTTCATGCTCGACGGTCACGAGCATCGGGCTGCGGTTGTCGTCGTCCAGTCCGAACAGGTTCCAAGACACGCCGCCGTCGCCGGTCCACCAGAGCTCGACCTTCGAGGGCGAGGCTTCGTCTAAGGCCTGCACGTCGTAATCCAATTCGAACGACAGCGAATTGACCATCCTGGCCCGACTCCCTTGCGGCATGCGATTGACCGGGTAGCCGGCCTTGACCGCTTGCGCGGCACGCAGCGGTTCGACCACCACGCGCATTTCGGGCCGCGGCGTGCTGTCCGGCCAGAGCTTGCCATTGCGGTCCACCGTGCGGACGGCGAACCAGTATTCGCCCAACTGCGGGGCGCGGAAGTCGAAAGCACCGCTCTCGGCCGGCGCCTTGCTGTAGACGCGCCAGTTCACGCCGTGATCTTCCGACAGGTGCAACTGCACGGCGACCGGCTTTTCACCGGTGGGATCCCAATCATCGAGATCGTAAGGGATCGAAAACTCACGCTGCGACGTCTTCACCGCCTCGGGCAGCGACGTGTCGGCCGATAGCCAGCCAGGCGCCAACAAGATGACCGGCAGCGTGGCCACGATGATCTGCATGCGCCGCATGACGTTCGTCCCCCGTGCTCGTGCGATTCGGGTGCGGTGCGCCTCCACGGCGTCGGGGCATTCCCGGCGCGAAAAAGACTTCCGCTCTTGGGCTCTTATCGGCTGTAGCGAAATTGCCGCTTGAAGCGCGATGCGTGCCAGCAGCCCAATGTCTCAACATAAGTCGGAACAAAAAAAGAGACGGCCGGCAATTGCCGGCCGTCTGCTTTGAGTCAGTGTTCAATCACTGAGCGCTATTTAACTGCCGGTGGCGGTGCCGGTTGTCGTGCCGCTGGTGCCAGTTCCGGTTGTCCCGCTTGCGGTAGTGCCAGTGCCAGTGGTGCCAGTACCGGTGGTGGTCCCGGACGCGCCGAACGGCGTCGTCGAGGTCGTGGGGCTGGAAGACTGACCGAATGGAGTTCTCGCCGTCGAACTCGAGCCCGCAGTGCCGAACGGACGGGCCGCTCCAGCGACACCGCCACTACCTGCCGTTCCGGTGCCGTTCGCCGCGCCGGTCGTCGCAGCGCCGCCAGCCCTCGTGCTGCCGGTACCAAGTGTTCCGCTACCAGTCGTTCCAGCAGTGGCGGACGTGCCCCGGTTACCGGTACTCGAGGATCCACCGACGCTCAGGCCCGTCGCCGGGTTGAATGGAGTGCCGAATCCGTTGGTGGCCGCCCCGAGACCGGATGTCGACCCTGTCGTAGTGGAGCCACTTGTCCCGGCTCCGACGCCGGAATTGTTTGAACCGCTGGCCGATCCAGCGGTGCCGCCGGAAGTGCCGGAAATTGCGGCGTTGCCCGCAGTGCCGGCTCCGCCCGCCACGCCCCGATTCGAGCCCGACGCAATCGGAGTCGTCCCGTTATTTGCTGCCGCGGCGCTGGACGATGTTTGGCCACCAAAAGCAGTACCGGTGTTGCCGGCGCCAGTGCCAGCTGCTGAACTGCCGCTACTGTTCAAACCGCTTCGATTCGAACCCGATGCAATCGAAGTCGCGCCACTGTTGGCAGCTGCCGCACTCGGGGTCGTGCTGCCGCCAAATGCCGTGCCTAAATTGCCGTTGTTGGCGCCTGCCGTACCGGTAGTGCTACCCAATCCGGTCCGGTTCGAACCGGACGCAATCGGTGTTGCGCCGCTGTTGGCAGCCGCTGCACTGCCGGTCGCCGCGCCGCTGGTGCCTACGCCAGGAGTGTTGGCGCCCGTGTAACCGAGATTGGCGGTGCCAATCGTGCTGGCGCCGTTGCTTCCGATATTGTTTGTGCCGAGCGAGCTCGCGCCGGTGCTGCCCAAATTTGCGGTGCCGATCGTGCTCGCGCCGTTGGTGCCCAGATTGCTGAGATTCGGGCCAGAATTGCTTTGACCGGCGGTTCCTTGATTGGAGAAGACGTTACTCCCGGAACTGCCGCTGGCCGAGTTGCCGGACGAAGAACTATTGAGTCCGCTGGAAGTCGTCCCGGAGCTGCTATTGGCGGCCGGCGCCAAGCCGGAGTTAGAAGCTGCGCCAGTCCGAGCGGTTCCACCAGTGGTCGAACCAGTGGTCGAGCCATTAGTCGTGCCCCTGCCCGCACTACCGTTAGCAGCAGAATTCGCCGCGCCGCCGGTCTGCGAACCGGCGCCACTGCTGCCGGGTTGGACGCCGGTACGTCCTGCCGCGCCGCCAATTCCACGCATGTTGGCGCTACTTGCGCCGCCAGTCTGGCCGCCGGCAGTTCGTGTCTGGCCGCCGGCGACGCCCGCCTGACCTCCGCCGCCAGGTCCAAAACCGAAGCTGCCTGCCGAACCGGCGCCAGCTCCGAACCCGAAATTAGCAGACGATTGAATTCCGCCGCCAGCGCCTTGCTGAGCGGCTCCCACATTGGATTGTGCCGCTCCAGCGCCGGCTGTCGCGCCGCCCGCTTTGCCGGCACCCGCCGTGGCCCCCGCGCCACCACCGCCTTTGGCGGCCCCGCCGGCCCCTGCACCCCCGCCACCGGGTGCAGCGTAAATTGCCGTTGTGCTCCAAGCCAACAACGCCGCGATCGTCAAACCCATCGAAAAACACCGCATGACCATGTCCCCCTGCTGGAAGCCTGCGAGTGGCCGGAATTGGCGCAAGAACGCCTTTGGCTCGGGCTCGTCGTTTGAAAGAGAAAGAGCAGGAAGGCTAAGCATGCACTGGGCGTGCCAACGCCGTAGCAAAACTCATCGGCAGCGCGCCATGACCGCGTCTCGGTGCGGGATGAGCTTATTGCGGGCCGGTTAGGGGGCCAGAGCCCCGCCTGCGGTGGTTGAAGCCGCCTTCGCCTGCTCGGCGATTGCCGGCAGCGGACCGAAGCGACGCTCGCGATAGAGCCGCAGGCCGTGCGTGGCGTGGTACAGCCCCGCGCACTCCAGCGGCAGCTCCTTGGTCCCTTCCAGCAGGTTGCAAAGATATACCACCGCCCGAGTAACCCAGGGTTGGGTGAGCTGTTTCTCGTCCAAGGCCATAGCCAGGAACTCGAGCGTGTGGCCGGTCGTGTTCAGCCGCAACGCAATGTCGGGGTTGGTGCTCGCGCGCTGAAAATAATTGGTCGAAAACGAGCCGTCGGGCTGCTGGTTCTGCTGTGCCAGGGCAATGCACTGGTCGATCTTTTCCTGGGCCGCCAGCCAGGCGCCGGTCAACGGCTTGCCAGTGGCGCGGTAATGCCGCAGAGCGGTTGCCAGACCATACAGCCGGTGCGAGCCGCCGCACGCGCTCTCATTGATATTCTGAGCCGCCTCCATGCCGACCAACCGCTCGATCGTCCATTGGCTGCCGTCCTTCGCCTTCCACGTCGCGTCCAGCGGTAGATACGTGCTCATGGCCATCAGCGTCCAGGTAGCTTCCATTCCGTCGTGCATGTCCCACTGGGCTTGGGTCACCAGATCGCGCACAGTGAAGGTGCGGTTGCCGACCTTGATCGGATGATCGAGCTTCACGCCGCACTGGCTGATGTAGCCGATCCACTGATCCTTGTGGCCCTCACCGACCTTGGTGCCGGGATCCATCACGCTTTCCAAACCTTTTTCAGCCGGCTGCAGATTCCAGCCTTTGAACTGGCCACCCCCCAGAATGTAATCGACGGCCGGCACGAGCTTGCCGTTGTTGTTCAACTTCATCTCGTTGCCGTAGGCCAGCACGCCATGCACGATTTGCCAGGCGTTGTTCACTTGCGGACTGAGATGACGCTCGCGGGTGAAATCGATGACGTTGTCCAGCTCGGCCTTGAGCTGCGAATCGCTCGGCAGCGGCGGGGCCGCCTCGATCGCCGGCCGCGAACTGGCCAGGGCATCGGACTTGCTCGATTGTTCGCACCCGGCCGCCGTCACGGCGACCAGCACCAAGAATCCCATGACGCAAACGTCGAAGCGGCTGGCAGATTTCATCAGACTGGGACTCCTTCAAAGCCGAAACGACGGGCAAATGTCCAAGAATGCGGGTAGCGCCGAGGCGCAAAGTGGCCAATGCGGCCGGCAGGGAAGAATGTCGGGGGAGCAAGCCGATCGGCTACAAAAAAGCCAGGCAGGATTTTTGATCGACGCGCCAGCTCAAGCTTGCCCTCGGTGGAACATACCACGTGAAAACGTTTCGATCCAGTTGCCCAGGCAATTTGGGCGAGCTTTTTCGGCTGCGGCGCGGGGGGTGGCCAACCCTCCACGATTCTTGAAATCCATCTGCGGATTGCCAGAGTTCGGCTTGCCGGCTAAAGAAGATACGTCGCCGACCAGTCGCAAACTCCCCAATTGGGGTTAGAACTTGTCCAAAGTCGCCTACGTAGAATAAGGAAAATCGGTGGCGGGAAACCGCAATTCGACCGAGACGTTTTCAACCGAATCAATCCGCCAGCCCGGCAATCACCGGGCTTGCGACCTGGGAGAATCACGATGTTTTTCGATCCGATGTATTTCCTGTTCCTCGCGCCGGCGATGTTGCTGGCGTTCTGGGCGCAGATGCGCGTCAAAAGCACATACGCCGAGGCGCAGCAAATCCCGGCCGAACTGTCCGGCGCCGCCGCCGCGCGCCACGTGCTCAACTCGGCCGGCTTGCAGAACGTGCAAATCGAGGAAATTCCCGGCGAGCTGACTGACCATTACGACCCCAGCACCAAAGTGCTGCGGCTGAGCACCGCCGTGTATCGCTCGAAGACGATGGCGGCCGTGGGCATTGCCGCTCACGAGGCCGGCCACGCCTTGCAGGACGCGGCGGCTTATGCGCCGATGCAAATCCGCAATGCGGCGGTGCCGGCCGCCAACTTTGGCAGCGGCTTCAGCTTCATCCTGTTTTTCCTCGGCATGGCCTTCCACCCGTTGCACATCCTGGTGCCGGTCGGCATCGCGCTGTTCAGTTGCGTGGTGTTTTTCCAGCTGGTGAACTTGCCGGTCGAAATCAACGCCAGCAATCGGGCCAAGGCGCAGCTTGTCGGCCTGGGCATCATCGACGAGCAGGGATTGGTCTACGTCCGCAAGGTGCTCGATGCGGCCGCCAGGACCTACGTGGCCGGCACGCTGCAATCGCTGCTCACGCTGCTGTACTTGATCATGCGTGCCAATAGCCGGCGTGACTGATCGATGAGGGAGCCGGCCAATGAACTATCTGACTTTAGCCACGGCCCTGGGGTCCGCGCTGGCCGCTACGATCGTCTCCGCCGCCCCACCGGCCGCGCCGCCACCTCCGATCACTGGCGGCGTCCGCGTCCCCGGCGGTTTCAGCTATCCCTACACCCGCCCGCCGAACCTGACCTTGATGCGTCCCGATTACACCATCTATCCCAGCGGCGCCACCGCCCCTGCCTACGGCTATCAGAGCAGCCGCTATCCTCTGGGTGCCGCTCCGGCGAAACCGCGCATCGTGTGGTATTGGTAGTCCAACCAGCTTGAGGGAGGAACGTCGGTGACAGTGTCCCCTCAAGGTCGCGGTTCCGCGCCCGATCCACTCGGTGCCCTGCCTGCCAACCTGCAGGGTGCCGTTCGCCCCTATGTCGCGCACATGCAGCAGATTGCCGGTCGACGGGCACTGAGCCTCAGCCTGCTAGGAGCCGCGGCGGCCGGCACCTGGATCCCCGGCCGGCACTTGGCGCACAACGCGCTGGTGCTGGAATCGATCGATCTCGAGCTGTTGCGGCAATTGTCCCAGCAGTTGCCCCATTTCCACGGCATCGCCCCACCGCTGGTCTTCACGCCGGCCTATATCCGCGACTCGATCGACACCTTCCCGCTCGAGTTCCTGGAAATCCAGCAGCAGCACCTGACCGTCTTCGGCGACGACTGCTTTCAGCCGTTGGTTTTCGAGGCGAAATACATCCGGCTCCAGTGCGAGCGCGAACTCAAGAGCATGGTGCTGGCCATGCGACAGGCCGTGTTGCTCTCGGCCGGAGACCAGCAGCGGCTGCTCGCGCACCATCCGTATGCCGCCGACGGCCTGCTGCGTGTGTTGCGTGGCCTGCTCTGGCTGAAAGACGTTCGCGAACCGCTGCCGGCCACCCGCGTCGTGGACGAAGTCGAGCGGATTCTGGCCCGGCCGCTAAAAGGATTGCGGACGCTGCTGCAAGTCCACGCGCCGCCGAGCTGGGACGACTATTGCGCTTTGCACGCCGAGCTCGAGGCGCTAGAGAGTGCGGCCGATGCGTCGTAACGCTCTCGGTGCGGTCGTACTTGTTTTTTGCGGCACCCTGCATTCAAGCGGGTCGGGGGCACTGGCGGTGCTCGATGTCCCGCCTAGCCACGACTGGGTGGTCGACGACGCGCAGGTGCTTGGGGCCGGCCCGCGGCACGATATCACCGACTGGCTCAAAGAGTTGCAACAAAAGACCACGGCCCAGGTCAAGTTGCTCACGGTCCGCACCACCGGCGGCGAAGACATCTTCACTTTCACCGAGCGGCAGTTCGAGCATTGGCAGCTTGGCCAGAAAGGAAAAAACAACGGCGTCCTGATCGTCCTGGACGTCGGTGATCACAAGCTCCGCATCCACAACGGCTATGGCCTCGAGGCCACGCTGCCCGACTCCTGGTGTGGAACGCTTTCGCGCGATGCCGCCAGCAAGTTTTTTAAGGCGGGCGACTATAGCGGTGGCCTCGAATACGTGGTCAAGGCCGTGGCCTTCCGCATCGCTGACGAGCAGGGCGTCAAACTCAGCGGCATTCCCGAGCAAGTGCACCAGCCGGCCGACGCGGACCAATCGCCGGGGGCCGCCATCATGATCCTGCTGGTGTTGCTCGTGTTCGTCTACATCGGCTGGCGCAACCAAGGCCGCGGTGGACAGGGCCGCGGTGGACAGGGCGGCGGCATTTCGAGCGGCCGGCCGTGGATCGGCTCGCCCTGGATCGGCGGCGGCAGTGGCTGGGGCGGCTCGTTTGGCGGTGGAGGTGGCGGCGGCGGAAGTTTCGGCGGCGGCTCCTTCGGCGGCGGCGGCACGACCGGCGGCGGTGGCGGCGGAGCAAGCTGGTAACCGGCCGCTATAACCGCCCGGGCCGACGAGTCGAACGCGCAAATTCGACGCGATAGGCCGGGTATCGTATAGTGAGACCCGTCCCGCTTGGACGAACCGACTGACGGTCTTGGCCTATCATCGGCGCGTGAGGGCACGCATCCATGAAGACGGCTCTTGCGACGGCCATCCTTGCGCTCATCGGCGGCGCTGCAATCGCATCCGCCGAACCCATCTCAACTGCACTGCACGATGAGTTGCACCCAGAACATGTGCCGGGCGTCGACCTGGCCCAAGGCATTTCCACGCTCACCGGCACGGCGATCTCGCCGCTCTTGGGAGTCAGCGGCGTGGGTGCATGGCAGTATTTCCGCACGCCGCCCGAGCTGCGCGACCAACTCCCGTGGTTTGCCCATCCATCGATTTGGGGCTGTGGTTTTGCGCTGCTGGCGATCGTGTTCCTGAAGGACAGCCTTGGCGCGGTGTCACCGCCCCTGCTGAAGACGCCGCTGAATATGGCGGAGCTACTGTTCAACATCGGAAATGGCATGTTGGCCAGCGCCGCATTTGTTCCGATCTTCGGCGGTCAGATTGCCAGGTATTATGCGAGTCCGGCCGAGTCGACCGCGTCTGCCGGCCGAAGCGCGCTGTTTGCCACCGTGCTTCCGAGCGATTTACTCGACGCGGGCCTGCTCTTGTTGCTGGTTCCGCTGCTGATCGCTTCGTTCGTGATCGTATGGATGGCCGCAAACATCATCAACGTGTTGATCGCGCTGTCTCCGTTTGGCTTCATCGATGTGATTCTCAAGCTCGTGAAGACGGCGCTGCTTGCAAGCCTGGCGCTGTCGTATCTGATCAGTCCCTATCTCGGCATCGCAGTCTCG
>DATATB010000159.1:0-2167 GCA_036268995.1 Pirellulales bacterium | reverse complement strand
TGAAGATGCGCCGACCATCGGCCAGGGGCGTGCGCCTGTCCCAGTCGAGGATGACCGGCACATAGCCCGCGTCAATGGCTGCTTCGCAGACGCGCTGAGCCAGCTGATGCGGCAAGTTCTTTTTCTCGCTGGAGGTATTGCCCTCGTAATGCAGGAGCACAGCCGGGTAGCGTCCGTCGGCTAGCCCTTAAACCAGCATAGCCAGAGTCGCGATTAGCGGGGCGGCTCGAAAACACTCGAAACCTCCGGCGATTTGTGGGGTATCTGTGGTAATCGGAAACAAACACACCACAGAAGCACGGAGGATTTCGAGTGAGCAACAGTATCGCAAAAAAGATGAGGGCTCGCCAGCGGCGGATCGAGGAGCGATTGGATCGCTTCAACTTCCCTGAGGACATGGGCCGCCCCATGATGCGCGGCACGAACCTGCATTACGACCTGGCGAGTCGCGACATCGGCACGGCTTGCGGCGGCATCGGGTTGATTCACCAGTTGGCCCAGCGATTCGAGTTGGCGAAAGAGATCGACCAGCGGCTTTCGCTGTTCAAGATCCACCTTCCTTACCATGAGTCGGATCATGTGCGGAGCCTGATCTACAACGTGTTGTGCGGCGGTCGTTGCTTGGAAGACTTGGAACTGCGTCGCCAGGACGAAGCTTACCTCAACTCGTTGGGCGCCGATCGGATCCCCGATCCCACCACGGCCGGCGACTTCTGCCGGCGGTTCGACGTTCACCACATCAAAGCGCTGCACGAGGCGTTTGACGCTGTGAGACGAAAGGTCTGGGCGTTGCAGTCGCCGGAGTTCTTCGAGGAAGCATGCTTGGACGTGGACGGTGTCCTCGTTCCCACCTTGGGAGAATGCAAGGAAGGCATGAACCTCTCCTACAAGGGCCTGTGGGGTTATCACCCCTTGGGTGTCACGCTTCGCAACACGGGCGAAGTCTTACGGGTGGTGAATCGCCCGGGCAATCGGCCTTCGCATGAAGGCGCGGCGGCGCGATTGGACGAAACGATCGCCTTGTGCCGCTCGGCGGGCTTTCGCCGCATTCGAATGTTCGGTGACACCGACTTTAGCCAAACGGAGCATCTGGATCGCTGGCACGAACAGGGCGTGCTGTTCACCTTCGGTTTGGACGTGAGCCTGGACCGCTTTATCGACGCCGACGACCTGCCGAAATCTACGTGGAAACCGCTGATTCGACCACCGCGCTACGTGCCGAAAGGTGCCCCGCGTGGGCGTCGCGAACGAGTCAAACAGAAGATCGTCGAAGAACGGCAATTCAAGGACATCCGGCTCAAGGAGGAATGGGTGATCGAGATGAAGTATCGACCCGCCGCCTGCCGCCGTGCGTACCGCTTGATTATCGTCCGCAAGAACCTGAGCGTCAGCGAGCCGAAGCAAGGCCGCTTGTTCGACGACTATAATTACTTCATCTACATCACCAACGACTGGGCGAGCACGCCCGCCGAGGTCGTCTACGGGGCGAACGACCGTTGCAATCAGGAGAACGTGTGGGCGCAGCTTAAAGAGGCGCGAGCGTTTCACGCGCCGCTCAACACGCTCTTGAGCAATTGGGCCTACATGCTAATCGCCGCGCAGGCCTGGAACCTCAAGGCGTGGCTGGCATTATCCTTGCCGCCACCCAAAGGGCCACGGCGCGAGAAGCAAGAGTTGGAGCGAACCGGACTGTTGCGGATGGAGTTTCGCACCTTCGTAAACGCGTTCGTGCGGATTCCCTGCCAGGTCGTGCGGACGGGTCGCAAGATCGTGCACCGACTGTTGGGCTGGAACCGCTGGCAGAGCGTCTTCTTTCGATTAGCTGCGCAGCTCACTCACCCGTTGCATCGCTGACATGCGGCGCGCCGCGGCGTCGTACGGCCGACGCTCGGCGCGCCTCCCTGATGCCGGAACTCGGTTGTTCCGGTCCGCCGTGGCGCTCAACCAAAAAAGCAAGTGTGATGACTGACGGAAAATTCGACCCGCCAACCCGGGCGCCGTGCCGGCCGCGGCGGGCTGCGCGCCCGCCGGCCGCGCTCGCGGCCCGAAAAACCATTCGGGCCTTCGCTTATTTAAGGACTAGCCCGACCCATGAAGACCATATTTGGCTATATCTCTTGCTGCGGTACGGCGAGTGGTCCTATGACACGTTCGGTGAAACATCGAC
>DATATB010000158.1:0-39427 GCA_036268995.1 Pirellulales bacterium | reverse complement strand
GTTCTTTGCGTCCTCCGGTCGCTCACGCTCCCGCCTCACTAGATTTCTTCGCTATCTTTTTCAGTTACCGATGTACCAGGTCTCAACCAGCGGTCGGTTGAAGTTTTGCAACACTTTGTTGGAGCCAGGCAGGCGCACACGAGAACCATTGCTCGATATCATTAGGCTGTACACGTAGTAATTCATGTTGTCGCGGACGAAGCGCACGCGGCCATCACAGAACGCCATGTTGACGCCGCCCGGATGTTTCGATGAAGGCCGCGCATGGGCGATCGTCGTTTTGGCGGCACGCGTAGCCTTTGCCTCGCCGCGTGGAATGCGCATATCGGGATCGGGCGGATCGAGGCTCGGTGGGTCCTGCGCCGTGTTCACTCTCCCACTGCCGTTCCAGATCATGCCCACGGCCGCTTCGTCGTCGTCCGTGTAGCGGCCGCCATCGACGTTCTCCGAGAGCAGGCAGGTTTGCCCCACACCATCGGCCCTGGCGATGTAGTCGTTGGACATTCGTATCATCGGCAAGCTCAGCGGCTTTTGATCGGGCCCGAGAATTCCGACCAGAGGATTGCCTTGGAATGCGTCAAAGAACACACCATTCTCCGGCCAGTCCGTCGGAATGCCTTGGTTCGTAGGCACGGTCGGGAGACCGCTCCAGTCTTTCATTCCGGAGTTGGCGACGTAGCTGAGGCCGCATTTCCTCATGGTCATGTTGTTGTCGCCAGGACAAGTGAGGATTCTGATCCGATCGTCCGGCTCCGCCGCTTCTTCGTTGTTGTAAATCCGGGCGATCTTCGCGTTGCCCGGCTCGCGCCACGCTGCGAACAACTCTTGCTGGTGCTCAATGTACGGCAAGATCATCACGACCCAGCTAACGGCTCGCTTTTCGCCGGTTTGCGGATCGGCAAAGGTTCTTCCGTTGTCCATTCTCAAAGCATTTCGGTAGCCGGGATATTGCCTCTTTTGCATTTCGTAGGCCAGGACGACTTTCGCCAGATACTGCATCTGCGCTTTACACGCGGTCTGCTGGCTCGAATCGCTGCTGGACTCGACTGCGGGAATCGCGACCGCGACCATGACGATCGCCATGAACAACGTCACCACCAATTCCAAGGCCTTAAAACCGCGGCGATCCGTGCTCGATGTTTGGCGCATGAAACATCCTTTCCCGTAGAAGCAACGGAATTGCGACAAGCGCCCGGCCGGAAGTATAAGCAGCGTGCAACGCCTTTTAAAGCGCGTGTGTGCCTGGCGAGCCGGGAGCGTCAGCGACCGGAAGCTGTACGAACTCCGGTCGCTGACGCTCCCGGCTCGCCTAAAAGCCGCTTCCGCGGCATCCGCAGGCCACAAATTACTTGGCATTTGTCGACGTAAATCTCTACACTGACTAGCGCCGGGCATTCATCTCTACCAAGCCGCCGCTTTTCACCGCTCGGCCGGCGAACTGGAACAGGAACAGGGAGCATCGTTATGTACGCGCGTCACAATTTCGTTGGCAGCGCCTGCCGAAGGTTCGGGTGCGTGGCTGCCTGCTGGACGGTCGTTGTCTGTGGAACATTAAGCGCTTGGGCGGGCGATGTGATTACCAAGCCTGCCCCCATGCGGCCGGCCGACGCCAGGTATCCGAGCGTGGAGCTGTTTGCCGGCATCGAGTCGGGCAAGGTGGAAGCGAAGCTGATCCCACGCGACTCACAAAAAGCTCGGATGTTCGTCACCAACAAGACGGCCGAACCGTTGAACGTGCGCCTGCCGGCGGCCTTTGCCGGCCAGCCGGTGCTGGCCCAGTTTCTGGCCCCTGGCGGTGGTCGCAATATGCAAGGGAACCCGACCGGCATGAATCAGAGCAACATGCCGCAAACGATCGGCTCCGTCTTTCGGCCTGGCACAACCGGCCAGAACAACGGCGGCGGCGGCGCTCCCGGGATGTTCAACGTGCCACCGGAAAAGACGGCCGAGTTCCGCGTGGATTGCGTCTGCCTGGAATACGGCAAGCCGAATCCGCGGCCGGTCGTGACTTATCAATTGGTGCCGGCCGACAAGGTGGCCAGCCCCGAAACCGTGGCCATGCTCGAAGAGTTCGGTCGCGACAAAAAGTACAGCCAGCGGGCGGCCCAGGCCGCGGCCTGGCACCTGGCCAACGCGATGAGTTGGGAAAAGCTCGCCGCCATCCGCGGCGAACTGATCTCGGTCGGCGTGCGCGAGGTGTATTTCACGCGCCAGCAACTTGACGATGCCCACAAGCTGGTCGACGCCGCCCGCGCCAAAGTTAAGGAGCGCCCCGCGATGGTCAAGCCGCAGCCCGCCAAGCCCGCGCCGGCCGTGGCTTCGCCGGGCACGCAGGCAGCGCGCTAAGCTCGCTCGGTCCGTGATGTTTCGCCGCATGTGGCGAGGGGGTTGATCTTTCGGTCGACCCCCTCAGCGGTGATTGCGTATGCGTATTCTGGGTAATATAAAATACTTGGGGGTTTTGGTAGTTCCGGGCCTCGATCGAAGTGGTGACGGACGCCGCCGTGGCCCAATCCGGAAACGCCCCTCAAGCGATTCCAGCGACTTGGGTTAGGTCTTGCGGCGCTGCGCAAAACTCCCAAGCTAACACTGGACGGGCTGCCCGCACCCGTACAATAATGGTGAGCTGGAGACGGCAAACGGGATCTAGAGCCCACTAACGGCGATGCGCTGGGCAAGTTTTTTCGATTATCTCGGCAACCCGGGCCCCCGGGTTATATTCTGGGTTGCGCTGACGGCGGTGCTGTGCGCGTTGGGGATGTATGCAATTGCCGGAATTCGCCGCGCATTCCGCGAAAGTGCGCCGGACGCTAGCGGCCTGATAACGAATTTCCGCGATCTGCACGGCCGGGGTGAGCTAAGCGACGAAGAATACCGAACTATAAAAGCGACGTTGGCCGAGCGACTGCGGCGCCAGCTTGACAAGCCAGCACTTGACAAGCCGGAGCCAAAGCTTGAAAGCTTCGAAGAAGATACCGAAGACGACGACTGAGCGAACTGGTTGCGCCATCGGCAAGTAGGTCAAGGTTCGACGGCCCTCGGTGACGATTTTGTTCCCTGTGAAAACAACCGCCGTACGTGCGGCGTACAACAGTAGACTTTGGCTAACTGCTCGAAGCAAAGTGCGGACAAGGATGCCCCGGCTCACGCAGCTTGCGGCGTTGTGGGCCACTCGAGCGACATCATCTTGGACCAATAGCCCGGCCGTGGCGCTAGTGTTGCGTCATGTGCAGCCGGGATGCGGAAAGGAGTTAGCATGCCCTCGAGTAGGGATGTAACCGGCGGTCGCCGGGGCGGTGGAACCACCAAGAAGAACGCGTTCTGTTCGTTTTGTCGCAAAAGCTATCGCGACGTCGGCCCACTGGTTGAGGGGCCCGGCGACGTGTATATCTGCGGCGAGTGCATCGAGCTTTGCCAGTCGATCCTCGAGCAGGAACGGCGGCGGCGCGGCACGAGCAAACCGCTGTTCAGCAAAATCCCCAGCCCGCGCGACATCGTGCGGCAACTGGACGAGTACGTCATCGGCCAGGACCTGGCGAAAAAGGTTTTGGCGGTTGCCGTGCACACGCACTACAAGCGTCTGACGCTGGGCAACGAAGGCTCGGACATCGAGCTGGATAAGTCCAACATCCTGCTGCTGGGTCCGACCGGCAGCGGCAAAACGTTGCTGGCCCGGACGCTGGCCCGGATGCTCAACGTGCCGTTTGCCATCGGCGACGCCACGACGCTGACCGAGGCCGGCTATGTGGGCGAGGACGTCGAGAACCTGCTGCTCAAGCTGCTGCACGCGGCCGATTTCGATCTGGAAAGTGCGCAGCGCGGCGTGCTGTATATCGACGAGATCGACAAGATCGGCAAGACGAGCCAGAACGTCTCGATCACGCGCGACGTGTCGGGCGAGGGCGTGCAGCAAGCGCTGTTGAAGATGCTGGAGGGCACCGTGGCCAACGTGCCGCCGCAGGGCGGGCGTAAGCATCCGGAACAGCAATACATCCAGATGGACACGAGTAACATCCTGTTCATCTGCGGTGGCACGTTCGTGGGCATCGACAAGATCATCAGCAAGCGGCTGGGCAAAAAGACGATCGGCTTCGGCCAGGAGTCGGCCGGCGAGGCCAACGAGAGCGAGCTCTCGAAGCTGCTGCCGCAGGTCACGAGCGATGACATTCTGGAGTTCGGCTTGATCCCAGAACTGGTCGGCCGGTTGCCGGTGGTCTCGGCGCTCAAGCCGCTGGATACCGACGCACTGGTGCGCGTGCTGCACGAGCCGCGCAACGCGCTGATCAAGCAGTATCAGAAGCTGTTCGAAATGGAAAACGCCGAGCTGCACTTCACGCCCGAAGCGCTCAAGGCGGTTGCCGAACGGGCGCAGGAAAAAGAGACAGGTGCGCGCGGTCTGCGGTCGATCATTGAAGAGGTGATGCTCGACATCATGTTCGACTTGCCCGAGCAAGGCGCCGGCCAGAAGTATGTGGTCACGCCGGAAGTGGTCCGCGGCCGGCAGCAGTTGTTTCCGATGGCCGAGCCGAAGCACAAGAGCGCGTGAGGCGGTAGTCCGTCCGAGCGGAAAAAGAGAGAACAGGGAAGTGCGTGACGTTCAATCCCAGCCCCTCGCTTGCGAGCCGCTGGGGGTTTAGTCACGTGCTTGACAAAAACGAGCCCGGAGGTGCCCACGAGAGCCCTCCAGGGCTCGTTTTTTTTGCGCGAGGCAGCGTCCGCCGATCGGCGAAAGTAGCAGGCACGCTCCGCCGTGCCGTCGCTCGATTAGGAACGATTAGCGTAGCGAGAGCTGTTTCTCGCCCCTGGTTGCGGCACAGAGGACTGTGCCTACTGCTTTGCACGCTCAGTCCGCGTGGGCGGGGATAGCGTGCGGAGAACGAGCTCGACCTCGCGATTCTTGCCCGAGCGCATCGTGGACAGCACGATCTTGCGGCCTTCGCGCGAGGCGAATAGCCGTCGGAGGTCGAACAACCCGTAGGTTGGCGCATCCCAGACGCCGATACGATCAATCTGGTCTCCTGCTTTGATGCCGGCGGATTCGGCCGGGCTGTCCCTATCGACCGAGCCCACGCGTACGTCGCTTCCAACATTGATCAAATGGAGGCCGCTCAAGTCCTTAGGTTCGCGATCAGGGGCGGCGTAGCACTTGCCAGGACGAAGGTACATCGCCTGGCCGTAGAAATCGAGCGTGACGCGGAAACGGGAAAGATACTCGAGGCCGATCGTGTTCCGCTCATCGACCAAGACACGCATATCGCGATGCTCGAAACGCCCAATCTTGATGCGCTCCACGGAAAATATCCCGCTGCCCCGCGTCCCGGCGCGGTTGAGCACGCGCAGTTTTCCGAGCTTCTTGAGATCAGCGATCAGTTCGGCGCCGAAAGCCACGTCTAAGTGGCCCGTGTCGATCAGGAACGTCCTCGTGACGCCGCATACTTCCATTTTCACCTGTGGCCTGCCGCAGTCGGTAAATGCCAGCGGGACGGCATCGCCCCAATCTGGATCGCTCGATCCTGCAGCGAAGATGTTGACCCTTCCCTGGTCAAAATCCATTTGGACGACGAACGGCTTCAGCGCCTGGATTCCTAAGAGCCCCTTCAGACCCGTGCCAGTTGCCTCCCGCAACGCGGTGAGATCGCAACAATTCACGTGAACAGTCCGTGTGAACGCTTGCCGTCCCAACAACATCTTCGGGGCTGCATGCCTGGAAACCGACCACGGCCCAAGCGGAGTGATGGAATGCATTTCGCTGAGTACCGCCCCCAGCCTCTCCTCCGCCGGGGCGTCGAGGCACGTATAAGTGTGTCCCGTGTCAAGAAGAAAGGGCAGCTCCTCGCCCCACATGCTAACGGGCACGAGTAAGTAGTCGCCGCCAACCGCCACGTGAAACGACTCGAGCGGTTTGGCGGTTTCCTGGTTTTCCGTGGCAGAGACGCCAGCCGGCGCAAAAATCGAGCCGGCGGCAATCAAAAGCAGTCGCCAACGCAACATGGGCGAGACCTCCGTGTAAGGCTAATGGATCGTGAAATCACGCCGCCCTCGCTATCTTTCGCGACATGGCATTATTGCGAAAGGAGCGTGGAATTGCCAAGCTCGGTGGGATGCGCACGGATTAGCCAAAGTAGCAGGCTCACTCCGTGAGCCGTCGCCCGATAGCGGACGATTGGCGAAGCGAGAACCGTTTCTCGCGGCGGTTACGGCACAGAGGGCTGTGCCTACTACTTTGCCACGACGCTAAAGCACGCGGCTGTCATTTACCGCGTCGGGCTAAATCGCGCAGCACGTCGAGGCCGCGCTCGATGGTGGCGTCGGAGGCGGCGTACGAGAGCCGGAAGTGCGTGTCGCGGCGGCTGAAGATGTTGCCGGGAATGATGAGCAGGCCGCGCTCGATGGCCGCGGCCACGAACTCGCTGCCGGTGCCCCAGGGCGCTTTAGGGAACGCATAGAACGCGCCGCCGGGCACGACGAGCTCGTAGCCGGCAGCGGCCAGGCCGGCGGCGATGCGATCGCGCTTGCGCGTGTAATCGGCGATGTGCCGGCTCATGTCGACGTCCATCGCCGCGGCCGCGCCCCATTGCAGCGGATGCGGCGCGCAGACAAACGTATATTGCTGCAGCTTGGTCATGGCCGTGATGATCGCTTCCGGCCCGTGCGCAAAGCCGATCCGCCAGCCGGTCATGCCGTACGACTTGCTGAAGCCGTCGATCACCAGCGTCTGCTCGTTGAACTTTGCCGGCGAAACAAACGGGGCGTCGTAGTTGAACAAGCGATAGATCTCGTCGCTCAGCAACTGCACGCCGCGCCGCTGGGCCAGCTCGGCCAGCCCTTGCACTTCGCCGGCCGTGGCCGACACGCCGGTGGGATTGGCCGGACTGTTGAACAAAATCAGCTTGGTGCGCGGCGTGATGGCCTTTTCGACGCGATCCAGATCGACTCGGAAGTCGGGATAGGTGTCGATGACCACCGGCACGCCGCCGGCCAGGTGCACGAGCGACTGGTACATCACGAAGTACGGATCGAAAAATATCACTTCGTCGCCGGGATTCACCAGCGCCAACATCGCCAGCGCCAGCCCGCCGCTCGTGCCGCTGGTCACCAGCAACCGGCGGTCGGCGTGGCCGTACTCGGCGTCGATCGCGGCTTGCAGCTTGTCGCGCAGGGCCGCGGCCCCCTGCGTGGGCGAGTAGCCGTTCTTGCGAGATTCGATGGCCTCGATGGCCGCTTCGCGCACCGGCTCGGGCACGTCGAAGTCGGGCTGCCCAATGGACAGGTTGATTGGGTCGGACATCTTGCTCGCCAGGTCGAACACCTTGCGGATGCCCGAGCTGTCGAAGTGGGCCATGCGATCGGCAAGCATGCGGAGTCCCCAAAAAATATCGTGGGTGCAATCGCGCAATCCCGCGACCAGCGGTCGCGGCTTTATGGGCCAAATTGCGCCGCGCTTAATTTACAGGTATGAGCCGGCCGGCTCCAGGCTGCGGGCGATGACTTCCGAGAGCGGCCAGTCGCGTCGGCTGAGCAGGGTGAGCAGCAACGCGACCAAATGCAGGGCATCCGGGGCAGGGGAGGGGGGGAGCCAATAGCGGCCGCTGGGGCCGCCGCCGAGCACCGCTTGCGTGCCGGCCATCGCCGCAGCCATGCCGCGGCGCGTGGCATCGGTTGCCAGGCTCGCATGGTCGATCACGCCGAGCAACTCGTCGGAAGCTGGCTGCGTGGAGCTCGGCTCGATGACGATTGCCGCGCCCGGCTGTTCGCTTTGCAGATGTCGGGCGAGCACCGGAAGCAGGCGCTCGGGCGGGACTTCGCGTCCGCGCTCGTCGACGATCACGGCCGCTTCCCCATCGCCATCGATCCACAAGCCAAAATCCGCACCGGCGCCCAGCGTCCGGCGGCCCAGCCGGCGGGCCGTAGGTGCCGCGAGCCGAGCGGCACCGGGAGCGCGGATCGCGCTGCTTTGCGAAACGGCCCGGCTCGGCTCGCCGGGCCTACCTGGCTCGGCATCGTCTTCGATGATCTCGCAAGCCACGCGTGCGATCAACTGCCGCAATAAGCGGCGCAGGGTCGACGAAGTCGTATCCAGCACAAAACGCAGCGGCCGTAAGGCATGGAAGTAACCTTCCAGGCCCGCGAGATAGTCCGCCTCGATCGCCACGCGCGAGGCGGTGCCGGACGTCCGGGTCGGCCGGTTGATCGGCGCCTGGTGCAGATGTTCGATCGCGCTGAGTTCGGGGCCTTGCGACCAGGGCAGGGCGCCCGGGCCCCAAAACTTGACGCCCACCAGGTGCGAGCGATCGGCCGGATTTCCTAGCAGCAGACCGCCGTCGGCTCGCTGTTGCTGCTGGGCGAAAGCCAGCATGGCCGACGTCGCCGACGAAGTTTCGCGTACATGGCAACCGCAGTACCGCAGCCCTTCGGCGGCGGCTGCCAGAAACTCGGGCGTGATTGGCCGGCCATCGCCAGCAAGCACCACGACGGGATCGCGCGGCGCGGGGTGCAGCTCGGCCAGCCGCTCACGCAGCACGAGTCCGAAGGCGGCAGCCAGTCGCCGCATGGCGGCCACCGTCAACTGATTGTGATAAACGCCTTGCACGCCTTCGGCATGAAATTCCGGTCCGCGCGGTGGCAAGCTCTCGCACTGCTCGAGCCGCCTGCGAACGGCCAGCGACAGCAGGCCGGTTTCATGCCGATGCTGGCAGGTGCGGCAGGCGGCGTAATAGCTGGCCAACCGCGCCAGGTGGATCGCCCGGCCGACGGGCTGCGACTCACCAGGACACAGGAAAGTTTCAGACATTTCCGCCGGCAGCCGGGGCAGGGGGGAGGCATTCAAGCGAAGCACGCTTGTAATGCCGGCACCCGCGGCCGACAAGGGCAATCACGCTCGCCTGCCAGCAGTGCCTACAACACGCGGCAGCGGAAGCGCACCAGGCCGCCGTGGCCGGGCTCGAGCGGCTCTTCAACTTCCCAACGCAGCACGGCGGTCTTGCCGTCGCCGGCCGGAGCAGCCGTGAAATGCGTCTCGACACTCGATTGGGCACTGCCGGGCACATATTCCAGCCGCGTCGTCAGATGATCGACTAGCACGAGATTGCCCAGCGGCTGCTCGCCCAGGTTATCGAAGCGGATGGTAAAGTCCACCGTATCGCCGGGTCGGGCCGTTTGGGTCGAAGCCACTTTGATGACCCGCAGGCAGGGCTTGCGGAGATCTTTGATCGTGTACGTGGCCTGGGCTCGCTGGTCGCCGGTCAATGCCACGGCCGCCTCGCCGCGGATCGTGACCTGCAGGGCCTGCACGTCGGTCCACACAATGGCCGCCTCGATCGCCTGGGCCAGCCGCGCCTTTTCGTCGCTCTCGTAAATGCCTTGGCGAATCACCCGCAGGTTTTCAAACGGCAGAAAAGTGTCCTGGAACCCGACGAGCCGCAACATGCTGGAGACGGGAACGGGATTGACCCCGACGACAAAATCCTCGGGCAGCCGCCGGCCGACTTCGCCTCGCGCCTGGTAACGTTGCAGGCTCGTGGCGGGGATTTTCAGCTCTTGCTGCCGTGCCGCAACCACGGGCAGCATCATGCCGTTGGGCACGTCGATCTGTTCACTGCCGGCCAACCTGGTGACGCTGCGAACCGCGCCGAAGCGCGGAGCATACAAGCAGACACAATTCGAGGGCTCGACCAGCGTGCGGCCATCGAGCGTGTCGAAGTGCATCACCGTATCTTGCGGATCAAGCCCATACAGCCGCCACTCGGGCGAGACCATCACCGGCAGATGATGATCGCCGCCGTCGCACAGCAATTCGTCGCTGGCGCAGGCGGTGCATTTAACGTCGTAGGGGATTGGCAGCGGGCCCGGACAAAGCGGAACATTCGGCCCAAGATTCGGCACACGCTCGGGCACAATGCCGCGGCTGTCAGTCGCGGCAGCCGCGTCGCTGGCCGGCGGGGCAGGGGAGTCCGGCGCTTGCTGGCCCGGGATGGGCGGCATGACGGATTGGCACGAACACAGCAGCAGCGCGATCATCGCGACCGTTGCCATTTGTCGGCCGATGCAACCCGATGAGTTCTCGCGCCGCAACGTCATGGCTTGGCACCCGGGGCGCTGGTGGCCGCAGCGGTTGCGATTGGCGCGCGTCGAGGCTGGCCATGCAGCACAACCGGCGGGCAGCCAGCCAGGAAGTGCATGTCAGGCCCACGCGTGCTGTCGGGCAAGCGGCCGCCCATGCGCAGAATGGCGATCGGCCGGCCCCAATGCTTCGCTTCTTTCAACGGATCGAGGCCCGGCCCGATATCGAACCAGCTCGGATGCTCGGGATCGCCCACGGCCGGCAGTGCCAGGGCCGGATCCTCGACGTAAATCACGCGCGTGACGAAATGGCCCGATAGCGCCAGTTGCAGATCGTCTTCAGTCAGTTCGATGGGAATCGGGAATTTCAGCTCTTGGCCCGGCGGAGGACACAAGCGATCGATCAGTTCGACGGTGGGAAAGACTTCGCGGCCCGCTTCTCCGGTCAGGCCGGTGATGCGAATGCGATACAGCGGACCGACAAGCAAACTCGCGACCTGCGGCAAAGGCTGCGGCTCGAGAAATGCGCCTTGGGCGGCTACCGAGAGTTGCGTGCCTGGTGGCCCGATGAACTCGACCGCCTGGTAGCAGATCGGCATCGGCGGCCGAAAGGCGGGCGAAGGCGTTTGCGCCGCGACCTGTCCGGCGGCGATCGAGAATACAATGCTCAGTGCCATCCAGCCAGCGCCGACCGCACCACGGCGAGCTTGCAAAAATCGGGCGCTGGCCAGTGGTTGAGACATGCTGCTCTTACGGCCCGCGAGCGAGCCAGCTCATGACGGCGAAAGTTTCCGATGGCGCGAATCAACAGAGAGCCCTCCGGCTCGCGAGCGAGCCGGAGGGCAACCTCGTGCTATTACGGGCCATCCGTGACGCAGGCAGCACCGGCCGGCATCGCATAGTTCGTCTGCGTGTTCACCGCTTGGTGGCGATCAGCCATGGGCTGATGGAACGGCCACCAGGGCGTCTTGGCATGCTCTTGGATGTAGACCCGCTTGGCCGGCTGCGGATAGCTCATACCCGGCGTTTGCTTGACATGGATCTTCACCTTTTCCACCGGCTCCGGGATGTGCATGAACGTGTGGTTCTTCACCACGTGCTTCTGCAAGCCGGCCGGCACACCTAGCGGCACGTGCGGAGGGCCGGGCAGCCCGATCGGCGTGCCGGTGATCGGCATGCCATACTGCGGAGCGGTCATGCCGGCAACCATGCCTGGCCCGGCCATCATTGGAGCGCCACCCATCATGGGACCTCCGCCCATCATCGGGCCGCCACCCATCATCGGGCCGCCACCCATGCCGCCCGGTCCGCACATCGGACCGCCGGCCAAGCCGGGCGGGCAGCACGGCGCCGGGCCGGTCATCGGCAACGGCCCACCGCCGCCGCCTCCGGAACCAGGCACTTCGAGATCGATATTGCCCACGCGGATGATTGCCATGATCGTGCCGCGGCGATCGGCCTCGACAATCGGGTCGACGCCCGGATCGAGCCGCGTGCTCACGAGCGTTTCCACGCCCGCCAGGGCCAACTCCTGGTACTCGGCATCCGGCAGGTAGATCACCTTGGTGACGAAGTTGCCGCTGAGAATCTGGTCGAAATCCTCTTCCGTCAACTGGAAGGGGATTGGGTTGTGCGTCAGATAAGGCTCGGTGCGCGGAGTGGCCGGCCCGATTTCGAGCGTTGGATACAACTCAACACCGGGGCGGCCCGGGATGTTCGTGAGCTTCAAACGGTAGATGGCGGCCTGCCCGAAGTTGTACCGGCCGGGCGTGACCAGCGGCTCGGAATCAAACTGGCCGGGCGAATAGGCGTCCCACTGCACCATCATGCCTTCGGGCCCAACGAAGGCAATTTGCGAGCTTTGCACCAACTGGGGTGGAGCCGGCGGGGCGTACATCATCACGCCCGGGCCGGGGCCATCCACGCCCGGGCCAGGATGCATGATCTGGTCGGCCGGCGGCAGGTTGTTTTTGAAAGGCAACGCGCAACCGCTGGCCACTGCCAGCGCGCTTAACAAGGCCAGATGGTATTTCATCGTGTCTTCCTTGATCCTGTGCTTCGCGCTCGCCAGGCAAAACGGCCGGCGATGGCGAGCCGGCGGCGGCTGATCCCCAAGCGGCTGGCGGAAAACGAATCCGCCAGAAGCCTCAAGCGATTGCCGTGGACCCGGTACAGGGCCCCCCTTTACAATCAGCCCCTCAAAATCCCTTTCGATCGGCCGTGTTCGCGGCCGTGTTTTTGTGCGGCGACAGACCGCCGAAGCGCGGCCGCCGCCCTCTAAGGGGTATTGGTCGGCTCGATATAACGCGATTCTTTGGCAAATCCGTCAAAACCCCACAATGAAGCACATCTTGCCTAGCTTGTGGGGTCCGCCTGCCGATGCGTCGGTTCGGGCCACGCTTGCCGGTTGGATTCAGCTCCGAACGGCGATACCGGCAACGGCGCTGCGGCGGGGCGTGCTAGCGCTGCTGGTGGGGTTGGCGGCTTTGATCGGCTCGATCGACGCTGAACCGAACGCCCCCCGAGTCGCACCTGTTGTGGCTACCAAATCCGGCCGCAGCGACGCGGCCCAACAAGTGGTGCGCGAGGCTGCCGCGCGGCTCACACGGTACACCTCGATTTCCTGCCGCATGCGTTGTCGCGGCGAAATCTTCGGCAAACGCATCTTGGGCAATGGCGAATATCGCCAGCTTGCGGGAGCCAGCAATCGCCTGCGCTGGGATACCAAGCTGCAAGTGGGCGATGCGATCGTCAGCGTGCAGCAAATCGCCGATGGCAAATACCTCTGGATCAATCGGCGTAAGCCGCCGGCCACGACGCTCAGCCGCGTCGAGCTCGCCCGTGTGGTAACCGCCGAGCGAGCGGCGCAGACGAAATCGCCGGCGAGCGGCCAGGCTCTCGGCCAGATGGGCCTGGCGGCGATGGGGGGACTGCCGAAGCTGGTTAGCAGCCTGGATCGGGGCTTTGGCTTTTCGAGACTGAACAAGACGCAGCTCGGCGACACGCCGGTCTTTACGGTTCGCGGAGATTGGACGCCGGCCGTGCTCGCGATGCTCGCCCCCGACCAGCAAGAGGCGGCCAAGGCGGGCCGCCCGATCGATTGGAACCAGGTGCCCGAGCAGGTGCCCGACCACGTGGTTCTGGCGCTGGGCTGCACTGACTATTTTCCGTATCGCGTCGAATATCGCCGCACCATCGGCGACCACTACAAAGTGCTCCTGGTGATCGAACTGTACGATGTGCAGTGCAACGTGCGGCTGGAACAAACGCTGTTCAGCTACCAGCCGGGTACGACTCCGATCATCGACATCACCGACGAGTTCATCGCCGGTTTACTGCCGCCAGCCGGCTAACTGCGCGGCGACGCGGACGGCCTCGAGCATGCTGCTGGTGTTGGCCTTCTTCTGCCAGGCCAGGTCGAAAGCCGTGCCGTGGGCCACGCTGGTGCGCACGATCGGCAGGCCCAGCGTTACATTGACGGCGCGGTGCATGCCCAGCAGCTTCAGGGCAATGTGTCCCTGGTCGTGATACATGGCGACGACGGCGTCGAAGTCGCCGGCGGCGGCCCGCACCATGAGCGTGTCGGCCGGCAGCGGCCCGACGGCGTCGATCCCAGCCGCATGTGCTTCGGCCACGGCCGGTTCGATGATGCGAGATTCTTCATCGCCGAACAAACCGCTTTCGCCGGCATGCGGATTGACGGCGGCCACGCCGATGCTGGGGCGCGCGCCCTTGAGCGTGCGCATGATCTGGTCGGCCAGGCGGATCTTGGCGACCACGGCGGGCGTGCTGAGTGCGGCCAGCGCGTCGCGCAGGGCCATGTGCAGCGTCACGTGCACGACTCCCAAACCCGCCGTGGCGGCCAGCCCCGCATCGGGCGGCAGATAGAGCATCATGGCAAAGTCGCGCACGCCGCACAGTTCGGCCAGCAGTTCCGTATGACCTGGGTAATGGTGGCCGGCCTCCCACAAGGCCGCCTTGTTCAACGGCGCCGTCACCAGGCCATCGATTCGGCCGGCGAGCGCCAAGTTTGCCGCCAGCACCAGCGCTTCATACGCCGCCTGGCCGGCCCGGGCATCCACTGTGGCCGGACAGATTTGAAGCGTCTCGGGCCCGCCGACGGCCAGGCACGGAATCGCATTGACGGCCGGCCGCGCTTGCTCGGGCGAGTCGATTTCGACGACGCGAGCCCTCGTTTGCCACAGCTCGACTGCCCGCCGCAGAATCTCCGGATGGCCGATCGCCAACGGCCGGCAGAGCTCGTGCAGCCGGCGATCGGGCCACAATCCGGCGATGACCTCCGGCCCAACACCGGCCGGATCGCCCAGCGTGATGGCCAACAGCGGCTTGTTCATGGCGTGCATCGGCTCAAGGTGTCAATTGCGTTGCTACTGCCATCTTATTCCCAGCAGCCGCCCGAATGTAGGGGCCAGCAACCGGCGCGTCGATATCCGAGACGAGGCAGGGGAGGGCAGGGCAGGGGAGTGGGAGCGTGTCGGGCTCGTGAGGCCCTGGCCCACGGCACGAATCTGTTCTATAAACCAGGGCACCGGTGAATTCGCAGTCGCGCCGGCCGTGGATTATCTATTTGTCATCAACCGGGGCTGGATCGTCGGGCTTGTGAATCGCATCTTTACCAAATTGGCCGCTTTCGCGGTCGTGTTCTTGCTGGCCACGTTCGCCGTGGGCCTGAGTCTGCGGGCGGGAAATCTGCACGACCCTGGCGACAAGGCCACGCAGCAGCGCGGGACCGTACACCGGCTGTCGGGCATCGCCGCCGGACTGGTCGTGGTGTTGGTCAACAGCATCGTCGCGACTTACTTCATCGGCACCAGCCGCTGGTGCAAAGAAGTCAGCGAGACCTACGGGCTGTCCGGCGAGCACGTCGCCAGCAGCCGGCGGCTCAAACGGCGCACGTTTCCGCTATGCGTGGCCGGCATGCTCATCGCCGTGGGGATTGTCGCGCTCGGCGGGGCCGCCGATCCGGGAGTCATCATCCCCACGCCCGAGACGCTGCTGGGCTGGCCGTTCTTGGCGCAAGTCACCTGGGCCCACGTGCATTTCGCGGCCGCCGGGTTGGGCATCGCGGCGATCGTGCTGATTTTCGTGCAGCAATGGAATCAGATCGACGCCAACCATGAAGTGATCGAAGGCGTGTTGACCGAGGTGCGGCGGATTCGCGCCGAGCGCGGCTTGGAAGATTGATCAGCGCGTCGCAATTGCGGTTTCGGCGACGTGTTGCAGCAACACGCGCTCAAACCGGTCCCGCTCGGTGAAGATCGTGATCAGGTCGCCCGTGTGCGAGAGATGCTTGGCGATCGAAACGCTCAAGTGCGTCACCTTCGAGGCGGCGTCGACCAGCACGGCTACGGTCTTGAGCTGCTGGCGATGTCCCATGAACCATGCGGTCCATTCGTCCATGACCTTGGTTGGCGGCGCCATCGCGGCCGTGGCGTCTATGAACAACGCGAGAGGTAAATTAAACCGCGAGAACTCGGCGCTCACTTCATCGTACGTGGCCGAACCAAAGTCGCCGCGATCGTCGCCATCGATCGTCATCCGCAGCACGCCTGGCTTCAGTCGCTCGTAGCGGAACTGGCACGTAGGACTGCGCAGCTGCACCGTGCCTTCGCCGAGAATCTCGCGCTGAATCAAGGTTCGCTCCCGCAATCAAACAGTGTGGAACGACTGCCGGAATCCGCCGGCCTGGCTGAAGTGAAGATCTTAGCCGGGCAATGGCCAGTGTGCCATCCCCAACACTGGGCGCGCGGCCAGGCTGCTAGCTGCGGCGGCCTTCGTGGCGATCGCCGGAGTGCTGCTCATGGTCATCGTCGGCGTGGTGGTCTTCGGCGTGTTCATGCGCGGAATGGCCATGCCCCGAATGTTCGTGCCACGACTCTTCCACCATTACAAGTCCTGCGGCCAGGGCCACGCCCAGCAACAGCGCCGCCGAGAGCTTGAAGCGATCGTGGCGATGAAAATGCAACTCGGGCAGCAGGTCGCTGGTAGCAATGCACAAGAAGGTGCCCGCGGTGAAGGCCAGCGCCGCGCCGATGGCGCCGGTGGCGGTCGCGCCGGCGTGGTCGGCTCCCAGATGGAACAGCCCAACGCCCAAGGGCACGGTCAAGGCGTACAGCCCATTGATCAGATGCCGCCTGGCCGGCGAATGCTCGCCCATGGCCAGCAGGGCACCCAGCGTCATCGAGTCCAGCGGCTTGTGCAAGGCAACGACCAGGAACACGACCAGGCCCGCCAGGCCCGCCTCGTGCGCTTCGCTGGCCACGGCCGCGGCCAGCGCCACGCCATCCAGCGCGCTGTGCAGCGACAAACCGATGACAGCCACCTGCCAGCCGAGCGCCCGCGGCGGCGCGCGATGCTCGTGGCCGGCGTGTGGCGCGTCATGATCGTGGTCATGTTCGTCGCCGTCGGCCGGCGTGTCATGATGATGAAAGTGAAATACGCGCTCGATGAAGAACATGAACAGGAAGCCGCCCAGCAGCCAGCCGACGGTGTGCTGGATCGAGCCCAGTTCATAGAATGCGTGCGGCAGCAGGTGCAACACGGCGACGCCGAGCATGGCCCCGCCGACGAAGCTCAAGGTAAGCTGCATGCGCGTGTGCGTCATGCGCACCAACAACGGAATGATGCCGCCGGCCAGCGAGCCGCAGACAATCACCAGGCAATAAACCAGCATCAACATGGGCGGCAAAATCAACTTCAGCGCGATGAACATCCAACCGCCCGGCCCGTCGCCGTGGCGAACGTGACAGTGTCGCAGGTGCGCTACGGATCAGCAAGCGGCCGAGCGAGCGCGATTTTCAGCAACCTTTGAGGATCAGTCATGCGGGCGTGCATTCAGCGTGTCACGGAAGCCCGAGTCACGGTCAACGAGCAGGTCGTGGGCAAAATCGGCCGAGGGCTGCTCGTGCTCTTGGGCGTCGCTGCCGATGACACGCCGGCCGACGTCGGTTGGCTGGCGGAAAAGATCGTCGGTCTGCGCATCTTTGACGACGCGGTAGGAAAAATGAACCTGGCCCTGGCAGAAGTCGGCGGCGAGCTGCTGGTCGTCAGCCAGTTCACGCTGCACGGCGATTGCCGGAAAGGCCGTCGCCCGAGCTTCGTCGCTGCCGCGCCGCCCGAGATGGCCGAGCGGCTTTACCAGGCGTTTGTCGACGAGGTTCGCACGCGCGGCGTCACGGTCGAGACCGGCCAGTTCCGGCAGCACATGTTCGTCGGCCTGATCAATGATGGGCCGGTTACGCTGTGGATCGACAGCAGGGAATGATTAGCCGCGAGCCTGGAGCCCGCGATTATCGGAGCGTCGGGTCGGCGGGCTTCTGCTCGGATTTTTGGATGCGGGCCGTTTCTTGCTCGAAACCGCCCACCACGCGCGAGGCGACCGTGTGCAATTCTTGTTCGCCGACCGACGCCGTGCTCCAGATCGGATCGTTGAGCGTCAGCAGCGTGGTGATGATCATGATCGTATAGGCGACTGCCGTGGCCCAGCGGCACGGGGCCCACAGCTTGATGGCGGTGCCGAACGAGCTCTTAAGCTTCGCGTGTTTGAAGTCGACGCTCCAGATTTCGTCCAGGATCAGGTGCGACATGAACCCCAGCACGATGGCGCCGGCCTTGTAGTAGCGCATGTCGAGGTTGCCGGTGGTACACACGAGGAAACCGATCTCGGCAAAGATCAGCGCGACCGGCAAGCTGTGAAAGATGCCGCGGTGCACCGTACACTTTTTCAGCAGATGCCCGAGCCCGAAGCGGATCAGCAGGTAGAGCACCGCGCCGGCCAGGATGATCGACTCGTGGTCCCAGCCCATGTGCTTGAAGCGATCGGCCATCATCATCGGAATGGCGGCCGCCGCGAAGCACACGCTCTCGTGCAGTGGCCGACCGGGGCCGCTGTCCAAGTCGGGAAGCATGCCCGACACGCTGCACAGCACGGTCGATAGCGCGGCGGTCGAAGGCGGAACGCCGTAGGCCACGAAGCCAAGGCCGCCGTAGCCGATGCCCAACACGGTGCTGGCCGAGATATGAATATGGAAGCCTGGCATCGGCTCGCTCCGTCTTGCCGGATGATTCGAACTCGAAAATGGTTGCGCGGCGGACTGTAGCCAAAGCGGCGCGCAGGGCCAAGAGCAATTGAGCGGTCGTGATCGCCATAAAGCCGCGACCGCCGGTCGCGTGGCGCTTGCACGGCCCCCGCGACCACCGGTCGCGGCTTTGTATCGCTGCCCCCTGCCCGGCTCGCTGCTGGCAGCCGCAGGCATTGGCCTTCACCATCGGTCTGGGCGGCGTCTATACTGCCTCGCCGCTGACATTTCCCTTCGTGTTCTCGAGTTCGCTCAGGTAAGCTCCCAGCATGCAGCCGTACGATATCGCCATGCTCGTCGTGATCGTGGTCGCCACCGTGTTTGGCGCTTCCAAAGGCGTCGCCTGGCAAGTGACCTCGCTGGCTTCGCTCGTGGCTAGCTACTTCGTGGCGATGCGGTTCAGCGACGTGCTGGCGCCCTACCTGAGCACTCAAGCGCCGTGGAACAAGTTTCTCGCCATGCTGGTGCTGTACCTGGCCACCTCGCTGGCGATCTGGATCGTGTTCCGCGCGGTTTCGAGGTTCATCGACCGGCTGAAGCTGCGGGAGTTCGATCGCCAGATCGGGGCCCTGATGGGGGCCGCCAAGGGCATGGTCTGGTGCGTGGCCATTACGTTCTTTGCCGTGACGCTGTCGGCCGACGCCCGGGCGGCAGTGCTGCGGTCGCGGTCGGGGCAGTGCATTGCCACGCTGATCAAGCGGGCCAAGCCGATCATGCCCCGGGAGCTGAACGAGGCGGTCGGACCGTATCTGGACCAGCTCAAAGAGCAGCTCGAATCGGCGCCTCCGCCGCCCGCGCCACCGGCCAGCCCGCCGTCCAAACCGGCGAAGTAAAACCGGGCTGGGGAAGGGGTCCCAGCCAGCCGTGAGCCGTGGCTCGTGACGCGATGCGGGTTGGTTACTCGGGCAATTGACCGGAGATCCGGAACCCTCGGAATCCCGGGAAAACCAGGGCCTCGAACCGAACATAAGAAACATTATCGGACGTTGGAGGGAGCGAGGTTTGCCCGTTGCTTGCCGGCTGGTGACGGCAACTCTGCTGCACTAAACTGGTCGCACAACCGAGCGGCCCGTGCGGCGAGCGAACATTAGCCTGGGAGCCAGCCGTGAGCATCAACCCATACGACAGCCCCGTGTCCTCCAGGCAACGCGCCGGACGACGCCGCGGACGGCCCGCCGAATACGTTTCCGCCCGGTTCCGCACCTGGCTCGCGTCGGGGTTCCTGGGAATTACCGCCTTCCTGGCCCTGGTCAAATTGGCATCCGACATCGGGGCCCTCGCGTCGCTCGGATCGTCAACGCAGGAGCCAATTCCCGATTCCATAGTCCTGCGAACCGCAGTGCTGAACCTTGCCAGCTTCCTAGTCTTCTTTCCCACCAGCGCCTTTTTCCTCGCGTGGTTTTACCGGGCCTATCGCAACCTCGCTGCTTTGGATGCAAAGCGGCTCCAATACTCGCCCGCGAGCGCGGTGTGGTGGTGGTTTGTGCCCTTTGCAAATTTGTGGATGCCGTACGACGCGGCCAGCGAGATCTGGTCTTTCAGCCGGCCACTGGGAACCCGCAACCGCAGCGCACTCGTCGGCTGGTGGTGGGCTGCATGGATCGCGCACAACGTGTGCGACTCGTTGAGCTCAGTCGTTTTCCGTCGATTCTCCGCGGCAACGCTGAATGCCAATTGGTTTCTGCCGCTGGGATCCGACGTGCTTACGCTGACCGCGTCGGTTTTGGCGATTTGTGTCGTTCATGGCGTCTACCTCCGTCAAGAAGCGCGCCACGCACAAATGATCATGAGCGCCAATGCGGCGGCGCTTTCGGCAGAGCCAGCCGCCGAACCATCCGCGCCGGCATCCGGACAGCCTGAGGGCACGGATTTTTGATCGAATCCCTTATTGGCTCATCGTCGAAGCGCCACTCGAAAATGTCGAGGTAAGCGGGCTGATCGTTCTGCGGCGCGACCAGCGGTGGCGGCTTTATGTCGCCGCTGCGGCGGCCTCGGCCGTTGGGCCTTCGAGGTATTGGCCCATGCGGCGGAATTTTTCGTAGCGGGCTTCGACCAGGGCGTCCAGCGGCTTGGGCACCAGCTCGCGCAGGCTTTTGGTCAGGTACGTTTTCAGTCGGGCGGCCATCTGGTGATGATCGCGATGGGCGCCGCCCAGCGGCTCTTCGATCACGTCGTCGATCACGCCCAGCCGCAACAGATCCTTCGATGTGATCTTCAGTGCCCGGGCCGCCTGGTCGGCAAACGTGTGGCTCTTCCACAAGATGCCGGCGCAGCCTTCAGGGCTGATGACCGAATAGTAGGCGAACTCGAGCATGGCCACCTTGTCGCCCACGCCGATGCCCAAGGCGCCGCCTGAGCCGCCTTCGCCAATCACCACGCAGATGATCGGCGTCGCCAGCCGCGACATCTCGAACATGTTGGTGGCGATCATCTGCGCCTGGCCGCGCTCCTCGGCGCCGATGCCGGGATACGCGCCGGGCGTGTCGATGAAGCAGATCACGGGCACATGATATTTTGCCGCCAGCTTCATCTTGCTGAGCGCCTTGCGATAGCCTTCGGGATGCGCGCAGCCGAAGAAGCAGGCATTCCGCTCCTTGAGCGTTTTGCCTTTCTGATGGCCGATGACCATCACCTTGTGCTGATCCAGCTTGGCATAGCCGGCGCGGATGGCCCGGTCGTCCCCGAACGCCTTGTCGCCGTGCAGCTCGACGAATTCGTCGAACAGCAGGTTGAGATAATCGGTCGTCATGGGCCGGTCGGGATGCCGGGCGACTTGCACGGTCTCCCACGGCTCGAGCTGGCTGTAGACCTTCTTTTTCAGATCGGCCAGCTCGCGGCGCAGGCGGCGGACTTCGTCGACGCCTTCAGTCGTCTTCTCGGGTTCCGCTTCCAGCTTCGAAAGCCGGCTTTCGAGTTCGTAAATCGGTCGCTCGAACGCCAGGCGGTGATTGGCAGCCATCAGCTTTTAATCCATGAATGCAAGATTCAAGCGGGCGAGCGCCGTCGCTCACCTCAACCATCAGGTTACCCAGTCGATTGCGGCGCGTTAAGCCCGATTGTGCCGCAGCCGTCGTTCTGGGTGTACCGCACGTGCAGCAAAAACAGCCCGTGGGCCGGAGCGGTCATGCCGGCCAGCTTGCGATCGCACGCAGTCAGGACTTCGTCGGCCCACGCGACGGGCTCCTTTTCACGTCCAATGTAGACCAGCGTGCCGACCATGGCTCTGACCATGTTATATAAAAAGCCGTCGGCTTCGACTTCCAGCACGACGAGGTCGTGATCTCCGTGCCATCCGCGGACGACGCTGATGTCCAACACGGTCCGCTCGGTGGTGATGCGCCGCGAACCTGAGCTCTGAAAGCTTTTGAAGTCGTGCCGCCCGAGCCAGAGCTGAGCGGCTTGGTGCATCAAGTCCGCATCGACGCGGGTCCGCAGATGCCAGGCGTAAGGCTGACTGAACACGTCGCGCACCGGGCCGTCGTGCACCACGTAGCGATAGCGCTTGGACACGGCATCGTGGATGGCATGAAAGCCCGGCGGCGCTTCCTCCGAGTCCACCACCGCCATGTCGCCCGGCAGCCTGGCGTTGAGTGCGCGCAGCAAGGCGTTGGGCGTCAGCGGAGTGTCGGCGCTGAAGCTGACAACCTGGCCGAGCGCGTGGACGCCGGAGTCGGTTCGTCCGCTGCCGACCACGCGCACCAGGCTGCCGGTCAACTCTGCCAGCGCGTCTTCGAACGCGCCTTGCAGCGTCGCGTGGCCCAATTGCAATTGCCAGCCGGCGTAGCGCGTGCCGTCGTAGGCCAAAGTCAGTTTGAATGTGCGTGGCATGCCACCGACTGATTTCGCACCAGCAGCTCGGCAATCTGCACGGCGTTGGTGGCGGCGCCTTTGCGCAAGTTGTCGCTCACGCACCAGAACGCCAAACCATTAGGGCTGGAAAGGTCTTCCCGGATGCGACCCACGAACACCTCGTCGCGGCCATCGCAATTGTTGGGCATCGGATAACTCTTGGCAGCCAGGTCGTCAACGACCACGATGCCCGGCGTGGCGGCGAACAGTGCGCGCGCCTCGTCGACCGAGATTTTGCGCTCGGTCTCGACCAGAATGCTTTCGCTGTGGCAATTGCTCACCGGCACACGCACGCAGGTCGCACAAATCGGCAGATCCGGTTCGTCCAGAATCTTGCGGGTCTCGTAAACCATCTTCATTTCTTCGGACGTGTAACCCTGATGCTTTGGCGAGCCGATGTGCGGAATCAGATTGAAAGCGATCGGATGCGCGAAGGTTTCGTAGCGATAGTGCTCGGCATTGAGCTGGGCCCGCGTGCCGCTTTCCAGGTCGCGCTGGCCGGCCACCCCTGCCCCGCTGGTTGCCTGGTACGTGCTGACGATCACGCGCGTGACCCGGGCCGCATCGTGCAGCGGCTTGAGCGCGACAGCCAATTGCGTGGTCGAGCAATTCGGACTGGCAATAATTCCGCGGTGCCGCGCCAGCGCCTGCGGATTCACCTCGGGAATCACCAGCGGCACCGTGGGGTCCATGCGCCAATAGCCGCTTTCGTCGACCACCACGCAGCCGCGCTCGACGGCCCAAGGCACGAAGTCGCGGGCGATTTCGTCGGGCGTGCTGCCGATGGCCAGATCGATGCCCGTGAAGGCGTCGGGCGTGAGCTCTTCCACCGTGTGCGTCTGCCCGCGAAACTCGAGCGTGCTGCCGGCCGAGCGCTTCGAAGCCAGGAATTTCACCTTCTCGATCGGAAAGCGGCGCTGCTCGAGCAGACAACGGATGATGGTGCCTACGGCGCCCGTTGCACCCACGATGGCTAAGGATTCGTACACTCGACGGTTCTCCGGCAATGGCTTGGAAAGTCACGGCGACCACCGGTCGCGGCTTTATGAACTATAAGGTGAGCCCCGATTGGCGTTCAACCCGCGTTGTAGCGGAAGTTGTGAGACTTCCGGCGCGTGGGTTGACGGCCCCGGCCGGAATTCTCACGAATTCCGCTACTGGCCCGCTCAGCGGCGTTGGCCGGCGGGCGGGCGTTCGCCGGCGGGGCGACGGCGCGGGATGGCAGCCTCGGCCGGTCGGGCGTCCAAGGCGGGCGACTCCCCTGCCCTCCCCTGCCCTGCCCGCCGGTCGATGACCGCGCGGACCCACTCGGGCGGCAAAAAGGACGTGCAGCCGATCAGCATCACCAGGCCGAAGGTCATCATGCCCAGGCAGATGCCGATGCCCAGGTGCAATGGAATCGCGAGCACCAAGACCAGCGGCCGCAGCAGTCGCGGCCAGATGATGACGGCGAAAGCCAGTTCCCACCAAACCGTGACTTGTGTCGCCAGGGCCACGACCAGCGGCCAGCTTGCCAGCCAGGTCATATCGAGCGATTGGTATTCGAGATTGGCAAAAGCTCCCCACAATGCATTGCCGGCCCACCACGTCTCGCCCTGCATCTTCGACAGCCCGGCGAAGAAATAGATGATGCACATGTGAACCTGGATCAGCCGCACGGCGAGATTGGCACTTACGGTCGGTGTGGCCACAGGCATGGGCTTGCCGGCTCGGCGAGCGGCCAGCCAGCGGTCGACAGAATATGCCGCTCCGCTCGGCCCGAGCATGACGTACATGGCCAGCATCGTGTTGATCTGGTCCAAACCGAACAGCGCACCGGGCACGCGGTTGGCATAAGCCACGGCGATGACGAAGCCCAGCACCGTCACCATGCGGCTGCACAAGCCGATGGCCATCATGGCAAACACGGCCAGCGCGGCAAGATGCAGCGTCCACAGCAGCCAGCGAGAATCGACCAGCCACAAATAGCTCCAGGCCGAGTCGCCGCGCATTAGACTGGCGGCCGCCGAAGGACTTACCCACGCGTCGCGGCCGAAGAAGGCCTCCAAGTCGAGCGTCCACACCAGGTGCGTGTACAGCAGCATCGAGCCGGCCAGGATGCGCACCAATCCCAGTGTGGCGGGATCGGCGGCCGAAAACCAAAAGCGGTTCCATCCGCCGATGGCCGCACCGATCAGCTCGCGCAAGTAGCGAGATACCATGTTCACTGGTCGGCTCCGGAATAGGTCCCCAGCGGCCGGCTACGATAGCTCTGCGGATCGTCTAAACGCACGCCGGCCAACACCTGGTCGGGCGAAGCGATCCCGTGTTCGACGAGTTCGAGCGTAACGCTGCGGCCGCCGGAAGCGCGCAGCAGATGCTGACCATACGAGTGGGCGTATTCGCGCTGCCAGCCGTGCAATGGCTGCTGAGCCCAGTTCAGGCGCGGATCCCAATCCGGCGGGGGCGGCGCATTGCCGATGAACTCGCTGAGCATGAAATGCCGGTGATATAGCAACCGGGGCCAATGCTCCCCAAGATCGGGAAACACGCCGTGCTGATGGCTGCCATCGGCCATCTCGACGTCGTAGCGCACCAGATGGCTCGGGCCCGGATCGGGAGCAAAGAACTTGTAGCCGTTATTGATAAAGACGGCTTGCTGATAGGGTCGAAAGATCGGCCGCAGCGCTTCGGGGATCATCGCGTCGGGCACGGACAGCGGCCCCAGCAGCACGGCAATCAGGTGCCAGGCCAGAAGCCCGCTGACCAGCAGCCGGCTCCAGCGTCCCCAACTGGCCGAAGTGCATCCGGCCGGATTGCTGGGCGTTAGCCGCGCGGTATTCATTCCAATCCATCCAGTCGGGAAATCTTGCCGTGACGGGCCACTCTGATACCCAAAAGTTTATCGGATGCCGGCGGACACTGAAACGGGACGGGTCTGCCGAGCCATTCTCGACAGCTACAAACGATAAACCCTCGCGCGGCCGGTGGGGGGCCGCGCGAGGGTTTAGATATAAAAAATGAGGGCCGGCCCCCGTGTGATCGAAGGCCGGCCCCCTGTCCAATCCGCTACAACGCTTAGCGGCCGTTGCGAGCCACTTGGGCCACGTCGAAGTCAATCGTCAGTTGCTTGGTGTCTCCACCGTTGAGCGAGACCGTCTGCTCTTTGCTGAGCAGGTGGCCATCGCGCTGGAGCTCAACACGCACGACGTAATCGTTCCACTTTTCGCCAGTGGCGAGCTTGGTGGTGGCGAACTCGCGGACCCCGCCGCCCAGCGCGGTCGGGTTGCCCGACAGATACACCTTGGCATCGGCCGGCACGTGCAGCGTCAGGCTGGTGCGGACCGGTTCCTTGGCAATCTGGTTGTCGCCCTTCTCGAAGTTGAAATTGATGTTCGCGTTTTCGCCGGCCTTGAGCTTGATCGACTTGACGTCGGTCAGCGTCTTGCCGTCACGAACGATCTCGGCACGCAGCTCATAGGTGTAGCTGAAGCCGGGTTCCAGGCCGTTGGAGACATAGCGGCGATAGGCGCCGGTGCTGCTCGTGGCCATGCCGTTGACGAACACCTTGGCTTCACCGGGGACCTGCACATTGACGGTCGCCGAACGGAAATCGTTGGCCGGATTCAGCTGCACGCCAGCCGGTTTCGGCGGGGCGGCGCCACCCGGAGCCGGCATGGCCGGGCCAGGAGCCGGAGCAGCGGGCATCGCGCCGGGAACTGCACCCGGAGGAGTCATTTGCGGCGCGGCATTGTTGTCCATGATCACGCCGTCAGTGCTGCCGTAGCCCGAAACCCAGCCGCCGCTCGAACCACCGCTCGAGCCCCAGCCGCCGGACGATCCGCCGCTGGAACCCCAACCGCCGGACGAACCGCCGCTCGAACCCCAGCTGCCACTCGATCCGCCGCTGGAACCATAGCTGCCCCAATTGGCGCGGTGGTGATGGCCGAACAAGCCGTGGTGACCCCAGCCGCCGGACGAACCGCCCGACGAGCCGTAGCCGCCGCTCGAACCGCCGCTGGAACCCCAGCCGCCGCTCGAACCGTAACCACCGCTCGAACCGCCATGACGCCACCAGAAGGCGTTGGCCGACGACTCCGTGCCCGCAAACGCGGCCACTGCTGTCAGCGACGCCAGTGTCAGCTTGAAAAATGTGCTTCGCATGTGCTCTTTGCTCCCCTGGTAATTTGGACCCGTGGTGCGGTTTGGACAACCGAAAACATACCAACACTAGCATGCGGTTCAAGGAACCTGCGCAGTTTTTTTTGATCTCAAAGGTTGAGAAACATGAACAAGATGGGTTGAAAGGGTAAAAAATAGCGGTGCTTCCACCCATGTGGGTGGAAAAAGCGATCTTGGGGAGCTTGGACAGCGCCTGCTACTATTCTCTCAACCGATGTCAGGCCACCGTCTTACGGCCGGACATAATCGAAAGAGCCCTCCTCCTCGGCGCCCACGACCTTGCAGTTTCAGACCTGGATTGCCCGTTTGCCCTGGGATCTGCCTCTGGCGGCGGCCGGCTTGTTTGGCCTGGGGCTGGCCGGCATTGCGCGGGCCGCGGAACTAGCCGGCGGCGGCCGCTACTATTTCGCGCAGCAGGCGATGTGGATCGCGCTGGCGTCGGCGACGATGACGCTGGTCACGCTACCCAGCTACCGCGTGTTGGCCCGCTGGAGTTACGGCTTGTTTGCCGTGGTGATCGGATTGCTCGTGGCGGTGTACTTCTTTCCCGCGGTGCACGGCGCTCATCGCTGGGTGCGTTTCGCGGGCTTGGGATTTCAACCCTCGGAGTTTGCCAAGCTGGCGTATGTGCTGGCGCTGGCCCGATGGTTGATGCACCGCGAGAATTACCGCCGGCTGCGCGGGCTGATCTTGCCGTTGGTGCTCACGCTTGTGCCTTTGCTGCTGGTGCTGCGTGAACCCGACCTGGGCACCGCGCTGGTCTTTTTGCCGTTGTTGTTTGTGTTGTTGTTTGCGGCCGGCGCGCAGCGGCGCGACCTGGCGGCGCTGGGTTGTTGCGGCCTGGCGCTGTTGCCGCTGGTTTGGTCGCAAATGAGTTTGGAGCAGCGCTCGCGGGTCACTTCGCTCGTCGAGCAGTCGGCGCCCGGCGAAAAGCCCACGGCCGACGGCTATCAATTGCATCAGGCCAAGCAACTGCTGGCGCTGGGCGGCGTGTGGGGCAGCGTTTGCACGGGCGCCGCGCCCGATGATCGGGCCGTCTATCATCTGCCCGAGTCGCATACCGACTTCATCTTCTCGGTGGTCGGCGAGCGTTTCGGCTGGGGCGGGATGCTCGGCATGTTTTTGCTGTATGGGATCATCGTGTGGCGCGCGTGCCGCATTGCCGGTCAGACGCGCGAGCCGTTTGGCCGGCTGGTGGCGGTGGGAATCGGCGCCTTGTTCGCCGTGCAGGTGCTCGTGAATACCGGCATGACCGTGGGCCTGCTGCCCGTGACCGGCTTGTCGCTGCCGCTGGTCAGCTACGGCGGCTCGGGACTGCTGGCCCATGCGCTGGCGCTGGGGCTGCTATGGAACGTTGCGTTGCGGCCGGGCTACGAGGTCACGCCCGAGCCGTTCCGCTTTCGAGCGGAAAGTAAAGCCCGCGACCACCGAGCGCGGCTTTACGAGACCGGTATTCGCTAGCCGTTTTTGGCGGAGATTTGCAGCGCATCGACACTCAGCTCGCCGACGCCGCCCAGCAGGCCGATGCGGACGATCGCGTGCGTGGCCTTGGGCGGCACGCGCAGCACGGCATGCTCTTGTTGCCAGTCGAAGCTGCCGCGCCAAGGGCCGATGCCCCGATCGCCGACCACGTTCTGCTTGTCATCGTAAAACACGATCATCAGCATTGGCATTTGCTGCGAGTTCTGACCGGGTCCCAGGCGGTCGCCCTTGATGCGCAATGAAACGTCCAAAGCCTGTACCTTGTAGCCATCGATGGCAAACGCCTGCAAGGCCTGTGAGCCTCGGCCCGGCTCCTGGTTCGTGAAACGCACATAGCTCTCACCGTCGGGGGCCAGCTTGTCTTTGACCACCTCGGCCTGGCGCACGTAGTGCCAACCTTTGGGAATGACCAGGTCGCCCTCCTTGGCGAGCTCCTCGAAGCTGCCGTTGACGATGGCCGGCTTGAGCGGGTCGGGCTTGAGTTTGCGCTGCTCCTCGGCGGTGCCGGTCATGGGCACAAACAGTGTCGGCCGCAACGCTTCGGAGACCAGCTTGCCGTCCTGCTTGCGAAACAAGTACAGCGTTTGCTGATAACGCTGGCCCAGGGGCACGATCAGCCGTCCCCCTTCGCGCAATTGATCCACCAGCGCTTGCGGCACGTTCTCGGGCGAGCAGGTGACGATGATTTTGTCGAACGGCGCCTTGTCAGGCCAGCCCTGGTAGCCGTCGCCGATTTTCGTGAACACGTTGGTGTATCCCAACCGTTTCAAGGTGCGCGCGGCGTGCCGGCCCAGCGGCTCTTTGATTTCGATGGAATACACCTCTTTGACCAGCGGGCTGAGCACGGCCGCCTGGTAGCCGCTGCCGGTGCCGATCTCGAGCACCTTGTCGGTGGCCTTGGGTTCGAGCTGCTCGGTCATGTAGGCCACGATGAACGGCGGCGAGATAGTTTGCCCTTCGCCGATCGGCAAGGCCATGTCGAAATAGGCCATCGGCCGATCTTTGAAAACGACGAACTCATGCCGCGGCGTGGCCCGCATGGCCTCGATCACGCGCGGATCTTTGATTCCCGCGCCGACGATCTCGTTGTCGACCATTTGTCGCCGGGCTTCCGCCGCCGAAACCGTGTCGGCCGGGGCTTTCGCCAGGGCAGCAGGCGCGGGCGCCAGCGTGGCCAGTGTCACCAGTAGCAACCCAATGCCGCGCATGTGCATGGTTCATTCCCAGTTTCTTTGGGGTTCACAAAGCCGCGGCCGGCGGTCGCGGACAGCGTCCATTCGCCCCGACTTCATTTATTATGGCTTGCGGCAGCCGCTGTCCAGGCGCGTTTTGGCTGGCAGTCGCCGCGGGGGACTCCCCGGACTTACGTCCTGGGGCTCGCCACGATATGTCTTGGGGCTCGCCAAGAGAGGAAATGCGCAGGGAATTGTCGATCACCGCTCGCGCGCCAGCCCCCCTGCCCTGCCCCGGTTCCTCTACTGGCAAGTGGGCGGGTCTGGCATAATCGTGGGTTCGGGGCGTGTGCGTCGCAGCCGCTGGCCTGGCACGAGGATTCCGGCGATGGTCAACCGCGATTTGAAGAGCTACCTCATCAGCCATGTCCTGCCGCACGTGCAGGGGCCGCTGCAATACTTGGGCGGCGAGCTGAATATCGTGCGCAAATCGCATGCCGACGTGCGCGGCAAACTGTGCATGGCCTTTCCCGACACGTACACGGTCGGCATGAGCCATCATGGCCTGCAAGTGCTGTACACGCTGATGAACGACCGCGACGATTGGGTCTGCGAACGGGCCTTTACCCCCTGGCTGGATATGGAGGAGCAATTGCGGCGGCACCAATTGCCGCTGTACAGCCTCGAGACCTTCACGCCGCTGGCCGCGTTCGACGTCCTGGGTTTCACGCTGCAATATGAGATCGCCTACACGAACCTGCTCACCATGCTCGACCTGGGCGGTATCCCGCTGCGCAGCGACGAGCGCACCGTGAACGACCCGCTGGTGATTGCCGGCGGGCCGTGCGCGCAGAACCCCGAGCCACTGGCTCCGTTTGTCGACGTCTTTGTCACGGGCGACGGCGAGCCGAGCCTCCCCCTGCTCTGCGACACGTGGCTCGAGTTGAAGAATGCAGCCCGCAGCCAAGGCCGTTTGAGCACCGGCACGGCCGGCCGGCAGCAGCGCGAAGAGCTACTCCTGCAGCTGGCCGCACGGTTGCCGTTTGCATACGTGCCGCGCTTCTACGAACCGGAGTACGGCGGCGACGGCGCGCAGGTGGCCTTGCATCGCACGCGCAGCGAAGTGCCGGCGACGATCGAGCCGTCGGTGATCGACGATCTGGACGGCACTCCCCTGCCCACCCGGCCGATTGTGCCTTACGTGGAGTGCGTCCACGACCGGATCGCGATTGAAATCATGCGCGGCTGCCCGTGGCAGTGCCGCTTTTGCCAGAGCACGGTGATCAAGCGGCCGCTGCGCATCCGCTCGGTCGAGACGATCGTGCAGGCGGCGCTGGAGTCGTATCGCAATACGGGATTCCAGGAGATCTCGCTGCTGTCGCTATCGACCAGCGACTATCCGCACTTCGAGCCTTTGCTCCGCCGGCTGCACGAAGTGTTTTCGCCGTTGAACGTGACGATCGCGCTGCCCAGCCTGCGCGTGAACGAACAGCTCCGCAGCGTGGCCGAGCTGATGTCGGGCGATCGGCATGGTTTGACCTTGGCCCCCGAAGTCGCGCGTGATGACATGCGCGAACAGATCCGCAAAAAAATCAAGAACGAAGATCTCTACGAAGGTTGCCGCCAGGCTTTTCGCAACGGCTGGCAGCAGGTGAAGCTGTATTTTCTGTGCGGGCTGCCCGGCGAACGCGGCGTGGACCTGGACGGCATTGTCGACATGGCCGAGACGATTGCCCGCATCGGCCGCAAAGAGCGTGGCCGTTATCCCAAGGTCATCGCCAGCGTGTCGAACTTTGTGCCCAAGGCCCATACGCCCTATCAATGGAACGGGATGCAAACCCGCGAATACTTTGCAGCCGCCCATAAGCATCTATGGCGTCGCCGCTCGATTCAGAGCGTGAACGTAAAATGCCACGGCGTCGAGACGAGCATGCTCGAGGGGATCTTTAGTCGCGGCGATCGCCGCGTGGCCGACGGGCTGGAGTTGGCCTGGCGCCGCGGTGCACGGCTCGACAGTTGGTTCGAGCACTTGAAGCCCGACTTGTGGTGGTCGGCCCTCGCTGACAGCGGGCTCGACGTACAGTCCACGCTGCACCGCTCCTATCCGCTCGATGCCCGGCTGCCTTGGGACCATCTGAACGTCAAGAAGGGGCGCTCGTACCTCGAGAAGGAACAGCAGCGAGCCACGCTGCAATTGACGGCAATGGCGGAAGCGACTTGAGGAAATGCGAACGTGAGGCGTCGGCCTACTACCGACGGTCTGCTATCTCGCATTTAAAACCGCATTGTTGGGCGAACTCAGCGACAAAATCCGTGCCCCAAGAACGCGCGCTGCGGTACAATAAATATGAAAGTCGCGCTTGGATTGTCGGACTATCTTGATGATTTTGCCACAGCCAATTCCGCCGAAACGTGGAAGCACTTCGCGAAAGATGATCCGACGCAATGGAAGATACGGTTTCTCGAAGTCATGAACGATCAAAGCACTGAGATGCTTTTCAATTTGAAAGGCGTGGACGTGTGGGCTGGAGTGACGCGCGCTTCAGCCGGGCGTCACGGAGCAACGGACTGGGAGTTGCTCCAAATTAGGCAGAACAAGGTTTGGTGGTCTCGGATCAAATGATACAAGGATGGCGCCCTGCTAGCCAACCCGTTTGAATGAGGAGTTGAAAGATGTCTTTCGTTTCGGAGCGTCGGTTCCGCATTTGGGACTACAACGTCAGTCATAACCAAATGCTTTTGCGAAGCCCGAAATCGCCAGAGGTCGCCAAGAATATTGACATCGTGTTTTGGGGCGTGGAGTACATCGGAATTCCCACAACGCTGGATGCGGTCGAGCTGACGCGAGTCGAAAACGACGACAAGGCCATTGGAGATTTCCTGCCGGCCAAGGCGCACGAAGCCGCGAATGTTTATCGACTTGCTTCCGGTCAAAAACAGTATTTCGTCGCGGCATCCGGCTTCAAGGTGTTAGAGAACGAACTTGACATCTTTGATTCCAGCCTTGAATACTTCGGCGCACCCGATCCCGCGCGGGACTTGGGCGACGTGCTGTCTCATTCGTGAACACAAGCCCAAGCGATCGGGCATGACCGCAACGTGGGCGTGTTGATGTATCGACTGCTGGCGATTGATGTCGATGGCACGCTGGTGAATAGCCGCGATGAGCTGACGGCGCCGACGCGCGAAGCGCTGGGGCGTGCGGCGGCCGCGGGCGTGCGCGTGGTGCTGGCCACCGGCCGGCGCTATAGCCGGACGCTGCCGCTGGTCGAGCAACTCGAGCTCGATAGCCCATTGGTCACGGCCAGCGGCGCGCTGGTCAAGCGGCCGAGCGATCATGCCACGCTCTATCGGGCCGAGTTCGACCGCGACCTGCTCTGCCGCGTGCTGCAGTTGGTCGCCGGGGCCGGGTTCGACGCTGTGCTCTATGGCGATACGTTTCATCGGGGCTACGACTTTTACTGTGCGCGGGCCGAAGTCGAGCAGGCCGAGCTGGCGGAGTATTTTGCGCTCAATCCCGGTTGCCATCATGTCTGGCCGCAGATGACGCGCGATCCGCCGGCCGGAGTTTTTGCCGGCTTCGCAATGGGCAGCCGCGAACAGATGCTGGCTCTGCACGAGTTGCTCGAAGCCAGGTTGCCCGGCGCGTTGTACACGCACGTGCTTCGCAGTCCGCGGTATCGTGGCTACATGTGCGAGATTGCGCCGCAGGGCGTGACCAAGTGGGCCGGCGTGTTGCGGCTAGCCGAGGGCTGGGGCATCCGCGCGGACGAAATCTGCGCGGCGGGCGACGACGTGAACGATCTTCCGATGATCGCCGAGGCCGGCCTGGGCATCGCCATGGGCAATGCCCAGGACGAAGTCAAAGCGGCCGCCGATCGCATCGCCCCCTCGCACGACGACGACGGCCTGGTGCAGGTCGTCGACTGGCTGCTGGCCTAGCGCTGTCGCGGTTGCGGCTGTACGGCTACGGCCGGCTGAAGGTCAGTCGAGCGTCGAGCACTTTGTGTACTCGGTCGCGGGTTTCCTGCAAATGGGCCTGCGTGTAACTGTCGAGCTTGTCCTTTTTCGCCAGCGCTTCGTCCAGCCGCTTTTCGAGGCCAACTAGCTCCGCATAGGCCAGGCTCTGGCAATCTTCGGGAGCGCCCCCCTGCCCTAGCGCGATGTTGCTCAGTCGCTTGACATATATCCGCTGCAAGTTGCGGCGGAGGCTGCTGACGGCCGGCTCGCGATTGGTGTAGTTGCCCGGCTTAAGGTTGTCGAGTTCGGTGAAGATCGACTTCGTGAGCCGCGAAAACAATTCGGCCGTCGTGAAGGCGTCGTCCTTGGCCGGCACTTTCAACTCGGAATCGTAGAGCCGATCGAGCGTCAGCGGCGAAAGCAAGTGGTCGAGCACGCGATCCTGCCACATGGCAATCACTTCGTGTACGGCAAAATCGGTGCGCATGGGCATTGTAATGCCCCAGTGGTACCAGCGCGTGGCCGCGAGGTGGTTGTACAACTCGGGCGGAAATTCCAGCGGCTTGTCGCTGAACATCTTTTCCTCGACCAGCTTCAGCGCTTCGCGCTGCTTGTCGGCCGCGATGACCACAAACGGGGCGCGTTCTTTCGGCTCGCCTCGATGGTCGCGGTTCACTTCGACGCCTCCCACAAAGCGCGAGGCCAGGAACACGGCCTGGCCGTAATTGCCCAACAGCACGCCGAAGGCCTGTCGGGCACGCTGGTAGCCTTCGCCTTCCTTGGTCACCTTCTTCACCACGCCGGGAATCAAACCGCTGATCAACCGCGTGCGGGCCCGGGCATAGGCCAGCGGATCCTTGCCCAGATCGAAACGATTGGAGTAGGGATCCGAATCGATGCCGCGCGTGTCTTCGTCGGTGGCGTAAGCCAGGTCGGGCTCGGCCGAGCGCGAGGCGATTTTTTTCAGCTCCGGAATCTCGCCCTCGATGCCGCCGCTGAGATGTTTGTAGCCGTATTCGATGGCCCACATGTCATAGGGGCCAATCGTCGTCGAATAATAGTCCCCCTGCTTCTGATCCTTGGAGACAATGTTGGGCGGCGAGTAGTCCATGACCGACGAGGCCATGCCGACTTTTTCGGTCTTGGCAGGGTTGTTGATATCCTCGAGCGAGAGCATGGTGCTGGCCTTGAAATTGTGCCGCAGACCCAGCGTGTGCCCCAGCTCGTGCATCGTGACTTCCTTGAGACCCTGCAACAGCAGTCGCTGTTCTTCCTTCGAGCCCACCGGGGCCGCGCTGGCAGCCAGCGCGATGTTGGCAAACGCCAACTGCCGGGCCATGCCCGTGTGCAGCTCGCAGCGGCACTGTGCGCCATGCCGCATGCCAACCGGCATGTGCTCCATCGCCTGCTGAAAATGCTCCAGATCCAGCGGGCCGCCGGTGATCGCCGCGATGCTGGCCGGTGTAAACTGCTCGTATTCATGCTTCCAATAGGTGACGAAATCGGCATCGAAGATGATGTCGGCGTCGAGAATCTGTCCGTTGATCGGATTCACGCGGCTGGGCCCCATCGCAAAGCCGGCGCTGGAGGTGATCCAGCGGAACGTGTTGTAATTCACGTCCTCGGGGTCCCAGTCGGCATTTTCTGGCTGTTGCCGGACTTCGATGGCATTGGAGTAGCCGGCCTGTTCGAAGGCCTTGTTCCATTCCAGGATGCCGTCGCGGATCGCGCCGCGATAAGCAAAGGGAATGGTCTTCTCGAGCCAGAACACGATCGGCTTCTTCGGGGGCGACAGTTCGGCCGCAGGGTCGGCCTTTTGCAGGTCCCAACGGTTGATGTACCGCACGAAGCGGTCTTCATCCCCCTTCTTCGAATAGTCTTTGATGGCCGTGACGAAGTAGCCCACGCGGTCGTCGGCCATGCGCGATACGTAGCCGTTGTCAGGCAACTGGCTGATCGAATAGTGCACGTTGATCGACACGCCACGGCTGTCGGGCACGGTGTCCAGACTCTGGGTGCCGCTGGAGGCATAGGTGGCGGCGACTTCCAATTCCACGTTGTCCTTGAAGCCCTTGACTGCCGCCCAAGACGACTTGCTCGACGAGAACGAAAAACCGGGCAAGACCTGCGAGATCTGCGGCAGGTCGCTCATGAAAATCGGATCCAAATCCACCACCACGCCGCCGCCGCTGGCTTTGGTGACAATCGGCAGGGCGAACAGCACGCTGTCGGTGTAGGCCATGTGTACGGCCTTTTCCTCGGGGCTGCCCTTGTTGGCGCGAAAGCGGACGTTGCGCCGCACGACCTGCACCGTGTCTTCCACCTTGCGGAACTGCCACAGCCAATCGTCGCCAAAACCCCAAGTCATGCCGCCCAGTAGCGCGCCCTCGCCGATGCCGCGAGCGATCGAAATCAACACGATAAAATCGTGGTTGAACTGGTGGCTGTCGATTTCGGCGTAAACGCGGTTTTCTTTCTGGTGTAGCTTGATCAGCCCCTCGATCGCCTTGAAATCCTTGAGCGCTTCGGCATAAGGCGGATACTTGGGCTTGGTCGTGCTATGGGTCGCACCATCGGCCGAGCTCTTGCTCGTGCTGGATTTGCTTTCGGCTTCGTGCTCATCGGCCCAAGCCGAGGGGCAGCACAGGGCCCAGGCGATCAACCCGGCGAGCAAGCGAGCATTTGCGGAGCGAATCGACATCGTGCTTTCCCTTAATGTTCTGGCGCGGAAAGATAGAAGGTGCATGCCGGAGATGCGGACCCAGCTATCAGGACCGTAAAATATAACCTAGTTTGCCGCATTTGCACGTTTGGGGCGGGCGCGGAAGGCAAAAGTACAGAGTTGCGGCGAAGTTTTGGCCCTAGCGGCGCTCGCCCGCCATGCACATGAGTATACCCGGTCCCAGGCCGCGAGCCGAGTATGCCGACTTTGACGACGGCAACGATTGATGAGGTGGTACCCATGCCGGGCTTTGGAGAACTTGAGCCGGTGCTCAGCGCCTACCCGGCTGCCTGCCGGCCTGCCCGAGTTGAGTATCTGGCCGCTGCCGGCGGTCTGAGCGGTGCCCGATTCTGGCGTTTGGAAACGGCACTGGGCCCGCTCTGCCTGCGATGCTGGCCAGCCGAGCATCCCGATCACCAGCAGCTTGGGTTCATCCATCAGATCCTTACGCACGCAGCCACTCGGGGGTTCAGACTCCTACCGTTGCCGCTTGCCACGTGCGCGGGCGACACCTGTGTGCGCTACGAAAAACATTTGTGGCAGTTGGAGCCCTGGCTGCCGGGCGCGGCCGACTGGCTGGCATCGCCCAGCCCTGCAAAGTTGCAGGCCGCCATGACGGCCTTGGCCCAGTTTCATCATGCCGTAGAGAATTTTCCGCTGCCCGATCCGCGGATCGCGCCGGCGCCGGGCATCGCGCGCCGTCGGCAACAACTTGCCTGGTGGGCCGACGCGGGCATTCGCCAGCTCGACCATAAAGCCGCGACCGCCAGTCGCGGGATACCCCACGAAATCATCGCCCTCTTCGGCCAGACTCGCTTGCCTGTGGAATCGCTGCTCGCCCAGGCACAAACGTTGGCCGTGCCGCTGGCTCCCTGCATCCGCGACGTCTGGCATGACAATGTTCTGTTTCTTGGCGACGACGTTTCTGGAATCGTCGATTTCGGGGCCATGCAAACCGATAGCGTCGCAGCCGATATTGCCCGACTGCTGGGTAGTTTGGCCGGCGACCAGCCCGCTAGCTGGCAGCTCGGCCTCGATAGTTACCAAAGTGCCCGCCAACTGACGCCGGCCGAGCTTCGGCTGGTCGAGGCCTTCGATCGGGCCAACGTGCTGCTGTCAGCACTTAACTGGATGCGGTGGCTGTACCTGGACGAGCGGCGGTTCGATAATCTAGATAAGGTCCAGGCCCGCGTGCAAACTCAGCTCGCGCGGCTCAAATTCATGGCGCAAATGACTTAAACGAATTCGGAACTCGCCCGTGCCAGCGGACAATTTGTCAGCCGCGACGTTCGTCGATTCGGCTCAACTGCGCGGGCCTGTCCTGATATGCTAAAGTGACTGGCATGCTTGCGGGGATTATTCTGGTCGCGGGAGTTACGAAAGGCATGAATCGAATCAGATTGCTCGGCGCTCGCACGGTCGTGATGCTGTTGGCAATTGGCTGCTTGAGCCAGTTTGCGTCGCCCGCCAGCGCCCAGATCGATTTGTCGAAGATCATCGAGTCCAGCGTGCCGGACACGGCACCGTATTCGATCTCGGCTCAATTCACGCCGGCCAAGGCAGGCCAGCCGGCCCGGCTCTTTGTTACTGCTAAAATTGGCGAAGGCTGGCACGTCTACTCGGTGACGCAACCGCCGGGCGGGCCCGTGCGCACCAAGATCACGCTCGAAGAGAAACAGCCGGCAACCCTGGCCGGTGATTTTCGTAGCATCAAGCCGCCGGAGACGCATCCCGAGCCGGCTTTCAACAACCTGCCGGTCGAAACCCACGCGGGCAGTGTCACCTGGTACGCCCCGCTGACGTTTGCCGCCGGCGTCGATCCCGCACATGTGAGCATCAAGGGACACGTTTTTATCCAGGCCTGCACCGACAGGAATTGCTTGCCGCCGAAGCATGTCCCGTTCACGGCGGCCGCGGGACCGGGGGTGCCGATTCCAGAGCAAAAGCAAAAAAGCTCGGCCGCGCAGCAAGCGCCGGCAACGGGAAAGTTGCAGGCTGGCGGCGGCCCGGCGGCGGCTTCGGCCAGCGCGATTCCGACGGCTGCACATGCTCAAGTCAAAGGCCGAATCGAACCGCCGGCGAAACCCGGTCAGCCGGCCCGGCTGCTGGTGACCCTCACGCCGGCCGCGGGCTGGCACGTTTATCCGCTGCCCACGGACAATCCTCCGACCATCGGCATGCCCACGCGGTTGGTGCTTACGAGCACCGGTGGGTTGCAGGCCAGTGCTCCGCGAGCCGATCGGCCGCCGCTGGTGCGGCCTTCAGACGTCGAGCCGAGCAAACAGACGCGATTTTACGAAGGGCCGGTCACGGTCGCCGTCGACTTGGCCGTGCCACCGGGCACGACAGCCGGCAAACACGAAATCGCCGGGATCGTGGGCTTCATGACCTGCTCGGAAGAAAGGTGCGACAAGCCTGAAGGTTTGAGCTTTGCAGCCACGATTGCCAGCGGCATGACCGGCCCGGCCACCGTGCGATTCGAGCCGGCGCGCTATATCGACGCGGTAAAGGCCGCCGGCTCGGAGCCTGGCGCTCGAGCGATCAAGGCTCCCGCGGTTGGCTTCGATCCCAAGAGCGTGGTAGTTCGCGGCTCCAACGAAACGGCCAGCATGCCGATCTGGATGGCTATGCTGTTTGGCCTGGCTGGCGGGTTCATCTTGAATTTTATGCCCTGCGTACTGCCGGTGATTGGGCTGAAAATTCTGTCGTTTGTCGAGCAGAGCGGTCACTCACGCGGCCGAATTCTGATGCTCAACATCTGGTACACGCTGGGCATGCTCAGCGTATTCATGCTGCTGGCCGTGCTGGCCGTATTCTTCGAGTTCGGCTGGGGGCAATGGTTCACCTTTAGCGCGTTCAATATCGTGTTGGTCTGCGTGCTGTTCACGATGTCGCTCAGCTTTTTGGGCGTGTGGGAAATTCCGCTGCCCGGCTTTGTGGGCACAGGCCGGGCGAACGAGTTGGCCGCACAAGGGGGCGCGAGCGGGGCGTTTTTCAAAGGTATCATTACCACCGTCCTGGCCACGCCGTGCAGCGGGCCGTTTTTGGGTTCGGCACTGGTTTGGTCCGTGGCCCAGCCGCCGGCATTGGTCTTCGCCCTGTTCGGCTGCATCGGCCTGGGCATGGCCAGTCCATACCTGGTGATCGGCGCGGTGCCGAGTCTGATTCGACTGTTGCCGCGCCCCGGGGCGTGGATGGACACGTTCAAGCAGGTGATGGGCTTCGTGCTGCTGGCTACGGTGGTGTATATCCTCACCATTGTGTCGCCTCCGATTGTCGTGCCCACCGTCGCATTGTTGTTCGGTCTGTGGGGCGCGTGCTGGTGGATCGGCCGCACGTTGCTTACGGCCGACTTCTCGGCCCGGCTGCGAGCCTGGGGCCAGGGTCTGGTATTCGCTGCCCTGGTCGCGGTTTTCGCCTTCGTGCCGCTGGAAGGCGTGTCGCGTGGCCGCGTTTCCAGTTTGCAAGAAATGATGGCCGGCCGCTTCAATCGCGACGTGGAAGGCGTCATTGCCGCGCATCTGGCAGCCGGCGGCCGCTCGTCCGAATCCGCAGGCCAGCGACCGGCGGTGACCCATGGCCCCGATTCTCTGCCTTGGCAGCCGTTTACCGAAGCGCGGTTGATCCAACTGACCGGCCAAGGCCACACCGTGCTCGTCGATTTCACGGCAGATTGGTGTCCGACCTGCAAAACGCTTGAACATGTCGTACTCAACACCAGCGAGGTTCGCCAGGCCGTCGACACCAATCGCGTCACGACTCTGCTGGCCGACTGGACCAGCGTTTCCGAAGAGATCGCGAAGATGCTCGAAGTGCTCGGCGGAAAGCAGATTCCCCTGCTGGCCATCTTTCCCGCCGGCCGTCCCAACGAACCGATCGTGCTCCGCGGCGGTTATACCCAAGCCACGCTGCTCAAGGCGATT
>DATATB010000157.1:0-25487 GCA_036268995.1 Pirellulales bacterium | reverse complement strand
CGGCAAAAGTGGCCCGGCCTTCGAGGCGGAACTCACACTCGACGATGCCGTCGGTCAGCAGCAGCTTCCGCATTTTGACGGGGCCATGCCGGCGCGGGCCAGATTCGTAGCCGCGTAGCACGCCGTCTTTGGCCGTCCAGGTGCCCAGCCCCCAGAACCAGTCTTTCGAGAGTTCCGTGTCGAAGGCTTCTTTGATGAGGACTTCGGCGCTAGCGAAGCAGGACAATAAAAGTACGAGGGCGAGGCACAGCAGCGCGCGAGTGGATGTTTTCATGGGATGATTATAACAGCGCTGCGGGCGCTTGCGGCGCCAGCGGCTGCTTGGCACAATCGGGCGGTTGGCCGCGGCTGGCGGCCGCAAAGTTTGCCCGCCCGTTAAACTCGCAATTCTCGGAGGTTCACCCCATGACGCATTATGCAAAGAAGAGCTGGCCGATCCTCTCGCTGGGCTTGCTGGCCGTGAGCTTGGCCGGCTGGACAGCACTGGCCGACTGGACCGGGCTGGCCACCTCCGCCAACGCTGACTCAGGAGCTGCCAAGATGCTTGTCCATGACGTGTATTTCACCCTCAACGACAACTCGTCCGAAGCCCGGGAAAAGCTGGTCGCGGCCTGCGAAAAATATCTTACCGACCATCCGGGCACCGTCTTTTTTGCGGCCGGAACGGTTGCCGATCTCGACCGATCGGTGAATCAGCGCGACTGGGACGTCGGCCTGCACGTCGTGTTCAAAGACCGCAAAGCCCACGACGACTACCAGGAGGCTCCGCGGCACAAGCAGTTCATCGAGGAGAACCGCTCGAATTGGAAGGTCGTGCGCGTGTTCGATACCGACGTGCGCGGCAGCACGGGCCGATGAAGAAATTGTAAGAATTCTGTCGCCAGCAGGGTGGTAGTTTTGCTCAGCTGATGAACGGCGCAACTCGGCTGGACGCTGGGAAGGCCGGTGGTAGTGTTCTTTCATCCCGGCGGAGCGGGATGGCTACAGTGTCCGGCGGAATTCTACGAATTCCGTTACTGTTACACGCCGCCCGGTCGGAATTCGGAGGAATTCAGTTATATGCGGCACGCGCCTTAGCGATTGGAAAAGCGGGCCAGGCCAAGGGCGGGGCTTTCGAAGCAGACTACCCGCAATCGTCGGGGGTAGGACGAGCCAAGGAAGATCGCATCGGCCCGGATGACCACTTCGCCCGAATCGCCGTCGGTCTCGGCGGCTGTGGGGAGGACCGGCTGGTTGCTGGCGGGTTGCCGTTTGCCGTACTTGATAAAGTGAGGCTGTTTCATACGGCTTCCTTCGCGACTGGAACTCGTTGCTGCCGGTAGATCGTCAAACGGCGCCGAGAAACTCGCGTGAAAACAGCCGCAATCCGCTGTCAGACGAGGGAAGTCCCTCGCTTGCCGCCGGACGCGCGTTTGGCAGCGAAAAAAAGCAATGGAACTGTTGGCGCGTCAGTCGATCGGGCATGACGGACTTGTCATGCCGAGTCGCGCGGCCAGTGCCTGCAACGTGGCTGCCGAGCGCGGCCCGAGGGCTGATAAGACGAACAGCCGTTGCGTTGCGCCCTCGGGCACGATGCGGATTTCCAACCGATCGGTTGGCAGGCATTCGGCCACGCGCTGGGCCCATTCGACGAGCGACCAGCCGGGCCCGTGATTAAAATACTCCTCAGGTCCCAGTTCGCGAAATTCGTCGGCGTCGCGCAGCCGGTAGGCATCGAAGTGGTAGATCGGCCGGGCGGCCGGGTACTGCTGGACCAGCACGAAAGTCGGGCTGGTAACGGTCGACGGATCGATGCCGGCGGCGGCCGCCAGCAGTTGCACGAGTCGCGTTTTGCCGGCCCCCAGCGGACCGTCCAAGGCGATCACGGCCGCTTCCGGCAGCACCGCGGCCAGGGCACCCGCCAACCGGGCGGTGGCTGCTTCATCGGCGGCTCGATAGTGCCATTCATTCATAGCGACGATGTATGTTGATAGCCGCGGGGTTGCAGGGCGCGAATCGTGCCGTCGGGCTCGGCGGCCGTCAATCCGGCGCCATCCGTAAACTCGCCAATCTCGCTTAGCGGCACACCCAATGGCTGATCGGCCAGCATGCGGGCCGCTTCGGCGGGCGGTGCTGCTAGTAGCAGTTCGAAATCTTCGCCATCGGCCAGGGCATGTTCCAGCGCCGTGCTGCCGTCGGCCAATTGCCGGGCCCATTGCTCCGCGGCTGGCGAGACCGGCACCTGGGCCAGCGTCAATCTGGCTCCGCAGCCGCTGGCCGTGGCCATGCGCCACAAGTCGAGCGACAAGCCATCGCTGATATCCATGCCCGCGTGCAGTTGATAGCGGTCGGCCAGGCACAGCGCCTCGCGCACGCGGGGTTCGAAATCGAAATGCCGTCCCAGCAGGCTGCCGCCCAAGGCACCCGTGACGAGAATCCGATCGCCCGGCCGCGCGCCGTCGCGCCGCAGCGGTCCGCGCGGTCCGGGCGTGCCGAGCAAGGTGATGCTGATGACCAGCGGCCCATCCCAGGTATTGGTATCGCCGCCGGCAAGGCTCACGCCGTAGTCGGCAGCCAACGGCAACAGGCCCTCGTACAAGCCTTGAGCCAGGGCCAGGGCACCTGCGCGCGGGAGCACCAGGCCCACGAGTGCTGCGCGCGGAGTTCCCGCCATGGCTGCCACGTCGCTGAGGTTAACGGCCAGGGCTTTGCGGCCGATGCGCTGCGGCGGCTCTTGGTCCAGGCGAAAGTCGACGCCGTCGGTCAACACGTCGACGGTCAACAGGCATTGCCCGGGCGGCGGCAATTCGACGAGAGCCGCGTCGTCTCCGATGCCCAGGGCCACGGGATGTTGCCCGGCCAAACGGTCACGCAGCCAGGCGATCAATTCGGCTTCCATTGTCGCCTGCCGCGCCAGGAGCGCACCCGAATCGACACCTATGCAGCCGGGTAATGAGCTTCGAAGGCCAGGGTCTCGATGAACTTATGGGCGTCTTCGAAATCCTGCGGGGGCAACTCGTCGATGTGCTTCTTCAACTCGGCCTGCATGGCTTGGGACGCCTTGAGCACCTCGCTATGGTTCACGTCCTGGTGATGGGCCCAGAGCTTGAAGATCGCCTGCATCTGTTCGCGATAAGGCTGATAGGCCTCGGCCTTGAGCAGCACTGGCCAGCCGATTTGCCCCGTAACGGGATCGAGTTGCGAGGGGGCCAGTTTTTTGGGTTTTTGCTGATCGTAGTACTGAGCCATTGTCTGCTGGGAGACCTGGCCGCGCTGCGAATTCTGAAAATCCCGGTTGATTTGCTTCAGCTCGAAATAGGCCTTCGTGGCATCCACGCGGTTCTGAATGGCCAATTGCTTGGCCTGCTCGGCGGCCACTGCCGCTTGGGCGCTCATCATGTTGTACTGGCCCTGCGACCGGACAATGGCACCGACGCCGTAGGCGTATGCCTGCGCCGGCGTCGAGGCGCCGCCCCCGCCACCGCCGCGGCGATATTGGCCATGCGCGGTGCCCATCGAGAACATGCCGCACTGAATGGCCGAAACCATCAACCCGATCGTCAAAAATCGCTTCATATTCATATCCGCCAGGGCTCGGGAAATCGACGTGCGTGCTTAGGCCGCCGGGTAGTGGGCTTCGAAGGCCAGGGTCTCGATAAACTTGTGGGCGTCTTCGAAATCCTGCGGAGGCAGCTCGTCGATGTGTTTCTTCAGCTCGGCCTGCATGGCTTCCGACGCCTTAAGCACTTCGCTGTATTGCAGATCCTGGTGGTGGGCCCACAGCTTGAACAAGGACTCCATTTGCTCGCGATACGGCTGATAGACCTCATCCTTGAGCAGCACCGGCCAGCCGATTTGCCCCGTGACGGGATCGAGCTGCGACGGGGAGAGCTTCTTGGGCTTTTGCTGTTCGTAGTATTGGGCCATCGATTGCGGCGAGACCTTGCTGCGCAGCGAGTTTTGATAGTCCCGGTTGATTTGTTTCATCTCGAAATAGGCTTTGGTGGCATCCACGCGGTTCTGAATCGCCAACCGGTTGGCCTGCTGGGCAGCCACGGCCGCTTGGGCGGTCATCATGTTGTATTCGCCTTGCGATCGGACAATGGCGCCGACGCCGTAGGCATACGCTTGGGCCGGTGTCGTAGCCCGGCCGTAACCGCCCCCGCCGTATTGGCCCAGCGCAGTACCGGTGTGCAACATGCCGACGTGGATGGCCGAAACCAGCAGGCCCAACGCCAAGACTCGCCTCATATCGGTAACGGCTCCTGAATTTGGTCGTTTCCGGGGGCTCCGGATGCAAATACCGCTCGAAATGAGCGATCGGTGCGACTTGCGGCGCGCGGCCGCCCAAGGGCGGCAGCCGTTTTGTCCCGAGAATCGGTACAAAGCCTCGGTCGGCAGGGAAAGAAAATTGTCTCCAGCTACCAGTCTAAACGCTGGGTCGCAGCGATGGCAAATTATAATAATTGCTCGAAAACAAGTTTTTTCACACTGCACAACGGGTGGCCCTGCGGCTGCCGCAATCGATTCATTCCGGCCTTGAGGAGTTATCACGATGCGATTGAGCCCGCTGGTTGCGCTGGTCTGGGCGCTGTCCCTGACCGCCTTGAACGTCCAAGCCCAGGAAACCCCGTCGCCGGTGGTTACCGCCGCGATCGGCGATTTGCAATCCAGCGATGCCACGCGGCGGATCGATGCAGCCGATCGACTGGGCAATGCCGGAGCGAAAGCCCAACCTGCCGTCAGCGCGCTGGTCGCATCGCTTGCTTCGCCCGACGAAAAACTGCGCTGGCACGCCGAGCGGGCGCTGGCGGCGATCGGCCCTGGCGCGGGGACGGCCACCGAACCGCTCGTCGCGCGTCTGAGCGATTCGAGCGACATGGTGCGAGCCTACGCGGCCTTTGCCTTGGGGCGCATCCGCCCAAAAATTTCGGACGTGCTGCCGGCACTGGTCAAGGCGATCGAAGATGCCAATCCGACGGTGCGGCGCATGGCGGTACGGTCGATCGTGGCTTTGCGGCCGCCGTCGGCAACCATCTTGCCGGTGATGGCCCAAGTGCTCAAGAAGTCGGAGCCCGGCGTGTTGGTTCCCGCGCTGCAGAGCCTGGCCGAAGCGGGCCCCGCGGCCGTGCCGTTGATGATCGACGCGCTGGGCAATCCCGACACGCGTTACTGGGGCTGCATCGTGTTGGCTTCGATCGGACCGGCGGCCGCCGACGCGGTGCCCGCGCTCGGTCGCCTGGTTCATGATCCCGATCCGGGCGTGCGGCGCGAAGCGTTGTTGGCGTTGGGCGAGATCGGCGCGCCGGCGCGCGATGCGGCGCCGGCGATCATCGAAGGCTTGCAGGATCCTGACAACGCGGTGGCGGCGGCTGCCGCTTACGCGCTGGGCCGGCTGGGCCCCGATGCCACCCAGGCGGTGCCCGCTTTGCGGTCGCATCTGCAAGACATGGACTATTTCTTGCGCACCATGTGCATGTCGGCACTGACGCGCATCCAGCCGGCCGACGAGAAGTTGCGGGCCGCGGCCGTGCCCGAGTTTATCGAGGCGATCAAACGTCCCGACGCTCGGACCCGGGCCTTGGCTGCGCACGCGCTGGCCGATTTGCACTCGGGCGATGCGGCGGTTTTGCCCGTATTTATCGAGGCTTTGCGAGATTCCGACCCGGGCGTGGCCCATATCGCCTTGCAGGCGCTGGCCGACGTGGGTCAGCCGGCCGTCGGGCCGCTGATGGTGGCGCTGCGCTCGCCGGCCACGCGCGGCGTGGCGGCGCTGGCTTTGTCGCGCATCGGGCCTCCGGCCGAGGCGGCCGTGGCCGACCTGGTGCGGGCCTTGGACGATCCCTCGCCCGACGTGCGGCACGAAGTGTTGATTGCGCTGGCCGCCATCGGCCCTTCGGCCGAAGACGCCGCCGAAGACATCAAGCGCGTGCTCCAGTCGGATTCCAGCAACGACGTGCGTCGCGCGGCCGCCTTTGCGGCCGGACGCATCGGCACCGAAGCTGGGCCGGCGGCCGGAGCGCTCGAGCAACTGCTGACCGCGAAAGATCGACGGTTGGCGGTGACCAGCGCGTGGGCGCTGGCGCGGATCACCGTCGATAACGATGCTCTGGCCAAGCGCCTTGTGCCGGTGTTGCTCGAAGGGCTGAAGAGTTCGCGGCAGGCGACACGCGTCGAAGCGGCCGAAGGCCTGGGCGCGCTGGGCGCCAAAGCGGCCGAAGCGCAAGCCGCGCTGCGCGCTGCCGCCAGCGATGAAGACGACCACGTGCGCGCGGCCGCTGCGCAAGCGCTGGAAAAGATCATGCCTTAGTCAGTGGTCAGTGGTCAGTGGTCAGTGGTCAGTGGTCAGTGGTCAGTGGCTACGGACAACGGACAACGGACAACGGACAACGGACAACGGACAACGGACTGCCAAAGAATGCGGCGCTCCGCGCGCGGTTCTCTAGCGCGTGTGGCACGAAATGTTATTGCAGAAATCGTACAACCTTGTACGATACTGCCAGCTTTCGATGGCGCTCGCGCGTGAGAATCGCGCGGCGCATGGAAGGCGCGAGGCATTGACCGGGTGATTCGCCGCATGACAAGTCAAGGTGACAGGTCATTGTCATTAGTGTCGGGGCGATGCTTGGTCGCGCGGTTTCTCATCGAGGCGAGCCCGTCGTTTTTCCGTCCCAGCCCGGAATCCGGCGCGTGTCTGGCCCACCCCTTGTGTTAGGAGGACGTACGTTGGCTAAGAAGAAGGCTGCTAAGAAGGCTGCGAAGAAGGCTGCCGCTCCCAAGAAGAAGGCCGCTAAGAAGGCCGGCAAGAAGAAGGCTGCGAAGAAGAAGATGTAGCCTGCCGTAGCCGGCTTGGGCTCTCGCCATCGGAAAAGAGTTTTTCGTGATGCGGGATTAGCTCCGGCGGCAACGCTTTCGAACTACAACGAGAAAGAGGCTCCCGGCCGCACGCTCGCGGCCAGGAGCCTCTATTTTTTTGGCGTCTTAGAAATCTGCCAAACGATCGCACCGCGCGTCGGTGATGCAACGGGAGCCGGAGAAAGACTTGAACAGAAGGCCGCAAAGATCGCGAAGCCGAAGAACCTTTACTCTTTCTTCGCGTCCTTCACGTTCTTCTGTTCCCGGCTTTCTCGTTCGCCACTGATGGCGGCGTGCTCAGTCAGAAGGGTAGGGGATCGGCTCGCCGTCTAATTCGCTTAACGCGTTTCGCGCGGCCCGCTGCTCGGCTTCTTTTTTGTTGCGGCCCCAGGCGGGCGGATAGCGGTTGCGGCCGATCTGGGCCGAAATCTTGAAGCACTTGCTGTGGTCCGGCCCTTTTTCATCCAGCAATTGATACGTGGGCGTGGTGTTGTATTCACGCTGCGCGATGTGTTGCAGCAGCGATTTGAAGTTCGTGCCGTGATCGCTGCCGGCGGCCAGCTCGATTTCTGGCCCGATGTGCCGCTGAATGAACTCGTGGGCCGCGGCATAACCGCCATCCAGGTAAATCGCGGCGATCAGCGACTCGAACACGTCGGCCAGCAGCGATGGCGGAACCGAAGCTTGCGTGGTCATGCCTTTGCCCAGCACGAGGAACTCCTCCAAGTGCAAGCCTTCGCTGACCTTGGCGCACGTCTGACGGCTGACTACGACCGACTTGATCTTTGTCAGGTCACCTTCCAGGTAGCCGGGATACTGGTGGAACAGCAAGTCGCAGACTACCGCACCGAGAATCGCATCGCCCAAAAACTCGAGCCGCTCGTTGGAGGCCAGGCGGTGTAGCGCTCCGGAGGCATGCGTCAGCGCCGATTGCAGCAGCGCCGGATTGCCGAACGTATAGCCGACCCGCTGCTGGCAAAGTTCCGCCGCCGAGATTCCTCCGGTGGTACCGGGAGGCGTCGGGCTGGCCTTCATAGACACCAGTTGCAGGCACGGAGCGGGAAGTTGAGACGAACTCACTTAAACCTAACGCCACTGGGAACTTTTGTCAATTGGCGCAAGCGCTGGCGCGGGAGGTTTGTCTAGCGGCGAGCCGGGAGCGTCAGCGACCGGAGGGGTAAAAGCTCCGGTCGCTCTCGCTCGCGGCTCGCCACGACTTGGAAGCGCGCCGGCCAATCGGCCATCACGCGTTATACTGCGTGCGCGCCGGCCGCTGATTGGGGACGGCGCAAACCGCGCCGGCTTGAGGTGCGTAGTTTTTTCAAGTGCATAGTTTTTTCCAGCAAGAAAAACCCTCTCGCTGGCAACTATCTTGCAGCAACCTCGCCGTGAAGCCATTGCCGCGCGTGGGGCCCAGTCAAAGTGGACTCAGTCAAACAGGATTTCGAATTTTTGACCTTCAGGAGGACATCCGTCATGCAGTACGCCAAAGTAAGTCCCGGCCGCCGAGCACTCGCCGTGCTGGGCCTGGCCGCCGTGGTGGCCATCGGGGCCACGGTGCGGCAGCAAGTCACCTCGGCACAGGATCCGGGCGGCAAGCAGGTGCCGGCCGAAAAGAAACACGCCAAGGGACTCTCGGAGGTGTTTCGTGCAGCCTCGGAAAAAATCGTGCCGGCCGTCGTGACGATCGAAACCCGCACCAAGCCGCAGCCGATCGAGAACCACCGGCAGCACGGCCACGGCGACATGCAGCAAGAGAATCCGTTCAAAGGCACGCCCTTCGAAGACTTTTTCAAGGACAACCCGTCGTTCGGCTTCCGCATGCCCGGCGAAGGCGGCGGGCGGCAATTCACTCCGCGCCATGAGGGCACCGGCTCGGGCGTGATCATCGACAAGAGCGGCTTGATCCTGACGAACAACCACGTCGTCGAAGGCGCCGACGAAGTCACTGTGCGATTGCACGATGGCCGTGAGTTCAAAGGCACCGATATCCGCACCGATCCGCAATCGGATCTGGCCGTGGTTCACATCAAGGGCGCAGGCAGTCTGCCGGTCGCCAAGTTGGGAGATTCAAGCAAGATGGATATCGGCGACTGGGTCATCGCCGTCGGCAATCCGTTTGGGCTGGATTCGACCGTGAGCGCCGGCATCATCAGCGGCAAGGGCCGCGAACTGGGCTCGAACAAGCGCACTCGCTTCCTGCAGACCGACGCCGCCATCAACCCGGGCAACTCCGGTGGCCCGCTGGTGGATCTCGATGGCGACGTGATCGGCATTAACACCGCCATTGCCACCAGCAGCGGCGGATACCAAGGCATCGGCTTTGCCATCCCCAGCAACCTGGCCAAGTGGGTCGTACACGAACTGGTCGAAAACGGCAAGGTTCGGCGGGCCTACCTGGGCGTGGCCATCGAACCGGTGAACACCGAGCTGGCCGAAAAGTTCCATACCGAGCGCGGACAGGGCGTGCTGGTGGCCGAGGTCTTCCCACATTCGCCAGCCGCGGATGCCGGGTTCAAAGAAGGCGACATCATCACCGGTTTTGCCGGCACCAACGTCAAAACCCCGCGCGACCTGCAAGAGGTCGTCGAGCAGGCCGAGATGAACTCCACGCAAACGGTCAAAGTCCTGCGCGACGGCAAGACCATGAGCCTCGAGGTCGTGGTCAAAGCCCTGCCCAACGATTTTGGCAAAATGGCTCGCAACTCGGAGGAAAAATCCGACGGCCATGGCGACTCGGGCTATATGAGCGACGAGTTGGGCATGGAAGTCACGAACATGACGCCCGAGCAGGCCAAAAGCCTGGGCTACAACACCTACAAGGGCGTGCTGATCAGCGACGTCAAGGCTGACGGACTGGCCTCCGAGGCCGGCCTGCGGGAAGGCATGCTGGTGCTGAAAGTCGGCAAAAAGCCGGTGGAAAGCGTCGAGCAGTTCCGCGCTGTCATGAAGGATCAACACCTCAAGGACGGCATCCTGCTTTTGGTGCGCACCGAGCAAGGCAACCGCTTTGTGGTGCTCCAAAAGACGGAATAGGCAGCCGACACCAGCGTCTGTTTGTGCAAAATCCGAAAACTCGGCCGGCATCCTTGGGATGCCGGCCGAGTTTCTTTCTTGCCCCCCATTTGCGGAGGCCAACTTTCCTTGACTCGCGCCGGGTAGGCTCTAACAATACGTTGGGCTTTCGGTCCGGCCGACTTGCCGGTAGGCCTTGGCGGCGCGTTGACGCTGCTAGCACGCATCGCATCCGATGACGCTGCTGGGTGGTGCATCCCGCGCCTGCTGACGGTCAATTCGACGGTCTGAGCGGGCCGGCCGTTTTTTTCTTTGGGCTGGTGAATATGGTGCCGCTGCCACGCCTAGCGCTGGGCACGATTCAGGCCGATGCCACGCCCGAGCTGATTTGCTGGGCGCTGCTCGAAGTGCTCAAGCGGCAGGGCTGTGAGGTGCAGCATTTTGCTTCGCGCTGCTGCCTGGTGCCGCGAGATGGAGCCTTGGCCGCCACCGGATCGTCCTCGCGACATCTCGATAGCTGGCTCATGACGCCCGACGTCTGCCGCGAGTTGCTCGCGCACGGCACCGCCGCCGGCGGAATGGCAGTGATCGAGGGGCGCTACGATGCTGCCAGGACTCCAGGCGGGGGAGGCCGTCTTGATCAGCTTTGCGCGTGGCTCGACTTGCCGCGGTTGGCGGTGATCGATGTTTCGCGGCTCGAGCCATGCCGGCTTCCTGCGCGGCCAGCGGCCGACGCGCTGCTGTTGGACCGTGTCGCCAGTGCTTCGGATCGCTACCGTTGGCAGACGCATTTGGAATCGCTGTGGGGAATTCCGGTGCTGGGGGCGCTGGAAGATCTTCCCCGGCTGCGCAGCGCTGTGGCCGCCTTGCAGCCCGGGGCCGCGGTGCCGCACGAGCTTGTTCAATCGCTGGGCAATGTTTTTGAGAGTCATGCCCAGGTCGACGCGATTCGCCGCCTGGCGGCCAGCCGGCTCTTGCCCGACACGTCGCACGAATTGTTCGGCTGCCGGCCGCACCGACGGCCGCTGACCGTGGCGGTCGCCTATGACGAGGCCTTCAACTGCTACTTCCCGGATACGTTCGACCTGTTGGAGGCGATGGGCGCGACGCTCGTGGATTTTTCGCCCTTGCACGACGAGCAGCTCCCGGCCGGTGCCGACCTGGTTTACATCGGTTGCGGACATCCGGAGCGCTTCGCGGCCGAGCTGGGAGAAAACCATTGCATGACCTCGGCGCTGCGCAATCACTTGTGCGGCGGCAAGCGCGTTTATGCCGATGGGGGCGGCGTCGCCTATTTGTGCCAGTCGCTCGAAAATGACCAGGGGCAGTTTTCGCCGATGGTCGGCGCCTTGCCGGCCATTGCCCGCTTGAATCCCAATCCCGCGCCTTGCCAGCCGGTGGAATTAGCGCTGGCTCGGCCGAGTTGGCTGGGGCAAGTCGGCACGCGCGTGCGCGGCTATCGCAGCTCGCGCTGGCGGCTCGAACCGGCCGGCCCGCTGCGCGGACTATTCGCCGAATCGGGCTGCGAACACGACATGGTCGGCTGCTTTCGGGCCGTGGCCAGTTGCCTGCAAATCAACTTTGCCACGCAGCCCGGCTTCTTGAGCAGCTTTTTCCATCCGCTCACGTCGATCGAGCCGGTCGGTGCCGTCGCTGCCGCGCGCTGAAAGCCGGGGCGTGCCCAAAAGCCGCGCTGCCTAGCTTGCGCTCGGTCGTCAAACGTTGAGCAGAATGCCGGCCATCAAGCCGGCCGCCAGGAGCGTTTCGGCCAGGCCGACCGCTTGCAGCATCCGCGGCTCCATCTGGTGCAGGAATTCCTTGAATTGCGCGGGAAACAGGCTGAGCGTCAGGCCTTCGGCCAGGAACAAGGTCAGGGCCAGCACCATGATCGAGCGCACGGGATCCACGACGGGTCGCTCCTGGAAAACTTGAATCGCAATTGAAACACCGCCGCTCCGCAGCGCGGCCTGACGGCTTCCATCATCGGCCCAGCGGCCTGCCGAGTGAAGAGGAAACCCGCCAGCGTGTGCGCATCGGTGTGCGCGGCCGCTTGTTCGCGCATCTTACGCAGATATAATCCCCGCGGGCGTGGCCTGTATGTCGCGCCGGCAAAAACTGCACGCATTCTAGAGCGCGACGACTCCACGATGGCCGAGCTGGGCGTCAACATCGATCATGTGGCCACGGTACGGCAAGCCCGGCGGACGTACGAGCCGGATCCCGTCTGGGCAGCCGCTTTGGCTGAATTGGGCGGCGCCGATGCCATCACGATCCACCTGCGCGAAGATCGCCGCCACATCCAGGATCGCGACCTGCGCGTGCTCCGCGAAACGGTCACGGTCAAGCTGAACCTGGAACTAGCCGCCAACGACGAAGTCGTCGACATCGCCTGCCAGGTCCTTCCCGATCAGGCCACTCTGGTGCCGGAAAACCGCACCGAAGTCACGACCGAAGGGGGCCTCGACGTGCTCGGCCAGCGCGACCGGCTGCGGCGCGTGGTCGATCGGCTGCGGCAGGCCGGCATCTGGGTGAGCCTGTTTCTCGATCCCGACCCGGCGCAAATCGATGCCGGCTGCGAGCTGGGCGCCGAAGCGATCGAGCTGCACACCGGGCAATATGCCCTGGCGCGGCCGGGGCAGGCTCAACATCAAGAACTGCTCAAACTGGCCAATGCCGGCCACGCCATTGTCCAGCAGGGGCTGGCCCTGCACGCCGGCCACGGGCTGACGTATCGCAACGTGCAGCCGGTGGCTCAAATCGCGCAGATGCACGAGCTGAATATCGGGCACAGCATCGTGGCGCGAGCCCTAATGGTCGGCATGCAGCAGGCCGTGCGCGAAATGAAACAGCTCATTACATAAGCCGCCACCGCGGCGCCCAAGCCCAGGGACTGCGGTCCCTGGGGGCGGCACCTCGCCGCCCCGGCCAACCCAGCGGTTTGCACGCGGCCCCGCGGTTTTTTATGATTCGGACTGTCCATGGTCCTCTTGTTCTCAACAATCGGTCGATTAATTCATGCCCACTAAAGGCGAAGCGTTTGCCGGCTTGTCCGTAGCCTTGACCACTCCTTTTCGCAACGGCGAGTTGGATCAGGCGGCGCTGGCCAGCCAGGTCGATTTCCAGATCCAAGCCGGCACGCATTGCCTCTGCCCGGTCGGCACCACGGGCGAATCGCCCACGCTCTCGCACGACGAGCACGAGCGGATCATTGCCGACGTGGTGCAACTCTCGGCCGGCCGCATCAAGGTCATGCCGGGCACGGGCTCCAACAGCACGCGCGAGGCCCTGCGGCTGACCAAGTGGGCGGCCAAGGCCGGAGCCGATGCCGCACTGGTTGTCGCTCCGTATTACAACAAGCCGACGCAAGAGGGCTTTTATCAGCACTTCAAGGCTTTGGCCGAAGCCGTCGACATTCCCATCTGCGTCTATAACATTCCCGGCCGCACGGGCAAGAACGTCGAGCCCGAGACCATTGCCCGGCTGGCGGAGCTACCGAACATCGCGATGGTCAAGGAGGCGACCGGCTCGATGGACCAGGCCTCGCAGATTCTGGCGCTCAGCAACCTGACGGTGCTCAGTGGCGACGACAGCCTGACGCTGCCGCTGTTGGCGCTGGGGGGCCGTGGCGTGATTTCGGTCGTCGGCAACGTCGTGCCGCGTGACATGCTCGCCCTGCTCAAGGCTTTCGACAGCGGCAACCTGGCCGAGGCCCAGCGCTGGCATCGCAAGCTCTTCCCGCTCTGCCGCGACATGCTGGGGCTGTCGACCAACCCGATTCCCGTCAAGGCCGCCATGAAGCTGCTGGGGCGCGACACCGGCGAACTGCGCATGCCCATGACGCCACTATCAACCAGCGAAGAAGCCCGCCTGCGATCCACCCTCGCCGGCTACGGGCTGCTGTAATCGAGAACCACGAAGAATTGGACCACGGATCACACTGATAACACGGATAAGAAATTCTATTTTCTCACCATCCGTGTCATCAGTGAAATCCGTGGTCGCTCATTTCCTTCTTCGTGCCCTTTGTGTCGTCGTGGTCTTCCCGCGTCATTCCAACTCGTCTTCTGACCAGAGCCGATACACCTGGCCGTCGCTCATGGTGACGAGCCAGTCTTCGGGCGCGATCATGCGGATCTCGGCGCCGGGCGGGAGATCCCAGCGGTTGTTGCCCAGATAGCGGATGCCCAATTCGTGCAGCGGCGTGATCAGATCCGAATGATCGTGTACGACCCCGTTGAGCCCGGCTTTTACGCGTAGTTTCGGCATGGTTGGACTCCGGCGGGCTGGCAAAAGGTGGCGGCGAACGTCGGGTTGCCTGTCCCGCTGACGCACGGTCCAGTTTCGCGCGAACCCGGGACAGAAGCAAGATTTGTTTCGATTAAATAACTGTCACCTACGCACTGGCTTTTGCCATATGCCATTCGGCCAGGGGATGGCCGGCTGTTGGCGCAGCCATTAGCTCCGACATGCCGGGTGGCCACTTATTCTTGGGCGAGCCGTTGCCACCTTTGCCGGGCGGTTTGGGCCGGTAATCGAGCGCCGACACAAAGTCCGGATGGCGCACCGGGAACGAGGGTCCGTCAGCCGGATGGCGATCGGTTCAAACGGCTCCTTGTGCAGCTCCTTCGCGGACAAGATCCATGAATCAGATCTCGAACGACTGAGATGCTACACCTCAAGGTAGTCCACAACGCTGGACGGAGCCGGAACCGGGATGCCGTCTTCCTGCATCCCCTGGATGTGCAAAGCGATCGCCTCGCGCAGAAGTTCTTCTGTCTCTGCAACGGTTGGTCCTGTGGCAATACAGCCCGGCAGGTCAGGCACATACGCCGAATAGTTCTCATCGGCCTTTTCGATCACGACCGCATAACGCTTCATGGCTTTAGGCCAGCTTGCTTAAGGATGCTGTTACGAGTCGCTGGTCCGAGGTCGTCGCTGGGCTTTCCTGCGACAGTGACTCGACCAGGTTTTATCGGGTGTTTGAATTGGCGATGGCTACCGCGGGTCGCGACAAGCTGCCAGCCATCGTCGGCAAGCAGCTTTAGGATGTCGCGTATCTTCATGGTAAAAGCTTACCATTGCGAAATCGCCGGTCTGCGGAGGTTCCGTGTGAAGCAACGCCCTGGTTGCCTTAGGTCCGTCGTCGCGTCAAAGGCAATCGCCATGGACAACAGCGCAAAAAAAGTGAGGAGAGGGGAAAGTGGAGAGTAGACCGAGGAGACGTTTTCCGGCAGCGCTACGGCGAGCCCGGACCATCCACTCGTTTCTACTCTCTACTCTCCCCAATCTCCTCTCTAATTTTTTCGCCCGAGGCGAAAAATTGCGGGGACAGGATTCGAACCTGCGACCTCGAGGTTATGAGCCTCGCGAGCTACCGGGCTGCTCCACCCCGCGTCATGTCTTCTGATTCTATCGTCCTGCGTTTAGTTGGGAAGGAGTCGGCGGGCTTTTTCCATCACTGCCGGTATATTTGAATGTGAGAAGTCGCGGCCGCTCGTTCCGCTTACGCCGGTTTTAGCGGCACTGGCCTCAGCCTGCTGGCGGCGTTGGACTTCTTTGCTTGCTGCGATATCGGGTGGCCGGTAGACTGCAAGAGTACGTTTTCGTGCGGGTTTTCACGCGGTATGGCTGGTTGACTCGGGCCGCCGCTCCAGTGGACTTTTCTTGAGCCCGGTGAGCCTGGACCGGTGTAGCAGAGCAGGGCGAAAGCAATGGCGGTCCCCCCTCCAGGCCAGCCTTTTCCCGGATCGCAGCCGCCGCCGACTGCCCAGCCGGCTTCGCGACCCCCGCCGATGCCCGGCGGTCAAACGTCCAGCGGTCACCAACCTGCCGGACAGCCAGCGATCGCCCGGCCACAGGCGATTGATCCCGACGACATCCCGCTCACGCTCCAGCCCGTCGCGGCGCGGCCGATGGCGGCTCCGCGTCCGCTGCCGGCTCCGCGGCCGATTCCGCTGGGGGCGAATGCTTCGCCCGCCGTCCGGACCCGCACCGAGGAGGAGTCGGTCGAAGAGGAGATCAAGAAAAAGGTCCTCAAGTTTTCGCCGCCGCTGTTGTTCAGCGCCGTCATCCACATGCTGATCATCATCATCATGGGGCTGTGGGTCTTGCAGATACACGTCAAAAAGCAGTTGGAGCTCAACGTCAGCTACACCGATACGCTCGGCCAGCAACTGATCGACGACCGGATGAACGTCTTTGTCGATAAGCCGGAAAAGACCGATCAGCCGGTGATGGCCGACTTGCAAATGCCGCGGGTTAGCGATCCATTTGCGCAGCCCAAGCTGAGCGTGAACCTGGGGGGCACGCTGGCTTCGACGGCTGGCGGGGTCCAGGGGCCTGCGATCAGCATTGCCTTGGCCGGCCGCGAGCAGGGTGTCAAGCAGGCGCTGTTGGGCATGTATGGCGGCAACAAGGAAAGCGAGAATTCGGTCGACGCGGGCCTGGCGTGGCTCGAGCGGAACATGCAGAAAAACGGTTCGTGGAGCTTGAAAGGGCCCTATTCCGCCGGCGCGGTCTTCGAAAATTACGAAGCTGCCACGGCCATGGCCTTGCTCGCTTTTCAGGGCAACGGTCATAGCCATAGGACCGGCAAGTATCAGAAGAACGTGGCGGCAGGCCTCAAGTTCCTGCTTCGAAGCCAGGACGCCGAAGGCAGTTGTTTCCAGAGCGGGCAGCGCGACGAACGCTTGTATACGCAAGCCCAGTGTACGATCGCGCTGTGCGAACTGTACGCCATGACCAAGGACTCTGAGGTGCGAGGCTATGCCCAGAAGGCTCTGAATTACTGCCTCAAGGCCCAGGACACCGAAGGCTTTGGCGGCTGGCGCTACCAGCCTGGCAACGATAGCGATACGTCGGTCACGGGTTGGATGGCCATGGCGCTGCAAAGCGCGAAGATGGGTGGGCTGCAAGTGCCCGACGACTCGCTCAAGCATCTCAGCCGGTATCTCGACCAAGCGGCCACCGACCAGACGCAGTCGAAATACAGCTACCTGCCGGGACAGCAAGTGGCGGGGCTGGCAATGACGGCCGAGGCCCTGCTGTGCCGCGAATATCTCGGCTGGCGGCCGGACGACAAGCGGTTGATCGCCGGCGCGAGGTTCATCGCCGACAATCCTCCGCGCTGGGAAGATCGCGACGTTTATTATTGGTATTACGCCACGCAAATGATGCACCACATGGAAGGCGACTTGTGGCGCAATTGGAACGGCGTGCAGCGCGACCTGCTGGTCAAGCACCAGGACCGCGCCGGCAAGGACCGGGGGAGTTGGAATCCGCTTGGCGAGCATCCCGACATTTGGGCCGAGCGAGGGCAAGGAGGGCGGCTCTACGTGACCTGCCTGTCGCTGTATATTCTCGAAGTCTATTACCGCCACTTGCCGCTGTATTCGCCGCTCAAGCAGCACCTGTTGGGCGCTGGGCAGTAAGGAACGGACGCAAAATAACTTCTCGACTTTCCAGCCCCTCACCCGGCCTCTCCCGCAAGGGGCGAGGGGTTTGCGGGGAAGTTATTTTGCGTCCGTCCCTGAGCCCGCGGAAAACAAAACAGTCCGGCTGGCGGTCGATTCCGCCACGCCGGACTGTCCCCTCCTGGGGATTCGCCGGTGACATGCCCCCGAGTCGTAATTGAAAATGGATGACGCCCATCTTGCCGGCGTCGTTGTAAGGGCGCGGTCTCCCGGCTGGTGCTTCCGCAGCCGCGGCCAAAAGGCAGCGCGTTGCGGCACTCGCGCGTAGCGAGCCGTTCGGGACTTGCCGGACATTGGTGGGAAAGGAGCCCCCCTTTGCCCAAGACGCCGCGGGTTCGACCGAAGAATAACCGTGATGTTCCCGCCCTCACCCTGACCTCTCCCAGCGGGAGAGGAGCTTGAGCAGGCATTACTTCGGTCGAACCGTGCGGGCGGTACGCTGTCCGGCCCATGCACTTTATCGGCAGGGCAAGTCGGCGACTTTGCACCGCTTTGTCTCGATGTGCCGGTTGCGCCGGCGCGCGAGCAGTCCCCCCGGCGAGTTCGCATTCAGCGGCATGCTATCGCGAGCATCGCGCACTTTTTGCGCATTTGGGTCATCATCTTTTCCGGTTGCGCCGATTTTAAGGGACGCATCGCACTGGTTTGCGCTGCAAGCCATGCGCGCAATGCTGCCGGCGCCGCCAAGCTCGACGGCGCGGCCGGTTATCGAAGAAGGGGGAAAGCGGCCGTGAGAAAAATCGTTCGCAGCATCAGCCTGCTGAGCAGCTCTTCGATCCTGTGGGGATCGCTGGCGGCGATCGGCTTTTACACGCTGGTGCACAGTGGCACGCTCCACGGAGAGTTCTTGAAGCGCTACTTCACGGCGCATTGGACCCTCTACATGGAGACGACTCTGTTCTTCGTTGGCGTCGCCGAGCTGCTGCTCAAAGCCTTCGACACGGCCGAGCAGAGCGCGCGGCTGCGCTTGTCGCTATTGGCGCCGGCCGGTGAAAGCCCGTTGCCGGCCGACGAGGCGCGCCCGCTGATCGACCAGTTGTCGGCGCTGCCGGCGAAGTTGCAGCACGGCTATCTCGCGCGCCGCCTGCGCGAGGCGCTCGAGTCGATTTATCGCAAGGGATCGGCCGAAGCCCTGGACGAAGAGCTCAAGTACCTGTCGGAAGTCGATTCGGCCCGGGCCCATAGCGGCTACGCGCTGATGCGGATCATCATTTGGGCCATCCCCATTCTTGGCTTTTTGGGCACGGTCATCGGCATCACCATGGCCATCGGCAGCTTGAACCCCAAGAATCTGGAAGCCTCGTTGGACGAAGTCACTTTCGGATTGGGCGTCGCCTTCGACACGACGGCCTTGGCCTTGGTGCTTTCGATGGCGCTCATGTTTGGCCAGTTTCTCGTCGATCGTCTGGAATCGGCCTTGTTGGAGCAGGTCGACTCGCGGGCCACGCTCGAGCTGGCCGGCCGTTTCCAGCGCGTGGGCACCAGCCGCGATCCGCAGGTCATGGCCGTGACGCGGATGAGCGAGACGGTGCTGGCGGCCACCGAAACGCTGGTGCAAAAACAGGCGGAACTATGGCAAAAGACGATCGACGCGGCCCATCGCCGCTGGAGCGAGCTGACGTCGGCCGGCCAGCAGCAGATGGAAGCGGCACTGGTCAAGTCGCTGGGCCGTACCGTGCAGTCGCATGCCGAGCACCTGGCCCTGGCCGAAGCACAATCCGCCGAACGCAATCGCCGGCACTGGAATCGGCTGCGCAAGTCGCTGTCCGAGAGCACTGAGACGGCGCAGGCCCAACACGTGGAGCTGGTGCGGCAAGGCGAAGTGCTGCTGCAAGTGGTCGAAGCCACCGGCCAGGTGGCTAAGCTCGAAGAGGCGCTCAACCGCAACCTCTCCTCGCTGGCCGGTTCGAAACATCTGCAAGAGACGCTCATGAATCTAAGCGCCTCGATCCAGTTGCTCAATGCCCGGCTGGCCCAGCTCACTCCGCTGTCGCAGCACGTCGAACTGAAAGATCACACTACGGGCCGGGCGGCATGAAACGGCAGTCACCGCCCAAGGCGGCAGCCAGCATCGCCTTGTTTCCGTTCCTGGCGGTGCTGCTGTGTACCATGGGCGGCCTCATCATTCTGCTGGTCGTCATTGCCCGCCACGCCAAGCAACAGGCCGCGGTCGACAGCCAGTCCACGATCACCGCGCGCGACGATCTCGAAGTGCGCCGTTCGAATCTCCAATGGCGCCGGGACCACCTGCGCGCCGCGCGCGACAAGACGGCCGAAGACCTCGCCGACCGGCGCAAGGTCATCAGTCATCTGGAAGATCATATCCGGCGCCTGCGCGATCAAATCAGCCAGCTCGAGCGGGCCACCTCCGAGTTCGAACACGATGCGGCGGCCAAACAGCAGGACACGGCCAAGCTGCGCGCGCGGCTCGAAGATCTGCGTCAGCAAACTCGCGAGGCACAGGAAGAAATCGACAAGAACCGCCGATCGCGGCCCAAGAGCCAGTCCTATGCGATCATTCCCTACGATGGGCCGCATCAGACGCATCGCCGCCCGATCTATATCGAATGCCGTGAAAACGCCATTGTCCTGCAGCCGGAAGGCATTGAGCTGGCCGATACGGACTTTATCGGGCCGCCGGGCCCGGGCAATCCGCTGGCGGCCGGTCTGCGCGCGGCCCGCGAGTATCTGGTCAAATACGGCGGCAACGATCCAGCCGGCAGCGGTGAGCCGTATCCGCTGTTGTTGGTGCGCCCCGATGGCATCCTGGCCTATTACACGGCTCGCGAAGCCATGAGCTCGTGGGGATCGGATTTCGGCTATGAGTTCATCGATCAGAACTGGGAGATCAAGTTCAAGCCGCCCGAGGCGGGATTGGCCGTGGCCATCAGCCGGGCCGTCGACGATGCCCGCCATCGCCAGCAGGCGCTGGCCTTGGCCGCACCGCGGCTGCTCACTTCCCGTCAGCGTCAGGCATATCGTGCGGGCCGCGCCGGCAATGCTGCCGCCGGAAATGTCCCAGGCTCGCGCGGCGCAGAGAGCGGCAGCGTGGGAACAAACGTCGGCAGCGGGGTAGGCGGGAATCTCACGCCAGAAGACGTCGTAGGTCTCTACGGTCCCGAAGCCGGCGTTAAGAAGCAAACGTCCGCCGGCAGCGGCTCGGCCACCGGCCCAGCACCGGGCTCAGCCGCTGCCGAAAATAGTCAATCAGCCGGTGCGCCGTCGGCCGGCAGTGTGCCGCCCAGCAAGGCACCGGCATCCGCGCTGCTCAAAGTGGACGTTGACCAGGGCCGGCAGCCAGCCGGCGGCAACTCCGTAGGCGGCCAGGGCAGCGCCGCCAGCGAGGGTCCCGCGCTCAAAGGCTTGGAAACTCCGGGCAAAACGTTCGCCTCCGCCTCGCGCAGCAGCACGAACGGGGCAGGGGACCCCGACGGCAGCATGTCGCCGCCGACGGCCGAAGAGGTCCGCACGCCCAAACGCAGCCTGGCGATGTCGCGCGGCAAGGATTGGAGCCTGCCAGGCGACCATTACGCGGCCGTGGCGGTTACCCGGCCGATCCGCGTGCGCTGCTACGGCGACCACCTGGTCGTGATGCAAGAGCCCGGCGAGCGCTTGCTCAGCCAGATCGTCGGGCTGGACTACCGTACGCAAGATGCGGTCGATCCGCTGGTAGCGGCGATTCACACGCGCATTGACTCTTGGGGCATTGCCGGCCGCGGCATGTACTGGCGGCCGACGCTGGTTTTCGAAATCGCGCCCGATGGAAAAGCGCGCGCGGCCGATCTCCGCGAGTTGCTCACCGACAGCGGCCTGGAAGTGCGTGAAAAAAATCTGGCGGCAGCGCCGGCCGGCGCTTCGCCTCGATATTGATCGAGCCGGCGTCATCCAAGGGGAAAGTGGAAACATGCCACGCAAAAAGCGCGAGGAGGGCGAAGCGTTCGGCAGCGATTCGTTCCTCGACATCGTGGCCAACATGGTCGGCATTCTGATCATCCTGGTGCTCGTCGCCGGCCTGCGTGCCCGGCAAGCCGATGGCGGCGCCGCCGTCGACACGGCAGCCGTCGCCGCCGAGGTCGAGTCGCTGGCCACCGAAACGCGGAATCTCGAAGGCGAAGTGCTCAGCCTCTCCCACGAGATCGAAGCCACTGACGAAACCGATGCGCTGCGCCATCTGGAGCGCGACACGCTGGCTTTTGGCGTGGCCGCGTGCCAGCACGAACTGGATGATCGCCGCAAAACCCTCGACGTACACGCTCGCGAGCAATACGACTTGAACCGCGCGCTGGCGTCGGCCGAGGAAACGCTCGAAGTCGCCACGACCGAGCTGGCTCGATCCCTGAATGTCGTGACCGTGGCTGTGACCAAGATCGAGACGTACCCCACGCCGATCAGCCGCACGGTGCTGGGCCGCGAGATTCACTTCCAGCTCAAAGGCGGCCGGGTCACGCTGGTGCCGATGGACGAGCTCGTCAAACTGTTCCAGGCCGACGCCCAGGAAAAAATCGAACGCTTGCGGCAGCAGCCCGCGATTGTCGAAACCATCGGACCGCTCGACGGCTTCTGGCTGCGCTACACGCTGGAGCGCGTCGACATGCAGATGCCCGGCGGCGCTACTGCTTCGCGGCTGGCTTACGGCTTCAAGCTCTTTCCGACCGGACCCGAACTGGGCGAAGCCTGGGAAGACGCGCTGCGGTCGGGATCGCAATGCCGCGCGACGCTCGCGCAGGTTCCCGCGTCGGGCACGACGGTCACGCTCTGGACCTACCCCGACAGTTTTGCCGCCTATCGCGCGCTCAAGAAGGAGCTGTACCTGCTGGGATTTGCCGTGGCCGGCCGTCCCATGCCCGACAACCAGGCGATCGGCGCCTCGCCCAACGGTTCGAAATCGTCAGCCGAGTAAACCGCCCGTAGGTCCGGCGAGCCGAGCCGGACTTTTGCGTAACGTAGGTCCGGCGAGCCGAGCCGGACGTATTCGCGAGGCGATTAGTGCTCCAGTGCCGCTCGGCTGGCGGCACCTACTTCGCGGCGGCCGCTCGGTTGCTCGATGCGCTCGCCCGGCCAGAGGCAGGGTAGCTCGCCGGCCAAGGTCTCGGCAATCAACCGATGGCCGGCCGCGCTGGGGTGAACGCCATCGGGCAGCAGATCTTGCAGGTCGCCCGAGCAAAAACGGCTGTGCAGATCGATCCAAGGCAAGTCGACCTGTTCGGCCGCCTCGCGCACCGCCGCCAGGTAGGGCGGGATCACGTCGACCCGTTGCGGTGTATCTCCAGCCTGATATTCCATGCGCGGATTGGGCGCGATCAGCACGGGTCGAGCGCCAAGAGCGAGAATGCGATCGACCAGCCCCAACAGGTTGTTCTGGAACTCGGCGGGGGACGTGCGCGAGCGCTGGCCCGCAGGCAGGGCATCATTGAGCCCCAGCATCATCACGACCCAGTCTGGATCGAGCGCCGTGACCATGCGTCCAAACCGCTTGAGCGCATAGGCCGTGTCGATGCCGTCCAGCGCGCTGGCGAAACACTCGGCCGGCAATGCCGACTGGCGGCAATGCGCGTCGAGCATTTGCACATAGCTGGGCTGGCCTTCATCCAGGCCGAAGCCAGCCGTTACCGAATCGCCCAGAAATACGATTCGCATCCTCTGCTGCACACCAAGCCTCCGATGCCTGGCCAAGAAAATTCGCAATCGCGCGATAGATAAAAATTGGTCGGCCCACGCATTCTATCGGCGCCCGACAGGCTTGTCACGCGCGTTGCCAACAGGAAGTTCAAGTGCGCGCGCCCGTGACAGCTTCGATGCCGCGCTCGAGTGCCAGCATGATCTGATCCAGCTCATCGAGCGAGACCGCCAGCGGCGGCATGACCACCAGCACATTGCCCAGCGGCCGCAACAGCACGCCATGCTCGAGCGCCACGCGGCACGCGCGCAATCCGCGTTGTTCGGCCCAAGGATATGGTTCGTGCGTCTCTCGGTCGCGCACCAACTCGATCCCCGCCATTAAGCCGCGCTGGCGCACATCGCCGACGTGCGGATGCTGGGCGATGCGACCTAGATGCTGGGCAAGACAGGCAATCTTTGCCGGCAGTTGTTCGAGCACTTTCTCTTCCTCGAACACTTCCAGCGAAGCCAGCGCCGCGGCGGCACCCAGCGGATTGCCGCTGTAGGTGTGCCCGTGAAAGAACTGCCGCGACTGTGCATACGGTGCGAGAAACGCCCGATAGATCTCGTCGCTGGCCAGGGTCGCGGCCATCGGCAGGTAGCCGCCGGTCAGCCCTTTGCCCAAACACAGCAAGTCGGGCGAGACGTCTTCCTGTTGGCAAGCGAACAGGCTGCCAGTGCGGCCAAAGCCTACGGCCACTTCATCGGCTATCAACAGTACGCCGTAGCGCCGGGTCAGCTCGCGAATGCCGCGTAAGTAGCCGGGCGGATGCGTGATGATGCCGGCCGCCGCCTGCACCAGTGGCTCGAGCACGAAGGCCGCAATTCGGGCATGATGCTCGGCCAGCAGCGCCTCGGCTTGGGCCAGATAATGCTCGCACGCAGTCGCGGCCGTGACCGATGGCGGCAAGCGGTACATTCCGGGGCAGGGCAGGCGCAGCACCTCGAACAGTAGCGGCTCGAACATGGCGTGGAACCGCTCGACACCCCCCACGCTCACGCCGCCGATCGTGTCGCCGTGATAGGCGTCGGCCAGCGCTATGTAGCAGGTCTTGGCCGGCTGCGGCCGCGGGCATTGCCGCCAATATTGCAGCGACAGTTTGATGGCCACCTCGACGGCCGAGGCCCCGTCGCTGGAAAAAAAGACATGCTCCAACCCCGCAGGGCTCAACTCCACCAGCCGCCGCGCCAGCCGAATCGTGCTGGAGTTCGAAGCGCCCAGCAGTGTGGTGTGCGCCACGCGGTCGAGCTGGGCGCGGATGGCGGCATCGATGCGCGGATGGCGATGGCCGTGGACATTGCACCACAGGCTGCTGACGCCGTCGATCAGCTCGCGGCCGTCGATGTCCAGCAGCTTCGAGCCTTGCCCGCGCTCCAGCAGCAGCGGCTCGTACTCGGACATTTGCGTGAACGCGTGCCAGACATGCTGCCGGTCCCAGCGCTCGAGATCTTCGCGGCTCGGTTGCTGCATGGGATCGTCGCGTCCAGATCGGGATCGATCGAAAAATAACTTTCCGCAGCCCCCTCGCCCCTTGCGGGAGAGGGCAGGGTGAGGGGCCGGAAAAAACCGAAGTTATTTTTCGGTCGATCCGGGCACGGGCTGCTACCAGCTCACCGTCACGGGCGTGCCGCTGCTGATGCCGAGCATGGCGGCGGCACTATCGCCGACAATGGCCAGTTCCAGGTTGCCGCTGGAGCCGATCAAGGCCACGAGGGTCATGGGGGGCTGGTCGGCGTAGGTGCGAAAAATGCCCAACGTCTCGTGCTCGTCGCAGGCGACGCGCGTGTCTTCGCCCGTCGGCGCGTCGCGGAGCATTTCGGACGTAATGTCAGTAATCAGATTGCCGAACGAATCGATCGAGCTAACCCTACCTTGAATCTTGCCAGGCAAAACATGCACCTCCGCCCAGTCGAGCATGACTAATTCGCCCAACGGCCGCCCTAGCTCGTCGGGATCGAGCCCCAAACTCAAGTGCGCCGCGACCGGGGCCATGATGTCGCGGCCGTGGAACGTAGAAGATACGCTGGGGAGCCAAAATCGGGGATCTTCAATCGAGATTATCTTAGAGGGTCGGCGGCGTAAGGCCAAGCGGCTGAGCAGCCCGTTGTCCGGGGCCACGAAATACTGCCCGGCCAGCGCCGCGTACACGATGCGCCGCCCAGTGCCGACGCCCGGATCGACGACCGCCACGTGGATCGTGCCGGCCGGAAACCGTTCGGCGACTTCGGCCAGGATCCACGCCCCTTGGCGAATGTCCTGCGCAGCAACCGCGTGCGTCAAATCCACGATCTCGGCTTGGCGATTGAGCGACAAAATGACGCCCTTCATGATCGCCACATAGTGGCTGCCGACGCCGAAATCGGTCGTCAGGGTGATGATGCCACTGGGGGCCGGATCGCTGGAGGTGGGTTGCGTGGTCATTGCGCTGGACGGCGGCGAGGAAAGACCGGCTGGACAAGTCTGCGGCAATGATACAATACCCGCCGCGCTGCTGCCCGCGCCCCGAC
>DATATB010000156.1:0-18671 GCA_036268995.1 Pirellulales bacterium | reverse complement strand
TTGCGCCACCATCAACGAGCGATGGACTCAGCAAGCAGCATTTTCAAAAAGCACCGCTTTCTCCCGGTCAAAGCCCTAGAAACGTAGGTCGGTTTGCACTGATAGCTTGTTCACAGCAGTGGGGCGAGGCTCCTGCCGAGCTAAGGCGGCTCGGCAGGAGCCTCGTCCTCCCAGAATTCAGGCTCTGTCGAGAAGCAAAAAATGCCGGCGCGCCGTACGCAAAAAACCGACGACGTGCGACTGCGGATTCTCAACCGCCTGCACAACGGCTTTTACCAGCCGGGCGATCGGTTCCTGTCCAATCGCGACGTGTCCGAACTGTTCGGCGTCAGTTACCAGACGGCCCATCGGCTGATTGCCGAACTTTGCGAAGAAGGCGTGCTCGAGCGCCGGCCGCAGTCGGGCACGTATGTCCCTGGCGGACCGCGGAAGTTGGCCGGCGCGCAGCTCGTGTTTGCCGGCCGCGCGCAGCATGCCGAAAGCTTCGGCGCCAAATTGCTCGCGCAACTTGCGCGACGCCTGGAGTTGGAGCGGATCGACTTTACGCTGGCCACCGACGACCAGCCGCCGGCGCTGGCGATCGATCGTGTGCCGATCATTTGGGAAGTCCCGGGTGCGGTCGAGAAATCCATCGAGCGCCGGCAGGCCGCCGTGCTGATCAACGACCGGCCGCGCGTGGGGCTCGAATCGCTGTTCGTCGACAGCGTCTCGACCGATGATTACGCCGGCGGCGCGTGCGCTGCGCAGGTTTTGCAGTCGCACACTCGCGCTCGCGACGGCTTTGCCATCGTGGCCGGTCCGGCCGACGATGTCCGCAGCCGGCAGCGCGTCGAAGGTTTTCTTTCGGTCTTGCCGGCAACGGTGGTGTCGGCCGGAAGCTGGTTTTACGAGGCCGGCTGCCGCGTGGCGGGCCACGCATTGGCCGATGCCCGCGCTGGCATCTTCTGCTGCAACGATCAACTGGCCCGGGCCGTGCTGGATCATGCGCGCGAGAATTCGCTTGTGCCGCCGCCGCTGGTGGGTTTTGATGATGCGCCGATCGCCGAAACGTTGAACCTGACCACGATCGCCATCCCCTGGGACGAACTGATCGACGGCGTGGTGCGCGTCGTCAAGCGCCGGCTGGCCGGCGATCGGGCCACGAGCTCGCACCAGGTGTTCAATCCCCGCCCGATTATCCGCGGCTTTGATTCGAAATCCGTGAGCACTTCGCCATGAAAATCACTGCGGTTCGCACCATCCCGCTTTGCGGCGCCACGCACGATACCGGCTGGCCGGGCGGAACCGATCCCAACGAGCAAATGAACACGCTCGTCGAGATTGAAACCGATGAAGGGCTGGTGGGCATCGGCAGTTGCTTCACCAGCCTGCCGCTGGTCGAAGCGTCGCTCGGGCTGCTGCGGCCGCTGTTGATTGGCGAGACGGCGCTCGAGGCCGAACGCGTCAGTGAAAAGTTGCGGCAGCATACCTTCTGGCAAGGCCGCGGCGGATCGGTCGAGCATGCGATCAGCGGCCTGGATATCGCGCTGTGGGACCTGCTGGGCAAAGCCCTGGGGCAACCGGTTTCGCGGCTGCTGGGCGGCAACTATCGCGATCGGATTAAGCCGTATGCCTCGATCCTGTTCGACGAGCCGGCGCGGCTGCGCGAGAAGCTCCAGGTGCAAGTGGCGCGCGGCTTCAAGGCCGTGAAGATGGGCTGGCGGCCCTTTGGCCGCGTGAGCCGCCGCATGGACGAGCTGCTGATCCGGGCGGCCCGCGAAACGGTCGGCGACGAAGTCGAGCTGATGGTTGATGCCGGGGGCAGCGAGCAGTTTTGGCCGCATTCGGTGGCTTGGGCGCGCGAGACCGCGCGGATGCTGGCCGATTACCGGGTCACGTGGTTCGAAGAGCCGCTCAAGCCGGACGATCTGGAAGGCTACGCCGAGCTGAAGCGCACCAGCCCCGTGATGATCGCCACCGGCGAGGTCTTTACGCGGCGGCAGTCGTTTCAGCCATTTATCACGAGTCGGGCGCTGGACATCATTCAGCCCGACCTGACCAAGTGCGGCGGTTTGAGCGAGGGCCGGCGGTTGGGCTGGATGGCTTACGATCACGGCGTGCTGCTGGTGACGCACGGCTGGAACACGGCCGTGGGCCTGGCCGCGGACTTAGCGCTGGCGGCCGCATTGCCGGTGGCCCGCTGGGTCGAATTCCAGACCGGGGTGCCCTACATCGAAGAGATCATCACCCAGCCGCTAAAGTTGGATGCCGACGGGCTGTTGCCGGTGCCGACAGGGCCGGGCTTGGGCATTGAACTCGATCGAGCGGCGCTGGCGCGATATTCGCGCTAGTGCGCCGTGAGAATTTCCAGGCGAGCCGGAAGCGTTAGCGCCCGGTGGAATACAAAAAAGTCCTCCGGGCGCTAATGCTTCCGGCTCGCCAAGGAATCGATGCTCGCGCCTTTAGTGCGTCGTCGCGTGTACGCGCTGCGACTTGGGCTGGCGATCGATCTCGGCCGGCGGGTCAAGGGCGGGGGCGAAGATCAGATTATTGAGGAACATGCGCGTCGAGTTTTCCCAACTGTACTCCAGCGCGAGCTTGCGGCACTCGACCGGATCGTGATCGTGCAACGCGCGCTCGATGCAGGCTTCCAGGTTTTGGCCGAGGCAGCCGACGCGCTCGCGATCGATGATGTCGGCCGGCCCCTGCACGGGATAGGCCGCCACGGGCACTCCGCAGGCCAGGGCTTCGATCAGCACCAGGCCAAAGGTGTCGGTGACGCTGGGGAACACAAACACGTCGGCGGCGGCGTAGACCTTGGCAAGCTCTTCGCCCGAGAGCACGCCCAGGAATTTGGCTTGCGGGTAGCGATATTGAAGCTCCGCACGGTGGGCGCCCTCGCCCACCAGGACTTTGTCGTAGTCGCCTTGGCACTCGAGAAATTGTTCGAGGTTCTTTTCTTTGGCGATGCGGCCGACATAGAGGGCCATCTTACGCGTACGCGGCGGCTTCGGCCGGGGGACGAACAGGTCGGTGTCGACCCCGCCTGACCAGACGCGCATCGGAGCCTGGAAGCCGTTGTCCCGCAGCTTGCGTCCCATCCGCCAGGTGTTGACCATGATCGTGGACGAACACTTGTGGAACCAGCGCATGTACCCGTAGATGAACCAGTCCGGCAGCGGCAGGTGCAGCGGCAAGGTTTCCGGGTAATCGGTGTGATGCCAGCTCGTAAAGGGCCGGCGACGGCCTTTGCAGAACCGGGTCACGGCCAGCCCCAACGGCCCCTCGGTGGCCACGTGAATGGCGCACGGCAGCAGCCGCGTGAGCATGTCATTGATCTGGAAGCGGTTGTGCCCCGTCGTGACTTCAAGATCGTTGAAGGTCGGAAAGCGATACGTACGGAATAAATAGGGATGGATCACTTCGACACGGTATTGCCACCGCTCGAGGATCTCGATCGTCTTCTTCAATTGCCGCACGACCCCGTTGACCTGGGGATGCCAGGTGTCGGTCGCGATGACGATTGTTTTGCCGGCCCCATCTTCGACCGACGGCGATTCGATCCGACGGCCACTCGCGGGCTCGCGCGCCGGTTGGAGCGATTGGTGGCCGCTCGTCCACAAGTCAGCGGTTTGCTGGGTCGCACCGTTCACATTCACGATCCACTGATGTTGCCCGGTGCAGGACGCACTAGGCTGATCCAGAGTGAGAGAGGTCAACTAATCCAAACGCATGGCGAAGGCTGCATCCTTATCGGCGATTCGGCCAGCGCTGAAAGAACCCGACCACTTTGGGCATCAGCCGCCTTGGCCGCCGCAAACATCGACCACAGCATCAATATCGACAAATCGGGCGGCCAATTTGCAGGCGAGTCGGCGCCCGCTGTAGACCACCAGTAACATTTAAAATCAGTTCGCCATCTTTGCCTACTTAACACGCGGTGTCCACTTGTTTGCAAAAACATCAGCTCGCGACCGCCCCCCTCACATGGCCATTTGCGGCGATCGTCGGGACGAATCTCGGCCAGGATGGTTGAGCGTAATTCCTTTGAGATCTGCAACTTAATACCACGGTAGGCGAATAGCGATGGCTCCAGGACAACCCGGCACGCAGTACGACGCGATCATCATTGGTGCCGGGCCGGCCGGGCTGAACGCCGCCTTGATCCTCGGGCGCTGCCGGCGGCGGGTGCTCGTTTGCGACTCAGGCCACCCACGCAATGCGGCCTCGCACGAGTTGCACGGGTTCCTGTCGCGCGATTGCACGCCACCGGCCGAGTTGTTGCGCATCGGCCGGGAGCAATTGTTGCGCTATCCCAATGTCGAATTCCGCGAGGTTGAAGTCACCGAGGCCTGGTGCCGGGAAGACGGCTTCGAAATCGGCTTGCCCGACGGGACGCGATGCTCGAGCCGCAAGCTGCTGCTAGCCACCGGCATTCGAGACCTGCTACCGCAATTGGAAAACATTGAGGCTTATTACGGTCGTAGCGTCTTTCATTGCCCTTACTGCGACGGCTGGGAAGTCCGCGATCAGCCGCTGGCTGTCTATCGAGCCGGCAACAAGGGTTTGGGGATGGCGCAAACGCTGACGGCTTGGAGCCGCGACCTGGTGCTGCTGACCGACGGCCCGGTTCAGTGGACCGCCAGCGAGCGAGCCTTGATCGACGCGATTGGCCTGCGGGTACACAGTGGCCGGGTCGTGCGACTCGAAGGCCGGCCGCCACAGCTCGAGCGCATCGTGTTCGAAGATGGATCGGCCGTCGAGCGTAGCGCATTGTTCGTGCATACCGATTGCCAGCCGCATTCCGACCTGGCCGAAAAGCTGGGCTGTGCGCTGGTCAAGCACTCCGTGCAAACCGACGACGGCCATGGCATGCAGGCGTCGGAGAAGTCGGGCCTGTACGTGGCCGGCGATGCGACCCGCGAAGTGGAACTGGCGATCGTCGCCGCGGCCGAAGGGGCGATGGCCGCCTTCGCCATCAACAAGGCGCTGCTGGCCGAAGACCTCGATAGCCGGCACATTCATGTGCCGTAATCGCACCCGCTTCAAGTTGCCGGCCGTTTGCTTGCTTACGGCTGCGCAAGCATTTATGATTCTCGCTTGACTGGCTGTAGCCGTCTTCGCACGCCATCCAATACCCCTCCGCGCTGTACCGCCCTATGAGCCCCGCCCCCGTCCTGCCCTCCGCGCCTGAAGTGTATGACGACCCATCGCTGGGACCTGCCCGGCCGTGGTATCGCGAGATGAATGGCTACCACTGGTTCGTGTTCCTGGTGGCGGCGCTGGGATGGCTCTTCGATTGCCTCGACCAGCAACTGTTCAACCTGGCCCGCAAGCCGGCGATTACCGAGCTGCTGGGGCCGGGCGTGACGGGCAACACGGTCGACAGCTACAGCGCGTATGCCACGGCCATCTTCATCATCGGCTGGGCGACCGGCGGGCTGATCTTCGGCGTGTTGGGCGATCGGATCGGCCGCGCCAAAACGATGATGCTCACGATTCTGCTGTACTCGCTGTTCACCGGCTTGAGCGCGCTGTCGCAGAACGTTTGGGACTTTTCGATCTATCGATTTCTCACCGGCCTGGGCGTGGGCGGCGAATTTGCCGTGGGCGTGGCGCTGGTGGCCGAGGTGATGCCCGACCGGGTCCGCGCCCATGCGCTGGGCTGGCTGCAAATGCTCTCGACGGTGGGCAACGTGTCTGCCGCTTTCATATCGTACGGCTTCGGTCACTTGGAAGGAGAAGGCGCCTTTGCCGATAGTGAATGGAAGCCCTGGCGCTTTATGTTCGTGGTCGGGGCCATCCCCGCGCTGCTGGCCATCTTGGTTCGTGCCCGCTTGAAAGAGCCGGAAAAATGGCAGCACGCCGTCGCCGAGGGAACCTCGCGTCACAAGGCCGGGTCGTTGGCCGAATTGTTCGGCGACCCGCGCTGGCGCCGCAACGTGCTGGTCGGGCTCGGTCTGTCGATTCCCGGCGTCGTCGGCCTGTGGGCGATCGGCTTCTTTAGCTTCGACTTCGTGCGTACGGTGCTGCGCGAGCAAGGGCTGAATCCCGGCGAAGTCACGAAGGCCGTGAGCATCGCCTCGATTTTGCAAAACATCGGCGCCGGCTTCGGCATCTATGCCTTCAAGTTCTTTACCGAGCGGCATGGGCGGCGCCCGGCTTTTGCCGTCGCGTTTGTCTTGGCGATGATCGCCACGGCCGGCACCTTTTGGTTCTTCGACGGCTATTACGACATTTTCTGGATGATCCCCATCATGGGCTTCTGCCAGCTCAGCCTGTTCGGCGGCTACGCGATTTACTTCCCCGAACTGTTCCCCACGCGTTTGCGGAGCACTGGCACTTCGTTCTGCTACAACGTCGGCCGTTACGGGGCCGCGCTGGGAACCTTGACGATGGGCGGCCTGATCCGGGGTGTCTTCGGCGAATTCGGCGATGTCATGGCTTGGCGCTACACGGCCGTCACCATGTGCTCGGTGTTTCTCTTGGGGCTGCTAGTGTTGCCGTTCGCCCCCGAAACCCGCGGCCAGCCGCTGCCGGAATAGACCGGCGAGCGCTCGCTGCCCGCGTGCATGCGCGAGGGGGTCGACAACAGGTGCGTACGCGTCGCCCAGGTCGTCTTAGACTATTGCTCGGATCGCGAATGCAGCTTCCACACCGCTCGCAGCCAGTCACCGCGAGAGATGCGACCATCGGCTGAGGGCCATCGATCGGCGGGCACTGGCAAGTCGACCAGCAGCTTCTGCCATTGCCGGGCAAGCGGCGCATCGAGCGTACGCTCCAGTTCCGCGAGATGGTTTGGAAACGCCTCGTAGTACTGCCCGACGATGTTCTTGCCGCGCTGGCCGGACTTCTTGGGCATCGGTGCGATGCCGTGAAAGCCGCCGAGCGTGCCCCACCATTGCACCATGGCAAAGTCGGGATGCCCGCTGCCCACGTCGCTGATATAAATGGTCGCAGCGCCATCGGCGTGGAGTCGAGATTGCAACACGCCGACCGGCACTTCTCGCACGGATGCCTGGGCAGCCCTTGCCAGATGCGCCGCGTGACCGGCAGCCTGGCCGAGCGACATCCAGATCGGCTCCAACCGCAGTGCGCAAAAGCCGACGTGCGAAGCGCTGCACGCCACCGGAACCAGCAAATTCACGACCTCGCGCGGTACGAGCACCCCGTAAGGAATCTGGTAAGGCGGAACGGATTTGTAGAATTCGCCCGAGTGTTTGCCGCCGAAGCGAGAGCCCTGGTGCGCGGTGCCGTGGCAGTTCGGGCCGTAGTCGCCCATCGCGATTGCGTCGCGTCGCAGGACGGCCCGAGCGTCGCCCGGGGCGTGGTCGGTATCGTGTTCAGTAAACACATAGCGTCCAACCATCCGCCGCGCCTCGCGCACATAGAGCTGCGGCGGCAAATGGTTGCTATCGGTAAATTCGTCTTGGCACCAGCCCCACTGCCGCACTTCGGCGCGAAATGCGGCAGGCACCGCCTCGTCGTTCTGGAGGAAGTACAGGAGTCCGACGTTCCAGCAGGCGTGTTCGTTGAAGATTCGGCGGCGGACCGCGGCGTCTCTCTCGGGCCAGGCGAGATTCTCGCCGGGCAGCGACAGGCGCACGATCCCCCGCGATACGTCGTTGATGTCATATTTCGCGTTCGGCAACCGCGGAATTTGCGCTTTGAACAAGCAATCATGCGGATAGCCGAACACGGTTCGAATGCGTCCGCTTGCGAGCAGCGGCAAGACGCCGGCGAAGTCCGCGCGACGATAGCCCGACGGCTCGCTGGGCATCACGCGATTGGCGGCCTCGCGGGTTGCGATCAGGCGAAAGTTGTAGGCCTGCAGTTGCCCATCGGCCTGTTGCGGAGCGAGCGATTCATCGTATTCGCTTTGGCCTTCACGTCCCACGAGGAATTTGACGCCGGCGGCAGCCAGCAAATCGCCTTCGTAGGTGGCGTCGATAAACTCGTGCGCTCGCACCGTGTATTGTTTGCCCGCGGGATCGGAAAACGACGCGGAGACGATGCGTCGAGCCTCACCTGCCCCGGCGATTTGCACGTCCACGAGCCGCCGCTCGCGCCAAATCTGAATCCGCGATTGTTCGGCCAGCATCTGCTCGAAGACGAGGAGGCTCACCTTCGGCTCGGCATGCGTGCCGCGGAAACAGTCGATTGCCTGCTGCGAGTCCTGTCCGTAGGTTTGCTGATAGTATCGCTGGACGCGCCGCGTCCAATCCAGGAACGCTCCGTTCAAGCCTTCGAACGTGCGAAAGTCCGGATGTGCCAATCCACAAGTGGCCAGGCCGCCGAGCCGCGCGTTCGGCTCGCTCAGCAGCACCTGGTCGCCGTCGCTCGCCGCCGCCACCGCAGCGGCAATTCCAGACGGCGTGCCGCCATAGATGAGAACGTCCACGGTCACGACATCGCTTGCCGCGAGGCACGCAGGGATTGCGCCCAGAAATTCCCAGAGTGCGACAATCGCGAACAGATGACGACGCGACCACGGTGAGCACAGAACATGGATCATGCTTGATACCTGGCGGCTGCGCCGACCAACGATGCGATCCAAGCGGCGCTCGCTCCGATCGTTTTGCTGCGTGCTCACTTCCAATCGTCCGTGCGAAACGGGCTGGCGGGCAGGCCCGCGCCATTCACCAGGCTCCACACGGGATTGTCGGCCCAGGCGTAGCGGACGGCGGCCGGTTCAGCGACCTCGGCGGACGAGACGATCACCTGGTTGCCCTCGATGCGAGCTTTCGCCCACACGAATTTCTTGTCAGCCCCGGCGATGGCAAAGCCTCGCAATTCGCCGTCTTTCGTCTGCAAGCCGTCGGCATGCGTGAACGTGACGACGATCTCGTTGCCCACGATGCGATGACTTGCAGGCAGCGGGCCCGACGATTCATTCGATCGCTGGTACACGTCGTGCAAGGCCCACGCGGCCAGCCGGTCGCCGATTCCCTGCTTGTTTTTCGGGTGAATGTCATTCACTTCGCCGAGGCCGAGGCCGATGGCCATGCCCGTATTCGGCAGGGCGAGCGCTTGCAGCATCTGCTCGCGGATGATTGGCCAGGTCTGCGCCTCGACAGGCTCCTGCTGCGGCTTGCGGAAGTCGGGCAGTTGGACCCAGGCGAATGGGAAGTCGTGACCGAAGCGGGACCGCCATTCGCGGATCATCGTCGCCAATTGAATGCCATATTGGTCTGCATACGTCCGGGCCGAGTTGGCTTCGCCCTGATACCAAATCGCGCCGCGGAAGGCATACGGGATGATCGGTTCGATCATGCCGTTGAAGAGATTGCCAGGCCGGTTCTGGTCAAAACGCGGATCGACCGGGGCCCGCGGAGCCCGCGGCGGAGTTTTGCCATCGGCCTTGGCGGCCACGACCAATTTCTTATGGGCGTCGCGACGCTTTTGGAACTTCGCATCTTCGGCGGCCTTGTCATACGGATTGGCCAAAAGCGGAGCCCAGCGCGCGTCGATCTCGCGATATACGGGCAGTTTCGATTGCGCAGCAGTGCTCGTCCAAGCCTCGATCGCGGTGCCGCCATACGACGAATTGATGAGGCCGACCGGCTGCTTGAGCGCCGCGTGCAGATCGCGACCGAAGAAGTAGGCGGCCGCCGAGAAGGCCCCGACCGTCTCGGGCGCACAGATCACCCAGGCTCCTGTGCAGTCTGCTTGTGGCTCGGGCTGCGGACTGCGGGCGACGGTGAACATCCGAATCTGCGGCGACCTGGCGGCAGCCTGTTCTTGGTCATAATTGAGGCTGCGTGAGACGGTCATCGCCATGTTCGACTGGCCCGAGCCCAGCCACACCTCGCCGACCAGCACGTCTGCGACGGTGAGCGAATGGTTTCCCTGGACGGTTAAAGGCCGTGGGTCGGCGCTCGGAGCGAGCTTGTCGAGCGTAATCTTCCACTTGCCTGTGGCATCGGCGGTTGTCGATTTTGTCTGTCCCGCAAAGTTCACGGTCACCTTCTCGTTCGCGTCGGCCCAGCCCCACAGCGGGGCGGGCATGTCGGCCTGCAACACCATGTGATCGGAAATGATCGCCGGCAGCCGGACATCGGCGCGAAGCGCTGTGGCCGTGAGGACCAGCGCAGCGCAGAGTATCGCGGTCGTCGAAAAACGCAGCCGGGTTTTCATCGTAAAGAATTCTCCATCAAGTGATTTTTTGCCACGGAGCGTTAATCAGCCGGCGGGTCGGTAGCAATTCAGAATCTACAAGCTTGAACTTCCACGGAACCGAAGTCAAATCTCGCGAGCTTGCGCGAGCGCTTCGCCCGTTTCGCCGTGTGGGGAAGCGGGCCGTTTTAGTTAGCTTTTGAAACGTACGACCGTGCAAAGCTCGCCAGCGTACTGGCTAAAGGCTGCCCGGGCTCGTTTCATTTTGCCATAAATCGTTTAGTTCCAATGGTTTATCGGCATTCGGTTCCGTTGCCGATTCGTCTTGTCACCCGGCGGGGGGCACTTGTAGAATGCCGCCCCCTTAGGATCGAACGAAAAACAGCTTCTCGGCACTCCCTCCTTCCTTGCGGGAGAGGGCGGGAAAAGCTTTCGTTCGATCCTTCCGGGCCGGTGCTCGAGCGCGATCACCGGCGGCGGCCTTTGTCCTTGTTCGTCACGACTGCTGGCGGTCAGGCGGGGGAAGTCCGGCAGCTTTTTTTGACACCTGGATTAGGACGCCTATGTCAGCCGATCACGAGCCGCCGGAACAGGTGGCCTTCTATGGCCGCCCGCTCGTTTGGCTCACCCGGCTCTCGCTGCGCTCGCCCATCACCACCATCGCGCTGGCCGTAGGCCTGGCGGTGGTCTGCCTGGTCTACACCAGCATGAACCTGGGCTATCGCACCAGCCGGCTGGACCTGGTCAATCCGAACAACGATTACAACCGCCTGTGGCGCGAATATGCCAACGAGTTTGGCGACGAAGACGACGCGGTCGTCGTGGTCGAAGGGGCCAACCGCGACAAAGTCGTGCCGGTGCTGCAAGAGGTTTCCAATCTGCTGGCGCGCGATGACCAGTTGTTCCACGCCGTGCTGCATGGCGTGAACCTGGAAAAGATCCGCGGCAAAGGTCTGCACTATCTCTCGAGCGAAGAACTGCTGGGCGTCGAGCGCTTCCTGAGCGAAGTCAGCCCGATCGTCGACGGCAACTGGTCGCGGCTCAACTTGGGCCACATGACGGCCGGCATGTGCATGCGCCTGGAAATGGCCGGGCTCAAAAGCATTCCGGCCGAAGTCCAAGCCTCCGGTCACGAACTCGAGCGGTTGAGCGACAGCCTGCTGGCCACGCTCAGCCAGCGGCGACAATATCAGTCTCCCTGGCCCGAGATGCCGCAATCGTTCGCGACGCTCAGCGAGTTGAGCGCCGAATATCTGCTCACCAACGAAGGCCGCTTGGGCTTTGTGCTCTTGCGCCTGGCGCCCGGCAAAGACGGCTTTGCCCGCTGCTCCGAGGCCACCGATGCCCTGCGCTCGCTGATCGCACAGATTCGCGTGCGGCATCCCGAGACCAAGATCGGGCTGACCGGCTTGCCGATCATGGAAAACGACGAGATGCGCTCCAGCCAGAACGGCATGTTCTGGGCTTCGGTGCTGTCGATGATCGGCGTGGCCCTGTTGTTCGTGGCTGGCTTCGGCGGCATTCGCCACGCGCTGCTCGCGAACCTCGTGCTGCTGATCGGCATGGCCTGGTCGTTCGGCTACGTCACGCTGTCGGTCGGGCATCTGAACATTCTGAGCGTGTCGTTCACGGCCACGCTCATCGGCATCGGCATCGACTACGGCATCCACTACGTGGCCCGATACCTCGAGCTGCGCGGCGCCAGCCGCGATTCGAAGAGCTGCCTGCTGCGGACCACCGCGGGCGTGGGCCCGGCCATCATGACCGGCGCGCTCACTACCGCAGTGGCGTTTTTCGCGGCCGGCTTCACCAGTTTCACCGGCGTGGCCGAATTGGGGCTGATCGCCGGCGGCGGCATCTTGATTTGCTGTGCGGCCGAGCTGCTCATCCTGCCGGCGGCGATTGCCTTGGTCGATCGCAGCGGCTTGGGCGGTCGCATGCCCGAGCCTCTGGCCGTGCACCAATGGATCGAGCCGCTGATGCGCCGGCCCGGCCGCCTGCTGCTCTCCACCTGCGCGCTGACCGTGATCCTGGGCATGGGCGTGGGCCACTTGTGGTACGACCACAACCTGTTGAACCTTCAGCCGGTGGGGCTGGAGAGCGTCGAACTGGAGCGCAAGCTGCTGGCCGAGAGCAATCAAAGCGTCTGGTACGCGGTCTCGATCGCCGACAGCCGCGAAGAGCTGCTGGAGCGCAAGGCAAAGCTGCTGAAATTGAAGAGCGTGGAACGTACGGAGGAAATCGTTTCGCTGCTGCCGGCCGATCACGAAGTCAAGCAGCCGATCATCGAGCGCATCCAGAAACAACTCATGGCCTTGCCCGAGCGCCCGCCTTTGATCCCGGTCGACCGACCCGAGGAATTGGGCCGGGTGCTCGCCAAGGCCCAAGATCTGGTGATCCTGGGCCAGCAGGCCCGCGCGGCCCGCAACTTCGAGCAGGTGCGCGACATGCTGCGGCGGCTGCCGCTTTCGGACTGCTATGCGCTGCTCTCGCATTTTCAGCAGCAGATGGCCGGCGACTTGCTGACGCGGCTCTACGCGCTGCGATCGATGGCCAATCCCGAGCCGCCCAATCTCAGCGACTTGCCCGACAGCCTGGTACACCGCTTCGTCGGCCAGCACGACCGCCATCTGTTGAAGATTTACGGTCGCGGCAACATCTGGGACATGGGTGCACTGGCCAAGTTCGTCAAGGACGTGCGCAGCGTCGACCCGCGCGTGACCGGCAATCCGTTGCAGGCCTACGAAGCATCGCTGGAAATGAAAACCAGCTACGAAAATTCGGCCCTCTACGCGCTGGTCATCATTCTTTTTCTGCTGTGGTTTGATTTCCGTAGCATCCGCTATGCCCTGCTGGCGTTTTTGCCGCTGGCGGTGGGTGTGTTGCAGATGTTCGGCATCATGGGGCTGCTGAACATTCCGCTGAACCCGGCCAACATGATCGCGCTGCCGCTGATCCTGGGCATCAGCGTCGACGAGGGCGTCCACATCGTCCACGACTTCCGCGAGCATCGCGGCCGCTATCGCATGGCCCCGTCGACGGCCGTGGCCGTGCTGGTCGACGCGCTGACGACGATCGTCGGCTACGGGGCCTTGATGATCGCTTCGCACCAGGGCTTGCAGAGCCTGGGCCGCGTGCTGACCATCGGCGTGAGCGCCTGCATGTTCACGTCGCTCGTCATGCTGCCGGCCCTGCTGACGTGGATCACGCGCAACCGACCCGACGAAGAGCCTGAAGAAAACGCCTCGGGTCGCAACTTCGCCACCGGCAAAGGCACCGTCTGGCGTCGCGACGAAGCCGAGCATCCCGGCCAGACCGCGCATGTCGCACCCGCCATGCGGCCCGAGCGCAGCGTAGCCCGCGCGCCGGATCTGTGATCGTTGGCCGCGTGCAAACCGCCCGTTGCAAGCAACGGGGCTAAATGGCTGGCTTACTCGCCGGCGCTCCGCCATTCATCATTTCCGCCCCTACTCCGGCAGCGGCTTGCCGCGCGTCTCGGGCAGGAACCAGATGACCACGACGCCGAACAGGTAAACGGCGCTCATCACCGAGCAGGCCAGCGGGTAGCCGCCCTTGATCGTGAAGCCGGCCAGCGGGATGTCATGCTTAAAAGCGCCCATCAGCGTACCGGTTTGCAGAGCGCCCACCGCTGCCAAAATGCGGCCGAAATTGAAGCTGAACCCTTGCCCCGTGGCCCGAAAGCTGGTCTTAAACAGCTCGGGCAAATACAGCGGCAGCCAGCCGTAGAATGACGCGGTGCAAGCGCCGGAGATAAAGCTCCAGGCCAGCAGCGGCGTGCCGAATTCGTGGTTGAGCTGAAACACGCCCAAGATGCTGAAAAACGAGGCCACGCACAGCACCGTGTAGGCCAGGCGGCGCCCGATCCAGTCGCCCAACATGGCGGCGGCGATCGTGCCCACGATCGCCCCGAAGGCCAGCCACATCTGCGTGTGCTCCTTGGCGCCCAACGCGGCGTTGGAATTGGTGAGCTGGTCGGCCCAAGTGGGCACCCATTGCGTGCCGGCCCAGGTGCCCAACAGCGCCACGCCGCTCAAGCAGGCCGCCAACAGCATGCGAGTCAGCGTTTGCCGTATTTCGCGACTCTCGGCCTGCGTGCCGCCGCCTTGCCGGTGCAGGAAGCGAACCACCGGCCAGGTGTAGCCGCAAGTCGCAATCGTGAGCCCGGCAATCGAGCCCAGGATCCGCGCCGGCAGTCCGACATCGGCGCTCCAGACATAGACAATCAAGATGGGCCCCAGGCCGCCCACTACCACGCCCAGCAGATCCTTGGTTTCCCAGTTGGAGGTTGAGCCCTTGGCCTTTTCGTGCTGCCATTTCTCGGACTCGGGCACGAAAATGCGGATAAAAAACGTGAGCAGCGCCGGCAGCGTGCCCATCAGCATCATCAGCCGCCAGCCTTGATGGGCGGTGAGCATTTCGACCCAATCGTGCGACATGCCGACGTCGACCAGCAGCGTGCGCATTTCTTCCAGGAAGTTCTTCAATTGCAGGCCGATCACGCCCACCAACAGATAACCGACATTGGCGGCCGCGCCGATCAAGCCGGCCATCAACGCCCGCGAGCGGTTGGGCCAGACTTCCATCACCAGTGCCACGCCCAGCGACCATTCGCCGCCCATGCCCAGCGCCGCGATAAAGCGCATCAGCCCGACCTGCCAGGCCGTGCCGGCGACGCCGCACAAACCCGTGAACAGCGCATAGACGAGCACGCTGAGCGTCATCGCCCGCACGCGGCCGATGCGATCGCCCAACCAGCCGAAAAGCACGCCGCCCGTAGCGGCCCCGACCAGGAACAAGGCCGTGATCACGCCGAACCAAAAACCGACGTCGCCTTCGGGCATGCCCGGCATGAGATCCTTAAGCGCCGTGCGGCCGACCATCGAGAAGACGCCCATCTCGGCGCCGTCGAACATCCAGCCCAACAGCGCCGCGGCCAGCGCCATCCACTGTCCGGAGTGGATCGAATCGTTTTTTGGCGCGCCGGCCAGCGCGTCGTCCAACGGGTCTTGAATCAGTTCGGAACGCGGCATTTGAATCGCTGCTCCAATGTGCTACGCGCCGGGTACGGGCACCCGGTTCAACGAGTGCGACCCTGTTGAGTCTTCTAATCCGGCAGTTCTTCGGGCCCGGGCTCCGGCAGCCAAAAGCTTGCAATCAAACCAATTGCGTACACGACGAGGGCCACGATCCCCGCGGCATACGCCAGTCCCGCGGGGCGTGGGATCGTGGGCATCGAGGCTAGCAAAACCGTAGCCAACGTCGTGGCTACCGGATTGGCGGCGGTCCCGACCATCCGACCGCCGACATTGGCGGCGAAGCTCTCACCCGTGCCGCGCAAGTACGTAGGGTAAACTCGAGGCAGGTAGTTACCCCAAAAGCTGAACTGTGCCACCGTCAGGAAACCCGCGATAGCCATCCCCCACTTCATCACTTCCAGGCTCTGGGGACCCAGCGCACCGGACGCCGGAACGAAGAACACGAGTGGGACCAGGATCAAGCCCGGCACCTGGAAGATTCGCAGCAGCTTACGCCGTCCGACAATCCGCACGGCCAGAAACGCAAGCACAAAGCGGCCGAGCAGGCCGCCCATTTCCTGGTAGAGCTGCACGTTTCCCACGATTTGCTTTTGCTGATTCTGCAGCGGAAGAATCTTACTCCTCACCGCTTCGTACTGCGTCGAGCCTTGCGGCGCGGCGTCCAAGTCCTTGCGTAGTTTGGCGAGCGCGGGCAACCCCGGCACAAGCCCCGGCACAATCTGCGGCGCCAATTGGATGGCTCCGAATGCCGCTCCGTAGCTGCACGCAAACATCAGCGCGGTGACAATCGTCGTGCGGCGGAAGCGCGGCGCGAACAGCTCCCCGATGCTCGGCCGCTTGAGTGTCCCGGATTCGTGCTTTTGCCGCCAGGCCGGCGATTCGGGCAAGAAGGGCCGGATAACCATCAAGGGGATCGCCGGGATCAGGCCGGAAATCAACGTATAACGCCAGGCCGCATGCCCACCGTGGATCGCCAGCCAATCGGGCAGATGGGGCCCGTGTTCGACCGAGAGCTTGTAGGCGATTGTCACCAGCAGCCCGCCAATCGACGAAAAGGCCTGCGTATAGCCCAGCACGCGCTCGCGCTGATGCGCGTCGGGAAACAGCTCGGAAAGCCACGCCACGGCGGCGACAAACTCGACACAGACCCCGATAAACGTTGTGCAGCGGAGCACGAGCAGCATTTCCGCCGAGCTGCTATAGCCGGCGGCGGCAGCCGAGGCGGCATATAATAGAATGCTCCAGACCAGGACGCGACGGCGACCCAAAAGATCGGTCAGATATCCACCCAGCAGGCCGAACGTTCCGCCGCACAGGGCGCTGCCATACATCACGTATCCGGTCCATCGCAGGATCGCCGCGTTGCCGCTGGCCGTGTCGGGATCCACTTTCAGCAGCTCGGCCAGCGCGGGCCGCGCAATCAGCGGCATCATCAGCAGTTCGTAAATATCAAACGCGAAGCCGATCGAAGCGATGATGCAGATCAGCCATTGCGTGGCCGTCAGCCGAGCTGGGGCGGGACCCGGGACACTCATACGGCGGCGATTCCAAAGGCGGGACGGTTTCGAGGCAGGCGTGTCAATGCTAGCCGCTGGCCGCACCGGCTTCAAGCGCTCGGCTGCTCGAATGCTCCAGCCGCGCCGTTAGCTCCAGTGCGTGGACATGCCTTCTGCCGTGGTTCACAATAACACGGCCGCTGAAAATCGCCGCTACCGCTACCCGAGGAGTCGGACCCATGCTTCGCCGCTGTGTCGTCTTGTTTCTACTGTTGTTCATGGCAGCCGCACAGTCGGCGTTGGCGGCACAAAATAACGTGCTGGTTATCGTGGCCGACGATTTGGGCCTGCAACTCGGCTGCTATGGCGACCGGCAGACACGCACGCCCAATCTCGATCGCCTGGCCGAGGGAGCCACGCGCTTCACCCAGGCATATTGCACCACGTCGAGCTGCAGTGCCTGCCGCTCGGTAATTCTCTCGGGCCGCTACAACCACGCCACGGCCCATTACGGCCACGAGCACGGCTACAACCATTTTCGCACGTACGAATGGATGAAAACGCTGCCCGTGGCCCTGGCCGAAGCCGGCTATCGCACCTGCTCGGCAGGCAAGTTTCACGTCGCGCCCGAGCCGGTGTATCACTTCGAGCGTTACTACAACAAGGTCGACGGCCACAACCCCGTGGCGCTGGCAGCCGAGGCCCGCAAGTTCCTCGCGGAAAAAGATGAGCGGCCGTTCTTTCTATATTTCTGTCCCTTTGATCCGCATCGGGCCGCCGGGGCGGGCGGATTCGCCAACGAGAAGCCGCACCCGGGCGTGACGCCAGTGGCCTTCGATCCGGAAAAGACCACACCGCCGGCCTGGCTGCCCGATCGGCCCGAGGTGCGGCGCGAGTGGGCTCAGTTCTTGGAGGCGATCAACCGGCTGGATCAGGGCATCGGCGCGCTGCTCACGGCGCTGGCCGACACGGGACATGCCGACGACACGCTCGTCATGGTGCTTAGTGACAATGGCCCGCCGTTTCCCGGCGCCAAGACCACGCTCTATCAACCGGGCATGAACCTGCCGCTGATCGTCCGCCGGCCGGGGCAGGCGAGTCCGGTTGTCACCGACGCCCGCGTGACATTTGCCGACCTGGTGCCCACGATTCTCGAATTCACGGGCGTCAGCCCCGAAAAAATGATGGCGATCGATCCCACTAAGCCCAAAAAGTCCAAAAAGCGCGACCTCGGGTTGCAAGGCCGTTCGTTTCTCGGCATCCTCGACCAATCACATCCCGACGGCTGGGACGAAATCTACGCCAGCCACACGTTTCACGAGATTACGACCTATTACCCGATGCGGGCCATCATCTCCGGCCGCTACAAATACATCTTTAACGTCGCCCACCAGTTGCCGTATCCGTTTGCTTCGGATCTCTACGATTCGCCCACCTGGCAAGGCGTGCTCAAGCGCGGCGATCGTCTCTACGGCGAGCGCTCCGTACAAGCCTACATCCAGCGGCCCCGGCACGAGCTCTATGATCTGGAGTCGGATCCCGGCGAGTTGAAAAACCTGGCCGCCGACCCGCAGCACGCTGAAACGCTCAAAAAGCTTCAGGCCAAAGTCCGCGACTGGCAGACCCGCACCGACGACCCCTGGGTCTCGAAATGGGTGTACGAGTGATGGCGAGCAATGTCCTTCTCCCTCTGGGAGAAGGTGGCCGTTAGGCCGGATGAGGGCGATCGCGCTGTCGAGTGAAGGTTCACTCATTCGGGCTGTTTGTGAAGGTGGACGACTTGGTCGCGTCCCCTCATCCGTCGGCTGCGCCGCCACCTTCTCCCAGAGGGAGAAGGACTTTGGATGGCGCCTCGGCCTCACGCTGGCTTTTCGAACATCGGGGCCGGGGGCATGCCGGGAGGCCGCGCAGCGTCCTTCTCCCTCTGGGAGAAGGTGGCCGTTAGGCCGGATGAGGGCGATCGCGCTGTCGAGCTAAGGTCCACTCATTCCGGCTGTTGGTGAAGGTTGACGCCTTGGTCGCG
>DATATB010000155.1:0-54670 GCA_036268995.1 Pirellulales bacterium | reverse complement strand
GGCATCCGTAGGTCCGGCGAGCCGAGCCGGACTGGGTTTTGTGCGGCGTCGAAAGTGCTCCTGGTGCCGCTCGGCTCGCGGCACCTACTTGGCTATAAATTCCCCCGGGCTGCCTGGTCGCGTTCGATGGCCTCGAACAGGGCCTTGAAATTTCCCTTGCCAAAGGCGTCGCAGCCTTTGCGTTCGATGATTTCGTAAAACAGCGTGGGCCGGTCTTCCACCGGCTTGGTGAAGATCTGAAGCAGATAGCCCTTTTCGTCGCAATCGACCAGGATTTTCAGCCGCCGGATCGCCTCGTGATCTTCGTCGATCGTGCCGACGCGATCCCATACGGTGTCGTAGTACGCATCGGGCACGCCCAAGAATTCCACGCCATTGTCGGCGAGCACCGAGACGGTGTGCACGATATCGCTCGTGGCCAGGGCGATGTGTTGCACGCCGGGGCCGACGTTGTAGTCGAGATACTCTTGAATCTGGCTTTTGCGCCGCCCGGAGGCCGGCTCGTTGATCGGCATCTTAATCAGGTCGTTGGGGGCGGCCATCACCTTGCTGCGCAGCGCCGAGAAGTCGGTCGAAATATCCTTGTCGTCGAACGTCATAAACTGATGAAAGCCGAGCACTCGGTTGTAATAGGTGCCCCAGTCGTTCATCCGGCCGTCTTCGACGTTGCCCACGATATGATCGATGCGCTCCAGCCCCGCGCCGGGAGCCGGCTGCCGGCGGATGCGATAGCCGGGCAAAAATGGGCCGCGGTAGTCGCTCATGGAAATGAACGAGTGCAGCGTGTCGCCGTAGGCGCGAATCTTGGCCCGGCGAATGCGGCCGTGTTCGTCGTCGCGGTCGTACGGCTCGCGGGCCACTTTGGCCCCGCGCGAGACGGCCTCGGCAAAACAGGCGTCCACGTCGTCTACGAGAAAGGCAATGTCCAGCACGCCATCACCGTGCAGCCGCAGGTGGTCGGCCATCTGGTCTTGCGGCGACAGCGGCGTGCTCAGCACTAGGCGGATTTGCCCCTGGTACAGCACGTACGAGGCCTGGTCTTTGACGCCGGTTTCGGGACCGGCATAGGCCAGTTGTGAAAAACCGAACGCATGCCGGTAGTAATAGGCCGCCTGTCGGGCGTTGCCCACCAGCAGTTCGACGTGATGAATCGCCTTCAGCGGCAGCGGAGCTACCGGCATGCATGCCTCCTCTGCGGCTGGCGCTTGCGAATCCTTGCCGCATCCCAATTGTAGGAGGCGTGGCCAGCGGGGGACAAGCAGGGGGCAAGAACCGCTAGCGTGGTGGGCGGCAAGCGCGAGCTTGCCGGCGTTTTTGCGATTTGCCGACAAAAGGCGGGTGGCCGGACTCGCTCTCTTTGGTTACGCCGCGTCTACCGCAGCGTAGACCTTGCCCTTGGTGCTCAACCACTGCACGTCTCCCCGTTCGGCGTGCTCTTTGACCTCCTGCAGCAGTTTGACCGTTTCCGACTCGTAGCAAGGCTCGCTCGGTGTCCAGGACCGAAACGCTCAGCACGAGGCATGGCCGCACCTTCGCCGCCATGCCAAGATCCACGAGCCAAACATCGCCTCGGCTAGGCGTTCCCATCAGCCGCTTCCCGGCGGTCTAAGTCAAGGAAGATTTGCTCGGCGTTGAGCACAAGTTCGTGGTCCGAAGGAAGATCAAATGCGAGCGACTGTACTCGACGCAGGATTGCAGTGACTGCCTCGCTTTTTTCCGCGTCCGGTAGCCGATCGAACGTGTCGAGAAGCTCTTGCACGGAATGTGTCATCGTCGCCTCCCGGAAACTACTCAAAAACACGCATCATCGTAACGCCAATCAGCGCCATGCGTCGGATCTGGTGAAAAACTCATCCTCACCAATTGCAATTATACGTGAGCGGGGCAGGAGCTAACAAGAAAACTACACCCTCGCCGCATCGTCATCGCCGCCGCGATCAAAAATTGATCGTTCTTCCGGCTACCGCCAGGGCGGCTTCTTTGATGGCCTCGGGCAGCGTGGGATGGGCGTGGCAGGTGCGGGCCAGGTCTTCGCTGCTGGAGCCGAATTCGATGGCCACGGCCGCTTCGGCAATCAGGTCGCCGGCACGCGGCCCGATGATGTGCACGCCCAGGATACGATCGGTCTTCGCGTCGGCCAGGATTTTTACCAGGCCGTCGGTGTCGTCGAGAGTGCGGGCTCGGGCGTTGGCGCGGAAGGGGAATTTGCCGACGCGATACTCGGCGCCCGCTTCCTTCAACTGCTCTTCGGTCTTGCCGACCGAGGCCACTTCCGGATGCGTGTAGGCCACGCTGGGAATCACGTCGTAGTTGACGTGACCGTAGCCGGTGGCCAGCCGCTCGACGCAGGCGATGCCTTCTTCCTCGGCCTTGTGCGCGAGCATCGGGCCGCGAATCACATCGCCGATGGCATAAATGCCTGCGGCCGTGGTGGCGAAATGCTCGTCCACCGGGATGCGCCCCCGCTCCAGCTCAATGCCCACCGAGGCCAGTCCCAGACCATCCGTATTCGGAACCCGGCCAACCGCCACGAGCACGCGGTCGCAGGAAATCGGCTCGCCGCCTTCATATTCGACGATGCAGTTCTCGCCTTCGGCCCGGGCCGAAGTGACGCGCGTTTGCAGCCGAAACTCGAGCCCCTGCTTCTTCAGAATCTTGAGCGCTTCGCCGGCAATCTCCAAGTCGGTGCCGGGCATGATGCGGTCGAGATATTCGAGCACGGTGACGCGCGCACCTAGGCGGCGCCAGACGGAACCCAGTTCCAGGCCGATGTAGCCGGCACCGATCACCACCATATGCTTCGGGACCGTGGGATACTCGAGCGCCTCGGTGCTGGTGCCCACGCGCGGCCCGTCGAGCGTGACGCCGGGCAGCGAAGCGACCTTGCTGCCGGTGGCAATCAGCACGTATTTGGCCTGCACCTCGCGATGGCTGCCGCCGGCGGCCACCGCCACGCGACCGGGCGCTTGGATCGTGGCGTGACCAAGATACCGGGTGACTTTGTTCTTTTTGAACAGGCTGTCGATGCCCTTGGTCAGCGTGCCGACGACCTGGGTCTTGCGGCGGAGCATCGTCTCGAGGTCGAGCTGCAAGTCGCCGGTGCGAATGCCGTGCGTGGCGAAACGCTCCTTGGCTTCGTTGAACAGGTAGCTGCTCTCCAGCAGCGCCTTGCTGGGGATGCAGCCGACGCGCAAGCAGGTGCCGCCCAGCGCGGCTTCACGCTCGACGCAGGCGACGTTCATGCCCAGTTGGGCTGCCCGAATCGCGGCCGTATATCCGCCCGGTCCGCTGCCAATCACCAGCAGATCGTGCTGGGCCGTGTCGCCTGTGCTCATCGAGGATTCAAGTCTCCGTAGGTGCCGCGAGCCGAGCGGCACCCGGCGCGGCGGTTTTGGCGTTGAGTCGAACATGGTCCGGCTCGGCTCGCCGGACCTACGTCAGATCTCCAGCAGCAGTCGGGCGGGCTGCTCGATCCCGTCTTTGACGCGCCGCAGGAAAGTGACCGCTTCGCGGCCGTCGACAATGCGATGATCGTACGTCAGCGCGATGTACATCATCGGCCGAATGACCACCTGCCCGTCGCGGGCCACGGGACGCTCCTGGATGGTGTGCAGGCCCAGGATGCCGCTTTGCGGCGGATTGACGATCGGCGTCGACAGCAGCGAGCCAAACACGCCACCGTTGCTGATCGTGAAGGTGCCCCCCTCCAACTCTTCCAGCTTGATCTTGTTATCGCGAGCGCGGCGGCCAAAGTCTTCGATGGCCAGTTCGACTTCGGCAAAGCTCATCCGCTCGGCATTGCGCAGCACGGGCACGACCAGCCCCTTGGCGCTGGAGACGGCGATGCCGATGTCGTAATAGTTGTGATACACGATATGCGTGCCGCGGATCTCGGCGTTGATCTGCGGAATGGCCTTGAGCGCCTCGATCGTGGCTTTGACGAAGAACGACATGAAGCCCAGTTTCACGCCGTAGGTTTGCTGAAACCCGTCGCGGTGTTCCTGCCGCAGCGCCATCACGCCGCTCATGTCGATTTCGTTAAAGGTCGTGAGCAGCGCGGCCGAGGCCTGCGCCTCGACCAGTCGTTCGGCGATCCGCCGCCGCAGCGGGGTCATCGGCACCGCTTCTTCTTCGCGTCCGCCGCGCGTGAGCGTCTTGCCCGAGATCTCGGGCCGCGCCGGCTTGGCAGGCACGGCCGGAGTTGGGGCCGGCGCGGGAGCGGCAGCCGCCGGCGGGGCCGCTGTGTGGCGCTGCACGTCTTCTTTCAAGAGCCGTCCGCCCGGGCCCGACGCCTTGACATCTTCGGCCTTGAGTCCCCGCTCGGACAGTTCGCGCCGCGCCGCTGGCATGACCTTGGGCGGGATTTCGGGACTGACCGCGGGCGAAGGCGAATGCTCGACACCGGCGGGCTTCTCGGCTACGGGCTGCGGGACGGCCGGTTTCTCAGCAACCGGTTTCTCGGCCGCGGGCGGCGTTGGAGCCGGTTGTGCAGCTGCCGGCTTCGGGGCGCTGGCAGCGGCCGGGCGCGAGGCGCCGTCGCCGCTGCCTTCTTCCAGGTAGCCGATCACTTCGCCGACATTGGCGGTTTCGCCGGCCCGCTTGAGGACTTTGACGACGGTGCCCGCGACGGGGGCGGGCAGTTCGACGGTGGCCTTGTCGGTTTCGATTTCGACCAGGTTTTCATCCTTCTGAACCGTGTCCCCCTCGGCCTTGAGCCACTCGCCGATTTGGACCTCGGTGATCGACTCGCCCACGGCGGGGATTTTCAGCTCGACGCTCATCGCTGGCAGTTCCTCTATGATTCCAGTGGCCACGCTAGTTTTATCGTGCCGGCGGGCGGCTTGGCTAGGAGCCATTTGAATTGTTCGCGTTCTGGGCAACCGCGGCGGTTCAGACGCCGCCGAAGGCCTTAGCCAGCAATTCGGCCTGTTCGCGTTTGTGACCGCTGTGCGAGCCGGTGGCCGGACTGGCCGACGCCCGGCGGAAGACGCCGGAGAAGGGGAGCCGGTCGAAGAGCTTTTCGCCCAACTGGACCCGCAAATACCGCCAGGCGGCCATGTTTTCCGGCTCTTCCTGCACCCAAACTACCGGCGTGCCATCGGAATAGGCCGCCAGCGCATGGCGGAGCTGCTCGATCGGCAAGGGGGCCAACTGCTCCATCCGCAGAATCGCCACGTCGTCGCGGCCCATTTCCCGCCGTTTGGCATCCAGATCGTAATAGACCTTGCCGCTGCAAATCAGCACCCGTTGCACGGCAGATGTGCCGATGCGGTCGGGAATCACGCGTTGGAACCGCCCTTGGGCCAGCTCGTCGAGCGACGAAACTGCCTCGGGGTTGCGCAGCAGGCTCTTGGGCGTCATCACCACCAGCGGCTTGCGCAGCCGCCGCAGCACCTGCCGCCGCAAAGCATGAAAATACTGAGCCGGCGTCGTGGGATTGATCACCTGCATATTGTCCGACGCCGTCAGCTCCAGAAAACGCTCGAGCCGGGCACTGGAGTGCTCGGGGCCGTTGCCCTCCAGCCCGTGCGGCAGCAGCAGCACCACGCCGCTCAAGCGGCGCCATTTTTCCTCGGCGCTGGCAATGAACTGATCGATGATCACCTGGGCCGAATTGACAAAGTCCCCGAATTGAGCCTCCCACATCACCAGCGCGTCCGGGTAATCGAGGCTGTAGCCGTACTCGAATCCCAAAACGGCCATTTCCGACAGCGGGCTGTTGATGATCTCGACCTTGCCCTGGTTGGGGGCCAGGTGCTCCAGCGGCAGGTACTGGTGGCCGTCCTTGATATCGTGCAGCAGGGCATGCCGCTGGCTGAACGTGCCGCGCGTGCAGTCCTGGCCCGACATGCGGATGCGGTAACCGTCGGTCGCCAGGCTGGCCAGGGCCACGGCCTCGCCGGCGGCCCAGTCTAGCGGCCGTTTGCCCTGGGCCATTTCGGCCCGCAGCTTCAGCAGCCGGTCGACCTTGGGATGGGCATGAAAATCCGGCGGCACGCGGGTCTGAATCTCGAGTAGCCGGCCGGCGCGCTCGCGATCGATGCCGGTCTCGACCTCTTCGACCGCCTTGTCCGGGCCGCCGATGTAGTTGACCCAGGGATTGGGGAACATCTCCGGCCGCGGGACATAATCTTCGCTACGGGCCACGCTCAGCTCGCGCTCCAACTGTTCGCGCCGCTGCGATTCGATCTTGTCGGCCTCTTCCCGCGTCACGCCGCCCAGCTTGAGCAGGTGCTCGAGATAGGCTTCGCGCGTCGATTTGTGCTTTTCGATGGCCTGGTACAGCAGCGGCTGGGTGAAGGAGGGCTCGTCGGTTTCGTTGTGCCCGCGCAGCCGGTAGCAGTACATGTCGATGACCACGTCGCGCTGGAATTCCTGGCGGAAGTCCATCGCCATGCGCACGACCTGGGCCACGGCCTCGGGGTCTTCGCCGTTGACGTGAAAGATCGGGCTTTGCAGCATCTTGGCCACGTCCGTGGCGTAGGGCGTGCTGCGCCCCTCGCTGGGCGGCGTGGTGAAGCCGATCTGGTTGTTGACGATGACGTGGATCGTGCCGCCCACCGAGTAGCCTTGCAGGCCGCTCATGTTGAACGTTTCCTGCACGATGCCCTCGCCGGCAAACGCCGCGTCGCCGTGTACCAGCAGCACCATGCCATGCCGATGATCGGTGTCGCGAATGCGGTCTTGCTTGGCCCGCATGCGGCCGATGGCCACGGGGTTCACAAATTCCAGGTGGCTGGGATTGAAGCACAGCGACAAGTGCACCTTCTGCCCGCAAGCGGTGACCCAGTCAGCGCTGTGGCCCAGGTGGTATTTCACGTCGCCACCGCCAGCTTGCAGCTCGGGCGCCACATCCTCGAACTCGCGGAAGATCAGCCGCGGGCTTTTGGCCATGATATTGGCCAGCACGTTGAGCCGTCCGCGATGGGCCATGCCCAGCACGATCTCCGAGCAGCCCTGCTCGCCGGCCTTTTCGATGGCCAGGTCCAACAGCGGAATCAGGCTCTCGGCCCCTTCCAGCGAAAAGCTCTTGGCGCCAATGTACTTCTTGACAATGAACTCCTCGAAAATCACGGCATCGGTCAAGCGCGTGAAAATCCGCACCTGCTCGCGGCGCGACAGCTCGATGCGATTTTCGGAGCCTTCCATGCGGTGTTGCAGCCAATTGCGCACCCGCAAGTCGTCGATGTGCATGAACTGCGCGCCGATGAAGCGGCAGTAAGTGGTGCGCAAGCGTTTGAGGATGCCGCGCAGCGTCAACACGTCGGGACCGTAGATCGTGCGGGTCGAAAATGGCCGGTCCATGTCGGCTTCGGTCAGGCCGTAGAACTCCAGGTCCAGTTCCGGCGGCACGGGTCGCGGCATGCCCAGCGGATCGAGATTGGCAATCATGTGCCCGCGCACGCGGTAGGCGCGGATCAACTGGTCGACGCGGTCCTGCAACACCGCGACGTTCAACTCTTTGGTCGCGCCGTGGCCGTTGGGCTGCGCCTGCGTCGGGGGGTTGAACATGCTCGAGCGGCGGAACGACGGCCCTACGGCCTGCCGCAGGCTCGAGCCATTGGCCTCGCCCAACGAGTGGAAATAGCGTTGCCACTCCGGGGCGACGCTACTGGCGTCTTCGAGAAAGTCGGCGTAAAGAGCCTCGACGAAGCCCAGGCTCATGCTGTTCAGCGGTTCTTTGGTCTGTTCCATGATCGGTTTGCAAGTTGAACGAGCAGGCACTCGTGGCCGGCAATCGATTGCCGGCCGCGACCAGCTCAACAGTGGGAAGTCAATTTACGGGCGGGTGTCTTGCTTGCCTATTTTCACATCGGCAGTCGGCCAGCACAGACCGCACCCCGTCGGCGGTCAGACCGGAGCGGAAGTGCAAGGGGTAAGCGAGGTCTTGTAGTGTAGCGATAAACCGCAGGAAGCACAAAAGGCGGATTGTACGGATCGGACCGTAGTTATGGTATGATCGGCTGCCAAATGTCGGCCCGGCGAGCTGAGCCGGGCATTTTTGAAACGCCGCCAATTGTGCTACCCGTGCCGCTGGAACTCGCGGCACCTACACCAGCGGCCCTGAAATTGCACCCGCCAGCTATGCATCCGCCGGGGGCCGGAGAGTTTTGCCAGCGACCTTGAGCGAGGAGCACGCACGCCATGAGCGACCCCGAAGCACTGGTTTCTATCTATCAGGCAGCCAACGTTACCGAGGCCCATCTGGTCAAGAACCTGATGCTGGATGCTGGCATTGCCGCCGTCGTCTCGGAAGAAAACGAACCGTTGGCCGGTCTGAGCATTGCCGCGCCCGACGTCCTGGTGCAGCAGCGCGACTTCGCCCGGGCGGAGCAAATCATCGAGCAGTACGAAGAGCGTCAGGTGGCCCGCATGGAAGGGCCGCAATGGAAATGCGCCGCGTGCGGGGCCATGAACTATGCCGGCTACGATTCGTGCGACACCTGCGGGGCCGCGCGACCGGACGAGGCATCGTAGGCCCGGCGAGCTGAACTAGCCCGCAGCGACGGACCAGCGCAAAACTCGAACTCCTGTGACTCGACCCCCGTCCCTTGCCGATGAAGCCAGCCAGCCGGTGTCGGCCCATGCGCCCGCCTCGCGCGCTACCGCGGAAAAGTATTGCGTCGTCGGGGCGGGCTCGTCGGGGCTGGCGGTGGCAAAAAACCTGGCAGCCGCCGGCGTGACATTCGATTGTTTCGAGCGCGAAGACGACATTGGTGGCAACTGGTACTTCGGCAAGCCGCACAGCAGCGTCTACCAGTCGACGCATCTGATCTCGTCCAAGCGGCTCACGGAATACTCCGATTTTCCGATGCCGGACGAGTACCCTCAGTACCCGCACCATCGCCAGGTGCTGGATTACCTGCGTAGCTACGCGCGGCATTTCGGCCTGTACGACCACATCCAATTCGGCACGACCATCGAGCGGATCGAACCGGCCGATGGGCAATGGCTGATCACCCTGGCAGACGGGCAGCAGCGGCGCTATCGCGGCGTGATCGTGGCCAACGGCCACAACTGGGATCCGCGCGTGCCGGATTACCCGGGCGAGTTTCGGGGTCGCACGCTGCACTCGGCTGAATACAAGACGCCCGACGTGCTGCGCGGACAGCGCGTGCTGGTCATAGGGGCCGGCAACTCTGGCTGCGATATTGCCGTCGAAGCTTCGCAAAACGCCGCCCGCACGCTGCACAGCCTGCGGCGTGGGTATCACTTTTTGCCGAAATTCCTGGGCGGAAAGCCGGCGGATCAGGTTGGCGAGCGACTCTTGCGCTGGCGGCTGCCGCTACCCCTGCGTCGGCTGATTGCCCGCATCTATTTGCGGCTGCTGGTCGGCCCGCCCACGCGTTACGGCCTGCCGCGACCGGACCATCGGCTGTTCGAGACGCATCCGATCATCAACTCGCAGTTGCCGTACTACGCCGGGCACGGTGATATCTGCATCAAGCCCGACGTGGCCGAGTTGGCCGGCGACCACGTGCGATTTGTCGACGGCAGCCAGGAGCGGATCGATCTGATCATTTATGCCACGGGTTTTCGCATCAGCTTTCCATTCCTCGACCAGCGACATTTGAATTGGCGCGACGGCCGGCCTCAGCTTTATCTGAATATCTTCCATCCGCAGCACGATTCGCTGTTCTTCTGCGGCCTCATCCAGCCGGATAGCGGGCAATTCGGCCTGGCGGATTATCAGGCGCAATTGATCGCCCAGTTGGTCACGGCTCGCCAGCGCGGCACGCCGGCCGCCCTGCGCTTCAACCGGGCCATTGCCGCAGCCGACCGGGATCTGGGGGCCGGAATTCGCTACGTCCCTTCGCCGCGGCACCTGCTCGAAGTCGAACATTTTTCCTATCGCCGCCGCCTCCAGCGCTGGATCGCCGAGTTGGCTCTGGCGAGCCGGGAGCGTTAGCGACCGGAGTTTTTGGCACATCTCCGGTCGCTGACGCTCCCGGCTCGCCGAGAACGCTCCCGGCTCGCCATGCTCCCCTTGCGGCCAGGCATCGACTATGATGGGACGGTTTTCACTGGCCAAACATCCTTTGCTGCTCACCCGGAGATCGACACCTTGGGCCATCATCAAACGCGCGAGCATCGTCGGGGACGCAATTCGTATCATCAAATCGGCCTGGTTCGCGGCCAGTTCGGCAACGTGCCCGAAGACAAGTGGCTGACTTGGCTGGCCGACACCGGCTTCGACGGCTGGGAAGAAGCAAGCTGGGAACTCGATCTGGGCCGGGCAGCCAACGACAATGGTGCGCAAGAGTACGCCGCGGAGCGCGTGGCCAAAGCCAAGCGGCATGGCCTGGAAATCTTTTCGGTGGCCGCCCACTTGCAAGGCCAGGCGCTCGGCGACGAGCCCTCGGCCAAGACGCTGCAATTCCTGGGCGGCGCGGCGGTCGAGGCTTATGCCGCGTGGCGCAAAGCGGGCCACAACCCGCCGCGTACCAATCCTTACTACGTTCCGCCGGAAGTCGGCGAGATTGCGCATCGCCAGGCCAGCGACGCGCTGGTCAACGCCGTGCGCCTGGCTCATCATTTGGGCAAGCTGCAAGACCGCGTCGTGCCGGTCAGCGGCTTTGTGGGCTCGCCGGCCCATTGCTGGAGCCACTGGTTCCTGTTTCCGCCGCTACCACGCTCGCTGGGCGGGTTCGACATTCCCGACGTCTATCAGGTGAGCCTGGATTTGCTCGCCGAGCGATTCGCGCCGGTGTTTCAGGCCTGTCTCGATTACGGCACCACCTACGACCTGGAATGCCATCCCAGCGAACGCGCCATGGGCGACATCGCAAGCGCCGGCGAATACCTGGCCGCGATGGATCGCGCCGGCTTCGCCAAGGCGGCCGGCTTCAACTTCGATTGCTCGCACATGGAATGGCAGGGCGTGTCGGGCGTGCAGTTCATCCGCGAGTATGGTGACCGCATTCACAGTGCCCATATCAAGGGCGTGCAAGTCATTCGCGGCTACACGCGCAACGGCCTGTTGGGCGGTCATCGGCCGATGGGCGATCGGCACAACGGCTGGAACTTCGTCACCGCCGGCACGGCCCGCGACGCGGCCAGCACCGAGGAACTGTTCGTCGAGCTGAATCGGGCCGGCTATTCCGGCGCCGTGAACATCGAATGGGAAGACAACGACGTCGAGCAGCACGCCGGCGCCAAGCAGGCCTTGGCCAACATGCACCGCGCCGATCAGCCCCCCAGCGGCATGCGCCACGACGAGCAACTGCGAGCGTGAAAATATGTCAGTGGTCAGTTGCTACGGACAACGGACAACGGACCAGCTCATGGCGACCCGACGTTGACCCATGTTTGCTCGCGGGCGCTACGCAGCACGGCTTGGGTCCAATCGTGAATGGGCAGCGCGATCTCGGGCGGCGAAGCGACTGGTTTGCCGTCGACGATAGCGTCGATGAGCGCTCGGTCGGGCGTGCTGTCGGGTTCGAGGTCCGTGATCCGCTCCAGGTGGTTGTCCCTGGCGCGGTACACTTCTTCGCTTCGCAACAGCAAATCAGCCTTTTCGCAATGGAAGTGGATGTCTTCGCGCCAATGCTGGGCATTGCCCACGAAATGCGCGGTCAACCCCGCGCCGTCGGTCAATTCGGCTAGCACGCCGGTGACAACTTCCACACGGCTGTTCGCCGGCCGGCTCGCCGCCACTAGCCGGCGAGCCCACAAGCCGGTGATGAAGTACGTCACATCGACCTGGTGGATGCCGGCGTCGCCGAAATAGCCGGCCGCCACGGCCGGGTCGTCGCGCCACGTGCCGGCGATGCTCTGTTGCCAGCGTTCGCAGGCGTAAATGTGTACCTGCCTCACCGGGCCATACCAGTCGGCACGTTGGGTCAGTTCGCGGCGGGCGGTCACATAGGCCGATTTGTAGCGGCGCTGATGCGAAATGGCGAACACGCGGCCGCCGCGCGCGGCGCGCTCGATCAGTTCGACGATCTCGGCACGCTGGCCGGCCAGCGGCTTTTCGCACAGCACGTGCAATCCGGCCTCGAGCGCCAGGCAGGCCTGTTCGTAATGTCGCTGCGTGGGCGATGAGATCACCACGGCGTCGACCGGCTGCCGCGCGAGCAGCGCGTGCTCGTCGTCGAAGACTTCGGCCGCAGGCGCGAGAGTATCGCGCAGACGCTCGGCCGCTTCGCGCTGGGGATCCGCGCAAGCCACGATGGCGACGCGCTCGTCCGTGTTCAACCGCTGAGCGTGTTGCCGTGCAATGGCGCCGCAGCCGATCAGAGCCACCCGAATCTTATTCATCAAAACGCTCTTGTGCTCCCTTACGGCGCCGGAACCGACGTCGGCCGCGTGGCGTGGCAGATCGCCTGCGCGGCAATGTCGACACCCACCGCTTGGCCCCAGGCATCGAGCAACTGGTGATAAATTTCGCCCGGCTTGCCCGCGCCGATCGGAAGGCCCTGAAACCGAGTCACCGGCAGGATGCAACTTGGCGTGCTGGTCAGCAGGACCTCATCGGCGCCGGCCACGTCTTCGGAACCCAAAGGCCGCTCGGCGGTGCCAATCCCCAGCCCAGCAGCCAATTCGAGCACCACGGCCCGGCTGATGCCTGGCAGGATATCAGCTAGCGGAGGCGAGACAAGGCCTTCGCCCCGGCGAAAGACCAGCAAATTGGCGCTGGCGGTTTCGGTCAGGCAGCCGTGCTCGTCGGCGAGCACGGCCCGGGAGTCGGGATCGATCTTCCGGGCGCGCTGATCGGCGAGAAAGTAATGCATCCGGCTGCGGCATTTCAGATGCCGCGGCCAGCAGCGCTCGGGTACTTGTTGGACATCGGTCAGGACGAGGTGCTCGCCGTGCGAATATTTTTCGGACCATATGCGGAAGGGGAGCGGATACGTGTGCAGTCCGACGACCGGCCCGCCGGCCTCTGGCGGAGCGAGCGTGGCATACGGTCCCGGCGTGACGAAAATCGTTAACCCCAAGTCGTCGCCTTCGGCCAGCAGGCCATGGTTCATCGAGGCCAGTTGACTGGCGATGGATCCCAATTCCTGCTGCGAGCGTCCGGGATTAACACCAACCAGTTCCAGCGAATGGAACAGACGATCGAGATGTTCGTCCAGGCGGAACAACTGACCGGCAAACGTGCGCAATTGCTCGCTCACCGTGGCGCCCAGGACAAAGCCCGCGTCGAAATGCATGATGGCGGCTCGCGAGGCGGGCATCCATCGTCCGTTGAGGTGGGCGCGTGGTTCGTGCATGATCGGTTATTATGGGGCTCGGCCAGCCATAGAGAAGCATGCCGCGGGAAAAAAAGACGGCCCCCTACTTTGGCAGCTAGCGGCTGCCTCGCTTACACTCTCCTCCTTCTGGCCGGTAAATCTTTTTTCGTAGTTTTTCGACGCGTGCTGACGATGCCCCTCGACCCTCACAACTTGGACAGAATGTCGCATGAACAAACCGGTACGCTTCGGCATCCTCGGCTGCGCGCGCATTGCCCGCCGCGGCGTCATTCGGGGCATTCAAACGGCGCCGGCAGCCCAATTACAAGCGATCGCCAGCCGGCAGCCGGCAACGGCCCGAGCTTGGGCCGACGAGTTTCACATCCCGACTGCATACGGCAGCTACGAAGCCCTGTTGGCCGATCGCGACGTCGATGCGATCTATATCCCCCTGCCTAACGAGTTGCATCGCCACTGGACGCTGCGGGCCGCCGAAGCCGGCAAGCACGTGTTGTGCGAAAAGCCGTTGGCGCTGGATACCGACGACGCGCAGGCGATGGTTGACGGTTGCCGCCGATACGGCGTGCTGTTGATGGAAGCCTTCATGTGGCGCCATCATCCACGCATCGGCCAGGTGCGGCAGATGCTCGCCGCCGGAGAACTGGGCGAGCTGCGCCTGGTGAAGATGGATTTTTCGTTCCAAATCGACCCGGCCGACTGGCGGCTCGACCCGGCCCGCGGCGGCGGTGCGTTGTACGACTTGGGCTGCTATGGCATCAACGCCGCCCGGCTATTTGCCGGCGGCGAGCCCGAGTCCATTCACGCCCGGGCCCATTTACATTCCAGCGGTGTCGACATGACGCTGGCCATGCAACTGGATTTTGCCGGCGATATCACGGCGCTATTGGATTGCAGCTTCGAGTGCCCCTATCGAAACCGGCTCGAACTGGTCGGCACGCGCGCGGCCGTGGAACTGCCCGGCGGAGTCCAACCGTCGGCGGCGCCGCAAATCATCGTGCGAAAGGGCGCGGAACTGGAGGAACGTAGCGTGCCGGAAGGGGACCAGTACCGCGAGCAGGTCGAAATCTTTTGCCGCTCGATCGCCACCGGCCGGCTGATCGAGCCCGCCGAAGACGGGCTGGCGAACATGCGCGTGCTCGACGCCGTGCGCCGGCTGGCATGGAAACGCTGAGAGCCCGCTGGCGGTTAATGGACAAGGCTCAAGGGCGGCACAGCGGCTGCCCGCTCCAGCGGAGCCGGAGTGGGCGCGGCAATGGGCTCGCCGGTCGTCCGGATTTCGCCGCGCACCAGCTCGATAATCTGCGGAACCTCGAGATAGTACTTGAACGCGTGATGGCGGCCCAGGTACTGGTCGATCTCCACATACGTGATCTTTTCGCCGATGATGTCGGCATATCCGTTCATGCCCGCCAGGCCCAAGGCCGGCCTGCGATCTTCGCGCAGGAGCGGGAAATAGCGCAGCACGCAATCGCGAGGATTGACGGTGACCAGCATGTGATCGGTTTGCGTCAATGCCAGGCCGTGGCTGTTTTGCGGCAGCAGCGCTTCGTTGTCCAAGGCGGCGCCCAGCATCACGCTACGGATCGACGAATCGCGTCGCGGGCCTGGCGTCTCCAGTGACCGCCCGTCGATCGCCCCGCCGGCCAGCAAGTGCAGCGAGCCGGCCGTAATCCGGCAGCCGAAACTAAAGCCGATCAAGCACAGTGGCTCTCTCGGCGGAAGCGCCTTGACGAATTCGGCCAGGTACAGCGCATCGATATTGGTCCGCGCCAGCTTGAGCCGCAAGTCGGGCAACACCAGGCACTCCTGGTGCTCGCTCGGCCAACTCCAAATCACGAACCGCATCGGCCGGCCCGAGCATGCGCACAACTTGCGGCAAAAGCTCGAGCCCTCGGTCACCGAGCTGTCCGCCGTCACGCCATTGCCGTGTACAAAGATCACGTTCACGAGTTGCGGATCGTCGCTCGCCAGGAACTCGTCCATTGACGAAAGAATCGCTCCGCCGCCACAAGGAAAATAATAGACTTCCAGCGCGCCGCAGCCCTGGCACTTGCCGCCCGGCCCCGGCAAGGTGCGCGTACTGACCAGCCACATTTGCGATTCGCCCGGGCGAATCGGCAGGGGCTCGCGCGGCGCGGTGGTCGGAGCACTCGCGACGGGTTCGGCCGCCGCGGGCTGTGCACCAATAGTTAGCAGACCGAGCGCCGCGATGACGACGGCCAGCGCGTAGTTTCGCGCGCCAGGCGTCCGAGCGCATGCGAGACGGTGCAGGGTTGTGATGGTGAGGGACATCCTTGATTGATCGTCGCCGTGCTGACGCTTGGCGGCGGATTGCGATCCCGGCGGCTCACTCCGCTATTGCGGTGCACCCGGCCGGGATCAATGACTTCCTTGTTCACACCTGACGCGTTGTCGAGAGGACGGCGCAACTGCCCGCGGGCCGCCGCGCTCGCTCCCGAAGAAACTCTACCCGCTAAATTAGCGCGCGGCGTTGAAAAAATGCAACGACTGGTGAAGAAAAAACACCTGGTTGCATTTGCACAACACGGACCGCGTTGTAGAGTTGTCTGACTCACAGCCTCGCCATGACCGATCGAGGCCTGCAAAAAATCGCGTGATCGCGAGGCGGCTCCTACGGCGGCCTCGCAACCAAGGACGCATCGTCCTCAAACGCGTACCAGGCTTCCACGGCAGACACTAAAGTCCGTCCGCAACGGGAGAGCATGTCATGAAGAGGCTATTGGTTTTGTTGGTTGTAGCTACCTTGACGGCTGGGGCCGCCGGCTGCAGCTCGTGGTTCAACCGCGGCTCGTCCTGCGGTAGCAGTCCTTGCGGCCAGGCCGCGGCGTCCCCTTATATGGCCGCTCCCGGGACTGTCACCGAAGGCACCTACCTGCCCGCCCCGGGCTGATCGCCCGAGGTTGGTGAGCGTGTAGGTTATTGGCTCAATCCCGCGAGGCCGCCGTGCCATCCTGAACACGGCGGCTCGCGGGCGCACGGCGATATGTGTGCAGCCAGAATCGGAGATTCGACGAATGCGCGCGTCTGCCCGCCGGGCTTATCCCAACCAACGCGGCCGACTCGTGCTCGCGCGCCTGCTGGACAGGCCCGCGGCGCACGCGGTTCCGCGTCCGGCCGCCCTTGGACGTCGGCTGCGGGTACGATTGTCGCCACGCGATGCGGCAGTAGAATGACGCTTTTCAGCGCCAATCGAACAATATCGCGATGACCGAAACCGACGACGATCTCCAGCGCGATCGCGCGCATCTGTTGCATTCGCTGCATCGCCCGGCCGCGCAGCAGCACGCTCATGTCTGGACTCGCGGCGATGGCGCCGTGCTCGTCGATGCCGACGGACGCGAATATCTCGATGCGCTGGCCGGACTGTGGAACGTGGTTGTCGGCCACGGCCGGCAGGAACTGGCCGACGCGGCCGCGCGGCAAATGGCCCAACTGGCTTACGCCTCGTGCTATGCCGGCAGCAGCAATCGGCCGGCCATTGAGCTGGCCGAGCGGCTGGCCGAACTGTGCTACCCACGGATCAATCGTTTTTTCTTCACCTCGGGCGGGGCCGAAGCCAACGAATCGGCCTTCAAAACCGCGCGATTCTTTTGGCGCGCCAGCGGCCGGCCGGGCAAGTTCAAGATCATCAGCCGCGTCTGGGGCTATCACGGCACCACGCTGGCCGCCATGTCGGCCACCGGCATCCAATCCTATTGGCCCATGTTCGAGCCGCGCGTGCCGGGCTTTGTCCACATCGACGGTCCGTATCCCTATCGCTTTGTCCCGCCGCCCGGCACCGCCGCGGGCGATGCGCGCACGCCGGGCCAGATGGCGGCCGATCTGCTCGAGGCCGCGATCCTGCGCGAGGGCGCCGACACAGTGGCCGGGTTCTTGGGCGAGCCCGTGCAGGGGGCCGGCGGCGTGATTGTGCCCCCCGACGATTATTGGCCCCGCATCCGCGAAATCTGCGATCGGCACCACGTGCTGCTGCTGGCCGACGAAGTGATTACCGGCTTCGGCCGCACCGGCGATTGGTTCGGCCTTTCGCGCTATGGCGTCGAGCCCGACATCGTTACCTTTGCCAAGGGCATCACCAGCGGTTATTTCCCCATGGGCGGGATCGGCGTCAGCGACGCAATTGCCGCGGCCATCGATGCGGTGCCCGATGAACAGACCTGGATGCACGCCTTTACCTATTCCGGGCATCCGGCCGGCTGTGCGGTGGCGCTAGCGAATCTCGACATCATCGAGCGCGAAGGGCTCGTCGCGCGCTCGGCCGAAGTGGGCCGGCAGTTGCTCGCCGGGCTTAAGACGCTCGCCGGCCACCCACACGTGGGCGAAGTGCGCGGCCAGGGTTCGATGGCGGCCGTCGAACTGGTCGCCGACAAGGCGACCAAGGCCGAGTTTCCGCCAGCGGAGAAATTCGGCCCGCGCGTACACCAGGCCGCGCAAGAACGTGGCATGTTCACCCGCCTGCGCGGCGACGTTTACAACTTCGCCCCCTGCTACGTCGCCACCGAAGCCCAAATCGACCGCATGGTGTCGATCTTCGGCGAGTCGCTCGACAAAGTAACAGGCTCGCTCCGTGAGCCGTAACCGCCGCGGGCAGCGCTTCTCGCTTTGCAATTCGTTCGTTCGCGAGCGACGGCACCCGATGAATTGAGTCGACGCCGCTTAGCCGCTGAGTGCGGCCCGAGTGCGGGCGACGAGCTTGTTGTCGGCATCGCCGCTGCCGCGCAGCCAGTAGACGCTCGCGGCCAGGTATCGGCCGCGCCACTCCGGCGAGACGCGTAGATAGTCCTCAAACGCCGCCGAGCTGAATTTGTAGTCGTGCGCGTCGTTGCCCTTGGTAAAGATCAGCACCCGGGCGGCTTCGGCAAAATCGCTGGGAACGGGATTGCTGTGGCAATAGCCCAGCAGCTTGCGGGCCGCCGTCAGCCGGTCGCGGCTAATGTCGGCGAGGATTTCGGCCACAGTATGCTCGCCTGTCGTGGGCAGCGGTTCGAGTTTTGCGAGTTCGACTTCGGCGATCTTACCGCGCGACTGCATCGCGTCGCGGAAGTGCGTGACAAATGAAGCGGCTTGCAGCATCAGCATCCGTCGGGTTTGATCGTCGCCGCACGTGGCATAGGCGTAGTGCAGGGCGTTGGCCGTGGTCACGGCGTGCAAGGCCACGATCCCGCGTTGCCGCAACAGCAGTTCGCCGGCGCCGACGAACAGCGCGTCCCAAATGGTCTGCGGAGACATGCCCGCGGCCGACAGGGTCACGACTTTGGCGGCCGCCTCGTCCGGCGTGCCGGTGTGCAGCGTGGCGAGCAATTCGCCCGTGGCGGCCGAATCGCTTTTGCCTGCGGTCCATTCGATCGGCATGGCCGCGGCGCGCGGCAAATTGACGCGCCACGAGCGGTCGGCCTCCGCGTCGCCATCTTTGGGGTTGCCGTCTTCGTGGGCCAACAGCGCGAAGGCCAGCGAGCGCAGCACCGGCTCGGCATATTGCCAGCCGATGCAGTCGAGCGTGCGGCGGCTGTTGGCCACGTAAATCGCCTTGTGCCCGATCGCCCGGAAGTCGCGGGCGCCGAAGCGGGCAAACAGCTCGAAGATCTCCTGCTCGCCGGCCGTGCGCGCCAGCGCCGTCACGGCCACGTCGGCCGCCGCTTCGTCCCAGTTGTCCATCGCCTCGATAAAGGCCGCTCGTGCCCGCCCGGCACGCGGCAAAGCCGACTCCCGCACCGGCGGCAAGGCCCAGCGGTGCTGACTAAGCTGCTCGGCCTGCGTCTTCTTAAAGTAGTCGAGGGCCCAAAAAATCGGCAGCCAACGTTGCTCGTCTGGCGAAGCCAGGCTGGCCAGGTGGGCCGAGTTGATCACCAGCACCGAGTGGAATTTGAAACCCACCGGGCGCGGCTCGATATTACGCACGCCCGCCAGCAGCAGAGCCGCCAGCAGCTCGCGATACGACAGGCCGCGGTGGATCCGTGCGGCAATCTCCTCGAGCAGCTTCTCGCGCGGCGTATCTTCAATCACCCGCACCAACGGCTCAATATCGTCGGAAAATCGCACGCGGTCCGGCTCGAGCCGGGCTTCGGCCGCCGACACCGCGGGCAATGCCCCAAGAAACTTCAACTCGTTCAAGGCGGCCAGGCCGCCGGCCGTGGCAGCCATAAAACGGCGACGGTTCGTATGCCCCGACATGGCGCACTCCCTTGGAGAAAACCATTAGTGCAAGAGAAACCGCGATCGCGTGTCCCTTGGTCATTTTACGACCGCCGGACGATTAAGCGAGTCTTGGCGATGGCAAAGATAGCAATGCTTTCGGCAGGCGTTCCGATGGACGGCAATCGCATACCTCAATGGACTTAGAGAGCGGTCATTGCTACCATCCACGCCGCTTTTTCGCCGACCATCGGTGTCAGCCTCGGCCCGACGCAAATACATCGGGTAAATCGTCAACCGTGGGGTGGCAGCGTCAGGAGTACCGCGCCGTGTTCAAGCTGTTTTCGTTTTCATCGCCCGAGCGACAATTGGCGGCCGCGCGGAACGCGCTGGCGCGCGTGGCCGAAGTGCTCGACGCTCCCGTGTCGGTCGAACTGTGGGATGGCTCGCGCGTACCGCTGGGGCGCGACGTCCACTCCGACCTGCGCATCGCGGTTCGTGGCCCGGGCGTGATTGGTTCCCTGCTGCGGTGGCCGACAGCCGACAACCTGATTCGGTTGTACGCGCAAGGCGGATTCGAAGTGCTCGGCGGAGACTTGATCAGCTTTGTCGAGGCCGCGCGGGGCAGTGGCACGCGCAAGCGATTGAAGCAACTCGGCGTCGGCACCCTGTTGAAAAACGCCCTGCCCTTTCTCCTGGCCCCGGCCGAGCAGGGCCGAGCAAAACTGGCTTACGAGGGAGACCGGTTGGGGCGCGGAGCATCGCCGCGAGCCAACCAGGACTACGTGCAATTTCATTACGACCTGGGCAACGATTTCTACCGACTTTTTCTTGATCCCGAAATGCAGTATTCGTGCGGGTACTTTACCGATTGGGGCAACTCGCTCGAGCAGGCCCAGCACGACAAAATGGAAATGGTTTGCCGCAAACTGCGGCTCGAGCCCGGCGAGCGACTGCTGGACATCGGCTGCGGCTGGGGCGGGCTCATCTGTCACGCGGCGCGCCACTACGGCGTGCGTGCCCATGGGGTGACACTGTCACAAACGCAATTCGATTTCGCCCGCGAAAAGATTCGCCAACTCGAACTTGAGGACCGGGTCACCGTGGAACTGCGCGACTACACGACGCTGGACGGTCAGTACGACAAGATCGCCAGCGTCGGGATGTATGAGCACGTGGGAATCGCGAACTACCCGGCCTATTTCCGCAAGATTCGTTCGCTGTTGCGCGATCGCGGCATCTTGCTCAACCATGGCGTCACGCGCCCCGCGAAGAAGAGCAAGCGGCGGTTTCGTCGTATTCGGCCCGAACAGCGGCTGGTGCTCAAGTACATCTTCCCCGGCGGCGAACTCGACCACATCGGGCACACGTGCGAATCCCTGGAGGCTTGCCGGTTCGAGGTCCACGACGTTGAAGATTGGCGTGAGCACTACGCGCAGACCGCGCGATTCTGGTGCCAACGGCTTTCAGCGCGGCGCGACGAGGCGATCCGGCTCGTGGGGCCGGAGCGTTATCGTCTGTGGGTCGCGTATCTGGCGATCGTATCGTTCGCGTTTCTCGAGGGCCCCCTGCGCATCTACCAGGTGGTCGCTAGCAAGCATGCCGGGCGAGGCCGCGCCGAACTCCCGCCCACCCGGGCCGATCTTTACCGTAACGCGGCATGAGCAGCACGAGCGCTCGTCACACTGCGTGCCAGGACTTATGCGTGTAGAACGATAAAGGTGGGGCCGACGAACTCGAAGCTCAGGCCTCTTCCCGCACCCATTTCTCGCGCCGCTTCAGCTCTGCTTCACTCGGTTCCTGGGTCACCATCGATCCGGTCGGCACCTCTCCGGCCGGTTCGTAGGTCGTGAACACCACGCCCTTGTCAGACACGAAATGATCGACGAGCTTGAGTGCGCTGGGCTTTTCTGACCCGTCGAAGATCCGCTTGCCTTTGCCAAGCAGAACCGGGAAGGTCATCAGGATCAGGCGATCGATCAGTCCGGCTGCAAGCAGCGGGAGGTAGATGGTGCTGCTGCCCTGGATGAGGAGGTCGCGGCCATCACTCTGCTTGAGCTCGGCAACCGCTGCGGCCGTGTCGCCGGAGAGTCTGTGGCTCCCGTCCCAGCTCAGCGGCTCGGCGGAATGGGTCAGCACATATTTGTTGATGCGCTGGAATTTTGCGCCGATGGGATTGTCCTGGTTATACGGCCAGTAGGCGGAGAAGATGTTGTAGGTCCGCTTGCCGAGCAGCAGGTCATATTCCGGCTCGACTAAAATCTTGCCCATCGGCTTCTGCGTGCTTTCGTCTCGCAGCGGCGCGATCCAGCCGCCGAAGCGGAAGCCGCCGGACCGATCCTCCTCAGGTGCGCCCGGTGCCTGGATGACGCCATCGAGCGACTGAAAGAAAGCGCCCGTCAGCTTACGCTTCGTAACGATCTTGTTGTCGACCACGATTGCTCTCCGTTCTTGAGCGGTATCGGCATCGCACGGTCACCGAGCGGTGCACGGGGATGAAAAACGGGGACATTCTGAGGGACATTCTGCTTTAGAATGCCTGCTCAGCGTCTGGGCGGCGGGATTTGAACCACGCCCTTTACCACGGCTGGCACCTTACTTTGGCGCCTGCAACCCGCCGATTGGCCCGATGGCCATCGTGGTGTTGGTCGTCAGCGGGTAGCGGGCCAGCACGCGGCCGATGTCTGCGAGGGTGACGCGCTCGACGGCGTCGAGGTCGTCTTTCACCGAGCGATACTCGTGCCGGTAGGTCCAATTGGCGCCGACGTTGAATAGCCGCCCGCGCGGCCGTTCGCTGCTGAGCACGACCCGGGCGTTGATCTTGTTTTTCGCCTGATCCAGCTCTTCGGGCGTGCAGCCGTCGCCTTCGGCCTCGCGATAGATATCGAGCACGCGCTGCATGTTCTCTTGCGTGTTTTCCGGCGAGCAAGCCAGGTAGGTGCCGTACAAGCCGGTGCCGTGATAATCGTGATGGCTGAGCGAAGCACTTTCCGCATGGCCGGGATCGACGATCTCCCAATACAGCCGGCTGCCCGTGTCGTCGCCCAGAATGGTGGCCAGCAGCTTGGCGGCAAAGCGGTCCTTGTCGGTGGCCGAAGGGCCGTTGGCCAATTGAATCACATATTCCTGCGTCGCCGTGTCGCGGACCTCGCAGGCAAAATGCGAGGCCGGATCGGCCGGCATGATCGCGCGTGGCGCCTTGACCGGCTGCCACGCGCCACACGCGCGATCGGCAATGGCCACCAGTTGATCGAAGTCGATCTGGCCCGCGGCCACCAGCGCGATATTGCCCGGGCTGTAGCGGCGCTGAAAGTATTCGCGCATCGCGTCGACCGGCAGGTTCGTGATGCTTTCGACCGTGCCCAGCACGCTGCGGGCGAGCGGATGCTGGCCGAAGTGCAGGGCCTTGCAGCGGTCGTCGGCGCCGAAGGGGGGCTGATCTTCGTACATCCGGATTTCTTCGATGATCACCTGCTTTTCGGTGTTGAAATCATCGTCGCGTAGCGACGGCCGCATGATATCGGCCAGCAACTCGACGGCCGGCGGCAGGTACTCGGGCAGCACGGCCGCGTAGTAGACGGTCTTTTCTTCGCTGGTGAACGCGTTGTAGTGCGCCCCCATTTCGTCGAACTCGCGGTTCACGTCGTCGGCCGAGCGCGTGGGCGTGCCCTTAAAGACCATATGTTCGAGAAAATGGCTCACGCCGGCGATGGCGTCGCTTTCGTCGCGCGAGCCGGTCTTGACGAAAAAACCCAGGGCCGTGCTGCGGGCCTCGGAATTGCATTCGGCCACGATTTCCAAACCGTTGGCCAACGTGTGCTCAAGAAACTCCAACGGGCACCTCCAAGGCCTGCGGGCCCAGCGTGACGATCGTAAAATCTTGCGGCCGATGGTCGGCCAGATAGGCATTGATGGTGTCGCAGCTCAACTCATCGACCAGCCGGCCGATCTCATCCAGCGTTCGCACGCGGCCCAGGTAATACCAATCTCGCGCCAGCGCCGCGCTGCGCGACGAGCTGGACTCCTGCTGCATGATCAGCGCGCTTTTGATCCGCGCCTTGAGTCGGTCGAGCTCTTCGCGCAACACGCCGTCGCCCAGCCGCCGCAGCTCGCCGAGCATGACGTCCAGAGTTTCCTGGGCGCGCTCGGCCGTGGTGCCGGCGTAGCACATCACCGCGCCGCGATCTTTGAGCGAATGGTGCGAAGCATAGACGCTATAGCACAGCCCGCGTTTTTCGCGGACCTCGGTAAACAGCCGCGAGCTCATGCCGCCGCTGAGCACGCCCACCGAGCCCCAGGCCTGGAAGTAATCGGCATCGCGATAGGCGGCGCTCGAGTAGGCCACGCCGATCTGCGTCTGATTCGATTCGTGCTCCAGGTGCGCGACGCGCGGGCCGAGCGGTGCTTCCTTCGGCTCGGCCTGCGGCGCGGCCTTCCAACCGGCCAGCAATTCGCCGACCGCGTCGCGCAGCCGCGGCCAATCAAAGCGGCCGGCAATGCCCAGGATCGTGCCGTCGGGCCGATAATGCCGCGAGAAGAACGCGCGGATCTCGTCCATGCTGCTGTTGGTGAGCCCTTGCTCGCTGCCTTGGCTGGGCCGGCCCCACGGGTCGGGATAATGCCGGCGGCGCAGCTCGAGCATCACCTTCTGGGCCGGCTCGTCTTCGACGGCGCTCAACTCCTGCAAGGCAATCAGCCGGCCCGACTCGAGCTGGTCGTCGGGCATGTGCGGCCGCTCGAGCAAGTCGGCATAGATGGCCAGCGTCGGCAGCAGCGATTTGGCCAGCGTGGCCCCGCTGTAGTTGGTATGCGCGTCCGAGACGCTTTCGCCGCGCTCGACGCCCAGGTTGTCCAGGTCGTTGATGAACTGGCGGTTGTCGCGTGGGCCGGCTCCGCGAAGGGCCATTTCGCAAGTCAGCCCGGCCAGGCCGCCCCGATCGGCAGGCTCGTAAATGCAGCCGGCCGGCACTCGAAACGTGAAGGCCGCCGACTCGAGCGACTGCATCTCTTCGGCCACCAGCACCAGGCCGTTGGGGTAGACATGCGAAAAAATCGATTGTTCCAACCCAAGGTCTCCTGGATCCGCCCGCCGGCCGCTCGTGACTTACTAGCTAAATCTTAGCTTGTTCGGCCAGAAGGCTAGAGCCTAGCCGAGCGACCCAGCCCTCGCAAGGATCGCGGCGACTAGCGAACGGCTGCCAGCAGCAGTACATTGGCCGGCAGGCTGAGCGTCTCGAAAGTACGTGGAAAGTGACTACGCGAGCCCCGTAGGGGCGGAAGTTATTAGCCAGGGGCGCGAGCCCCTGGACAATTTGCAACAGTACGTGTTTCAGCCCTGTAAGGGGCGAAAGTGCACTTGGGCGGCCGCGTGCACTGTCGCCCTTACAGGGCTTTGAAGCATTCTGCGCTGCTCGTCCAAGGGCTCACGCCCCTGGCTAACGACTTTCGGCCCCTTCGGGGCGAAGAAAGCAACGAGCGGACGCACCTACAAAGTAGTCGCTCGCGCTTGCCCGGCAACAGCCCGATTTACTACCGGTTATTAAAACCCCGATACGCCTATGCGACCGTTAAGCAAGATCAGCCCCGAGTGGTGGGACTATACGACGCTGGACCGCGAAATCCTCGACGACGCGGCGCGCCTCGAGGCCGACGACCTGCTGGCATTGGCCCGACCTGGCTTCACGGTGAAGTTCTACGACGCGCTCGAAGATTTCTACCTGGCCGAGGCGCTGGAATACATCACCAGTTGGCGGCAGGCCACGCCCGACCGGCCGGCGGGCATTTGCGGTCCCGTAGGACCCACCGAGCAATTGCCGCTCGTGGCCCGGCTGGTCAACGAACTGGAGCTGGACCTGAGGCATTGTCATTTCTGGGGCATGGACGAGTGGGTGCTCGACGGACGCGAGGCGCCCGAAGATTTTCCGCTGAGTTTTGCCAAAGCCGACATGGAACTGTGTTTCAATCGCATCCGGCCCGAGCTGCGCATGCCCCGGCAGAACATGCACTTTCCGCAGGTCGACGCGACCCAATACGTGGCCAGTTACGATCGGGCCCGCTGCGTCGTGATGCAAGGCGGCCAGGGCGAGGTCAAGCACTGGGCCTTCAACGATCCGCCAAAGCGCGAAGGACGCTATCGCGACCAGCCGCCGATGCCCGAAGAATACCGGCAGTTATCCACGCGCATCGTCGACTTGCATCCGATGACGATTATCCAGAACGCCCGCACCAGCGGCGGCGGCGTGGTAACCAACGTGCCGACGCAGGCCGTGAGCGTCGGTCCCAAAGAAACCTGGCGCGCCGAAAAGGTCTCGATCTGGCACGCCGGCAACCACGACAATCCCTTCGGCCAGCGGCTGACAACCTTGATGATCGCCAAAAAACTGCCCGACAGTTCCGTGCCCATGTCGCTATTGGCCGATCATCCCAACGTGCAATTCAACTTCCTGCGTTCCGGCATCGGCACCTGCTCCGCCGAAATGCATTAGCCCGCATTCCGTATTTCCACTTTCTTCTTTCCACTCTCTTCCGCTCCCATGCCCAAGCGCGCCTTCGCCGTCGTGGCCCACCCGGACGATATCGAATTCGTAATGGCCGGCACGCTCTTGCACTTGCAAGCGGCCGGCTACGAAATTCATTGCATGAACATCGCCAACGGCTGTTGCGGTTCGACCCAATACGGCCGCGAAGAGCTGGCCAAGCTTCGCCATCTGGAGGCGCTCGACGCCTGCCAGTCCGTTGGCGCGGTGTATCACGAGAGCCTCGCGCCCGACCTGGAGGTTTTTTACGACCGGCCGACGCTGGCCCGGCTGGCCTCGATCATGCGGCTGGTCGCGCCGGAGATCCTGCTAGTGCACGCTCCCAGCGATTACATGGAAGACCACATGAACTCTTGCCGGCTGGCGGTGACGGCGGCGTTCACTCGCGGGATGCCGAACTTTCCGGTTGATCCTCCGCGGCCGCCCATTGATCAGCCGGTGACGATCTATCATGCCCAGCCGCATGGCAACCGCGACCCGCTGGGGGCGGTCGTGCATCCGCATTATTATGTCGACATCGGCGACGTGCTGGCGCGCAAGACCGACATGCTCGGCCGGCATCGCAGCCAGCGGGGTTGGCTCGACGAGAGCCAGGGATTCGACTCGTATCTGCAAACCATGCACGACCTGATGCGCGAGGTAGGCCGCATGTCGGGCCGCTTCGAGTTCGCCGAGGGTTGGCGAAAACACCATTATCCCGGATTCTGCGCTCCGGAGGCCGATCCGCTGGTCGCGGCGCTGGGAGATCGATGCCTGGTGGCGAGCTGACCGGCACGGACCGCAGTCCGTGGGCTTGGTGCTGAGTTAGCGGCCGCGGTTGAGCAGGCTGCGCTGGTTGAGATAGTCGATGAACACGCCGCCCATGTCGCGGCTGGTGTCGACCAGCACCCGCTCGATGCGGTTGCGCTGGCAGATTTCCTCGAAGCGACCATTGTAGCGCTCGAGCGCCGCCAGGTATCCGGCCCGCAGCTCCTCAGGCTGGGCCAGCAACTCTTCGGGAATTTCGAGGCCCACGAAGCGGGTCATGCCGTCCAGCGGAAACACCAGCTCGTCGTGGTGCATGATCTGGAACAGCACGACTTCGTGGCGGTGGTAGCGCATCCGCTGCAGCACCGGCTCCAGGGCATCGAGATCGGTAAAGAAATCGCTAAAAACCATCACGATTTCGCGGCGGTGCATCCGGCCGACCAACTCGTTGAGGCACTCGGCAAGCCGCGTTTTTTCCACCGGCTCAATCTCGCCCAGGTGATTAGTCATCCGCACGATCTGGGCCATCGTGTTGCTGGGCGGCAGCACGGCCCGTACGCGGTCGTCGAGCGTGGCCAGCGAGACCTTGTCGCTTTGCCGCACGATGGCGTGTCCCATGGTCGTGGCCATGCGCGAGGCGTAGAGCAGCTTTTGCTGGTCGTCGTCGCCGTAGCGCATCGAGGCGCTGGCATCGAGCACCAGGTGGCAGACGAAGTTCGTCTCCATTTCGTACTGTTTGATGAAGTATTTTTCGCGGCGGAAATACACGCGCCAGTCGATGTGTTTCGGATCGTCGCCGGGAACGTATTCGCGATGTCCGGCAAACTCGACGGCAAAACCACTGAGCGGCGACTTATGCCCGCCGGCCAGGTTGCCCAGCACCAGCCCGCGCGGCTCGATCTGCCGCTGCGCCAGCCGGCCCAGCACTTCCGGATCGAGATATCGGCTCAAAACGCTGGCGGGCATGGAAGACCTTCCGTAGGTCCGGCGAGCCGAGCCGGACCGGGTTGTTAAGTTGCGCCGCGCGTACGCCAGGTGCCGCTCGGCTCGCGGCACCTACTGGTCGACGCCTAATTGCTCCATGACCCGAAGGGCCAGTCATCACGATTCTCTACAAGCTTCGCTTTCACGGGATTCTGACGAATATATTCAGCGATCTTTTCATCTTCTTCGTCTGAACGCGACCAATGGTCGAACCATTCGTCCTGCCAAAACCGATCCGCCTTCAATTGCAGCAACTTGCCAGCTTCGTGCCCTGTCCAACGTTTGAACTGCTCCAGAATGCTTTTCAAATCCCCTTGTAGGATCTCGAAAAACAGGTGCAGATGGCTTGGCATTACGACGTATTCAAACATATTCCACGCCTGTCCCTGACGAAACGCGATGGACTCCATCACGATCTCAGCCACATCTGCTCGTCGCAGATAATTGGCGTGTTCGGCGCGGTCGAGCCAAGCTTCCATTTCCGCCAACACGCGACGCTGAACCCTAATACGCGCGTCGACCGCGATCTTAGGCACCTGGGACAATTCCGCGGCCAATGTATGAATCCGATTTTGTCCCTCTGCGGGAATGGCGCCAGCCAAATGGATGGTGACAAAGTAACGACCATCGACGACTTCCCAATGCGGCAGCCGGCCGTGCCAAAGCGAGATCGTTTCCGCCTTGCGATTCACGACGGCACTCCGTAGGTCCGGCGAGCCGAGCCGGACCGGGTGCAAAGTTGGCCTGCGCTTACCAGCGGTGCCGCTCGGCTCGCGGCACCTACGGAAAACTGCTCCTCTTATGCCGCCGGCTTTTCGTATTTGCGGTCGGCGGGCACGGCTTCGAGCAGCATGTCGATCAGTTGTTCGCTGCCGACGTTGGCCGCCTGGGCCGCGTAGTTGCTGGCCAGGCGATGCCGCAACGCGGGCTTGGCGACGGCTTGCACGTCCTCAGTCGTGGCGTGGTAGCGGCCGTAGAGAATGGCCCGGGCTTTGGCGCACGAGACCAACGTGAGCAAACCGCGCGGCCCGGCGCCCCAACTGACCCAGCGGTTGACGAAGTCGGGGGCCTCGGGCGTGCCCGGTCGCGACGCCCGCACCAGGGCCCAGGCATAGCCCAGCACGTGGTCGCTGACCGGCACCTGCGTCACAAGCTGCTGAAACTGGCTGATCTCGGCCGCAGAAATCACGGGACGAATCTCGCCTAGTTGGCCGGTCGTCACGCGCCGCGCGATTTCCCATTCGTCGGCGCCGCCCGGATAGTCGAGCTTGATGTACAGCAGAAACCGATCGAGCTGGGCCTCGGGCAGCGGGTACGTGCCTTCCTGCTCGAGCGGGTTTTGCGTGGCCAGCACAAAAAACGGAGCTGGCAGCGGATGCACGGTGCCGCCCACGCTGATCTGCCGCTCTTGCATGGCCTCGAGCATGGCGGCTTGCGTTTTCGGCGGCGTGCGGTTGATCTCGTCGGCCAGGATCATGTTGGCAAACAGCGGCCCAGCCAGAAATTTGTATTCCCGGGCTCTGGTCTCCAGGTTTTCCTGGATGACTTCCGTGCCGGTGATGTCGCTGGGCATCAAGTCCGGCGTGAACTGGATGCGTTTGAACGACAAGTGCAGTGCCTGGGCCAGCGAGTTGACGAGCAACGTCTTGGCCAGTCCCGGCACGCCTTCCAGCAGTGCATGACCCCGGGCAAACATGGCGATCAGCGTCTGCTCGATGGTTTCGTTCTGGCCGACGATGGCTTTGGCCAACTCGTCGCGGATGCGGTTGTACGCCTGCTCGCAGCGTTGCACGGCGGCAACGTCGTCAGTGGCTTCGGTGGTCACGGCTAGTTCTCCCTCGAAGGAAAAAGCATGTGGATTATTTGGGGGTTGTTGGATCAGTCGATGTTTTCGAAGTAGCGGCGCAGGCGTTCTTCATAGGCGGCGGGCGGCCGGCGCTGGCTTTGGGCGCGAATGGCCTGCCGCAGCTCGGGCGGCAGCTTGGCGACCCAGGGTTCTTCGCGAAAGGTCCGCTGGCCGGGGCGCGCGTCGTCGCCGCGGCTGCCCGGCTCGCGAATGCCGGGTTCGCTCCGCGAGCCCGAGGTCGATTGCACGTTGGCGGCAGCCGCGGACTGTGGCTTCGTCTGAGCGGTGGCCTGGGCCGCGGCCGCTGGATTGGTCGCCGCGGCGGACTGGCCCGTCTGCGGCTGCACCGACTGGCCAGGTGCAGCACGCTGCGCCGCTTGCAATTGCTCGAGCGCTTCGGTGCCGGCGAGCATGCGGGCCGTTTCTTCCGCCGACAACTGGCCGGTCTTGGCATCGGCCGCTTCGTCTGCCGCGGATTTTGCGGCCGCCGCTGCGCTCGAAGTCGGTGCGGTCAAGCTAGGCGCGGCCGAAGCGGTTGCTGCGGGGGCCGGCGCGGAAGCGGTCGCCGGTGCCGGCGGCGCTGGACGCAGCTTCGCGGCCGCTTCCAACGCGTCGGCCAAGGCCGGATCGGCGATGCCGCTGGTGTCGCTGGCTTCTTCAGCCGCTCGCTGGCCGGCGTTGGCGGCCTCGGCATACCGCTTCATGGCCTGCTTGAGTTTGGTTGCCGGCTTGGCCAATGCTGCCGGTGTCGCGGTTTTGGAGTTTGGTTGGTGACTCGCGGCAGCCAAAGCCTGTCGGCCGGTATCGATTTCGCTGGCTGCCTGGCGCTGATTCTCGGCTGCTTTTAGCAATTGACCGGCCATGGCCTGAGCATGCCGAATCCTCTGGTCTCGAGCCGCCAGGCTGGCCGCCGCGCGTTGCAGATCCTGGTTCATCTGTCGCGTGGCCGCATGCGTCGCAGCCGGATCAGCCGATGGCGGCTGCGATGGCGATTGGGAATTTGATTGCTGCTGCGAACTTGATTGCTGTTGTGAATTTGGTTGCTGCTGCGACGGACGATGGCCGGCTTGTTCGGCCGATTGCAGTGCCGACACGGCCGCCGGATCGAGCGGGGCGGCTGCGGCCGCCAGTTTTGCCGCCTGGTCTGCCTTGGTCGCCAGCCGCGCCGCTTCCTGGCGGGCGCGGGCTTCGATCGCCTTTTGCAGCATTTCGGCTGCACGCTGCAGAGCGGTGGCGGCCTTCTGCTGTTGGTCGCGGGCCCCTTCCGCATCGCCGGCTTGCAGCTTCTGCTCGGCATCTTGCGAAGCCGGCTGCGCTTCGCCTAATGCTTTATCTGCCTGCGGTGCGCCGGACCGCGCGAGTTGCCGGGCTTCGTCAATCGCGGCGGTGACGCGCGGCTGCGCGTCCGCATCGGGTTGCCCGGCCGGCTGCTGTGCCGCACGATCGGCCTGCTCTTGGGCGGCCCGCTTTGCGGCGGCCACGGCTTTTTGAGCTGCGCCGCGAGACCGCTCGGCGGCTTCGCTCTCGCCAGCCTGCATGGCCTTGGCCGCCGCCGCTGCCGCCTCGCTCGCTTGCTCGAGCGCTCGCGCCAGTTCGGGCGAGTTGTCCTCTGGCTCGGCTTGCGCTGCCGGCTGGCTGGCGGCATGCGCAGCCTGCGCGTGCCGGATTTGGTCGGCCACTTGCTGCTGTTTGGCGGCGGCATCAGCCGAAGTCGCCGGATCGCTGGCCGCTTGCTCGACTGCCTGCTGCTCGCGCTCGATCTTCTGCAAGCGATCGGCCAATTCGGACGCGCGGGCCGCCTCGGGCTGGCCGCTGGCGCGCATCTGGTGAGCCAACGCCGCCCGCACGACTTGTTCGGCCTGGGCGAGTTTTTCCGCCGTCTCATCCGCTGCCGGCATGCCCATCGAGGCCTGGGCTGCGGCATCGCGCACCGGCTCGAGCTCGGCCAATTGACGGCGGCTTTCAGCGTCGAGTTGGCGCGCCGCTTCGGCGGCAGCCGAGCGGAGTTGATCGGCCGCCGACTTCAGCGGCGCGACGGCCTGTTCTGCCTGCTGAGCGACGCGGCGGGCGTCGGGCTTAGTCTGCGAACTCTCGGCCGGCTCGAGTTCGCGGCGAGTGGCTTCGATCGCTGCGGCGGCTTGCTCCAGCGGCTCGGCGGCTTTCGGGGCCGATTGCGCGACGGCTTCCGTCACCTTCTTGGCAACCTGGCCGACCGCCGTTTCCTGCGCGGCCAAGGCTTTTGACTGCTCGGACGGCAAGCCTTCGGCAGGCGCCGACTGAGCGGCCTTCTCAGCCTGGGCCGCGACGTTGCGCTGCGCTCCGGCGGCGCGATCGAGCGCCTCGGCGGCTTTGGACAATTCTTCGAAGCGGGTGGAAAGCATGTTTCGCCGGGCATCGGCCAAGGCCGCCGCGACTTCGCTTTGCGCGTGCTGTTGGGCTCGCGTGGCAGCGGGTAACGGGCTGTCGGTAGCTTCCGCCGCCTTTGCGTCTGCCTTACGGGCCGCTTGCGCTGCGCGCTGGGTTTGATCGGCCGCTTCTTCGATCGCCGACTTGACCGCTTCGGGAAAGACGGCGGCCGGCTCGATCGCAGCCAATTGCTCGGCTGCACGCGCCAGATGTTTGGCCGCGGCTTCTGCTGCCTGCTTTTGGACGTCGGTTTTGGCTTCAGCCGTTTCGGCCTGCGCCCGCTCGATCTGCTTTTGGGCCTCGGCGAGCGCTTCGGCCAGACTTTTCAATTCCGCGGCGCTTTGCGCGCCGTCGGTGCGCAGTGCCGCCGTGAGCAGATGTTGCTCAACAGCTTCCAACTGGGCCGCCGCGGCGGTCTGCTGGGCCACGGCCGGTTCGCGTTTACCGTCGAAGATGCGGGCCGATGCACTGGAGGCCGCTCGTCTCGCGGCTTCCACGGCGGGCAGCGCGGCCGGCACCCGATTGAGCATTTCCGGCAGCCGGCCGATCTCCTTTTGCAGCGTCGCTTGCCGCTCGATGAGCTTGTCGATCGTGGCTTCGTCCAGCTCGGCCGCGCGCGTGTCGTCACGCAGTTGCGTCTGCCGGGCGATCAACTGCCGGACGTTTTCCAATGCCAGCTCGCGATCGGTGCCGACGAGCCCCTGCGTCTCTTCGATCTTTTCCAAGAGCAGCCGCAAACCTTTGAGCACCGCGGCCTCTTGCTCGCCGGCCTGGTCGAACTCGGCCATCTCCAAATCGGCGATCGCGTCGGCCAGTCGTTGGCCGACGGCCGCAGTGCGCAACGTGGCCAACCCTTCGGCCGCTCCTTGTCCGACTTCGCCGCCCCAGCCCCGCACTTCGCGCAGCATTTCCAACAGCCGCGTGAACAGCGCCTGGACGTCGCGCTCATCCTGGATCGTGGCTACCAACGCCGCTTCCTGCCGGGTGCTCGGCTGCGCCGGCAGCGACTGCGTGGCATTGGTCACGATGGTTTGCATGGCGATCAGACGCTTCACTTGCGCGGCCAGCTCGGCCGTCTTCAGCCGGCGCAGCAGGTTCTGCCGCTCGATCGACAGACGCACGACCACCTCGCGCGTTTTCTTGCGAGCCTCGACGAACGTGGCCTCGCGCTCGGCCGGCAACTGATCCTGCGCCTTGAGCAGCAGGTTCACCACGTCGGCCATCTCGGCCTCGACCAGGCCGTCCAGGTGCGTGCGCATCTGGCTGATGTCGCGATACAGCGGCAAATGCTCCAGCCCATTCTCGGAAAGTTGCTGGAGCTGAATATCGAGAATGCTGGAAACCAACTCGCGAGCCAGATCGCGGGCTCGCTGCTGATGTTCCTGCTTGCGGCGCAACATTTCCACGTCCACGGCCGGCGTCGGCTCGCCGTAGAGCGGATAGGGGGACAGAGCCAAGGCGGCCAACACGGCGGCAAGCAAACAGGCGCGGTTCATGGTCAATCTCCTATGCCCAATTGACGCTCGATGATCGAATCCAACTGTCGGGCCGAGCGCTGATCGGTCTCGGCCATGGCCGCCAGCACGCCGCGTTCGTCCGTGACGTGCAGCACCAGCGGCTGGCCAATCGAAGTTTTGCCCGGCCGGCGGCCGCGATGGTCGCTGGCCTCGAGCGTGATTTTCAGCTCGTCGCCCTTGGTGAGTTGCATGCTGCTGAGATCGAGCGGATACCGGCCCTGCAACAGCTTGACCGGCCCGGCCGGCAGGTCCACGTCGAGCGTCCGCTCTTCCAGCGTTCCCGGTTCGTGGACGATTTGCACGTTGAAACGCACTTGGGCAATTCCATAGTCGTCGGCCACGCCGTAGGTGATCGTCGGCTTGCCGGTGGGCAGTACGTGCTGCGTGACCATTGCCGCCGTGACGCGCGGCGGCTTGTCGGTCTTGATGCGGATGAACCCGCGCACCGGCTCGGCCAACGCCAGGCCGTCTTCGTCGGTGGCCTGCACTTCGTACTGAATCGGCTCGACGACTTCGGCCAGCGGGCTGTCGTGCGGATCGAACACCCAACGCCGCCGAGCGGCATCATCGGCGGCAAACCGATACTCGCGCTCGCCGACGAGCAGCCGCGCGTCGCGCAGCGCCTTGTTCGTACATTCCAGCCGCACGGCCACGCGCGTGCCTTCGATCACCGAAAGCTGTCGCGAACCGGTCTGCCCGGCGCCGGCGGAGCCGGCCGCGTAGTCGGGCGGAGTCGCCTCGAGCCCGACGGTCACGACCGGCAAGGGAATCGTCTCCAGTTGCGATGGTTCGGTCCAATCGTCTCCCAGGAACAACTCATACTCGATATTATCGACCAGCCGATCTAGCTTGGCCGTGTAGACGCTCGGCCGCTGCGGATCGGCCAGCAATTCCAGAGACGTGTGCTCGTCCTGAGCCAGCGAACGCAGCCTGGCGCGACCGGCCGCAGGCAGCTCGCCGCCGGCGTGGACCTCGATCGTCACCGCGCGGCCATAGGGCACGCGCACGGTCTCGTTGCTCGTGAACTCGACCGGCTGGCCGTTGATTGCAACATCGAGGATTTGCGTCTCGACCGGATAGTGCATCGACCCCAGCAGCAGGCGATTGCCAAAAGCCCGCCAGTGGTCGGGCCAGATCAAGCATGCCGCGAGCACGCCCAGTCCGACGATGGAGAGCGCCGCGAGCCGGCCGGCGAGCGGCGCATGCGTCAGCCCTCGCGAAAGATCCAGGTGCGGAGCAAAGTCGGCCACGTAATTGACCACGGCCGAGCGCAGCGTGGCGGAGCCCCAAGCGGCCGCTTCGGGCGTTTCGAACTCCAAGGCCGCGACTAAATCGCCTTCGAGGAATTGATGCTTTTCGATTAGCAGGGCCAAATCCAAATCCGTCTCACGCCGGCCAAGCCACGGCCAACTCCAGCGAAAGAAGACGGCCGCCACGATCACCGCGCCCAGCACTTCGGCCACCATCCGCTGCCAGCGCGACAAGGCAAAAGCCATATCCGTCAGGGCCAGCAGCGACAACACTCCTAACACTGCCAGCGCCAACACCGAATAGGCCGCCGCCCAGCGGCCCAGCCGGCGGCGGCGGCGCAGCGCTCGCAAATGAGATCGCAGAACGGCCAGATTGCTCATGGCAGGTTCACCAGCTTTCGCACGAGCCATTCGCCCAGCAACAGCGTGACCAGCAGACCGAATGCCAGCCAACTGTTCCACACGGGCAGCACTTCGATCATCGTCTCCTTGCGGGCGTGCGGTTTGATTTCGTCGGGCAATTGCTCGGCAGTGGTGAGGTCGAAGCTTGCGCCGCCGGTTTCGGCCGCCAGTTGATCCATCAGTTCCTGGTTGCGTACCGCGCTGCGACGCTCGGCCGAGAGGCTCGTGACCTGGAAAGTCACGTCCACCGTGCCGCCGGCGATCGGGTCCTTGACGCGCAGCCGATGTTCGCCGGGCACCAGCACGGGAATCTGCGTTTCGAACAAACCCTCGCGCGTTTCGGGAATCGCGACCGCCTCGCGGCGCTGGGTGTCGCTGGCCAGCGGACGGGCCGTCGTCGAAGCACCGGCACCCGCACGGCCCGGCACGGTCAGCTCGGCCCAGAGCTTATGATCGGCCAGCTTGTCGGCTGCCAGCGGCTCGAAATCTTCGTCGTACGCCTCGACCGACAGCGTCACTTTGTCGTCGGCCTGATACTGCTGGCGATCGGTGCGAACGACAAACCGTTTCTGCGAGCCCAGGGCATGGCTCAATCCCAGGCGGTGGATCATCTGGCCCCAGAACTGCCGGTAGTAAGTCTCGCCATACTGGCGCCGCAGGCGCCAGGTTTCGTTCATGGCCAGATACACGACTTCGCCCCGCCCATAGCGGCGAATGGCCACCAGCGGCTGGCGCGTGCGGCCGTCGACGCACGTGTCTTGCGGATGTTCGAGCAACACGCTGGCCAGCGGATGCACGCGGGCCACGGGCTGATACCAGGGCATGCCGTTGAGATCGCGCCACGCGCGGCCGTTGTCGGCCGAGTTGGCGCCCAGGTGCATAAAGTCGACGTGCGCGGCCTGCGGCGTCAGCCGCGGATCGAAGGCGCGCGTGTCGCGCAGCCGGCTGTCGACATCGACGATCACCGGCAACATGTCGCCCAGCGGTGTGGCCGCGAGTTGCGACGGCCCGAAGTTCGGCCCTGAAAGCACGACCAGGCCGCCGCCAAACTTGCTGACGAATTCTTTCGTCAGCTCGCAAAAGCGCGGGCTCAAGGCCGAGGCCGGCAAATCGCCCAGGAAAATCACGTCGTTGGCGAAAAAATCGCTCCGCGGCGGGCTCATCGTGCTCAGGAATAGCTCGTTGGTCTGCCGCACCTTGGGATCGGCCGAGCGCAAATACGTGCGAAAGCCGCGCATGCCCACCAGCCGGTCGCGGTGAAACACTTCCTTGATAAAGCGCCATTCCCAGGTCGGCTCGTATTCGACGAACATCAGCCGCAGAAAGTCGTCGCGGACATTCGCCTCGCGCGAGGCGCGGTTGTTGGCACGAATGACTTCGCCCTCGAGCGGATCGACCGCCGCGGTCAGCAGCATGCGGCCGGTTTCCTCGGGCGTGTAATCGAAATCCAGCGTCGCGCCGGAGCCGATCAGCACAATGCGGCGCTCGCCGATCAGCATGTCACCGGCTTCGGTGGCATCCATCCGTCGCGCAAACAGGCGGACGACGCCCTTCTGGCCTTCGAGGCCGACATGCCGCAGCGTGACCGTCAGCGGCGTGCGTTCCCCTTTTTTCAATAGCAGTGGCGCTTGCAATTCGACGGCTAGGTCAACGGCCGCGGCCGGCCCCACGCCCACCGGATAGACCGGCAGACCCAGCGCTTTAGCCGCGGCCAGCGGAGCCGAGCCGGAGTTCTGATCGAAATCGCTGAAGACAATCAGGCCGGCCACCTGGCTGCTTGCGTGCCGGCGTGCCAGATCGGCTATGGCGGTGCCCAGCGCGGTGACCTGGCCGGTGGTCGTGAGCTGCTGCGCGAGGCCGCCTGCGTACACGGCATCCGGCGTTTGCTCGCCAGACGCCAGGGCCTTGACGCCGTCGGAACGGTCGAATCGGAAGGCGCGCACGCGAAACTTTTCGTCCAGCCGCCCCAGCAGCCGGCCCGAATCTTTGTTTAATAGCGCCTGCACATACGCGATGCGCGCGTGCTTCGCCGCGGTTTTATCCTCGGACGGATCGAAGCCCACGGCCTGGTCCAGACGCTGCCGCTGGGACTCGGGCAGGTCGTCTTCGATGGCCATGCTGTCCGTGCCGTCGAACAACAGCCAAACCAGCGGCCGCGGATGCCGCACCAGTTTGACCACCAGCGTCGGCTCGGCCAAAACCACGAGCAGCAGACACAAGGCAATGGCTCGGCCGATGGCCAAGAACATCGCGATGCCCCGCCGCCGCGCAGGCTGGAAGCGAAGATAAAACACGATCGCCAGTCCGGCAGCCAACAAGCAGCCGCAGGCCACCAGGCCCGGATGCTCGTGAGCCCAGGGAGCGGCCAGCGAGGGGCTGATCTGCTCGATGGCCGTCACGTCGCGATAGCCGAGCAAGCGGGCAAGCCAAGCTGTCATGCGGCCCCCTTGTCTGGTTGCCGCGGCCGCGCGAGCAAACCCAACTCGATGCACAGGCCGACGAAGACCGCGCCCATCAGCCAGCGCCACGAATCCTGTCCGCGCACGCGGGCGCCGTTGACATCGATCGCGTCGGCTTGCGCGACCCAGCGATATCCGCTTTCGCCGATCCGCTCGGCCAGCGCACGCCGGTCGAGCGTGCGGAGATCGCTTTCCAGTGCCGGCCCATTGACGGCCACGGGAACTTCCCAGACTTTGGCCTGCGCATCGTCCGAATCGGTGTCGGGGCGGTAGCAAGCGACCCGATAAATGCCGCGCTGAGCCAGGCCGCCCAGCGTGATACCATAGGCATCGCCGCCGAGCGCATCGATGCCCAGCGGCTCGGCGGGGCCATGCGGCCGTTGCAAGGTAAACCGGTTGCGGCGCTCTTGCGGATCGACGGTCAAGGAGAGTCGCTCGAGCGAATCGATCGTGCGGCGAGGCAAAGTCTCTTGCAGCAGCGACCGGCAGATGCGGTCGAAGAGGATCACTGCGCTGGTCGTGGCCAGCGTGTTCCAATCGGAACTGATGCCGCTGGTGAATAACAGCACGCGGCCCCGACCGATCTTGCGCTCGACCAAAGCCGGTCGCCCGTTGGTGAAGCTGGCCAGCGTGCGCGGCCGGGCTGCCTCGAGCGCCCGGCGCGAATCGGCCGGCGCTTCGTCGGTTGCCGGCGTGCTCGTCGAAGGTGCCCACAGCAGCCAATCGGCCGCCGGCTGTGCGGCGTCGGCCTGCTTCGACTTTGCGGACGAAGTCTCGTCCATTTTGTCCTTCTGCGCTGCCGCGCGGCGGGCCTCGGTGGCTAGCCACGAAGCCAGCGCTTCGGGACGCGTGTCGGCCGCAATGGCCTGAAAAAAAATGGGCTGGCGAAACAGGTCGTCGGTTTCTTGCCGCGAAACGTTGTCCCAGCGAAAGTACTGGTCGTCGAGCCCGGCCGTGTCGAAGAAGAAGGGATCGACCCGGTCAGGCGCTTCGTCCGGCCGAACGCCCACCAGGTCCGGCTCCAGCGGCAGCGGCAGAATGCCGTCCCCCTCGAGCCAGGCAGCCTGGTTCCAGGCCGCCGGATCGAATGGCCCGCCGGCCGCCAGCAGCACGCGACCGCCTTGCTCTACGTATTGCCGCACCAGCGGGACGGTGCCCTGCGGATTTTCCACGCCGGCCATTACCAGCAGCCGGGTATCCTGCAAGACATCGCGATTGAGATCCGAAATCTTCGCTTGCCGCACTTGCACCAACTGCCGGGCATGATCGCCGCGCGACGTGATCGGGGCCAACAGCCGCCGCAGCCGAAAGGTCTCGCCATATTGGCTCTTGGCCGGGTCTTCGTCCTCGCCCCATTGATCGACAAACACCACCGGCAGCGCGGCCACGACCGGCACGGCCAGCACGCGCTGGTCGTCGGCCGCCAGCCGGTCGGCGGGAATCGAAACCCTGGCCGAGGAGAACACGGCCCGGCCGGGCTCGGCCGCCACGTCGAAGCGATGCGAAAAGGTCACTTGCCGGCTTTGGCCCGGCTCCAGGTCGATGGTCTTGCTGGCCACCGGCACACCGTCGATTGCCAGGGTCACCTGCACATCGTTGCGCGGCGCGGAGCCCTGATAGTTGACCGTGGCCACGAGCGTGGCGGCCGTTTCCACGTCGGCCACGCCGTCTTCCACGCGCAGATCGGCGACCCAGGCATTGTCGGGATGCTCGGGGGCGACTTGCACAATCTGCAGGTCGGCGTCGGGGCCGAGCTGCTCGGTGATGGGAGTGCTCGGCCAATTGATCGCCTGCTGATCGCCGATGAGCACCAGCCGCTTGGCCGCCGGAGCGGGAGTTCGCACACATGCCTCGCGGGCCATGTCCAGCGCCTGCGCGGCGCTGGCCTGGCAATCGACCACGGCAATGGCCTCAAGGGCCTCGAGCGCGTCCTCGCGCGTGCGGTAGGCATCCCAACTGAAGCCGCCGCCGCACGTCGGCAGCACCGAAATCTGGCTGCCCGGCGGCAGCCGTTCGATGAACGCCCGGGCTTGCCGCCGGGCATCGTCGAGCACCGTGCCTTCCAGCCGCTGGTAGCCCATGCTCAGGCTGTTGTCGACGACAATCACCGCGTGCACCGGCTGTCCGATGGTCGCGGCGGCCTGCGAATCGGCCAGATACGGGCGGGCCATCGCGAGGCCAAAGAGCAGCAGGCAAGCGGTGCGCACCAAAAGCAGCAGCAAGTCGCGCAGACGCAGATAGCGGCGGCTGCGCTGGGCCGCTTCGCGTAGAAAATCCATCGCGGCCCAATGCACCGTGCGATAGCGGCGGCGATTGAGCAGGTGGATGAGCACCGGCCCCGTGGCCACCGCCACGCCCGCAATCGCAAAAGCCCCGGCCAGAAAACTAGGCATGAATTGTCTTAACGGTTACTGAAAGCGCTTGAGGCTGTCGATGCGGCCTTCTTGCAAGATTGGCAAATAACGGTTGGGCATGGCGAGGATGAAGCAGCCGACGCTGGTGGCGTACAGGTCGCCGGGCTTGCCGCTGACGCGTCGATCGTCGTGCCACACGCCGAACGTCTTCAGGTTCGCAGCTTTGCCTTGGGCCGTAACGATCGTGTCACGCAGCTTCGGATACAGCGTGCGCCAGGAATCGCCGCCGCGCTGGTAGATCGCCTGGCCGACGTAGTAAGTGGTGTAAGCATCGAGCGGCAGCTTGTTATTGCTGGAGTCGCCGGTCAGGCCTTTCAGGGCCAGCGAAATCACGTCCATGTTCTTGGCGATGCGCCAATCGTCGTACTGGCCGAACTCTTGCAGGCAGACGACGCCGGCGGCCGCCATGGCGGTGGTCGCATTGCCGCCGCCAACGTTGTATGTAAACTGGCCCGGAAGGGCACGCTCGTCGCCTGGTTTTCCTTTGCCACGCTTGTAGCCCTTGGGCGTATAGTGCTCGCGGACGCTCTTGATGGCCAGCTCGATTACCTCGGGCGGGACCTCGAGACCGCTGTCCACCGCGCTCCGCAGGGCTTTGGCCTGCATCACGGCCAGACTCAAATCGTTGCCCGCTTTCGCGCGTTTGGCTTCGTAGCGCCAGCCGCCGTCGTCGCACTGCGTGTTGGCGATCAGCTTCAAGGCCCGATCGAGCGCGGGCCCTAGCCGCGGATCGTTGGTCATGCCAAAAGCCTGGCCCAGCACGAAGGCCGACAGGCCGTGGTTGTACATGTCGCGATGGGCATCGGCCAGGTTCAGCAAGCCCGACGGTTTGGCATTGCGCAGGACATAATCGAGCGCCTGCTCGACGTTGGTGCCGTACTGCCCGCGGCCCGGCATATGGCCATCGGCCAGAAATGCCAAAGCGCCGAGGCTCACGAGCCCCAGATCCTTCGAGTCCCAGTTGCCTTCGCTCCCCTGGTTGTGGGCCAGCCAGGCCAGGCCACGATCGAGGGCCTGGCGGCTGTCGGGCGTGATCTCCCAATCGCCGTCGGCCGCCCACGCGGGCGCAGCACTTCCAGCGCAGCAGGCAGCCACGCAGGCCGCCAGAACGATCGCCGGGTAATAGGGTGGTTGCATAACTTCAGAAACATCGGGCCGTGCCGCTGGATCCCGAGCTTAGTTGGCGATCGCAGGCAGAAGGTTACGCAAGAAATGCTACGGAGAATCGAACCAGGTGTCGTCGGGCGTTTCGGGCGCCGGGCCGGAGGGGATGAATTCGAACAGTTCGCGCGCTGCATCGCGTGGACTGCTGCCGGCGACTGCCCAGATGCGATCGCCGTCGGCCGCCATCGGCCCCAGCATGGCTTGCTCCGGCTGCCAATCGGCGAGCAAGGCGCTGGCCCGACGAGTGCCGGTCTTGGCGTCGAGCCAGATCAATCGCGCGCGCGATTCCCGTTTTCCGGACGTTTCACGGGCAGCATACATAAATCCGGACGCGTCGCCGGCCAGCCAGCCATCGAGAGCATCCGGCGCCGCGTGTTGCCAAGCCGTCGATCCGTCCTTAAGCGATAGCGCCTCGTAGCCGCGCGCCGTTTGGATGAGCAATTTGCCGGGTAGCACGGTCACCAAGCGGATCAGATCGGCCATCGGCCGCTGCCAAGCCAGGCGGCCGTTGGACGTTTCGACCGCCGAAACGGCCGGCACGCCCGGCTGTGCGACGCATGTCAGCGGGCCGGCCACGAGCGGCGGCCCGTAGCGGCGAGGCCATGAGCGCTGATCGACCACGCCGCCGACCCACGTCTCGCGGCGCAGCCAGCGGGCTTCGCCATCGCGCGTGCAGCCCAGCGTGCAGCCGCCGGCAACTACGACCACCGTATCGCCGGCCAGCGCCAGGTCGCACGGCATTTCGTGTTGCCAGAGATCGCGAAACTGGGCGAGCGGGCGCAGCGCCAATTGCTGGCCCGAGTGGGGATCGTAGGCGGCCAGTGACAGCTCGAGCATGTCTTGCGGCAGGACGGCCGAAGTCACGGCCAGCACGCGGTCGTCCAGCACCAGCGGATCGCTGGCCACGCGGACGCTGGGCGGCGTTTGCCAGATGATCTTGCCGTTTTCGATTGCCACGAGTTGGGCATTGTCCGACTGCCAGCGCCGCGACAGGACGACGCTGTCCAGCGCCGCGGGCCGCATCGCCACCGGCGGCCACAAGTGGCCGCGTTGCGGCGGCGGGCCGCCGGAAATTTTCCACAGCGACTGGCCCGTCTTGCGATCGTAGGCCGCGATTTCGGCCGGGTTGCTGACGATGGCGGCCTTGGCCGTAAGCGTCAGACTGGTTTCGCAAGCCACGGCGTCCCAGGGCACGCCTTCGGCCACAGCCGGCTGTTTGGTCTGCGAGGTGGCCAGATGCGCCACGCGGCGCAGGCGATAAGCGGCAGGTTCAACGCCGCCCGGAGGTAAGGGCCGCCACGACGACGCCTGCGCGTCGTCGCGCGAGCGGTCAGCCGTCGCGCGGGCGAGCATTTCGTCGATCATCTTTTCGAACTCGCGGGCAGTAATCTTCTCGTCGCCCAACTGCACGGCGTCTTCCACCGGGCTGCCCACCACGCGACCCTGCATGGCACCGGCCAGTCGCAGCCGCGCGGCAATGGCCGGGTCGGCGTCTCCGGCCGCTTCGTCGGTTGCCCGGCGGTAATGGGCTTCGGCTTCGGAAAAATCGCCCGCCGTCAACGCCCGATCGCCTAGCCAGACGTGCGCGTGCCGTGCTGCAGTTGTGCCGTAAAATTGGATGGTCACCGCCTCGACACCGGCCACGTCGTCGGCGGCCGTGGCTTGCCGCAGCCGCAGTTGACCCAACGGGGCAAACTCGGCTTGCATCGTCGCGAGCAATGGTGGATGGTCGCGCATGGCCAAGGCCACGGCACCTGGCAGCGACACCAGCAGCGCCGGATCGGACGAATTGGGAAGCAGGCCGGTCGCCTCGCGCGGCGTGACCGACGAGATGAGCTGACAGGCATCTTTGTAAGAGCCGCCGGCCAGGGCCGCATCCAACTCGGCGAGGATATTGAAGCCTTCCTTGCCCAGCTGCTCGATCAGCGGATGTCGCCAACTGGACGGAATCGTGCCGGCCGGCTCGTCCTTGGTCGGGCGATTGCGTCGCACCAGGGCCTGCGCCCAGTCGACCAACTGAGCCGGTTGTGATCGATCGGCCTTGCGCCGCCGAGGCTCGGACGCATCGAAGAAGTCCAGTTGCTTGCACAATTTATCGAGTTCGTCCCAAGCGTCGTCGTAAACCAACTCCAAGATCTCGGCCCGTATGAGTGGCTCGACGAGGCTGGCCGTGTTCATCGGCACCAGCGGCGGCGACTCGGCCAGCCGGCGGCGAATGCGGCTGTACGGCTGCCAGAGTTTCGCGTTGTCGTCGCGCGTGCGGCCCAGCGCGGCGTAGGCTTCGACTACCTGGCGCGTGGTCGCCGAGTCGGCATCGCACAAGAGCGCCAGTTCGTCGATCAGGTCACAGCGGTCGGAAAAGGTGCCGGGCATTTCGGGCACTTGGCGAAGCAGGGCCTGGATCAGTGCCCGGGCCACGTCGCGCCGACAACCGGCGGCCAGTGTGCGGGCGGCGCAGGCGCTCAGCCAGGTGCTGCGTTTGCTATCGGCCGGTTGTGCGGCAAGCGCGGCGGCCAGCCAAGCACCAGAATCCGTGGCCGACTCGAAAGCACGGCCATGTTTTTCGGCCACTTCAAGTGCGGGCAAGCTGCGCATGCGAACGGGACCCACGCGGATGCTGCGCTCGCCTTTGCCCGCCGCGCAGTAAATGCCGATGCGCCGCACGCGGCCGTCGCTGGGGCGGCCTGGAAGTGCGGCGGCCCAATTTCGGCCGTCGGCGCTGGTCCAGCACTTCAAGCTCGGGCCGGCAACGACGCGCAGCCACAGCGGCGTCGACACCAGCGGAGCGGAGCCCTTGCCGTTGTCGCGCAGTTCGGTCACGCGATCCGTGGGCCGCGCGTAGCCAATCGCCAACTGTTGCGTGCGTCGAATGGTCATGAACCCCACACCGTCGCGCGGCCGATCATCGTCGTCCAGCAGCACGATGCCCGTGCCCGGCGAGGCCGCCTCGATTCGAAATACCAGCTCGCGCGTGCCGGGCTCCGATACATCAAACGCAACCCAACCAGGCTTGAGATTTTCGTTGGCCGCAAGTTCGCACGAACCGTCGGGATTGACCGATTGCCGCAAGCCGGCCGGCAACTCGCCGACGAGCTTTGGGGCAGGCAGCTGCGGCGGGCCGTTGACCGCCGGCTTTTCCGCGACGGCCGGGGCTTTGTGTTCAGCGGCCAGCGGGAACGGTTCGCCGGGCGCGAAGGCCATGTTGCCCAGCATGGCGCGCGAAGGGACGTCGAGCACGATGCGATCGGGCTTGCCGGCCAAGGGCGCAGCCAGCAGCAACACATCGCCGCGGCTGAGCACGACGAGGCCGTCCTGGTAGCGCAGCTCGATGGGCCCACCGGCCGTGCGGCGATAACGGTCGCCGTCGGTGGCGGCCAGCAGTTCGGGACTGGGTTTTTCGCCCGGCGCCGCACGCTGGCTGCAATACGCGGCCCAGATCGGCGAGGGGCGCCCGACGAACTGGAGCGAGACCAGTTCGCGCTGGCTCGATATTTCGAACTCGAGCCGATCGAGATCGATCGGCGAGAGCCGCAGCACCTGGCCCGGCGGCCAGGGAGTACGCAACTCGAATTTGCCGGTGAGCGACGCGCCGGTCGTATCTTGCTTGCGTCCGAGCGTCATGCTGCCGCTGACCGGGTGCCACAGGGCTTTGAGCCGAGCCAGATCGGCTTCGGTTTCTAGTGGCGGCAGTGGCTGGAAGCACGTTTCGGCAAACGGCCGGGGTTTATCGGTCGAAAACTGATCTAGCGGATCGACGGCGGGAGCCTGCCCGGCGGCGGCCGGCGGATGGTCGGGCGAGCTGGCCGTCGCGGGTTTGTCGCTCGCGGTTTTGGCCGCGGTGGCTGCCGCCAGGTCGGCCGGCGCGGCGGGTAACTGCGCCAGGTCGACGGCGGGCTCCGGCTGCTCGCGGTTCCAGGCCCGCACGGAAAAAAACAGCCCAGCGGCAACGGCCAACAGCAGCAACGGCCAGCCGAACAGCCGCCACACTCGGGCGCGGGCCGCCATGCGCTGCGAGCGCATGCGGCTCACGACCTGCTCGGCCGACAGCGTGCCGCGAGATAGCCCCGTGGCCAGAAATTGCTCCCAATACAAGTGGCCGGCCAGCGCGTCGCGCAGCTCGGGCGATTGCCCGACCCGCTCGCGCAACAGTTCGATCTCTTCGAGGGAGAGGTCTTCGGGCAGGTTGTCCTGCACGCGTTGCAGGAGTTGATCGTTGGTGATCATGGTTTCGCCTCAAATTTGCGATCGAGGCAATTCTTTAGTGCCCGCTTGGCGCGAAACATCAGCAGCTTCGCGGCACCTTCGCTGCGGCACAGCTTTTCGCCGATTTCGGCCAGCCGCAGGTGGGCGCTGTAGCGCAGCTCGACGGCTTGGCGGGCGCTCTCGCCCAGCGAATCGAGGCAGTTTGGCAAGTGGCCGAGCAGGTCGCCGTATAGTTCGTCGTCCGAGGACACCATCTCGTCCAGTTCGAGGCAGAGTTCGGTCCAGGCGACTTCCTTGCGGCGTTTGATCTTGCGGGTGTGCTCGTGGAGCAGGTTGCGAGCGATGCCCAACAGCCACGGCCGCACCTGTGCCGTTGGGTCGAAGCCGGTCGAGCGGCTATAGCAGCGGAGGAAGACCTCTTGGGTCAGGTCCTCAGCGTCCGAGGCTTGCAGCAAGCGTGCCCGCAGGTAGCCGAACACGGCCGCCTGGTGATGGCGGATAATATCGCCAAAGGCGGCCTGATCGCCGGCTTGTGCCCGACAGAGCAAGTCGGCATCGGCGCGGGTTTCGGCCTGCGCGGCGTCCGCCGGCTTGGCGGCCAGCTCGGCAATATCCGAGCCGCCAACCGGCGGGTCCTGGGGCGGGGGCGTCGGGGAGGGTGGGGAGTGCTTAGGTCTCACGCAATCTATGGTACTGGAGCCGACAGCCGCCCGGTAGCTGCCGCCAGGGCTGGCGGGTGAGGCTCGTTGCCGAGCCAACAGCCAGCGAGATTCAGGGCTTTGCCGGTTTCACAGGCTCGTCGGCGACCAGTTCCAGCCGCTCCCAATCGACGATCAGGGGCGTTTTGGCGGTGGTGAGCGTGAGCGAGACTTCGACGTCGCGGCCGGCAAAAGCAGCCAGCGAAGTGCGTCGCGGGCCGGACATCTGCTCGTCATGGGCGATGCGCAGATTGTCGAGTTGCTTGCCGCCCGCTGCCACTTGCACGGTGCATGCGGCCCCTTCGGCCAACAGCGGCCGGCAGAGCCATTCGAGTTGATCTCGGCCGGCTTCGATACGGAATTTGCGGCGCAACACCAGCGGCGAAGTGGTCGCCTCGAGCATTAGGCGGAAGCCACGCTCGGGATGCGTGGCCGAGCGCGGCTGGTTGACCACGCGCCAGCCCTGGCCCGCTTCGCCCGGCAGGTTCCAGCCGGCAAGTTGGGCCAGCGTCTCGGCCGAGCGCTGGGCCAGCGCGTGCCGCAGTGCGTCGGGATCGAGTTGCACCAGCGGTTCGAGCCAATCGAACGTGTCGCGAATGTCCAAGGGATCGGCCCCCGGCGGCCGGCCAGCGGCCAGCGGATCGACCATCAGACGCAACCGAGCGGCGCCGCCCTGCTGGTCTTCGAATTCGAGCGGGCCGGTGGCGATCGTTTCCGACGAGCCGACGATGGCGGAACTGGCGAAGAGCGTGGCCGCGTGCGGGCCTGCGACCGACACGGTGGCCCGAACGCAGCCGCCGCTGCCGGCCGCTTCGTCCAGGCCCAAGTGTACGGAAAAGGATCGGGCAAACGGCGGCAGGTCAAATTCGAGTTGGCTGTAAGCGTGGACGCCATAGCCCCAGCCGAATTGCTCGTCGCCGCTGCGTAGCGGGCCGCCCTGGATATTGGCGTCGACGGCATACTGCGGCCAGCCGGCACCCAGCATGGCGCGTTGCACGGCCCGGCGCGGCACGAGCGAGCTGAGCGGCACTTCGTCGGGCGCAAAAAATGTCCAACCGCTGGCACTGGAGCAGGGGACAACCAGCGGATCGAGACACCAGGCCGGCTGCAACATCAGGCTGGGGCCGGCGCTCCCGGGAGCGGTAGAACGCAGCAAGCGGCTGCGGGTGGTCGACGCCGTGGCCTTGAGCCCGGCGACCGTTTCGATGTGCAGCAGCCAGGCGGCGGCGTCCGGAGACAAGATAGCGAGCTGCGCGAGATACGTCGACCAGGGATCGGCCAGCGGAAAGTGCAACTCGGCAATCTGATCGAACGTGACCAGCACCGTGCCATGCTCTTCGAGCAGCCGCACACCCCCTTCGGTCCAGCGGGCGGCGCGGAAGCTGGTTTGCCGGCCGTCGCGAAAAAACAGCGAGCCGGGCTCATAACGGCTGCCGCGCCGCGATTCCCAGACGACGCGTTTAATCCACGCGGTGCTGACGCGAACGGACGGCGGCTTGTCGGTCGTTTCGTCGCCGAGCGCCGCGGGCTCGACGAGCAAATAGCTGCCGGCCGGACTCTCGGTCCCTTTTTCATAGGCCAGCACTTTGGCCGGCAGCACGTCGCCGCCAAAGAATTCGACCGTCGGACCGGCCGGCGCGACCTGCGGCTGCTGCGGATCGCGAATCCAGCGCACCGGCTTGTCCTTCAGCCGCACCGGTCCCGTGTCCGGCAACGTCGCATCGCTGGCCGTCCACGGCATCTCAGCCGCCGTGGCCGAAGTACGCTCGCCATCGACAAACGCCACCAGAAACCGCGGCTCGGCCCGCGATGCGGAGGGGCACACGAGCGCGGCACATTGCGACAGAAGCAGCAATTTAAATAATTTCGGCATCGGCTTTATCCAAGAGCCACGAGCGCGATCAAGGGTAGCAAGAATAGGATCGAACTTGCCAGCAGCGCCGTACGTTCGCGAGTCGAAAACCGACTTGGGCTGTACACAACGATTCCGGCGATAACCAGCCAAGCGGTGCCCATCGGCAGCGCGAGGACCGGAAGCCCCATCAGCGCCAAATTCGCCCCTGGGGTCGGGTCCAGAGCGCAGAGCACCAGATAAGCGCAAGCTCCCGCGCAAACCAGAATCAAAAGCGCCAATAAAGCCACGAGCATCCGCATGAGACTTGTTCCCTGGGTATTGCTCGCTACCGCACGTCTTCCTTGCGGGGCTCGTCGCCGGGGGCGAGGCCGAAGAGGAAGTGCATTAGGTCGCGCGTGCCCAGCGTGCGGGGGCTGGCGAAGAGTTCGCCGGCCGTGTAACCGGCCGCCGCGCCCTGCTGCAAAGCCATCGCCCGCACACGCTCGAGCACGTGGGCCTTGGCCGGTGGGAATTGCGTTTGATAACAACGCACGGCGGCCAGCTTGGTCTCGAGCGTGTCGCCAATCTCGGCCACCAGGTGCCCCGCGCCCGGCGGCGGCTCGAGCGAGTGGAACGCCAGCGTGAAATACAGGTGCGTGGAAACCGTGTGGACCGGCAGGCCTTGGAAGTATTCGTCCCACTTCGTCAGACGCGAGTAAAAGATCGCCGCGTCCGTGATCTGCATGGCCTGCCAGTGATCGGGCGACGCCATCGGCGTCTTTTCGCCAAAGCCCAGCACCAGCCGCGGACGATAGCGGCGCAGCTCGATGGCCAAGGCCACGCGTGCCTCGAAGCTGTCGAATAGCCGGCGATTCGAGAGCCCCAATTGGATGCGCGTGCAGACGCCGAGCACTTCGGCCGCCCGTTGGGCTTCGGCCAGCCGCACCTCTGGCCCCGGCGACATGGGCGTCGGCTCGCCATCGGTTAGATCGACAATGCCGATCCGATACCCTTGCCGGGCCAGTTTTGCCAACGTGCCACCGCAGGCGATTTCGACATCGTCGGGATGGGCTCCCACGGCGATCACGTCAAGCGTTTGCGGCTGATCGACCATAGATTCACGCCAGCGTCGCCGCTAGCCGCCTTTGACTACGGCCAGCAGGAAGGTGGGATTCAAAGCATCGAACCGCACGCGTTCGAGCTGATACGTGCCGCGCGCGACATTGATCATCCAGACCTGCACGTCGCCCGCTCGGCGTTCGAGCGTGGCGTGCAGATCGCTCAGGTTTTCGATCCCGCCCACGTTGGCCACCAGGCGGCCACGCGGCCGCAGGCGGTCGTAAGCCAAATCTGCAATGCGGCCAATCTCACGGCCGCTGCCGCCGACGAACACGCTGTCGGGATCGGGCAGGTTGGCCCAGGCATCGGGTGCTGGGCCCAGGATGGCCACCAGGTTGGTCACGCCGAACTTGTCGGCATTGGCCCGGATGAGGGCGTGGTCTTCGGGATCCATTTCGATGGCGTAAGTCGTGCCTTGGCTGGCAATCTGCGCCGCTTCGATGGCCACCGAGCCGCTGCCGGCGCCGATATCCCAGACCGTGCTGCGCACGCCCAAATCCATTTGCGCCAGCGCCATCGAGCGCACTTCGGCCGGCGTCAACAGCCCCTTCTTGGGCTTCGATTGCAAAAACGCCTCGTCCGGATTGCCAAACAAGCGGCGGCCGATCCGCTCGCTGGGCCGGTCGGGCATGTCGGGCTTGCGCACCAGCACCATCACGTTCAGCGGCGCAAATGTTTCGTCCAACAGCTCGGACAGCTCGCCCTGTGTCACCCGCTCGTCGGGCGAGCCGAGGTTCTCGCAAACGTAAGCGGAAAAATAATCGATCTTGCGAGCCAGCAACTCGCGGGCCACGGCCGCCGGCGACGTTTCCTCAGTGGTGAACAGGCCGACCTTTGCGGCCGTGCGGATTTTTTCCACCACCTGGTCCAGCGGATGATTCGCCAGGTTGGTCAGATACGCGTCTTCCCAGCTCTCTTTCACCCGGGCGAAAGCCAGTTGCATGCTGCTCACATGCGGCAGGACCTCGAAGCGGTCCTTGCCCAACTGCTCGCACAAGAACCGGGCCAGACCATAAAACAGCGGGTCGCCCGAGACGAGCACTACCACCCGCTGGCTGCCGGCCGCCTTGATGCGCTCGACCACGCGCTCGAGGTTGCCGCCGGCCACCATCCGCTCGCCCGCAAACGACGGCACCAGGGCCAGCGTGTGTTCGGCCCCCAACAGCAGGTCGGCCCGCTGGATAAGGCCGCGCGCCGCGCTGGTCAGCCCGTCGAGGCCGTCGTCGCCGATGCCGATAATCTGGATTCGCTGGTTGTCGGCCAAACGCGGTTCGCTTTCGCTTTGAAGGGACGGACGCTCGACTGGTGCAAATTGTAGAAGCCCTGCCCAAGGTGTTGCAACCGGGTGGTCGCCAGTTCGCTGCTGGCGGCTTGACGCGGCCCCGTCGTAGGCCCGGCGAGCCGAGCCGGGCCTGTGAAGCGAGGCGATTAGTACTCCCGGTGCCGCTCGGCTCGCGGCACCTACGAGATAACGCCCAATGCTGCTGGCGGCTTGCCGCTGCGGCGGGGGCGCGTTAGAACGTGCCGAAACGCATTGGCCGGCTGCCAGCCGGCCAATTCTTTCGATTTTTCCCCCCATTAGAATCCGATGACCAAAATCCTAATTACTCCCACGGCGTTCAGCGATGGCCGCGGCCCTTGGCGGGCGGTGCTCGAGCAGGCTGGCTTTGAAATCGTGATGCCCAAGGTGGACGCCACGCAATTGGGCCCCGAAGCCTTGATCGACCTGGTGCGCGGCATCGACGGCGTGCTGGCCAGCGTCGAACTCTACAGCCGGCAGGTGCTGGCCGCATCCAAACTGCGGTGTATTGCCCGGGTGGGCGTCGGTTACGATTCGATCGACGTGGCCGCGGCCACCGAGCATGGCGTGGCCGTGGCGATCACGCCCGGCACCAACCACGACTCGGTCGCCGAGCAGGCCATCGCGCTGGTGACCAGCATCTTTCGCGATCTGCCGGCCCGCGATCAGGAGATTCGCCAGGGCCAATGGCGTCGCAACACGGTCCGCCGGCTGGCCGGCAACACGCTCGGCCTGCTGGGCCTGGGCCGCATTGGCAAGGCCATCGTGCCGCGCGCGCATGGCTTGGGCTTGAAGGTTATCGCCTACGATCCCTTTCCCGACCGTGCATTTGCCGACAAGCACGATGTGCAGCTGATGTCGTTGGACGAAGTTCTGGCCGGGGCCGACATCGTGAGCCTGCACCTGCCGTGTACGGCCGAAACCACCGACCTCATCAACACCGCTTCGCTCAAGAAGATGAAGCGCGGCGCGGTGCTCATCAACACGGCCCGTGGCGGGCTGGTGGACGAGCAGGCCCTGGCCACCGCGCTGACCAGCGGCCAGCTATCCGCCGCCGGCTTGGACGTTTTTAAATCCGAGCCGCTCCCGGCCGACAGCCCACTGGTGCGGATGAACAACGTCGTGCTTTGCCCGCACATGGGCGGGCTCGATCAAACCTCGCTCGACGCCATGAGCACCTTGGCCGCCCAGTGCCTCGTAGATCTCCACCGCGGCCACTGGCCCGAAGGCTGCATCGTCAACGACCAGTTGCGCTCCGGCTGGAAGTGGTAGCGGGCGATGCCGGCTTGGCTTTGACGGTGGGCGCGGCTGCCTGCCGGTAAAGTGTGAATGCGCGGCTGCGCAGCTGTTTAGCGCGAGCACGGTCCGCATTGTTCAGCCCGATTGATAGCGCGCTGTCGAAATCAGCAATGGCGCGTATGAAATCGCCCTGTTCGAAATACTGAACGCCGCGGCGGTAGAATGCCGACAGGTGACCAGGGTTGCCGTTCAAAAGTGTACTGTAGTCCGCGATCGCATCGGCCGGTCGACCGAGCTTTTCGTAGCAGTCGGCGCGCAGGGCCAAACCCAACGTGTGCGTGCTGTCCAATGCGATAACGCGAGAAAATGCCTCGACGGCGCGCGCTTGCTCTCCGATCTCGCGGCAAAAGAGGCCGAAATTCCACGGGTAGTGTCGGTTTTGCGGGTCAAGCGCAACAGCTTTTTCGTACAGCTCGATCGCCCGGTTGTTGTCGATATGCTGGCACTGAAATGCCGCACCTGCCGCTGCAAAGGCGCGTACGTCGTCCACTGGCACTAGCTCGCCGAGTATGAGAGGGTCGTTGTAAACGTGCCAATGGATGATAAATGTACAATCTCGATGATGGTGGGCATCGAACTGGAATGAAGAATGCCCGACGTTCACCTTAATACGTTTCACGGTCTTGCCGTCGCGATAAAATCGCAGCTCGTGCAATGAGGGCTGATAGTCGAAGCCGGAGTTTTCCCGGTCATAATGAAAGCCGACGCTCCTCCACTGAGCGGCCAATTCTTCGGCCTCGCTGCCGATGAGCGTTCGTCCCAATGACCAGGTCGCCGTGGGCGAACCGTCGCTCGCGCGGATTTCGACGCGGTCAATCGTGGGCATCTCGCGCAGCGCTCCTTGTGCGGATGCTTCAAGACGCCGGTCGTTCCAATTCTGCACGTGCACGAGCAACTGCTGGCCGTTAATGAATAACGCGGCCGCCAAACTAGCGCAGAACCAGCCCGTCATGCCCGCTCGCCGCCAACCGCCGCGCGCGCTACAAATACACCAGGCTGCAAAGAACCCGATGCCAAAGGCTGGCAACAACACGAATCCGACGTCGTGATGCCGCTCGAGGTAAGCGCCTTTGGCGACGGAATTCGCGAGCGCCCCGATCAGCACCGCCGCCGCGCACGTGGCCAGCGGCTTCTTCTGCATCCAAACCGCTAGAAACACGGCCCCGGCAATCGATGCGCCCAGCGCGAGCGGGGCAAAACGATCGATCGGCGCCATGGCAATCGGGCTGACGACGATGCCCGCCACAATTCCCTTGAGGAGCTGGGCGACGAAGGGCGGTCGAGGAATCGTGGCTGAGGGCGAATCTGACACGTCGCGCAAGACCCGCGTGGGAATGGCTTGGACAACTCGGCGCTAGATAACGGATGCTGCCTGACCGAATCGGTCGTTCGATGTGAATGTCCCACCATTGTCGCCGACCGGTCGCCTGGTGCAAGCGAGAAGCCAGACGCGGGCGAGTGGCCCGCCCCCTGTTAGTAGCGGAATTGCTTCGAAAATATCGCCGAAGTTCAAAGTCCGCCGCTGGCGTGCGTGGCCCAAGACGGAATTCGCGGGCGGGCGGCCGCCGAACGCGCTTCGTTCCGTCGCCAGGCCACGCTCGAGCCTTGCCATGCCGAGGCCCAGGCACAAGTGGGCACGCAAATCTTCACGGCCGCGCAGTGAGACGGCTACTTTACACGGTTCACTCGAGCTCGACGATCTCGCCATGTCGCGGAATGAGCTGGGGCCAGTCGGCCGGTGGCAGGCCGGCCAGCGTCCCGCGCAGGGCGGCGATGGGGCCGCCGTGCGCGATGGCCACGATCAATCCGGTCGCAGGTAGCTGGCGATACCAGCGCAGCACGCGATCGCGCACGGCAAACACGGTCTCGCCTCCCGGCGGCGCGAACGTGGCCGGCTCGGCCAGCAGGCGATCGAGCGCGTCGGGCGCGGCCGTATGAATCGCATCCCAAGTACACAGCTCCCAGTCGCCAAAATGCATCTCCGCCAACTCCGGCGCGGCAACAGCCACCACGCCGCACCGCTGCGCGACCAGCTCGGCGCACTCGCGACTACGGGCCAGTCCGCTGTGAAACAGGTGCGTGATCGGCCATTCTGCAAGCCGCGCCGCCAGCTCGCATGCTTCATTCCGGCCTTGCTCGCTGAGTTCGACGTCGCTCGAGCCGTAGCAGCGACCGCGGCAAGCCTCCTCGACGCTTGTATGCCGCACCAGCACGACGCGGCGAGGCCCGCCGCCGGCGCTCATGGCGTCCAGCCGGCCGCCGCGCTGGCTAGCACTCCCAACTGCGCCAGGTAGCACAAGGCGCCCAAGCAATCGCCGGTCAATCCGCCGAGGCGGCGGCGAAAGTATGCGGCCGCCATCGGCACCAGCAGCAACAGCACCGCGCCGGCGCAAACCAATCGCACCGGCAGCAACCAGGCCATCGGCAAGACGCCCGGCAGTGCCAGCAGACTGCCGAACAGCACTTGCCGGCCGCCCAATTTGTGGCTCGATTGCTCGGCCAAGCTGGATCGACCGGCGATCGGCGCCAGCGCGGCCATTGCCGGTAGTATGGCCCAACGTCCCAAAGTGGCCGAGGCCATGGCGGCCGCGACAACATTTCCAGGAGCCAGCGAGGCAAACAAGTCCGCCCGCAGTAGCACGGCCAGGCACAGGCCGAGCACGCCGTAGCTGCCGACGCGGCTATCTTCGAAAATGCGCAATACGTCGTCCCGCGTCCAGCCGCCGCCAAAACCGTCGCAAACATCGGCCAGCGCGTCCTCGTGCAGCGCCCCGGTGAGCAGGGCTTCGCAAACCAGCCCTAGCACGACCGCCGGCCACGCCGACCAGACATGGGCCGCGAGCCAGATCACGCCGCCGGTGGTCAGCCCGATCGCGGCGCCCACGAGCGGAAACCAGGCGGCCGCCGCGGCCAGATCAAAGGTCTCGTCGGCCGGGGTCGAGATCGGGATTCGCGTGAGGAATTGAACGGCCGAGATCAGCCCACGCAGTGGATGCGAAGCTCGGCGGCTGGTGGTAATTGCCATGTCATGAAGCGGGGAGGGTGAGGCTCCTGCCGAGCCTCGATGGACCTGGACTCAGCTCGGCAGGAGCCTCGCCCCACTGCTGTGAACAAGCTAGCGAGTGGCTAATTGGTTTTCT
>DATATB010000154.1:0-7185 GCA_036268995.1 Pirellulales bacterium | reverse complement strand
CTTTCGCCGCTTCAGTGGGATCGCTGCCATAACGCCCGACAAGCTCTGACCTACCAATGTCCGGCACAAGAGCAAATGCTCATGCCCAGGCCTTCGCCTTAAGTCGCGGGACGTCGTGCGACCCGTACGGACCGTGACTCGGCGCGCCCCGCCATTACAATAGCTGCTCTGGGCGAGTTATTCCGGAGTCGCCGCTGTGCTGCGAACCTTAATTTTAATCGTCGCGCTGACCGCGACGCAGGCCTCGGCCGTTATGGCGAACGACCAGGCGGCCAAGCGGTTGGAGATGGCGAAGGCGCTGGTGGCCCATCTGGCGGCGGGCGAATTCGATCGGGCCATCGAGCCTTTCGATCCGACCATGAAGCGTGTCATGCCGGCTGCGAAACTTAAGGAGGTCTGGAGCGGGCTGACAACGCAATATGGCCCACTGGAGCGCGCGACAGAAACCAGGATAGTGAAGACCAAGCGATACGAATTTGTCTTCGTGACCTGCGAGTTTCATTGGTGGAAGCTCGATGCCAAGGTCGTCTTCGATGCAGACAACCTGGTCACTGGACTTTTCTTCGTTCCGTCGGGCAAATATAAGCCGCCATCGTATGCCGATCCTGCAAAGTTCGAAGAAAAGGCACTGAGCATCGGCAGCGCCCCCTGGAGTCTGCCCGGCACGCTTTTGCTGCCCAAGGGCGAAGGGCCGTTTCCCGCGGTCGTGCTCGTTCACGGATCTGGGCCGAACGACCGAGACGAAACGCTTGGCCCGAACAAACCGTTTCGTGATTTGGCGTCCGGATTGGCTTCGCGAGGGATTGCCGTGCTGCGTTACGAGAAGCGCACCAAACAATATCCGCTGGCGATGTCGCTGTTGGCGAACAGCATTACCGTGAAGGCAGAAACGGTGGATGACGCCACTGCCGCGGTCGATGCCTTGGCCGCTTGCGAGAAAATCGACCGCCAACGGATTTACGTGCTGGGGCATAGCCTGGGCGGCTCGCTCATACCGCGAATCGCTACGGCCAACCACCGGATCGCTGGCTTTATCAGTTTGGCAGGCTCGACCCGGCCGCTGGAAGACGTGATCCTCGAACAGACCAGGTACATCCTGTCGCTTGATGGGAAAATATCCGCGGGCGAACAGAAGCAGCTCGACGAACTGGCGCAGCAAGTGGCCAGGGTTAAGTCGCCCGAGCTATCCGCAAAAACCGGTAACAAGGCACTGCCACTGGGGGTTCCGGTCCCCTACTGGATCGACTTGCGAGGCTATGACCCGGCCGAAGCCGCCGTCGCCGTGAAGCGGCCTCTGCTCATTTTGCAAGGCGAGCGCGATTATCAAGTCACGATGGAGGATTTTGGACGCTGGAAAAAAGCGCTCGCCGCACGCAAAGACGTGACGTTCATTTCTTATCCAGCTCTGAATCACCTATTCATCGCGGGCAAAGGGCCGGGTTCTCCAGCCGAGTATTCCACCCAGGGCAATGTCGCCGAAAAGGTCGTGCTAGACATTGCTCAGTGGATCAAGGGCCAACACGCGGACTGAGCAAGAGGGCGCCCCGTCGAGGCCGCTGCTGCCGTCGTAAGGGCACAGGCCGCTGGCCATCGCGCCGCAAGCATCGGCCACGGCTGCCTGCGCTGACGCCGGTTGTCATTCAAGGCCGGTCAATCGTTCCCAAGGCTGCAACCAGTTGGGCTAATTCGTCACGCACGGGTTGCCACTGGTTGCGGGCGATTTTTCGCCTTGAATAAACGTAATGAACTGAAGCCGCCACGATAGACGTCAGCAGCAGAATGAAATACAGGCGATTTCCGGCGGTCAAGCCCCAGGCGGCCAGCGGCAGCCCGATAAAACTAGGAGTGGCGTACCACCACATGCCTGTGGTCAGCAAGCGCATCTGACGATCGATCCAAGCCAATCTTTGCCGGGAAAATTGGAGCACCGAAGCATCAAGCGGCATGGGTTCCGGCCGACGAGAGGATAATCGCGTCAACACGATGATGAGATAGCCCAGCACGATGAGTGCGATTCCCACGCTCGCGGCTAGCGAATGGCTAAAGATCGGCCAACCCGCCGCGAAAAATGCGACCACCAGAACAGCCTCCAAAATCTCGCGCACGTCGCGCCGATGGGCGGATCGCTCCAGGCCGTTGCACTGTCGCTGAACGTCGAGCAGCAACTTCTGCACGTCGGCGGCGCCCTGCGGTCGGTTGACTTCGCTCCGCCAGTTTTTTTGCAGTTCTTCAAAGTCCATCGTGTAGCCCTACATCCAATTGTGCGAGTCGTTGCTTGATGCGGTGCACGCGAACACGCAAGGCGCCCTCGGTGGCTCCTACGATTTCCGCCATTTCGCTGTAACTAACGTTGTCCAACGACAGCAGCAGAATCGCTTTATCCGCAGCCGAGAGCTCAGCCATGAGCCATTCCAGTAGCTCCGAGCAATCAGGATTCCTGGCCGGCGTCGGGGCGCTGGCAACGCTGCGGTCGTCGCAAATCGGCAATCGCTGGCGACGCGATTGCTCCGACCGCCGCCAGCTCATGGCCGTATTCAGGGCGACCCGATAACACCACGTACTACTGGCCGAGTCCCCGCGAAAAGTGTCGAGCGAGCGCCAGATCTGCATCAGGATTTCTTGCAGCAGATCCTCGGTGTCGTTTCCCGCATAGCTCCGCGCGATTGCGCGCCACCGACCATGATTATCCTCTAGAAGGCCGAGAAAGAGGGATTGCCGGTCGTTCATGCGCGAAGTCGCCAGGGCAACGTGTTCATCTATATTGGTCGAGGCCACGCCAACATTGTTACGCGAAATCCGGATCATTCGCGCCGGCCGGCAATGTGCTCCAGCGCTCGGCTTGCCGATCACGGCAAAACGCCTCGGGCAAACTGCGGCAGACGGTCCCGATCGCGTGGCTGAAAGATGGCGTCCGCCCCAGCGGAGGGTGACGGCTGCGAGGCTGCGCCGAGATGGCGGGATTTGGACTTTAAAGCGGCCTGCCTACGACCATTGCAAATGAGTGTGGTCGGACTGCGAGGGGTCGGAGGTGGAGATCTCGCGAACGGCGTCGCGGGCGCGGAAAAAGGCCGCCACGACGTTGGGATCCCATTGCCGCCCGGCGCCGGCGCGAATGATCTCGTCCAACTTTTCGTCGGGCATGCCGGCGCGATAGGGACGATCGCTGGCCATCGCGTCGTAAGCATCGGCCACGGCCACGATCCGCGCCAAAAACGGAATGCTCTCGCCGACCATGCCGTACGGATACCCGCGACCGTCCCACGATTCGTGATGGTGCAAGACCACCGGCAGCACGGGGCTGATGTTGCGCAGGTCGCGGAGAATGCGGTGGCCGATTTCGGTGTGCTGCTTGACGTGCTCGAATTCGGCCTCGGTCAGCTTGCCGGGTTTGCGCAGCACGTGGTCGTCGATGCCAATCTTGCCGATGTCGTGCAGCAGTCCGGCCAGGTAAACGGTTTCCAGAATCTCCGGCCCGCAGCCCAGCTCCTGGGCCAAGCGCACGGCCACCCGCGCCACGCGGTCGCTATGGCCGCGGGTATAGGGGTCTTTGGCATCGATGGCCAGCGACATGGCCCGCACGACGTCGGCCAGGGTGTCGGCCTGCCGCTTGTAAAGATCGATGTTCGAGCTGTGGATGGCGAGAATGGCGGTCACCGAATTGAGCAGATTGGCTTCAACGCTGCCAAACTGGGCCCGCTGACGATGATTGAACGCGGCCAGCCAGCCAAAGCGCCGCTTGCCTTCGGCCATGGGGACCAGAATCAGTTGCCGCACTTCGGGAAACGGCCAATCGGCCGCGCCCGTGACGTTTTCGTTGAGCACGAGCACGTGTGCCGTGGCATCGCCCAAGTGCTTCAGCAGTTCGGAAAACCGCGCGTTATCCAGCGGGCAATTGCCCGTGGCCAGCAACAAGGGCTGGGCCGGCTGCCCAGTCAGGCGGTCGCAATCATCGAGCGGGACGAATTGCACGGCCAGGCCTTCTGCCGGGACGACGTCTTCCAGCCAGGCGAGGATCGAGCGTCCCAGATCTTCTTTATTCTCCGAGATGCGCAGATGGCTGGTGACGCGATAAATGAGGTTGATTTCCTCAAACGTCGCGTTCAAGTGGACCGAGAGTTTTTCGACCTCGGTCTCGAGTTCGGAAACGCGCTGATCCGACCAGAGCTTGGACATCACCAGGTCGGCCTGCCGCTCGAGCGTGCCGGCATCGCGCGGCGTCTGACCGCCAGCCCACGCGGCCAGCGCTTCGGACGAAGCGCCCAACGCCGTAGCCGCGCCGCGCAGGGCCTCGGCACCGGTGCCAACGCGCGTGACAAACCAGCCGACGCCCACCAAGGTTTGATCGCCCGGCGTGCGCAAGGGCACGGCCAGCGCCAGCAGCGGACCTTCTTCGGCGACGATGCAAGGGCGTCCGGTGGCGGCAACTTGCCGGCAGAGCTCGCCGTAAGAATCCCAGATCACGCCCGCCGGCTGCGCGGCCGGCAGCAGCAGCGAGCCGCTGCTGGCTTCGAATACCGCAAAGTCAGCCGCAAACCAGCGCAGCAATAGGCCGGCAGCCACCTCCGCGTCGCGCACCAACTGCTGGTCGGCGGGCGGCACGAGCGCGGCTTCGAACAAGTTCATTTGCGTAGTGGCGGATGACATGCGACTGATCGGCGGTGACCCGGCCCCCTGGCATTTGTGACACGTCAAAAACCTACGTCAAACAATTGGTGGGGGCAAAAACACGCCCCCACGACGGCCAGCGGTTCCCCGTGCCCCAGCCTCACAGGAATGCCGCGCGTGGTCTGGTATCGATTGCGCCGAATACGCAGGCAAAACCCACGGCGGCGAGAGGCAGGCCTGCGACGAATTGTCGCAGCGAAAGAGTCCTTTGGCCCCGGGCGCTGTTTAGTCGACGCAGATCCGCGCACTCACCGGCTCAGCCGCGCAGCCGATTGCGATAGCGTGCGCTGACGCGATCCAGTAGCGATCGCTCTTCGTCAGACAGGCCCTGCATGCCGGTCTCTTGCAGCCGCGCGAGAATCTCGTCGACGCGGCGCTCTTCGTCGGCCTCGATTTGATGCTGCCGCTCGAGCCGAGCGGCGCGACGCGCATCCAGCCATTTGCGCAGCGGGCCGGGACTGCGCCGGCTTTGCGACTGGTAATGCTTTTCGAGGCTCGTGTAGCCTTGCGAAAAATCGTAGCCGAACAGGCCGTCGCCCGAATCCTGTTCGTGCAGGCGTTCGGCCTCCTGCTTGGCGCTGAAAAACAGAAACAGTCCGAAAATCGCCAGCGGCAGCGAGGCAAACGGATACGTCTCCCAGACCAGCAAGCCGACGACCCAAAGGACCAAGGCCACGAGCTTAGCCGAGCGGACGACCACTTCGACGGCGATCCGGAAACCGTAGGGTTTCCAGAGCATGGCCCGCAAGGCGCGGCCGCCATCCATCGGAAAGGCTGGCAGGAAATTCACCAGCGCCAACAGCCAATTGCACCAGAAGACGAGGGCCGCGGAATGAATCCAGGTAAACTTGCCCACGCCGGGCGGAAACGGCGGTTCCAGCGGATTCAGCAGCGAGAGCACATGATCGTACTGAAACAGCACCAGCACGGGGGCCAGCAGCAGGCAGATGCAGATGTTCACCAGCGGGCCGGCCATGCTAGTGACCAGCTCATTCTGCGGATCTTGCGAGACGTTGACGTGCATCAGCCCGCCCAGGGGCCAGATCAGCACCTGGTCGGCCGCTCCGCCCACCTTCCAGGCGGCAACGCAGTGGCCAAATTCATGGGCCAGAGCACTCAACAACAAGATCAGCAGGCCGAGGCAGGTGTAGCCGAGTAATTGCTCGCGAGCCCCGAAGTGCAGGGCGAACAGGGCGAACAAGAGAAAGAAGACGTGCAGCCGGACATGCACGCCTGCCCAGCGCCCAAGCGACAAATTCCAACTGAGCAGGTCCCGCATGACGCGCTTGGTGGCGGCCCAAGGGCTCGCCAGCTTGGAGAACGTTCTAGCCCGAGTTATCTTATCATCGCGATCGGCCAGGGGCAATCAACTAGGGAGTTACCGCTTGAGCCAGGAAAAAACACTCCTCGAAGCCCACCGTTTCCGCGTGGTCAGCCTGGAATATCGCGACCGCGCAGGGCACCCCCATACTCGCCAAGTGGTCCGGCACCCGGGAGCGGTGACGATTCTGCCGCTGGTGGCCCCCGACCGGGTGTGTCTGATCCGCAATTATCGCGCCGGAGTCGACCAGACGCTTTTGGAACTGCCGGCCGGCACGCTTGAACCGGGCGAAGACCCACGAAATACGGCCCTCCGCGAACTGGAGGAGGAAACCGGCTATCGGGCCCAGCACATGGAACTGCTGTGCGAGTTTTATACTTCGCCGGGCGTGCTGGACGAACTGATGCGGCTGTACGTGGCCACCGATCTGACGAGCGGCCCCCAGCATCTGGACGAAGGCGAGGAGATCGAGACCCAGCTAGTCGAGTGGGATGAGTGTCTGCGCATGGTCGAGCAAGGCGTTATCCGCGACGGTAAGTCCCTGCTGGGGCTGCTCTTCTACGAAAACCTGCGACGCAATCGGGGGGGATAGACCGCGGTGTTTGCCCCCGCTTGCTTATGAGCCGCCGAAGCCGGCAGCCTGCAGGCTCTTTTGAATGTTGCCCCACATGCCGCCGGTTTGCGCGCCGACGACCCCGACGCTGGCGATTATGGCCATCAGGATCATCGCCAGCATGACGGCGTATTCGACGGCTGTCGCGCCTTCAGCGTCGAAAACAAAGCGGACCAGCTGTCGCATGCGCACATTCATTAAAATCGCGAGCCGCCGCTGAATGGAAGGATCGAGGGTTCAAACTGCGCAGGGAGCCCGCGCTCTGGGCTGCCTTGTTGGAAAATTAGTTCGATTTTGTCCGCCGGTCAAATCTCACCCCCCCGCCTATCTCCGGCCCGACCGCGCGTCCCCTACAACCGATCCAATCCACATCTTTCCCCATTCAACCTTCATTACTCTGCACTCATCATTCGTATCCCTTGCCCGCCGAGGCTGGCAGCCGCCCTTCGAGGATGCCGGGCGGATCGGGCGATTGCAGCGGCACCTGCCAGCGCACCACGCGCGATGCCTCGGCCCCCCGTTCTCGATCGCCGGCGAAGCCCAGCGGGGTGCGGACCAGCCCGGCTACTTGTACGGAATCTTCGGC
>DATATB010000153.1:0-5907 GCA_036268995.1 Pirellulales bacterium | reverse complement strand
TTCAGCAGGCCGATCGGCAGCGAGCGCAGTTGCTGGACCATATCGGCGGCTGCGAGCGCATTCAAAAGACACCGCTGCCATTGGCCTATGCCGTCAAAATCCGGCGGTTCATATTTCTCTTTCTAATCGCATTGCCGTTTGCATTGATCGCCCGGGTCGGTTGGTTGACGCCGCTGCTGACGATGCTGATTGCCTATCCGATCCTCGCGCTAGACGAAATCGGCTCGGAGCTTCAGCAGCCGTTCCTGACGACCAGCCTGAACCATCTGCCGCTGGACGAAATTTGCGCGACAATCGAGCGTGACGTCTTGGCTCAGCTAGAATCGAGTCTCAACGCATAACGCAGCAGGCACACTCCGTGTGCCGTAGCTCGATAGCGGACGATTGGCAGCAGCGAGGGATCTCACCGGCAGCAGTTACGGCTCACGGAGTGAGCTTACTACATTAAGGAAACCACCGATGCGCAAGTTGATTCAGGGCATTGTCGAATTTCGCGAACGCTTGCTGCCGCAATATGCCGAGCAGTTCAAAACGCTCTCGCGCGGCCAGGCGCCCGACGCGTTGTTTATCACGTGCTCGGATAGCCGCGTGGTGCCCGACCTGCTAGCCTCGACGGACCCGGGCGATCTGTTTGTCATGCGCAACGTGGGCAATTTGGTGCCGCCGTCCACGGTCGAGGGGACCTCGACCGGCGACTTGTCGGAGGCCAGCGCCATCGAATATGCGGTGCTGCTGCTCAAAGTGCGCAGCATCGTCGTCTGCGGGCATTCCGAGTGCGGCGCGATGAAAGCCGCCCTGGCGCCGGCTTCCGTCGCCGAAATTACGAATCTGGCCAAGTGGCTGCATCATTCCACTTCGGCCGTGTTTCGCCTCGACCAGGAAGGGCCGCTCGATCCGAGCCTCAGCCCTCACGATCAGTTGTCGCAGATCAACGTGCTGGTGCAGCTCGAACATCTGATGACCTATCCCATCGTGCTGGAGCAGGTGCGACGCGGCCAGTTGCGGCTCATCGGCTGCTGGTTCGATATCGCCTCGGGCGAAATGTTTGCCTACGAACGCGAGAGCCGGGCCTTTGAGCGGATCGATCGCCATTTGGCCGCGCGCTTGCTCGAGCGGCTCGGCCCGGACGAGGCGGAATAGCTTCCCGCCGCACTTGAGGCATTGGTTGCCGCATGGAACTCAGCTCCACACGCCTCCCGCAGGAAACGGCCAAAAAGCTGACGCGCTGGCAGCAGTGGCTGGGCTTAGGACAGCCGGCGATCGGCGCTTCGCACAGCGACGTGGAGCTCGTCGCAGGGCCGACGCGCACCTTCGCCGACGAAACCGCGCTGTTGCTGCGTTCGCGGTTGCAGGCTTATGCGCTGGTAAACCTCGCGATGCTCTGCTTTTTCTTCGCACTCAGCTGGTTCGTGTTCGTCGATCATATCCTGCTCGGTTTTCGTATCGCCGCCATCCTGGTCGTCGCCGCGTGTTATGCGGCGGTGCGCTGGAGGCAGGGACTCACCGCACGGGCCCTGCACGGATTGGAGCTGGCGCTTTTGTTGGACCTGGTCGCTTATATCGCGACGATGATGTCCGGCAGGATCATCCATTTCGCCAATGCCGGCGACGTGATCTCGCTGACCGCCGTGCAGCAGGGATACATGGGCGGTTGGGTGCTGCTGGTGCTGACGTACGGCTTGTTCATTCCCATGCCGTGGCGGCGCGCGGCGGCGCAACTGCTACCGATCGGCTGTGCGCCGGAGGTGCTGCTCACGGGCCTGCGGTGCTTCCGCGCGGACGTCAGCAGCGTCTTTGCAAGGGACCAGGAGTATGGCTTCTCCGTCCTGCCGCTGGTGGCCGCCGTTGCCGCCGTGTATGCCGCGCATTTGATCTATCGCACGCGCCAGATCGCATTCGAAGGCCGGCGTTTCGGGCAATACGTGCTCGCCGAGCGCATCGGCGGCGGCGGGATGGGAGAGGTCTTTCGCGCCGATCATCTGCTGCTCAAGCGGCCATGTGCCGTCAAGCTGATCCGGCCCGACCGCAGCCTCGACGAACAAACGATCGAGCGTTTCGAAGCCGAAGTTCGGGCAACCGCGCGCTTGTCGCATTGCAATACGGTCGAAATCTATGACTTCGGCCGGGCCGCCGACGGCACGCTGTACTACGTCATGGGGCTGCTGCGCGGCATGAACCTCGATCAGCTCGTCAAAGAATTCGGCCCCCTGTTGCCCGAGCGTGTGGTTTATCTGCTGCGGCAAATCTGCGGCGCGCTGGGCGAGGCCCACGCCAGCGGCATGGTGCATCGCGACATCAAGCCGAGCAATATTTTTGCCGCCGAGCGAGGCGGCATGTACGACTTTGCGAAGTTGCTCGATTTCGGCCTTGTTCGCCAAGGCGGGGTCGACCCGGTCGCCGATCTCAGCAGCTTCGGCGGCAGCCCGCAGTACATGGCTCCCGAGCAGTTTTCGGACTATGCGACTGCCGACGTGCGCAGCGACATTTATGCCGTCGGCGCGGTGGGCTACTTCCTGCTGATCGGTCGCCCGCCGTTTGGCGGACGATGGATCAAGGAGCTGCATGCCGCTCATGCGCACCAGGCTGCGACTCGCCCCTCGCTGCTGCGTCCCAGTGTCCCGCTCGACCTCGAAGAAGTCCTGCTGCGTTGCCTGGCAAAGGCGCCGGCCGATCGATTTTCGAGCGCGGAAAGTTTACGAGCGGCCTTGGACGCTTGTTCCTGCGCATCGGGTTGGACGGCGGAGCAAGCTCGGCAATGGTGGCGCGAAAATCCGCCGGGATCTGCACGAGGCAAATGCGCCAGCGTGGAAACGGTGGCTTGAGCGCCGGGCCGGACATGACGCCGGAAACTCGCCGGTCAGACAAACCGCAACAACGCGTACTTCTTCTTGCCGGTTCGCAGCACCAGCATGGTTTCGCTGGCTAGATCGGCCGCGGCCAAGGCCCGGGCGGCATCGCTTTCGCGCCGATTGTTGAGATACACGCCACCCTGCGTGACCAGCCGCCGGGCTTCGCCCTTGCTGGCTGCCAGCCCGGCCGCCGCCAAGGCATCGACGATCGTCAGCGAACCATCGCTGAGGACCTGGCGCTCGAGCTGCCGGCTGGGCACGTCGGCAAAAATCTCGCCCAGCTCGCTATCGGACAAGGCGTCGATTTCTGCGCCGAACAAGATGGCGGTCGCTCGCTGGGCTTTGGCCAAACCCTCGGGACCATGCACCAGCCGCGTGATCTCTTCGGCCAGCCGGCGCTGACTGTCGCGCTTGCCGGGATCGCGCCCGCGGGCTTCGTCCAGCGCCAGGATTTCTTCACGCCCCAGGTCAGTGAAGTAGCGCAGGCATTTGCCGGCGTCGGCGTCGTCGACGTTGATCCAGTACTGGTAAAATTGAAAGGCACTGGTCCGCTCAGGCGAAAGCCACAGGGCGCCCGACTCGGTTTTGCCCATCTTCGTGCCGTCGCTCTTGGTGAGCAGCGGACACGTCAGTCCATAGAGCTGGACCGAGTGCATGCGTCGGGCCAGATCGATGCCGGCGGTGATATTGCCCCATTGATCGCTGCCGCCGACTTGCAACTGGCAGCCGTAGTGACGATTGAGATGCACGAAGTCGTAGGCTTGCAACAGCATATAGCTGAACTCGGTGAAGCTCAGCCCGCTGTCGCTGCGCTCGAGCCGGCTTTTGACCGAGTCCTTCGCCAGCATCACGTTGACGGGAAAATTCTTGCCGATATCGCGCAAGAACTCCAAGTAACTGAACCGGCTCATCCAATCAAAATTGTTCACCAGCAGCGCGGCGTTGGGCGCGTCGCCAAAATCCAGGAACCGCCGCATCTGCCCGCTCATGGCGGCCACGTTGGACTCGAGCGTCTCGAGCGACAGTAAGTTCCGCTCTTCGCTCTTGCCGCTGGGATCGCCGATCATGCCGGTGGCGCCGCCGACGAGCGCGATCGGCTTGTGCCCGGCTTTTTGAAAGCGTCGCAGAATCATCAGCGCCACCAGGTGGCCCACGTGCAGGCTATCGGCCGTAGGATCGAAGCCGGCATACACCGTGCGGCTCGCCGCGTTCAACCAGCCCGGCAATCCCGCATCGTCAGTCGTCTGATGCACCAGCCCGCGCCAGCGCAGCTCGTCGACCACATCCACCATCGCCGCATTGCTTCCGTGTTCTTCATTCATCATTCAGCATTCATCATTCCGCATTGTTTTCATCGCCACATGTCGTCATCCGCGAACGGATGGGCCGCATTCGTGAACTTCGGCTTGGGCATCGCCTTCAAGGCCTGCTCGGCCAGGCGTAGATCTTCGTACGTCGTGATCTTGAGGTTGACCGGCGAGCCGGTGACGACCGACACCGGCTGGCCGAGCTTTTCGACCAGTTGAGCGTCATCGGTGGCCACGAAGTTTTGCCGCTTGGCATAGGCATCGAGCAGCAACTGCCGGCGAAAGACCTGCGGCGTTTGGGCCTCCCACAAGTGTTCGCGCGGCACGGTCTCGACGATCTTCTGATCGCCGCCGACGCGCTTCAGCGTGCTGCCGACCGGAATGCCCAGGATGGCCGCCCCGGTGCGTTCGGCGGCTTCGAACACGCGCGTGATCCATTCGTCGGCAATGCAGGGCCGGGCGGCGTCGTGCACGGCCACGAAGTCGATGTCGGCCTTGACCCGGGCCAGTGCGTTTTCGATCGAATCGGCCCGCTCCTTGCCGCCGGTCACGACGTCGATGCCCAGGATGGTGACGTTGGACGAAAACTTGAAGTCAAAATACTCGCGATCCTCGGGCGAAATGACGACCAGCAGTTGCTTGACGTCCTTGCGATGCAGGAATTTTTCGGCCGAGTGCAGCCAGACGGCCCGATTGTCGAGCGGCGCGAACGGCTTTTTGTAGTTCTTGTCCTTGAAGCGGCTGCTTTTGCCGGCCGCCGGCAGGATTACGGCAAAGGTAGCCACGGACAATGTTCCTCAAAAAAAACGAGATTAAGAGGAGGAGCGACCACGGATTTCACGGATGGGCACGGATGAAGAATCGCCTTCCCATCCGTGGTATCCGTGAAATCCGTGGTCAACATTCTTAGAAAAAATTCTCGGCCCGGCTTCGATTGTCCGCTTCCGAAACTCGCCGTCAAGCGAAGCGGCGGTTACCATCTTGATTGGACCGACGACCCCTACGACTTATTTCAGGAGCAGAAGCCGTGGCCGCCAACCGCAAAAAAGAAGTCGACGACGCTCGCAAGACCCTGGACTTCAAAAAGCACGCTTATCAGATCGAACTGGATACGACGCTGGGGAAGATCCGGCTGGACATGCTGCCGGACGTGGCTCCCGGGCACTGCGAGAACATGCTGGCCTTGGCGAAGATCGGCTATTACAACGGCACGACGTTTCACCGCGTCATCAAGAGCTTCATGATCCAAGGCGGCTGTCCGCTGGGCACCGGCACCGGCGGCCCGGGCTACACGATTCCCGCCGAGTTCAATGCCACCAAGCACGAGCCCGGCGTGCTATCGATGGCCCGGACCAGCGATCCCAACTCGGCCGGCTCGCAGTTTTTCATTTGCCTCGAGCGCGTGCCGCATCTCGACAAGCAGTACACAGCCTTTGGCCGCACGGCCGATCAAGAGAGCCTCGACGTCGTCAAAGCCATCGGCAACGTCGCCACCGCCGCCCAGGACCGGCCGAAAGAGCCCGTGAAGATCAACTCCGCCACGCTGATCGAAAAGCCGGAGTGAGGCCGAGGCGCGTACTCAAAGTCCTTCTCCCTCCGGGAGAAGGTGGCGGCGCAGCCGACGGATGAGGGGACGCGACCAAGGCGTCAACCTTCACCAACAGCCGGAATGAGTGGACCTTAGCTCGACAGCGCGATCGCCCTCATCCGGCCTAACGGCCACCTTCTCCCAGAGGGAGAAGGACGCTGCG
>DATATB010000152.1:0-19195 GCA_036268995.1 Pirellulales bacterium | reverse complement strand
GCTAGCCGGGGTCCAGGGGCGGCAATGAGCCCCCCTGGTCTGCGTGAACGCCAGAAACAACTGCGGCGATAGCCGATCCACTGCATTCTTCGCCTTCGTTCAAACAACGCTTTTCACCCACAGATTCCGCTGAAGACCCTTTTTTAAAGACTCCCGACCCCTTTCTTTCAACAATGAGGGCCCTCGATCGGAACCGAAACGCCCGACTGATCATTCGGCGGCTGATAACCGCGGTCGCTCGATTGGGCGCCGCGAATAATCGAAAAGATAGTCCACATTATTCCCCCGAATAAGGCAGTAAACAGGCCGGCAGCAATGAATTGGTGCAGCCATCCCGCCTGGGCCGAATAGGTAAGGCACGTCGTCGCGATCCAAACGCCCACCCAGCAAATCATTTGCAGGGCAAGCCCAGGCGCCCGTTTTCGCTTGCTCTTCTCCATTGGCACGCGCCATCTCAAAATCAAAATGCCAGGGCGAGTCAGGACCGGCAAATCGCATTATATCGTCTCGCACGTCCCCGAGCCTGTTTTGCCAACGATCTTCGATAAACGATCGGCTAGTGCCCCAGAAGCCGCGGCAGCGACACGATCCGCGAGATAAGTTTGCTTTCGATCGCCAAGGCCGGTGCTCGCATCCATGTTCACGCACGGCATCCGTAGTTAGAATTTTCTGCGGATTGCACGTCGAGCCAAAGCGGCTGACGACACTCGATTCAAACCAAGAACCAAGGCAGTGGGCATGCAATCGAACAGGCGCGGAAAGTGGTCGCTCATCGTGGTGATCGCCGCGGCGGCCGCGCGGTCAGCAGCGATGCCGGCAGAGGCCCAGCAGCCCGCGGCAATCAAACCATCGACCGCCGCGCGGGCCGGAAAAGCAGCCGGCGCAAAAGATGCCCAGTCGAAACTGGGCGAGCGGATCGTCGGCCAGGCGCGGCAGATGCTCGCGGCGTTTCCGACTTCATCCTATAGCCATACGACCAAGATCGATCCGCAGCGCGGCGTGTGCGAAGTGGATTGCTCGGGCTTTGTGGCCACCGTGCTGGCGGCCGTTTCGCCCGAACACGTGGCCGTGATCCCGCTGCGCAAAGCCGGTCGCAAGCGGCCGTTGGCCGAGGATTTTTATGCGGCCTTTGCCTCCACCGAGCAAGGCCGAATCGTCGGCTGGCAGGCCGTTGGCCAGGTGCAAGACGCGCGGCCCGGCGACGTGCTCGCCTGGTGGAAAGAGGAACACAAGAAGGGCGAAAACACGGGGCACGTAATGATCATCGCCGATTCGCCCGTGCTCGAGCGGCCCGGGCAATGGCGCATCCGCATTCTCGACTCGACCGCCACGCCCCACGCCTCGGACACGCGGCCCAAGGGCACGACCGGCCTGGGCAGCGGCATCATCTGGCTCGATACCGACTCCAGAGGCCGCATCCTCGGCTATCACTGGAGATCAGCCACCGGCAAACTGAACGAGCATCCGGTCGCCATCGGCCGCGCAATTTGACTAAAGTGAATCACGGCGCAGCAGCGCCTCGGCATTTTTCACTTTTCACTTTTCGTTTTTCACTTCCACTAGTGCGCCATCCGCCCCGATTCTTCGCTCGGCGGACGATGCCCGTAGAAGCTGTAGAGCACGGGCATGAGATAGCGAGTGAGGAACAACGTGCTGATCATGCCGCCGACCACGACGATGGCCAGCGGACGTTGCGTCTGCGCGCCGATCTTGTGGCTCACCGCCGCGGGCAAGAGCCCGAAAATGGCGGTCAGCGCGGTCATCATCACGGGGCGCACGCGTTTTTCGGCCCCCTGCATGATGGCGTCGTGCAGCGTCAGCCCCTGGTAGCGGAGTTGATTGAAGTACGAGATCATCAACAGGCCGTCCATGATGGCGACGCCGAAAATCGAGATGAATCCGACCGCGGCCGATATACTGAAATTGGTTCGCGTCAGCAGCAAGGCCCACACGCCTCCCATCGACAACGCGGCCACGTTGGAAAACACCAGCACGGCGTCCAGCAGCGAGCGGAAGGCCAGATAGAGCATGACCATGATCAGCCCCAACGATAGCGGGATGATCATCATCAGCCGGGCTTCGGCCTCTTGCATTTGCTGAAATTCGCCGCTCCACATGGTGCGGTAGCCGCGCTTGTTTTCGAGCAACGGCGCGGTTTTGGCCTGCGCCTCGGCCACGGTGCTGGCCAGGTCGCGACCGCGCACGCCGAACTTGACCGCAATCAGGCGGTTGCCTTGTTCGCGGGCGATGGTCGAAGCTCCGGGACGCAGAAATTGTCCGTGCGGATCCGGCTGGCCGCGGCTGTTGAGCGGCGTGACCAGGTCGATCAGACGCCGCCGCGGAACGCGGTTGAGACCGGCGGAGGCGGGGTTGTACATGCTGCCGGTAACGGCCGGCATCGCCAGGCTCGTGCCCGTCACGGCCAGCCCCGTGCTGGCGCCGGTGAACGGGGTTTGCGACGTGGCCGCCACGGCGCCGGTGATGTTGTTTTTGGTATCGACGGGGATATTCAGAATCGATTCCTGGTCGGAGCGCAGGCGCTCGGGCCAGCGGAGCGACACGTCGAAGATGCGCTCGCCTTCGATCATTTGCGTGAACGGCATGCCGCCCACGGCCGATTGCACCACGTCCTCCACGTCGGCCACGCTCACGCTCCACATGGCGCATTTGGCGCGGTCCACTTGCAAGGCAACGTTGGATTGCCCCTTGATGTGAAAGATGCCGGGATCCTTGATGCCCGGGATGCGCGACATTGTGGAATTGAATTGCTCGGCCAGCGTCTCCAGCTCGTCGAGGTTGGGACCGATGATCTTGACCGAGTTCTCGCCTTTGACGCCCGATAGCGCCTCGAGCACGTTGTCGCGGATCATCTGCGAAAAGTCCCAGTTGACGCCGATGAGATTGCGGTTCAACTCCAGGTCCATGGCATGAATCAACTCAGCCTTGGTCCGGCGGCGCGTCCAACCCGGCGGCACCGGCCAGTCGTCCGGCGCGTGCATCGGCACGAAGCATTCCACGTTGTAGTAACCGGTGGGATCCGTACCGTCGTCCGGCCGGCCGATGGGCGAGGTCACCAGCATCACCTCGGGAAACTTCCACAGCAGTTCCCGCACCTTGGCCGATACGGACGCGGCTTCTTCGAGCGACACGTTCACCGGAAACGTGCCACGCACGATCATGTTGCCCTCTTCCAGCTCGGGCATGAACTCGCGGCCCAAAAAGGGCAGCAGCGCCAGCGTAAAGACCATCAAGCCGACCATGACGCCCATCGTCACCCAGCGATAGCGCAGGCAGACATCCAATTGCCACAGGTAGCGCTGCTTGAGTGTGCGCACGAGCAAATTGTCGCGGGCCGGCCGCAGGTTCTTGAACGACAGCAGGCACAGCACGGGGGCCACGGTCAGCGCCAGGATCAGCGCCCCGCCCAGGGCGAAGGCGTACGTATCGGCCATGGGGCCGAAGATCTGGCCTTCGGGCCCTTTCATGGTGAACAGCGGCAAAAACGCGCAGACCATGATGGCGGTGGTGAAGAACAAGCTGCGTTCCACTTCGCGGCACGATCGCAAAATGCGTTCGCGCAAGCTCAGACCAGCGTGCTCGCCCGAGCTGATGTGCCGGTAGATGTTCTCGACCATGATCACCGACGAATCGACGATGATGCCGAAGTCCACCGCCCCGATCGACAGCAGGTTGGCGCTTTTGCCGCGCAAATACAGCACGGCGAAAGCGAACATCAGCGCCAACGGAATGTTGACGGCCACGATCAGCGCGCTGCGCACGTTGCTGAGGAACATCAGCAGGATGATCGTCACCAGGACCATGCCCAGGATCAGGTTTTCGTGGACCGTTTCGGTCGTGACGTCGATCAGCCGTGCCCGGTTGTAAAAGGCCTCGATCTTGACGCCCGGCAGCATCCGGCCGGGCGATTCGTTCAACTCCTCGATTTTCTGCAGCACGTCCTCAAGCGCCGGAATCGAATGCTCGTTTTTGCGCAGCAGGATCACGCTCTGGATCATGTCCGGATCATCGATGTATTCGCGCTCGCCGTCGGCCTTGAAGATCTCCTTCTTTTGATCGTCCAACTTCGGCATCCGAATGCCCAATTGGCCCTGCCGGGTTTGGTGGCCGACGATCACGCCGCGAGCGCCGATCGCCTGGCCGCGTGCCAACGGGCCGCCGTCGACGACGTGTTCCACCCGGGTGGGCACGTTGTTGGTCGCGGTGATCACGATCTGGCGGATCTCTTGAATGCGGCGGTTCTCTTCGTCGCGCAAAATGCCGGCCGCCTCTTGGGGCGTGGCCGCCGCCATGGCCAGCGTCATCGGATCTTCGCCGCCGCCGATCAGACCAATACCGCGCACGATCTCGATCGACGAGCCGCGCACAATGTAGTTGCCACCCACGTTCGCGTTGCTGTTGGAAATCGCCGCTTGCAACTGATCGAGCGTGATGCCGTATTCCTTGAGCCGATCGGGGTCGGGCTGGATCTCGTACCGCTTGACCTGCAAGCCCGAGCTGACCACGCCGGCAATCCGCGGCACGCGGCGGAACTCGCGGATCAACGTCCAGTCGTTGAGCGACTTCAGATCGTTGTCCGTATAGATGTCGTGCCCCGTCGCGTCCTTGGGGCTGGTCAGCGTGTAGCGCAGAATCTCGCCGATCGGCGAGGCCGGCGAAATTTGCGGCGTGACCTTATCAGGCAATTCGGCATCGCGCAGGCGGTTGATCACTTCCTGCCGGGCAGCCAAGTAGTCGATGCCGTATTCGAATTGGTTGCGAAAGTGGGCCAGCCCGAACATCGTCTTCGTGCGCGTGTACTTCAGTCCGGGCATGCCCGCCAAGGCGACTTCCACCGGAATGGTCACCTGGCGTTCGACCTCCTCGGCCGAAGCACCCGGGAATTGGGCCACGACTTCGATGATGGCCGGCGCCGGATCGGGATACGCTTCGATGTTCACGTTGAAAAACGAATAGCCGCCGACCACCATCAGCCCCACGGCCAACAGCAGCACCACCAGCGGGCTTTCGGTGGCCCATTGAATCAGTTTTCCGACCATCGAACGATCCGCCTTACGGGCTAGGAACTTAGCTGCCAGGACACGCTATTTTAGGCCATCCATGCATCGGGAGCCGGCGATCGCCGAAGCGGCAAAGAGGATCCGAAAGTTCGCCCCCGCGACCCCGCGCGATCGGGGTGAGGATCCCGTTCAAGACAAGCTTCAATCTTCGCCCCGTAAACTCATCATCCACCACGACATCGGCTTTTTCCAACACCGGCGGATTACAACTTCGTTAGAACCACCACTTATGATCGCTGCTGGCGCCAGCCGAGTCCAGATCTGTTGCTACGTATCGGCCGATACGATTGGCCGCGGGCACCATAAACGGAATGCCGATCATCCGGCATAGGATGCATTCAACGCGCTCGCGTCTTGCTCGCGGACGGCGACCGCCGCCCGTTCTTCGCCCCGAAGGGGCCCAAGTCAATAGCCAGGGGCGTGAGCCCCTGGACGCCATCGCACCTATGACGCTCAGCCCTGAAGGGGCGACAGACTCTACCGCCCTTTCAGGGCTCGACGATCTCGTCGCACGCCTGTTCCAGGGGCTCACGCCCTTGTCTAACGACTTCCGCCCCTTCGGGCCTATCGATGTCCTTCGTTCTGCCCTCCGCCACGCTCGCCACCGTTCAATCGCCCGGAGCGGCAGGCCGCGACGGTTCGTCAACGATCATCTTTGCCAGCGCACACAGGCTGTCTTCCACGTCGCGCACCAGCGGGCTTTCGGCCAGTTGGGCGCCGCGGCGGAGCTTGGCCAGCAGGTCGCCTAGCAGCTCGTGCTCGAGCCAGCCGGCCAGCCAGCGGGCTCGCTGCTCGGCGTAGCGGTTTTGCAAGCGGCGAAACAGCACGGCGGCCGAGTGCTTGAGCCCTTGCCCCGTGGCCGTGATGGCCGCCTCGCCGCCAACGGTGACGCCACCGGTGATCGCCGCTTCGGCCGCCAGTTGCCCGGCCGTGTGCCCGGCCACTTGGGCCGCGGCCTGGCCCATCACGTCGCCGGCCAGAATGCCGCCGCTGACGGCCAGCGACACGGTCACGGCCGGCCGCGCCAGGGCCAGCACGTGATCGAGCGAACGCAAAAAGGCGACCGCCTTCGGATTCTCGCGCCCCCAGGCATCCAGCTCGCCGCGCACATACTTGCGATAGTCTTCGTCCATGTCCGGCAGCCCCGCATGCGCTTGTTCGACGCGTTCCAAAATCCGGGCTCGCACATCGCCGCCCACCAGCGCCGCCAGCCGCGGCTTGAGCGTGCTGTTGCCCACTTCGGCCAGCCGCGAAAGCTGCTCGAACAGCTCTTGAATGCCTTCGACGATCGCCTGGCGCTCGAGGCGATGAAAGATTTCCAGCGGATCGGCGGCCGGGCCGTGCATGGCTTCCCAAGCCCGGGCCAGCGGCCAGGCGATGCCCTGCCCCAGCCCGCGATACACGCGATGAATGCTGCGCGACCACGGCGTGCGGTGGTTGGTGTCCCACCAGGCGCGGATTTCGTCGATTAGCAAATCGACGGGCAGGCTCGGCCAGCGGATGCGGGCCATTTGCGTGGCGCTGAGCGAGCGCTGGGCGTCGGCAAAGTCGCCGCTGGCGATCCGCACCTGGTCCAGATATTGCCTGGCTCCGCGCGCCGGATCGAGCACGCCGGCCAGGGCTCCGCGCAGGGTGCGAATCTTGATCGTGTCGAAATGCAGCCCAGCCAGATCGGCCCGCAAATCGGCCGGCTGCTCGGGCGGCGTGCGGCCGTCGGGCCCGACGCTGTAGCACGGCAAGGCCAGAGCGGCGGACGCGGCCCGATCGTAGGGAAACACGTACACATACTCCGGCCGTGCCCCGGTCTCGCTGGCAAACGTCTCGAGCCACTGCGGCCAATAGTCGCGGTCCAGCGTCAGGTCGCACTGATTGAAGACGACAATCACCGGCTTGTCGGCCGCGGCCGCTTTGCGGAAGAACCGCTTGACCGACGCATCGTTGTATTTCTGCTGCGTGAGCACGGCGATCAGCACGTCGGCCACCTGCCGCACCACGTCGGCCCGATGCCAATTGACTTCGACATCCGAATCGATGTCGGGCGTATCCAAGAGCAACAGCCGCGGCGGCACGGCCGCACCGGTGCGCCAGAACAACAAGTCCGCCGGGCACTCGGCCAGCGGATCGCTGGCAGATTTCCAAGCCCGCAGCTCGAAACCGGCAAACAGCGACGCCAGCGTTCGCGCGTCTTCCCACAGCTTGGGCACCAGGCAGACCGGATGCTTGGTGCCGGCGGCCAAAGGGCTGACGCCGCTGGCATTCTCCCCAGCCAACTGATTAAAAATCACCGACTTGCCGATGTTCGTCCCGCCGGTGATGGCCACGACCAGCACTTCGGGCGCAAGGACCTGCGGCATGAGCTTATGCCGCAGCAGCTCGAACCATTCCTGCCCCGCCGCGCTCGGCACACCCAAAGCCGCTGCTGCCGGCAGCAGCCGCGCCAGCGCCTCGTCCAGCCGCTTTACATGCCCGGCCCATTGCAGATAGTCGCCCGGCATGTTTTTGCAACTCTTGGGTCCTAGGCGCGTCGCAGGTCGCAGCGCCTTGCTCGACGCTTCGCGCTCCCTTTAGCGCAACTGCGCGCGAGCGTATCGTAGAATGCGGGCATGCGGGCCAGCAAGTATTAGGTACGGATTGCATCGGTTCGGCAGGAAATCGAGAAATAGCTTTTTTTCAGTACGAGCCATGAGTATTTCTCCGCAATCCTCCGCGTCCTCTGCGGTTGAATTTACCGCGGAGAACGCGGAGAAACGCAGAGGACTCGCCGCGCGGGGAAAAAAGTCGGGCACGCACCCCGTGCGTACCGCCGCCAAGCTGCCGCCGATAAAGGCACGCACAGGAATGCGTACCCAACTTGGCTCCAAGTTTCGGGCCTCAGAGTCGCGTCGCCCTCATCTGGCCTGAAGGCCATCTTCTCCCAAAGGGAGAAGGGTTTTTTTGCTCCCTCTCCCTTGATGGGAGAGGGCCGGGGTGAGGGTGATGGGACGCCGAACGACATGCCCCTTGCATTCCGCCTTCTCTGCCTCAATCGGTGCGCCACATTAGCCGTCTCGCACCGTCGAGACAAAGCAGGCCACTCGGCTTAGGCAGCGATCCTCGATGGCGACCTCCGTACCGGCGGAGCGGGATGGCTGCTATGGTTCCGAGCGATCAGAGTTCCGACAGACGCTCGCCGATCAGGATGCTTGGCATCCGCCAGACTAGGACGCACAACAGTGCCCAAGAGAACGCGAATAACCAGGCCACTGACGAAATCACGATCCGTTGCGAACGGCACGACGTAGCGAGGCGCGAGCCCCGGCAATCGACACCACAATCACGATTACCAGTGCCCATGGCGAGGCGAATGCGACAAAGTTCGTCACCGTCGGCAATTCCACATCGCCATATTTGTAACGAATATCGTTCCACTCGATGCCGGAGTACGCTGCCACGAACGAGGTTGAAGCCAGAACTGCCAACGCCGAAGCCGCGGCCAATGTCCACCGTGCGGCAGATGTCATAATGTTCCCCTTTGGCGGTTAGGCGAGCGATCTGCCCTCGCGCGATCGAACAATCGACTTCTCGATTTCGGCAACCTCAGTGTCGATCGAACCCTCGTAGATATCGCGCCACTGCGGCAACCCGCCCGTTGCGGTCGGTCTATCAGTCGCGGGCGTTGTCATATTGCCATCGGACAAATCAAAGGAGTCTTTACTGTCTCTCGCCTTCACTTCTTTCGCTAATTCTCTGCGATCCTCGGCGCCCTCCGCGGTTGAAATTATACCGCAGAGTACGCGCCACGCGGGAAAAACGGATGGAAAATGGCGCGTCGGCCGCCTTGGCACAATCAACGGGGACGCAACCAATTGATCGAACCGTATTGAGTCCCCTTCTCGCCGCCAAGCGTCACCGCAGCTTGATCGCTTGCCGGGCTTCGGCGAAGACCGCCTCTGCGATTTCTACCGGCACATCGCCGTCGATGGTCTTGGCGACGAATTCGCCGGCAGCGTCCCAATAGACGACCTCGGCAGCGATGGCGGTAACGCCGAACCGCTCGCGATGCAACCGCTGGCCGGCGCATCCGGCCTTGTCGTCAGCAAAGTAGCTCGTCCAATAGCGTTCTACGCCCCATCGTTTTTCCATCCGCGCAATTCTACTCGCCGGACAAGAACAACGCGGCAAAAGGTGCCAGAATACGGCTGGCACGGCAACAGCCGCAGCCGGCACGCCTAACTCCCTGGATTAAATGTGTCCCCACAACGTTTTTGCCCCGCAGCCCGCCCCTATTTGGGGGTTTGGTGAAGATTGAGGCGGTGGTCGCGGCGCGATCGCTCATGCCTGGAGGCAGAATCCCGTGATTCGCGGGGTTCATTCGGGGAGGTAAAGGCAATACAATCAACAATCTTTGCCCCGCCACTGCCGGAACGGATTTCGCCCCGTCGCCTTGCCCATGTCCGCTTCCGATATCGTCATCAAAGGCGCCCGCGAGCACAACTTGCGGGATGTCGACCTGGTCCTGCCGCGCAACCAGCTGATTTGCCTCACCGGCGTCAGCGGGTCGGGCAAAAGCTCGTTGGCGTTCGACACGCTCTACGCCGAGGGCCAGCGCCGCTACGTCGAGAGTCTCTCCAGCTTTGCCCGGCAATTTCTGGGACAAATGCCCAAGCCGGACGTCGATCTGATCTCCGGTTTGAGCCCGTCGATCTCGATTTCGCAAAAATCGAGCGGCCAAAACCCGCGGTCCACGGTCGGCACGATCACCGAGATTTACGACTACCTGCGGGTGCTGTACGCCCGCACCGGCCAGGGGCATTGCCCGACTTGCCGCCGGCCGATCACGGCCCAGACCCGCGATCAGATCATCGACCGCATCAGTGTGATGGAGCCGGGCACCCGGTTTGCCATCCTGGCCCCGGTGGTCAAAGCCCAAAAGGGCGAGCATCGCGATTTGTTCGAAGACCTGCTCAAGCAAGGCTTTGTGCGGGCTCGGGTCGATGGCACGGTGGTGCCGCTGACCGACGATTTGCAGCTCGACCGCCAGATGCGGCACAACATCGAAGTGGTCATCGACCGGCTGACAGCCGGCCCCGCCCTGCGGGCCCGACTGGCCGAAGCCGTGGAGTTGGGCTTGCGGATGGGCGGCGGCAACCTGATCGTCGCCCTGGAACCAGGCGAAGCACAAGCCGGCGCCGCGCCCGCGGCCCCCGGCGATCCGGATGATGAATCGACAGGCGAGCCGGCGGAACGCGCGAAGCCGGCCAAGCGCCGCCGCGCCGGCAGCGCCTTGCCCTCGGACCTGTACCTTTCGGCCCATTACGCCTGCACGCATTGCGGTTTGAGCTTCGAGCCGCCCAGCCCGCAACTGTTCAGCTTCAATAGCCCGCACGGCATGTGCCAGACCTGTGCCGGCTTGGGCGAGTTGTACAGTTTCGACCCGGACTTGCTGATTCCCGATCCCGGCCGGTCGTTCAAGCAGGGCTGTTTCGAGCTGATCGGACCCTGGCGCGACTTGGGTCGCTGGAAGCGGCATTTGTTCGAGGGCGTGGCCGAGGCGCTCGAGCGAAAGTACGAACTCGATGCCGGCGTGGTCCTGGAGACAGCTTGGGAAGAACTGCCCCAGCCGATTCAGCAGGGCCTGCTGCATGGCACCGACGATCTGCACGTCACCTACACCTGGCGGCATGGCAGCGGCGTACACAAGTATGGCGGCACGTTCGACGGCCTGGTGCCCGAGCTGCTGTCGAAATATCGCGGCACCAACAGCGGCATGCAGCGGCGGCAGCTCGAAAAATACATGCGCGTGCTCGGCTGCGGCAGTTGCCAGGGACAGCGGCTGAACGAGCAGGCCCGGGCCGTGACGATCGCCACGCGGCATCCGCAGTTTGCCGACCAGCCGGCCCGTTCGCTGCCCGAGGTTTCGCAACTGGCCGTTTCCGACGCGGCGCTGTTCTTTAGCGAGCTGGACCTGGACGCCACGCGGCAGATGATTGCCGCCGAGGTGCTCAAGGAAATCCGCGGCCGGCTGGGGTTCCTCACCAATGTCGGCCTCAACTATCTCACGCTCGATCGCACCGCACCGACGCTCTCGGGCGGCGAATCGCAACGCATCCGGCTGGCCGGCCAGATCGGTTGCGGCCTGGTCGGCGTGCTGTATATCCTCGACGAGCCGTCGATCGGCCTGCATCCCAGAGACAACGACCGGCTGCTCGATACGCTCGAGCGGCTGCGCGACTTGGGCAATACCGTCGTGGTGGTCGAGCACGACGAAGACACGATGCGGGCGGCCGATCACATTGTCGACTTCGGTCCCGGCCCCGGCGTGCGTGGCGGTGAGGTCGTGGCCCAAGGCACGCCCGAGCAAGTTGCGGCCGCGCCCCGCAGCGTCACCGGGCAGTATCTTTCCGGTGCGCAAGCGATCGCCATTCCCGCCACGCGGCGGCCGATTCGCAAAGAACACCTGACGATCGTCGGCGCCGAGCAGAACAATCTCAAGGGCATCGACGTCGCGATTCCGCTGGGCGCGCTGGTCTGCATCACTGGCGTTTCCGGCTCGGGCAAAAGCTCGCTGGTCAACGGCATTCTGATCGAGGCCTTGCGGCGCGATCTCAATGGCGGCGAAGGCGAGCCCGGCAAGCACGAGCGGATCGAAGGCCTGGAGCACCTGGACAAGCTGATCGCCATCGATCAGTCGCCCATCGGCCGCACGCCGCGCTCGAACCCGGCCACGTACATCAAGGTGTTCGACGACATTCGCAAGCTGTATGCGATGCTGCCCGACTCGAAGGCCCGCGGCTACCAGGAGGGGCGATTTAGCTTCAACGTGGCCGGTGGACGCTGCGAGGCGTGCGAAGGCAATGGCTCGAACAAGCTGGAGATGGATTTTCTGGCCGACGTGTGGGTCACGTGCCCCGTCTGTGCGGGCCATCGCTTCAATCGCGAGACGTTGCAAGTCCGCTTCAAGGGCAAGAACATCGCTGAAGTCCTGGAAATGGACATTCAGCAGGCCCTGGAGCATTTTGAAAACATCCCCAAGGTGCGGCACAAACTGCAAACGCTGCACGACGTGGGCCTGGATTATCTGAAGCTGGGGCAGCCCTCGCCCACGCTCTCGGGCGGCGAGGCCCAGCGTGTGAAGCTGGCGCGCGAGCTGGTGAAAAAGAGCACCGGCCGCACGCTCTACCTGCTCGACGAGCCGACCACCGGCCTGCACTTTGCCGACATCCAGATGCTGCTCAAGGTGCTCAACGACTTCGCCGACGCCGGCAACACCGTGCTGGTCGTCGAGCACAACCTGGACGTGATCAAGACGGCCGACTGGATCATCGACCTGGGGCCCGAAGGCGGCGCGGCCGGCGGACGCATCGTGGCCACCGGCACGCCCGAGGAAATCGCCCAGGCCGAGGATTCGTACACCGGCCGGGCACTCGCCGCGGTGCTCGATCCCAAGAAGAGAAAGCGCTCGGCGCGTGTGGCGGCCGCGGACCGGGTTCCGGTCGAGACGGCCAAGTTCATTCGCGTGGTCGGTGCCCGGCAACACAATCTCAAAAGCGTCGACGTAGAAATCCCGCGCGACCAGATGACCGTTTGCTGCGGGCCCAGCGGCAGCGGCAAAAGCTCGCTGGCTATGGACACGGTGTATGCCGAGGGGCAGCGCCGCTACGTGGAAAGCCTCAGCTCGTACGCGCGGCAGTTTGTCGGCCAGATGCAAAAGCCGCTGCTGGAGCATATCGAAGGCCTGTCGCCGGCCATCGCGATCGAGCAAAAGCATTTGGGCCACACGCCGCGCTCGACGGTGGGCACCGTCACCGAGATTTACGATTACCTGCGGATTCTGTTCGCGCGGCTGGGCAAGCCCTATTGCCCCGACTGCGATCAGCCCATCGGCACGCAGTCGGCCGACGAGATCATCGACAAGATCATGTCGGAGCCGGCCGGCACGCGGCTGTATCTGATGGCCCCGCTGGAAATCCAGGTGGGCGAGAAATACGAAACGCTGTGGAACGAAATCCGCGCGGCCGGCTACGTGCGGATGCGCGTCGATCGGCAGACCTGTTCGGTCGACGATCCGCCGGCCATCGACCGTCGCCGCAAGCACCTGGTCGAGGTCGTCGTCGATCGGGCCATCATCCGGCCCGACGGCCGCTCGCGCATCGCCGACAGCATCGAGAGTGCCCTGTCGCTGGGGCGCGGCGTGCTGCACGTGGCCTATCAGTCGGACGACGTGCCGGAAGAAAACTGGCGCAACGAAATCCACAGTCAGCATTTCGCCTGTCAGCACTGCGGCCGCAGCTTCGAGCCGCTGACGCCGCACAACTTTTCGTTCAACAGCCAGTTGGGCTGGTGCCCCTCGTGCGAAGGCCTGGGCACGCAAACCGGCGCCAACACGGCCGCCCTGCTCCGCGATCCAAAGCTGTCGCTGGCCGAAGGAGCGATCGGCTGCTGGCCCGGCCCCGACAATCGCCTGTTCCCAACGATGCTCGCCGCATTTTCGGCGCATACCGGCGTGCCCAGCGACGTGCCGTTCGAGCAACTCTCGGCCAAGCATCGCCGCATCGTGCTGCACGGCACGGGCGAGGCCTGGATCAACGTCTATGGCGAAGCGAAACGCGGCGGTGCCAAAGCGTCCTCGAGTGCCAAAGGGCAGCCGCTGTGGCGCTTTCAATACAAGGGTCTGTATCCGGCGCTGGACGAAGCCGCGCGGCTCTCGCCCGCCCTGCGTAGCCGGCTGGATCACCTGGTCGACGAAGTCGAATGCTCGACGTGCTGCGGCAGCCGCTTGCGCGACGATGCCGCGGCCGTGCGCTTCCGCGATCGCACGATGGACCACATCTGCCGCACGCCGCTGGGCTCGCTGCTCGAGCAATTGAACTCCTGGAAGCTTTCTGCGCCGGAACGCAAAGTGGCCGGCGAGCTGCTGCGCGAAGTCCGCAACCGCGTGCAGTTCCTCGTGGATGTGGGCTTGGAATATCTCACGCTCTCGCGCGCGGCGCCGACGCTCTCTGGCGGAGAGGCCCAGCGGATTCGCCTGGCCAGCCAGGTGGGCAGCGGCCTGACCGGCGTGCTCTACGTGCTCGACGAACCCACGATCGGCCTGCACCCGCGCGATAACCGCCGGCTGCTCAAGGCGCTGGCCCGGTTGCGCGACTTGGGCAATACGCTGCTGATGGTCGAGCACGACCGCGAGGTGATCGAAAGCGCCGACCAACTGCTCGATTTCGGCCCTCGGGCCGGCGAGTTGGGCGGCCAGGTCGTGGCCCGCGGCACTCCCGCCAAAGTAGCCAAGCAGGCCGGTTCAGTGACGGGGCCTTATCTGTCCGGCACCAAGGCCATTGCCATTCCCAGCAATCGCCGCATGGCCAGCATTGCTCCAGCCCCCACGCAGTCGGCCGCGACAAAGAAAACCAAGGCGTCCGCAAAAGGCAACGACAAGGTCACGCCCGCGTCCGTCAAGCCGCCCGGCGGCGGATGGCTGGAAGTGATCGGTGCCCGGCACAACAACCTGCGCTCGGTCGACGTCCGCATTCCGCTGAGCACGTTCACGGTGGTCACGGGTGTGAGCGGCAGCGGCAAAAGCTCGCTAGTCGAGGACGTGCTGTACAACAGTTTGGCCCGCACGCTGCACCGCGCACGAACGATGCCCGCAGCGCACGACGCGATTCGCGGCGTCAACCTGATCAACAAAGTGATTCGCGTCGATCAGCAGCCGCTGGGCAACACGCCGACGTCGAACCCGGCGACGTATACCGGTGTGTTCGACATGATTCGCTCGCTGTATGCGAACCTGCCCGAGGCCCGGTTGCGTGGTTACACGCCGCGGCGGTTCAGCTTCAACGTGCCGGGCGGGCGCTGCGAAAAGTGCGAAGGCAACGGCCAACTGCGGATCGAAATGCACTTCCTGCCCGACGTCTGGGTCGAGTGCGACGAATGCCGCGGCCGGCGCTACAATCCCGAGACGCTGAACGTGCGCTTCCGCGGCCAGACGATTGCCGACGTGCTGGAAATGACCGCCGGCAAAGCGGTCGAGCTGTTCGGCAACATCCCCAAGATTCGCAAAGTGCTCGAAACGCTGTGCGACGTGGGCTTGGACTACATCCGCTTGGGCCAGGCGGCGCCGACCCTCTCGGGCGGCGAAGCCCAGCGTGTGAAGCTGGCGGCCGAGCTGTCGCGGCCCGACACCGGCCAGACGCTCTATCTGCTCGACGAGCCGACCACCGGCCTGCACTTCGAAGATCTCGCGCGGCTGCTGGACGTGCTCAATCGGCTGGTCGACTTGGGCAACACGGTGGTCGTGATCGAACACAATCTGGACGTGATCAAAACGGCCGATTGGATCATCGACATGGGCCCCGAAGCCGGCGAGGGTGGCGGCTACGTCGTGGCTTGCGGCACGCCCGAGGACGTTGTTGCGCACTCTAGCGCTGCTCAATCCACGCGGCGAACCAAGGCGAGCGCCAAGGCCGAGCCGCTGCTGCGTTCGCACACCGGCGAGATGCTGGCCGAAGTGCTGGCCGCCGGACCGTATGTGCATCGCAAGCTGCACGATTTCGCGGCGGCCGAGGCTGATCGCGCCGGGGATCTGGACATCGAGGCGGTCGGCGAAGAAGCCAGCATGCCGTGGGAGAGCGACGGCCGGCGGTGGCACACGGCCGATCGCGTGGGCCGGCAGGGCCAGCCCTGCCGCTGGGATGGCCGCATTCTGGCGGCCGTGATCGATCGCATTCACGAACTTGGCGAGTTCAGCCCGACGAATTGGAACGCCCGCACGGTGGTCGAGATTTCGGCGGCCCGCAAAAGCGACGGCTGGTTCATGCACGCGCTGACCGGCGAAGAGTGGCTGCTCAAGCTCAAGTTCCGCATCGCCAAGCGCACGTTCCAGCGCGACGAGCTGGTGACGCTGTTGGATCTTAAGCCGCTGAACGAAATGCCCGACCTGCCGGTGTACGGCCACGAGCCGCGGGTCAAGTCCAAGAACCTGCGCGGGCCGTGGCAGGAAGTGCAGCTCTCGGTGCATGCGTGGGACGAGGTCGATCGGCCAAATTTCTGGAAGTTTCTCGAGGCCTCGGTGCGCGGGTTCGAAAAGTTCACCGAGCGCGTGCAGCAAAGCCCCGAAGACATCATGCCCTGGAAGGTGCTGGGGCAGAAATGGCACCTCTCGCGCAAGGGCTTTCCGCCCGGCAAGAAGGTGTATTGGGAAACCGAAGTGCTCGAGGACCTGTGCGAGCTGCTGTCTGAAACGGCGCCACAAGGGCAGTTCCTGTGGAACAATCAGCAGGTGGTGCACCTGTGCCTCAACGGCCCCGGCGAACCTTGGGCCACGATCTACACCAAGCGGCCGGCCGCTCTGGACCTGGTGCTGACCGGCCCGAAGAACCAATTCGCCCTGGGCCGCGTGGCCCAGCTCGGTCACGACCGCGAAGTGCAAACCGACCGTCCCGACAAGGACGTAGTCAAACTCAAATTCCTGGCCACCGACGAAGTCAGCCGCCAGGAGCTGGCCGAGTTTTTGCGTGAACATTTGGAAGCCGTAAAAAGGAAGTGAAAAGTGAATAGTGAAAAGTGACAAATGACGGAGATGCCGGCTGCCCGCCTTTTCACTTTTCACTTTTCACTTTTCACTTTTCACTATTCACTATTCACTTTTCATTTATGCCCGATTCCCTCCTCCCGCCGCGATTCTTGTTTCGCTTTTCCGCGCTCTGCCGCCAGCGCACGCCGCTTTGGCCGGCTGAAGGGGCGGAGCTGGACGAGCGTTACCGCTTGCCCGACTTCGGCCAGTTGGATGGCGTGGCGCCGCTGGGCGACGTGCGCGTGGCCTGGAGCGAAGAGGGGCTCGTGCTGGCCATCGAGGTGCGCGGCAAGCGGCAGCCGCCGTGGTGCCGCGAAAGCCGGCCCGACGACAGCGACGGCGTGCGCGTCTGGATCGACACGCGCGACACGCACAACATCCATCGCGCCAGCCGTTTTTGCCATCAGTTTATTTTCATGCCCGGCGGCACCGGCCGCGGGCTGGACGAACCGGTGGCCGAGCAACTGCTGATCAATCGGGCCAAGGAAAACGCCAAGCCCGTGCGGCCCGGCGTGCTGCAAGTTCGCCGGCAGAAGCGAACCGACGGCTATCGGATCGAGGCCTTCATCCCCGGCGCCGCGCTCACGGGTTTCGAACCGCACGACAATCCGCGGCTGGGCTTGATGTATGCGATCGTCGATCGCGAGCTGGGCACGCGCACCTGGAGCTGCCCGGCCGAGATGCCTTACGACGAGGATCCGAGCCTTTGGGGCACATTGGAGCTAGAGCATGCCTCCCGCGCCGAGCAACGTCCGCAGTCTGCTCGCAATGACCGGTCAGCCGACGACTGAAGAAGTCGTCGAACCGCTGGTTGCCGGCCGCAAGTTTTCGTTGACGCGCATCGTCTCCACTGGCCAGGCCAGCCCGCCCGGTTTCTGGTACGACCAGGACGAAGACGAATGGGTGCTGGTCGCCAGCGGCTGGGCCGCCCTGCGCTTCGAGCACGAGGCCGCCCCGCGTACGCTGTTTGCCGGACAGTACGTCCACATTCCCGCCCACTGCCGCCACCGCATCGAGCACACCTCGACCGACGAGCCCACCATCTGGCTCGCCCTGCACTTCCAGCCGGGGTAGAGGGCGACGGCCCTGCCGCGCTGGCGGGGGCGGATTCTAAGGCCAACTCAAGTCAGATGATCGATGGCTTGCTGGCCGCGATTCACAGCCTACGCATGGAAAAATGTCCCGGATAGTACTGGCGACAAGCCGCTGTACTCGTTTCCCCCGAATCCACCACCGGCATTAGAAGGGAATTGAAACAGCACCCCGCTGTCGGTATAGTGCGGTGTCGTGCTGGCGATTCAGCGATTCGGCCGACGACATTGGCCTCACGTGGGGGCTTAGCCGGCCGGCAACGAGGCGCGGGTTGACCCATGGCAGACAATCGGCCCCCTCAGCGTCGCAATCGTTCGAGGCCTACCGGTCGCGGACATAGCTCACGCGGAAGCCGAACATTGGGCCGCGCCGCTGGATCTCGCCGCCGCTTCGCCCGGCTGGCATTCGAGCGGCTAGAAGACCGGCATCTGCTCGCCGTGACTCTCGATACGCTGCATTCATTCGCGGGCGAACAAGTCGCCCCGGCGACGCCCTTAACGTCCGCGGGCTCAATCCTCTACGGCGTGACGGAGTACGGCGGCAACGACAGCCAGGGCAGCGTGTACGCCATCAACGCCAATGGCGCCGGGTATCGGGTGCTTTACTCGTTTTCGGGGCTCGACGGCTCTGATCCCGCGGCTGGCCTCACGCTAGTCGGCTCGACGCTTTATGGCACGACCGCAAGCGGCGGCAACTACGACTACGGCACGATCTTCTCAATTAACACCAACGGCAGTGGGTTCCAGACGCTGCACTCGTTCTCGGGCAATGATGGTGCCGAACCGGCGGCCAACCTCACACTGGGCGGCTCGACGCTTTACGGCACGACGGAAAGCGGCGGCAGCAGCGACGACGGCACGATCTTTTCAATCAACACTGATGGCAGCGACCTACAAACGTTGTATTCGTTTTCGACTGCGAGTATCGACGTAGGCGCCCTCACGCTAGGCGGCTCGACACTGTACGGCACGACCGGGGCGGGCGGCAGCAACGATCACGGCACGATCTTCTCGGTCAACACCAATGGCACCGGCTTCCAGACGCTCGACTCGTTTTACCCGTACGACGGCCAAACCCCGGATAGTCAACTTGCCCTCGTGGGTTCCACTCTGTATGGAACCATCGAAACCTACACCACACCTTTCAGTTCCGTCGCCGGCGGCCTGTTCTCGGTCAACATCAACGGAAGTAATTTTCAGATCTTGAACAATTCGTTGGACTACCCCACCTCCAGCCTGACCGTTTCCGGCTCGACGTTATATGGGACGACCGAAATGGGTGGTAACAACGGCTTCGGGACGCTCTACTCGATCCACACCGATGGCAGTAGCTTTACAACATTGGGTCTTCAGCGGAATCTGTGGGTGAAAAGCGTTGTTTGAACGAAGGCGAAGAATGCAGTGGATCGGCTATCGCCGCAGTTGTTTCTGGCGTTCACGCAGACCAGGGGGGCTCATTGCCGCCCCTGGACCCCGGCTAG
>DATATB010000151.1:0-9826 GCA_036268995.1 Pirellulales bacterium | reverse complement strand
CTCGCGCGCGCACCGTGCGGTCAGCTTACAGGCACGCAGCAAATCCATGAGCCGAGGAACCGTATGCTCTAATGCGAGCACGTACGGGTCTGTGGGAGCCCTGGGCCGGCAACGGCCCAGGGCCACCCGGTCCGACGCGCGTTACCGAACGACGGATTTCGAGGGGCTTCGGCTACAATGTTGGCATGCCAGAAAACTCGCGCCGGCGCTGGTTTCGCTTCAAAATGCGCACCGCGCTAGCGGCGACGCTAATCCTTTCGCTACCGCTTGCATGGGCTGCGCACGAGCGCGCTCAGATTCGAAAACGGTCCGCAGTTCTGCTTGCCACCCGCGACGAGCAACAGCCTTTTGGAGCCGTTCAGCCCTGGTGGCGACGATGGGCGGTGGGCAGCGACCCTTTCTACAAGGTTCCCTACTGGTCTGCTCGGGATGCTGGCTCGACCGACGAAAGCCTGGCCTACGTTTGTACACTCGTGGATCTGAATGGCTTGTACATGCGCAAATCCCCCATTTCGGATGCAGGACTGGTGCATCTCAAACGACTGGCGAAACTCCAAAACCTCAATCTCATGGAATCGCAGATCACCGATGCCGGCCTTGCGAATATCGATCATTTGACGCAATTGAACCTTATTTGCCTCGACGGGACGGACATCACCGATGCTGGCTTGATCCACTTGGAGAATCTGCCAAAGCTTCGATTCGTGTCACTCCGCGATACGCAGATCACCGATGAGGGGCTACGTCGTCTCGGCCGCCTTACCCAGATCGTCAATCTTGGATTGGCCGGAACGCAGGTGTCTGATGACGGTGTGGCCCACCTGCGAGACCTTAAGCATCTCGAAACACTCGGACTCGAATTAACACGCGTAACTGACACCGGCCTCCTGCACCTGTATGGATTGGCTCGGCTCAAGACAGTCTTTCTCCACGGAACGCGAACGTCGGATGCTGCTCTGCAAAAACTGCGAAACGCTTTGCCGAACGTCGTCATTCAGGAATAGCGCCGTGCGATGTGACCGCAGGGGCCTTTGCGGATGCCGGTCGTTGGTGGGCTCACATCGCCGGTGGAACTGCCCCGCGTTAATCCAACAAGCCTTGCGTGCCTAGCCAATGCGCGGCGTGCGATGGCCAAGTGGAGATTTCGGAGTCTTTCCTCGGACGCAGCCCGTAGCCGTGACCGCCGTTGCCGTAACAGCGGCATAGCTCTCGGTGCCAATTCACTTCTTTGCACGACACCTTGACGATCTGGGTGCTCAATTCTCGAACACTGACCATGCCAAATTCCGGTGTCACACGCAGAAATTATTCAAGATCGATTTCGACATCGTGGTTGGCACTGTCGTTGATGAGGGGAACGATGCATTCCGGCTGGTCGATGCCGTCAATAGTCAGACGCCGGATTGCCGTGCCCTTGCCACCATTGACAACGGTGATGTGATAAAACGTGTCGAAGTAGCGGTAGTGGATTTTATACGAGGGCCAATGGCGAGGCGGCCGCGGCGCGAAGCGGAGTTTGTCCACGTCCAGTTGCAGACCCAACAGGGACTCGGTAATCAATCGATACATCCAGCCTGCCGAACCGGTGTACCAGGTCCAGCCGCCGCGACCGATGTGCGGCTCGACGGCGTACACGTCGGCCGCCACCACATACGGCTCGACGCGATACGTGGAGATCTTCTGCGGCGTGGCTCCGTGGGTCACGGGGTTAATCAGCGCGAACAATTCCCAGGCCCGCTCGGTGTCGCCCATCGCCGCAAAGGCCATCACGGTCCAAATCGCGGCGTGCGAGTACTGCCCGCCGTTCTCGCGCACGCCGGGGACGTAGCCCTTGATATAGCCGGGATTGAGCTGCGACTTGTCAAACGGCGGATCCAGCAGTTGAATCAGCCGGGCATCGGGCCGCACCAGTCGGCGATAGACGCTTTCCATCGCCAGAAGCGATCGTTCCCGGGTGCCCGCGCCCGAAAGGATCGACCAGCTTTGCGACAGCGAATCGATCTGGCATTCGGGATTTTCGGCCGAGCCCAGCGGCGTGCCGTCGTCGAAGTATGCCCGGCGGTACCAGTCGCCGTCCCAACCATGTTGCTCGATATTTCCGCGCAGCCGGCCGGCCTCGACGACATAACGATCGGCCGTGGGGGCATCGCCGCGCTGTCGGGCGAGTTTGGCGAACTGCGTCAGCAGGTCGTACAAGAAGAACGCCAGCCACACGCTTTCGCCTTTCCCGTGCTGCCCGACCAGGTTCATGCCGTCATTCCAATCGCCGCAGCCCATCAGCGGCAAGCCGTGCACGCCGAAGCTCAAGCCGTGGTCGATGGCCCGGACCGCGTGTTCGTACAGCGAGCCGACTTCGTCGGAAATCTGGGGCAGATCGTAATTCGCCTCTTCGTCCGCGTGCAGCGGACGCGAACTCAAAAACGGCACGCGCTCCTCGAGCAGGCCGGTATCGCCGGTCATTTGCACATAGCGGCAGATCGCCAGCGGCAGCCAGAGAAAATCGTCTGAAAAATGCGTCCGTACACCGCGGCCGGCCGGCGGATGCCACCAGTGCTGCACGTCCCCCTCGCGAAATTGCCGCGAAGCCGCCCGCAGTAAATGTTCGCGCAGCAAGCCGGGTTCGGCATGCACCAGCGCCATGGCATCCTGCAACTGGTCGCGGAAACCATACGCGCCGCCCGATTGATAAAAGCCGGTGCGGGCCCACATCCGGCAGGCCAGCGTCTGATAAATCAGCCAGCCGTTGGCCAGGAAGTTGACCGACGGATCGGGCGTTTCGACATACACCGGCCCCAGCGTCTGGCTCCAATAGTGCCATACTCCCTCGAGCGCTTGCTGAGCCTGGCCTTCACCGCGAAATCGCTGCACCAGCCGCCGGGCCTCGTCTTCGCCGCTGGCCGCGCCGAGCGTGAAGACGATGATCCTCTCTTGTTGTTCATCCAATGTGATTGGCGCTTGGATGGCTGCGCAGGGGTCCAGGCCGGCGCCAGTTCGATTGGAAAGTCGAGTCCTGCGCATGGCGGCGGGATTGGCCGGACCGCCGTTGCGTCCCAGAAACTCCGCGCGATCGCCGGTGAACGTGCGGGTTGTCTCACTACAGTCTGCAAAGGCAACCCGGTCGGCGAACTCGGGGCTGTAAGCGTTGCGCGCGAAAATTGCGCCAGTCACCGGATCGGCTTCCGTGACGACGTGCATCAGCGTCTTGCCGCGCAGCTCTCCGAGCACCCACTCCCAATAGCCGGTGACCGAGAGCTGCCGCTGCCGGCCGGAGAGATTCGTGATTTTGAGCCGGGCGAATTTAACCGGTGCGTCGGTGGCAACATACAGGCACAATTCCGTCACGATGCCATCTTCCGCATAATCAAAAATGCTGTATCCGAAACCATGTCGGGCCGTATACGTGTTGGCGCCGCGAACCGGCAGCGGCGTGGGGGACCAGAATCGCCCGGTCTCCTCGTCGCGCAGGTAGATTGCTTCGCCGCAAGTATCCGTAACGGGGTCGTTGGTCCACGGCGTGAGCCGGAACTCATGACTGTTTTCCGCCCAGGTATAGGCGCTTCCGCATTCCGATACGACCGTGCCGATCTGCGCATTGGCGATCACGTTCACCCAAGGCGCCGGAGTGGCGGTCTGGGCATTGAGAATGACGACATACTCGCGCCCGTCGCGGCTAAAACCTCCCAGGCCGTTGTAGAAGGCCAAATCGCGCTGCGGCGGGCCGGGCATGGCCAGCGGCTCGGGCCGGCGCTTGGCAGGCTTGAGCATCGGGATCACAGCTTCCAGTCGCGCCCGCCGGTCGACCTGTTCGATCAGCGTTCCCGCGTCGTCGAGCAGGACCACGCGTGCCACCGTCTGCAACAGCGAGCGATCCTCGTCCGACATCTGCTCCCCGCGACGCACGAAGATTCCACCGGGTCGGTCGACCAGTGCGGCCTCGAGGCTTGCGGCGACGACGTCCATGATCGAATCCTGCAGGGCCTGCCGATAGACCGAGTCGTCCTCGTTCCAAATCACCAGGTCGACACTCAGTCCCTTCATGCGCCAATAGGCGTGGGCTTGCACGGCCTGGCGAACCAACTCGATTTTGTCGTGGTCGCGGACGCGAACCAGCACGATCGGCAGGTCGCCCGAAATGCCATAACCCCACAAGCCGGACTGCCCGCGGCGGTTGCGGACGAGCACGCTCGTTTTCGCCCGGCGCAGGGCGGAGGCGTAAATGATCGAGCCGGCCAGCCGGCCGTAGGCCTGGGCATCGGCCTCGGAAGCATTCAATTGTTGCAGCATGATCGGGCCGCGCGTCCAAGCCAATTCGAAGACGCGGTCCGCCAGGCTGGGGTCGCTGTATTTCTCGGCCATAGCCGTGACCGCCTCGCGCGTTTCGGCCACGCCGGTCACCACGTCGACGCAGACGGACTCATTCGGCTGTAGCAGCAGTGTATGGCGAATGCTGACGATGGGATCGAGCGTCGAGCCCTCGCTATTGGAAAGCGGAGCCTGGCCGTCCAACGCGAAGGGAGTTGCGAGACTTCGGCCGCGCCCGATGAACTTCATGCGGTCGGTTTCGAACGATGTCTCGCCGACCGCCGTGCCGGTGGTGGTCAGCATATGAATCATCCAGGGCGGGCATTCTTCGGCTGATCGCGGCCGGCGTGTGCAAAAGATGGCCCGCCGGGCTGGAATGATTTCCGTTTGCACGAACAAGTTGCTGAACGCCGGATGCGATTCGTCGTGGGCCTGCGGGGCCAACACGACTTCGGCATAGCTGGTCAGCTCGATCGTGCGCGGCCGCTCCGAGCGGTTGGTCAGCGTGACGCGGCGGAGCTCCAGGTCGTCCTCAGCCGAGACGCTGATCTGAGTGTGCGTTTCGATCTGTTCGTACTGGCGGCGGAATTCTGCCCGGGATTGCGTGAAAATGGCCTCATACTTCTTCGAGGGCACGGCCGTCGGATGCCAGGCGGTCGACCACAGCGCGCTGTTTTCCAAATCGCGCAGATAACAGAATGTTCCCCAGCAATCGCGCGTCGAGTCTTCGCGCCAGCGGGTGACGGCCAGATCGCGCCAGCGGCTATAGCCGCCTCCGGCGCTGGTGACAGCCACGTGGTACTGGCCATTGGAGAGCAGGTGCACCTCGGGCACGGAACCGCTGGGATCGGTAAAGACGCGCATCGTGCCAGCCTCTTCGGCCGAGACGCTGCGCGTGGCGTTGGCTTCGGCGGCATGCGGAAAGACTGGAACGGTTGCCCTGGGAACCCGCTCGTGCAGCAGCAGATCGGCCGCCCGGAACATCGGATCGGCTTCGAACCGGCGCTGCATGGGCTTGTCAAGCAGCACGTAGGCCAGCGACAGCAGACTCATGCCGGCGTGGTGAGCCATGAACTGCCGCACCGTAATGCTATTGGCTCCGGGCGGCAATCGCGAAGGCGTGTAGTCCACCGCTTCGTAGAATCCGTAGGCGCCGTCGCGGTCATCAGCCGCCAGCCGCTCCAGGTTTCGGCAGGCGGCATCCGGCGCAACCATCAGGGCCAAGGCCGTGGCGTAAGGAGCAATCACCAGGTCCTCGGCCAGACCGCGCTTCAGGCCCAGCCCGGGCACACCGAAAGCCCGGTACTGGTAGTTTGAGTGCAGATCGACCGTGTTGTAGCCCGACTCGGAGATACCCCAGGGCACGCCGCGCTGGCGCCCGTAGTTGATTTGCCGGCGGACGACGGCGTGATAGGTCTGATCGAGCAGCGTGTTTTCGTAGGTCGGCATCACCAGCAGCGGCATCAGGTACTCGAACATCGAGCCGCTCCAGCTCAACAACGCTGGTGCGCCGCCGGCGCTGGTGAGCAATCGGCCCAGGGCAAACCAATGCTCTTGGCCGAGGTGTCCTTGGGCGATGAGAATAAAACTGGCCAGGCGTGCTTCGGAGGCCAGCAGGTCGTAGCAACTGCTGTCGAGCCGGTTTTCGCTGGCGTTGTATCCGATGACGAACAGCTCGCGCGTTTTATTGTGCAGGAACTCGAAGTCCATGTCCGCCAATTCCTGGCATTGCCCGGCGACGACTTCCAGCTTGCGGATGCGCGTCGCGGCGTGCTGCGACGATTCGGTCACCGCGCCGCACAGTTGCCGGAGCCAGTCGATAGCCTGAACATGATCATCGCCTGGTTCGCCATTTTCCGCGGACATGCCCGACCGAATGGATTCGATCAGCGGACACAGGGAATCCGGCAAGGCGGCAACTTCGCGCAGGCTCGGCACGGCATCGAGCTGGGCAAGCCGGGCGCGGAGTTGCCCCCACCGCTGAATCTGTTCCTGCGGCCCGCGGGTCCCGATGCGCTCCGGCAGCGGCGGAAGCATGGTCCAAGCGGCAAGGCTACGCAGTTCCGCCAAGTGATCGATGCTAGATCGCTCGAACGCCACGACCCACCAATTCAGTTCCTCGTGTTGGGACAAGCTGGCCCGCATTTTTTCGGCGCTGGCGATCAAGCGTGGCAGCCAGGCAGCAGCGGAACTGAGTGCGTAGGGCCGCCGTTGGAGTTCTTCGATTTGCCGCTCGATCGCGCGCAGCGTGTTGCCGTCGACTTGCGGAATCGAGCCTTCGGCAGGCTGGCGTTTGCGGCCACGCGCCTCGTCCAGCAAGACGTCCAAGGTGTCTTGCAAGCCATCGAAGATTCGGCGGGGAACGATTTCGGCATCCACCAACCTGCGCAAACCGCTGCCGAGCACGAGTAATTGCCCGACCAGATTGCCGCTGTCGACGGTCGAGACATAGCGCGGCAACAGCGGGGCGAGTGTCCGCGTGTGATACCAGTTGTAAAAATGGCCCCGATAACGCTCCATGCGTGTCAAGGTGCCGAAGGTATTTTCCGTGCGCTCCAGCAGTCGGGCGACGGAGCAGTAGCCGAAGTCGTAGGCCGCCAAATCGGCCAGCAGCCCCATGCCGATGTTCGTCGGACTGGTGCGCGAGGCGACCACTTCACCCGAATTCACGTGCACGTTGTCCGGCGGCAGCCAGTTTTCTTCGGCCGTGACGAAAGTCTCAAAGTACCGCCAGGTCTTGCGCGCTAGTTTTCGCAAAAACAGCCGCTGCTTTGCCGTCAATTGAATCGAAGCCGGAGCAAGCGGACGACTCAGCCACCAGGCAACCAGTGGCGAAGCGATCCACAAGCCCAGCAATGGCAGGGCAAAGGCCAGCACTTCTGGACGCTGCACCGCCAGCCACGCAAGGACTGCCGTGGCCACGGCCGGAGCCAGCAGCATCGATCGGAAAAATCCGACGAGATCCGTGCGTGTGCTTCGCTCGGCCTCGCTCGACGTTTTCCATTCCAAGAGTTTGGTCTTGGTCCAATGCACCCGCACCAGGGTGCGGACAATCGCGTCCAGGCTGATGTGGGCTTCCTCGGGCAGAAACACGAGCGTCAACAGACACTGGGCCAGCGGTCGGCCTAGCGCGATGGTGGCCGATGCCAGATGCATCGATAGCGGCAGGTCGATCGGCTTGAACGCAAAATCGACGAGGGCCGACAAAAATCGTGGAATGACGACCACGGCCACTACGAAAATCGTGGCCGCCAACGCCGCCGGTGGTGATGCAGCCAGCCATGCGATCAGCAGCAGCGCCAGCATCGACGCCGGCACCAAACTCCGCCGCAGATTGTCGAAGATCTTCCACCAGGAAAGTGCCGAGATCGGATTCCCGACGCTATGCGCGGCAAGGCCGCGGACCCGAGGCAGCAGCCAGGCGGCAATTTGCCAGTCGCCGCGGATCCAGCGGTGCCGCCGGCCGACGTCCGTGGCATAGCTGGACGGGTAGTCTTCGTACAGGATCACGTCGCTCAGCAACGCGGAGCGGCAGTAACAACTCTCCAGCAGATCGTGGCTCAAGATGGCATTCTCGGGAAAATTGCCGCAACGCTGCTCGAACGAATCGATGTCGTAAATGCCTTTGCCGATGAATGAGCCTTCACCAAACAAGTCCTGGTACAGATCGGAGACGACGCGCGTATACGGATCGATGCCCGGATCGCCGCCAAATAAGCGGACGAACCACGAACGCTGCGAGCTCGGCAGGCTCACGCCCACGCGCGGCTGCAGGATGGTGTAGCCGTCGATGACGCGGCAGCCTTCGGCGTCCAGCACGGGGCGATTCAGCGTATGCGCCATCGCGCCGACCATCTCGCGAGCCGCATCCCGCGGCAGTTGCGTATCGGTGTCGAGCGTGATGACATAGCGCACGCCAGCCAGCGCGGCAAGATCGCCGGCCACGTGCGCAAATCGTCCTTGCGCTCCGCGCAGCGTGGCGTTGAGATCGGCCAGCTTGCCGCGTTTTCGCTCGTACCCCATCCAGACGTTTTCCTGGACGTTGAAGCGTCGGTTGCGATGCAACAGCAGGAAGATATCGCTGCGTTGCGCTGCGTACTTCTCGTTCAATCGCTGGATGCCTTCGCGCGCCTGCCGCACCAGCGCTTCATCGCCCGGCAGCGACTCCTGGGCCGCGTCCTGGAGATCGGTCAGCAGGGCAAAATGCAGGTGCTCGTCGCGGTTGGCCAGGTAGCGAATCTCGAGCCCTTCCAACAATCGCTCGATGGCGCCCTCGCTCGAAAGCATCGTCGGCACCACAACGAGCGTACGGTGCTCGGCCGGAATGCCCTCGCTAAAATCCATCCGCGGCAAGGGCTGGGGATTCATCACCACGCTCGTCAGCCAGTTCACCACCGCGATCCCCAACTGGCCCGCGCACATCAGGATGGGAATGGCCAGCAGCACCAGCAAAATGACCCGCTGCGTATGCCAACCACCCCATTCCAGCAGCGACGCGGCGGACGCGCCGGTCACCAGCAACACAAGAAACAGGTAAACAAACAGCGGGTAGTAGCGGCGGAGCTTGTCTAGCACCACACCCGGCGTGAGCCGCATCTCGACCAGCCGCTCGAGCGCCGGCCGGCCGCGGTCGACCAGGAAGTAGCCGACGTGCGTAGTCCGATGATTGGCCCGATCGGCCGCTTCGCTCTGAGACAATTGGATGGCGCGGTGCGCGACGTCGTACTCGGAGCAACGAGACCGTTTGGCGATGGCCTCGACGGCGTGCCGATAACGGTCGCGCGTGGCGAAGTCCATGTTTTCGTAAACGCCGGCCGGGTCGCCGCGCAACGTCTGCTCAACCAGGCTGTGCTCTGCGACAAACTGCCGCCAATCGTTGACACTGAGAAACCGCAGGCTCGTGATGCTGTTGCCCACCGAAACCTGGTCGGCCGCCTGGGCTTGACCTTCGGCCAGCACCAACTGCTCGGTCGTCAAACCCTGGTCGGCCAGGCGATGCTCCAGCCAACTGTTGGCAAAGGCAAAATTCGGATTCTGCCCATGCAGATGGCGCGTCAGCTCGGCCAGAAATGCGCCCGACAGCGCCGGGTTCGCCCGGGCCATGTCGGCCAGCACCAGGATCAAATCGGTCGGGCTTTGCTCGACCGTGCGGATCATGCGTTCGGCCCAATCGGCGGCCAGGTCCCGATCGTAACGCCCCGCGGCAATCCGCGCGGCCACGCGGCGCAGATTCTCGATGAGCGCCAGCCGCAGCATCAGCGGCAGCGCCCAAAGCTCGCCCAGGGTGAGCGGAACAACCGATTGGTACGAAGCGATGAATCCGTCCAGGCTGGCGGCGTCCACCCGGCCGTCGGTATGGGCGATCAATTCCAACGCGATGCCATAAGCCCGTGGATAGTTGGCCGTGGAACTGTTGGCCAAGCGCGGCAGCTCGCCGCTATACGATCGGGGCAGCAGCCGCCGGGTGGAACGAATCTGCTCTTCGATCAAATAGAAATTATCGAGCAGCCACTCGGCCGCCGGC
>DATATB010000150.1:0-63964 GCA_036268995.1 Pirellulales bacterium | reverse complement strand
TGCCCGGCGATCACTGCAGGTTTGGCGCCCGATGCGACGTGCAGCGGCAGATTGAATCAGCCGCTCGGTAAAATCAGCATAATACAAACCCGCGACCGACAAGCCTCGGGCAAATCCGGCCGAAGGGCTGAGATCGGGGTTGGCGTTCACCTCCAGAATATACAACCTGCCGCCGGAGTCCACACGGAAATCCACACGACCGTAATCTCGACAGCCCGTCAGCCGGAAGGCAGCCAGCGCCGCCTGTTCGAGCCGGGCCGCCAACTCAGGCTCGACCTGGGCCGGGCAAGCCACGGGCGTCGAGTCATAGTCGGCGCTGCCGGGCGTCCACTTGGCATCGTAGGTGACCAGCCGCCAAGGATTCTCGGTCGGGCCGCCAAACTCGATTTCAGCGATCGGCAGTGGCCGCGGCTCGTCCAAGGCCACGACGCCGACATTGAATTCCCGCCCCGCGATGTAACGTTCTATTAGTACGTCGCCATAGCGGGATTGGATCGCGGCCACCTGCCGGTCCAGCGCTTGGAGGTCGGCCACGACGCTCTGTTGGCTGATGCCCAGGCTGGCGTCTTCCTTGGCCGGTTTGACCAGGCACGGCCCGTCGGCCAACATGGCCGCCAGGGGCTCGTGCGGCAAGCGGTCGCCCGATGCGAAGTAGAAAAACGGTGCGGTGGGCAGGCCGGCGCCCTGCAAAAGCCATTTGGTCCGGGCCTTGTCGCGGACCAGCGCCAGGCATTCTGGCGGCGATCCGGTGAGCGGCAGGCCGCACAACTCGACCAGGCCGGCCACGTGGGCCTCGCCGGCCCCCGTGCCTCCCAGGCCCTCGCACAGATTCACCACCACGTCGGTCGCCGGGCCGGTGCCCAGGGCCTCGACGATCTCGGCGGCCGACGAGCCGACGCCTACGCGACGCAGGCCGTGTCCTCGGCTGGCAAGCGCGGCGGTCACGGCATCGACCGTTTCCAACACGCCGGCCTCGGAGGCCCAGTCGGGGTCGCTCTCCGGCACTTGCGGCTCGTTGTACAGCACGACGACTTGCAGTCGCCCGGCAGTGATCACGCCTTGGCTCCCATGGTCGCCATCGTGGCCTGCTGGCCCGCGACACTGGCCGTCCGTCCGGCCGCGGCCGCCACGATTCGCGAAATCAGGTCCGGATAGCCCAGGCCCATATACCCTGCCAGCAGCACCAGGTCGCCAGAAACCGGCGAAAGGCCCGGGAGCGGATTGGCTTCGAGGAAATACGGCACGTGGTCTCGCAGGCGGAAGTCGATGCGGGCTACGTCGCGGCAGCCCAGCGCTCGCCAACTGGCCAGGGCCGCCTCGCACACAGCCTGCGTGTCGGCGGCCGAAAGCCGCGCCGGGCATTCGTAGCGAACGCGCTGCCGCCAGTCTCGTTTGACTTCCAGGCTGTAAACAAATGGCCCGCGCTCCTGCTGGGGCACGACCCGCATTACGCCGATCACTTCCGGCGGATCATTGCCCACGACGCCGACGGTCAATTCGTCGCCGTCGACGAACTCCTCGACCAGGATCGGCTGCCAATAGGCCTGCCACAGCCGCACGACTGCTTCATAAAGCTCTGCGCGATCGAAGATCAGGTTGGCGTCCAGGATGCCCTTGCTCGAACCCTCGAACGCCGGCTTGACGATCACCGGCAGCGGCAATTGATCCAGGCGCTGTTCCAAGTCGGGCGTGTCGCCGCCGACCAGCACCCAAGCCGGAGTAATGACGCCGCCGGCACGCACCAGGCGCTTGGCGCAGTCCTTGTCGAGAGCCGCCGCCAAGGTCAAGGGGTCGGAGCCCGTGTAGGGAATGCCGAGCATTTCCAGCACGGCCGGCACGCGGGCTTCGCGCGAGCGGCTGGTGCCGGTCCCCTCGGCGATGTTCAGCACCAGTTCGGGCCGCGGCCCGGCCAGCAGGCGGTGCAGCATCTCCTCGCCGTCGCCCAGCAATTGCACTTCGTGCCCCAGCTCCTGGAGGACGTTGTGCAGGGCCAAAATGGTTTCCGGCGAGTCGAACTCCTCCTGGCCGTCGTCGGCCAGACCTTCGCACGCGGCACCTTCCGACGACCAGCCATCAGCAGGCGAGAATCCCGGCAGCGCGGAATTCGGGTCACCGGAGAATTTGACGTTGAACGTGATACCGATTTTCACAGGGGAAACCTAAAAGGAGAGTGAAAAGTGAATAGTGAAAAGTGAAAAGTGGCGAGTGCATCGGGCCGGCGGTTCGCCTGGCATTCTGCACTTTTCACTTTTCACTCTCCACTTTTCACTGCGTTTAGCCTGCCTTGGCGCTGCCGTTGGCGAAGGGTTTTCGCAGGCCGGCGTCGGTGTGCGGCTCGTCCTCGCGCGGTGCATCGACCACATGGAGGTCGATTTGGTTGCGCCGCTTGTAGCGCGGCGTGCCCTCGGGCACCAAGGCCCCGATGTTGCCGCTGAGCAAATTGCTCACGCCCATCGAGGGATAATGCTCGGCGGCGCCGCCGGCCCGATCTTCCGGAGCATACCGGAACAGCAGGCCTTCGTAGTTGCGCAGCACCACGGCGTTTTCACTGGCCGAGACCAGGTAGTTGGGCATCAGCGGAATCTTGCCGGCGCCGTTCATGCCGTCGACCACGTAGGTCGGCACGCCGAGGCCCGACATGTGTCCGCGCAACCCTTCCATGATTTCCAGCCCCTTCCACACCGTGGTGCGGAAATGGCCGGCCCCGACCACCGGGTCGCAATGGAACAAGTAATACGGCCGCACCTTGATCCGCAGCAGCCCGCGCATCAAGGCCCGCATCGTGGGCACCGAATCATTCACGCCTTTGAGCAACACGGCGTGGTTGTTCACCGGCATGCCCGCGTTCACCAGCAGCCGCACGGCCCGCTCGGTTTCGGGCGTGATCTCGCGCGGATGGTTGAAATGCGTCTGGATCCAGATCTTGCGGGCCGACTGGAGGAGCTCGACCAGCTCGGGATCGAAGATGCGCTGCGGCAAGGTCACCGGCACGCGCGTGCCGATGCGGATCACGTCCACATGCTCGATCGCGGCCAGCTCGGTGACGAACCAGCGCAGCTTCGAGACCGGCAGCGACAGGGGATCTCCGCCGGAGACGATCACGTCGTGAATTTCGGCGTGCTCGCGCACGTAGTTCACCATCCGCTGATCGTTGTGGCTGGGGCCGTCCCAGCCGTCGCGGTCCATGGTCACGCGCTTGCGCGTGCAGAACCGGCAATACATGGTGCAGACGTGCGTCGTGACCATCAGCACGCGATCGGGATACCGATGCGTCAGACCCGGCACGGGCGAGTCCTTGTCTTCCTCCAGCGGATCTTCATACTGCTGCCCCGACTCGCTCACCAGTTCCAAGGGCGAGGGGATCGATTGCAGCCGGATGGCGTCGTGAGGATTGTCGACGTCGATCAGCGAGAAGTAATAAGGAGGGATCGCCAGCTTGTACTGAACTTCGAGTTTTTCGAGCGCCGCCGTTTCTTCAGGCGTGTGCGGCAGCAGTTCTGCCACCTGGCTCGTGGTGCGGATGGCGTTTTGCATCTGCCAGCGCCAATCCTGCCACATCTCGTCGGGAACGTCTTTCCATCGAGGATGCCGGCGCGAGGTACTGGGAGGCTCTTCAGCGTCTTCCGGCGGGCTGCCACAGGCGGCGGCCGCGTACGATGCGGCATCAGTTTGGTTCATTGGAATTGAACCTCTCCTCCTTTGAGTAACCAGACTCGGGCGGCCGAGTGCCCCGGCCATCGTTCCCAAATCTGCGTGCTTATAGCATTGGTGTAAAAAACCGACAAGCGTTTTTAGGCCGGCCGGAGGCGGAAATTGCTCTTGAAAAATTTTCGATCTTTCCGCCGGGCTCCCCTCGCGCCCCGGCCAGTGTCCGGAAAAGGCCAACCACGCCACTGGCAGCCCCGGACCGGCTCAGACTCCCGCCGCGTGGACTCGCGGGCCGGCTATGCCCGACCGCCGGCCAAAGCGGCTCGCCGTGGCCTTCCGCAGTTGATCGCGCGTGGCGCGCAGCTCCTGTTCCAGCTCCAATCGCTCCCGAATCCAGCCCTCGCGGGCTTCGCTGGCCGCTCGCTCCTGTTCGTCCAACTCCCCCTCGCGCGCCGCCAACGCCGCCGCCTGCTGGTCTAATTCCTGGCTCCGCCGCTGGGCCCATTGCTCCAATTCCTGGGTGTCGTGCTCGAGCTGGGCACGAGTCACTGCTAATTCTATGCGCAATTGCTCGACTTCGGCCCGGCCCGCGTTAATTTTTTGCAACGTCATTCGGTGTTGGTCGTCGAGCCGGGCGCGCGACTGCCCAAGCGCGTGGCTCAAGGCGGCCGGTGGGACGTCGCCGGCCAACTGCGTCCACAGCTCTTCAGTCGAAAGTCGCAATTCGAGCGTCTCGCGGTGCAAGTCGATCAGCTCCTGCTGCAATTGCTCCAGACTTCCGCGGCGGAGATCGAGCTCTTCGTTTTGCCGCTCCAGCGACCGGCGCTTTTCGCTGATTTCGGCCGCGAGCCGCCGCTCGGACTCGGCCAACCGCCGCCGCTGGAGCCGGGTTTGGGCCTCGCTTCGCTCGCGATCGGCCTGCAAATCGGCCCGCAAACGCTGGACCTCGTTTTGGCCGTGCTCGAGCCAGGCTTCGGCTTCCTGGATTCGCCGTTCGCGGTGGCCCACGGCCGAAGCAAGCTGCTCGAGATCCTGCCGGCGCGCCTCCTCTTCGGCCGAGGGTTGCGCACTTTGGCGGCGCAGTTCCTCCCAGCGGGCTTCAACTTCGGCTGCCCGGAACTCGATGCACTGCTGCCGATCGTCTAGCCTGGCCAAGGCCAGCCGGACGATGGCTTCCGCGGCCTCGCGTCGAGCTTCGATCGACTGGACGGCGGCCGCCTCGCGATCAGCCATGGCAGCGTGGCCCAATTCGATCAACCGCTGGGCTTCGGCCAGGCCCGCCTGCTGAGCCGCCAGGCTTTCGGCTTCGGCCTGCAGGGTGGACGATTTCTCTGCCCATTCCAGCCCCAGCGTCTCACGCCGGCTTTCGAGCTCCTCGTCGGCCCGCTGAAGAGCCAACCGCATCGCTTGCTCCCATGCAGCCCGGTCGATTGCCGCCTGCCGCTTGGCCTCTTGAGCGCCGGCGGCCCGGGCTTGCTCGAACGTTTGCCGCGCCTGCTCCTCGATTTCTTCGGTCCGACGCTCGATGGTAGAGGCGTCGGCTTCGATTTGCAGGCGTTGCTCTTCGAGCCGCTGCTGCGCGGCCCGAGCGGCGCGGATCGACGTCTCGTGGTTCTGCCGTAGGACGTGCAATTCGTCCTGGAGTGCCGCTCGGGCCTGCTCGGCTGCCTTGGCAGCAGCCGCGAGCAACTCGTCGCGCTCGGCGATGGCCGCCTGGCGAGTCTCATCAGCCTGGACTCGGGCGGCCGCAAGCAACTGCTCTCGTAGCGGCTCGAGTGCGGCTTCGCGCGCGGCCAGATCGGTGGCCTTTTCGCTCCATTCCGCCGCTTCGATCGCCAATTGGCCGGTCTGCTCGGTCAGGGCCCGCTCGCGCTGCTGGAGCAGAGCGCCGGCGGCCGCCAACTGCCGGTCCTGCTCATCCAGGGCCGCTTGGCGCTCGTCGAACTGTTGCTCGCGCTCCCTCAATTCGGCCACGCACTCGTCCAGTTGCAGACGCATGGCCCGGGCATCGCGGTCGGCGCCGGCCAGTTGCTTGCTCAACAGGGCCTCGCGGCGCTCGAGATCCTCGTAGCGCACGCGCAGCAATTCGGTCAATTGTCGTGCTTGCAGCCGGAGCCGCAGCACGTCGGCGTCCGTCGTCTCGGCGAGGGTTTCGTCCGAGCCGGGCAAGGCTTCCGCTGCCGCCAGCGACGAGCCCGGCAGAAATGGCTCGGACGGCGCTGGCCGCTGATCGCCGAGCGTGTGCGGACCGTCCACGCGGGGCGAGCCGAGCGAGCGAGACTCGCCATCGGCTGCTGGCTGCTGGCAACCGGTCTGCCCGTGGCGTTCTTCCGTGCTCGAATCGGACATCGGCTTGGGGGCCTATTGCGGCGACTGCCTTGCCGGCTAGTTTGCCAGCAGCAATTAGCCGCCAGCCCCAGCAAGGCTAACCGGCCGTATAGATCGGCCGGACGGTCCGCAAAGTTGACCGAATCCCACTATCCTGCCTGGCAAGGGCCGCCCTATTTGGCGAAAGTCGCCCCCGCCGGACCCTATCAGTCTGTCAGCGGTTTGCTATTTGGCGGCGTCCAGCGCTGCTTGCAGCCGGTTCTTCGGCTGCACGCCCACGAACCGGTCCACCACTTCGCCCGCCTTGAAGATCATCAGAGTCGGGATGCTGCTGACGCCGTAGTCGCCGGCAGCTCGCGGGCTGTCGTCGATATTGATCTTCCCGATCTTGATCGCGCCGGAGTATTCGGCTGCCAGCTCCTCGATCATCGGGGCAATCATCCGGCACGGGCCGCACCAAGGCGCCCAGAAGTCGACGAGCACCGGCTCGCCGGACTGCAGGACCTCGGTCTGAAAGTTCTTGTCAGTCAATTCGAGTACGTTGCCAGCCATGCCAGTCCCAGCTCCTTCCACGAAAGATAAGCGCTCCAGTCTGCCCACTGCGTGGCACCGGAGCGATCAAACCGCCAAACCAGCAAAATTATAAAGTCCAGGCAAGTCGAGTCAATGAAGCGGCAAACGCCGCCGCCGCCAATCGACCGCACCGGAACGCCATCGCCGCTTACGAACAGTCGAGCTCTGCGATTGCAAAACCGCCGTCGCAGGCTGCCGCTGGAAAGCGTTGCGAGCTTAACAGGTTGCGCCGTTGCGCCGCGGCATTCGGCTGAGGACCGCGGCAGAAAAAACTTGAAAATGGGCCAGGCGCTGCGGTAATATCCGCCCCTGTTACGCGGTATCAGCCGAGCCTGAAGCGACACAAGTCAGGTATCTCAAGAGCCCGTCACTGGACATGTGAGTCCGGTGCCGGGCTTTTTTTATTGCTCTCGGCCGGCCGCGGCACTGGGACGAGGAAACGGTGCTTTCGCGTGAATGAAGCAGGTTTGCCGGTGACCGACGTCAGCAATCTCACGGCGACGGCCATCTTGTGCTGGTACTCCTGGCACACGGCCACCCGCACGCTGCCCAACATCGTCAAGGCGTTTCGCGAGGAGATGGCCCGCATGCGGGCCGAATACCGGTCCGAGCGCGAATGCCTGTATAGCGTGATTTCGGCTCAGAGCGAGCGCTTTCACGACGACCACCTGGCCGTCGTCGAGGCGCTCAATCAACTGTCAAACCGTTTGCAGAACTCGTCCAAGGCATAAGCCGACCCAGCCGGCACGCGATTGCCGGCCGGGGGGCATTCAACCAGGGGAGCACAGCTCATGAGCACCGCGATCGATTCGAGCCAATTGGAAGCGCTGGCCCAATGGCTGGCCAGCCACAGCGAGCAATTACCGCAACTACTCAGCGACCTGGAGGCCATGCAGGCCGCCGACAATCTCAACGACTTCTGGGCTGCCTTGAAAACAGCCGGCGACTTGCTGGTGCCCTGGCTTGAAGACTGCCCGCTGGTGTCCAACTCCGCGGGCGATGCAACGAGCGGCGCACACCGCGTCTCGATCAACCTCGGGCCGATCATCAACGCCCTGCCGCAGTTGATCAGCCTGATCCAAGCCATCGTCGCCGCGTTCAATCAGTCCGGCGGCGGGCAGTAGTCGCTTCGGCTCGGGCAACGCAATCGCCATTTTCGCAATCGTTTCTCATCGCTCTCGGAGGTCGTTCGTGCAAGCATCCCTCACATCTCGCAGGCTCGGCAAGCTGCCCCCGCGGCACGATCATCGTACGCTGCACTTTGCCAACTACGTGCGCGCTTCGTTGCCGCAGCCACCGGCTTCTTGCGCTTGGAGCGGCAAGGTGCCGAATTGGCCGATGATGCTCAACGACTCGATCGGCGACTGCGCCATCGCGGCTCCGGGACATCAGCTCGAAGCCTGGACTGCCAACGCCGCGGCGGAGTTCACGCCCACCGACGATCAGATCCTGGCGGCTTACTCGGCCGTCAGCGGTTACGTGCCGGGCGATTCGTCCACCGACGTGGGCTGCGTCGAATTGGACGTGCTCAACTATTGGCGCGGCACCGGCATTGCCGGCCACAAGATCGGCGCGTTCGTGGCGCTGGAGCCGCAAAATCAGCAGCACATGCAAGCAGGCGTGTGGCTCTTTGGCGGCGTGTACATCGGGCTGTCGCTGCCCCTTTCGGCGCAAAACCAACAGGTGTGGAGTGCGCCGGTGGCGCCTTGGCTCTCGCATCTGCTGCCGCAGTATCAGCCTGGCAGTTGGGGCGGCCACGCGGTGTATGTCGTCGATTACGACCAGCACGGCCTGACGTGCGTCACCTGGGGCGCGCTGCAACGCATGTGGTCGTTTTTGAATGCCTATTGCGACGAAGCCTGGGGCATCGTCAGCCAGGATTGGATCGAAGGCACCGGCCAGGCGCCCAACGGCTTCGACCTCGCGGCACTCACGGCGGATCTGGCAACGGTTTGAGTCCGATGAAACACGACATTCCCAGCCGGGTTGACATCGCTTGCGGCGTGCTGGGCGCGGCCTTGCTGGCGGCCCTTGTCGTCCGGGCACTGTTTGTCGGAATGGGATACTGACGAGGGAAGTGAAAAGTGAAGAGTGCAAAGTGCAAAATGACGGAGGCGGCACGCTTGATCCTACGGCGCGCGTTCCGGCTTTGGTTTTCCACTTTTCACTTTTCACTTTTCACTCTGCACTCCGCACTCTGTCTCGCCATGACCCCCGCCGAAGCGGTGCGCGCGGCCGTGGCCGACATCGAGTCGCTGCCGGCGGCTGTCCGCGGGCAGACGCGGTATCTGCAACTGACGACTGCCGATGAAGCACAATGCGTGCGGCAGGCCAAAGCGATCTCGTTCTTGCTGAACTCGATCAGCCGGGCTCGCCCGCTGGCGCTGCCCGTGCGGGTCGAAGACGGGGGCCGGCTGGTGCGCGTCGACCTGGCGAGCTATGCCGACTTTAAAAAGCCCGGCACTTACCAAGAGCTGTTCGGCGCCTGGGAAAAACTCGCCGAGACCGATCCGTATTTCCACCTGCGGACGCAGGTGCTGGCCGCCGGCGAAAGGACGCCCCGCACGGTGACCACCGACGGCGGCTGGGTGGACGTGGCGGCCGCTGCCAGGCTCAAGCAAATGTCTACCAGCTTTGGGGCCGTGCTGCGTGCCGATTACTTTGTGAGCCGGGTGGCTGGCGGCGCTTACTACGGCTGGGCTGGCGTCCCGGCCAAGGAAGAAGATTACTTCAAGCAGTTCGGCGTTGACGCCGTGGCCCTGGGAAGCCTGGCAGCCGATAGCGCGGCGAACCTGCTGCGCTCGGGCGTCACGCGCAAGCCGCGTCGCATCATCCAGCGCCCGGGCGCATTTGGCGGCGTGTGGCAATCGAAAGACGTCGACGCCGAGAGCCCCGATCGCGATCCGCTCCGCAATCCGGTGGACATCGACCTGGGAAAGGGCGCCACGCAAAAGTTCAACTTTCAAGCTAGCGAGATCTTTGCATTGGGCGCGAACCGGCTGTGGCGCGTCGCGGTCTTCGATGCCGCGGGCAATCGCACCGACGTCGTGCCGGACAAGGTGGCCAAGGACTACACGGGCGACGGCATCATCCGGCCGATGCTCACCTGCCTCCGCTGCCACGAGCGCAACGGCGGCACGGCCGGCTTGCAGCCTTTTCATGACGATCAAACCGATTTGATCGCTAGCGCCGGTATCAAAAGCTATCTGCCGGAAGTGGCCCAGCGCCTCGCCGAACTCTACGACAACCCGGCGCTGGGCCGGGCCATGACGCGCGATCGAGAAGATTTTGCCGCGGCGGTGGCAGGCGCCACCGGCGGCATGACGCCGGCGCAGGCTGTCGACGCGCTCTCGAGCATGTTTGCCGGCTATGCCGACGAGCAAGTCACGCCCGAGCGGGCCGCCGGCGAGTTGGGCATCGCTCCGGCCCAGCTAACGACAGTCTTGGCACACAGCACCGACCCCATCGCGCTAGCGCTGGCCACGGGCAAGGCCGTGAATCGCGCGGCCTGGGAAAGCTGCTTCGCAGAGATCGCGCTGCGAGCCGCTAAAGCGGCGAATGATGAACGATGAACGATGAATGCTGAATAGGGGGATGCCATGAGTCGAATCTGTGGACGGCTGTCGGTGTTTGTGTTTTTATTCATCATTCATCATTCCTACTTCATCATTTCCTCGGCCCACGCCGGTTGCGGGTTCGCGCAACCGGTCGTACAGCAGAACCTGGTGGTGGCGCAATTCGCCGTGCCCGTGGCGGTGCCGCAGTATGTCGTGCCGATCGCGCCGCAAAGTTATGTCCAATATGGCGGCGGCGCAGTCATGCCTGCACCGGCAGGGCGTCAGGCCACGGGCGGCAACGACACGGCCGAGGATCGAATTGCGGCCAGGATCCTGGCGCGGCTCACGAGCGCCGGTGTGATCAAGCCGGAGGCGATTCCGTCGCTCGTATCCAAAACCTGCGCCGGCTGTCACAGCGGCCCGCAGCCCAAGGCCGGACTGGATCTGAGCAATCTGCAAGCGCTCAGCCCGGATATTCGTTTGAAGTGCATCGGCCGCGTGCTCTCCGACGACACAAGCCAGCGGATGCCGCCGGTCAGTTCCGGAAAGACCCTGTCGGCCGAGGAATTGGGGCGACTGTTGCAAGAATTTTCGAGCCACGGCCAGGAGTCGGGTGGAACGAGCGGCGCGAATGCTCAGCCATCGCCGCCCGCGGCTGTTCCGGCCGGCCCGGCTCCGGCGCCAGCCGAACCGGCGAAGTGAAATAAGAAATGATGCGATCGTGATGTGTTGCGTGTGATGAGTTTTGCGAAAGGAAGGTTTGGCATGCGTTGTTCGTGGATTGCTTTGTGCGTGTTGTTGCTGCTGGCATGCGGCATGGGCCATGCGGCATGGGCTTGCCCAGCCGTGGCCTTGGGAGGTTGCGCGCAGACCGCGGCGGTTTCCACCGTGGTTACGGCGCCAACCATCGTGGCCGCGCCGGTGGTGGCGGTTCCCACGGTGGTGACGACGTTTGCCGTGCCCACGATCGTGGCCATGCCGACCGTCGTGCAGCAACAGGTGATCGTTCGCCAACGGCCGGTTCGCGTGCGCAGTCGCACCGTGATCCGCACCCGCGGCGTCGGTCTGGGAATCTTTTAGAGCGCCGAGTGACGAGCGCGGAGCGAGACGAAGTCGCGCCGCGTTCGTCACTTTCCACTTTTCACTATTCACTTTTCACTCTCCCCGCTGGTGGTTGCCATGTTGATCCGCGATCGGATTCGAGAGTTTCGCCGAGTGAAGGCGGGCCTGCTGCGTCCCAGCAGCAAGAACTGGCGAGCACACCCTTCGCGGCAGCGCGACGCCATGCTGGGCGTGCTGGCCGAAATCGGCTACGCCGACGCCCTGCTCGTGCGCCCGTTGGATGACGGCACGCTGGAGCTGATCGACGGCCATTTGCGCGCCGAATTGACGCCCGAGATGGAAGTGCCCGTGCTCGTGCTCGACGTATCGGCCGCCGAAGCCGACAAGCTGCTGGCGCTGCACGATCCGCTGGCCGCGATGGCCGAAACCAATTTCGCGGCGCTTAGCGATCTGGTGGCGCAGGTCGATACCGAGAACGCGGCCGTGCAGCGGTTGCTCGACAAACTGGCCGAACCGCCGCGCGATGACGTCCACCGCGACGCGCCGGAGATCGACATTCCCGAAGTGTTTCAGCTCGTGATCGAATGCCGCGACGAAGCCGACCAGCGCACGCTTTACGAGCGGCTGAGCGCCGAAGGCTATGCGTGCAAGCCGCTGAACTTGTAAAGGGAGCGTGCAAATGGGAGGGCGAGGCTCCTGCCGAGCTGAGCGCGGCGCAATTCTAGCCCCTTGGCTCGGCAGGAGCCTCGCCCTCCCGAAATCGGTCCCAAATCATGTCTGAAATTGAAATCAAGTTGAGCTGTCCGGTACACGATTCGTTTCGCGTGCGGCAGGTGGGCGGCATGTTCGATGTGCCGCTGGCCGAAAAGTCCAGCGAGACGATGCGGGTGGAAGTGCCCGACCTGGCCGGCGATTGGCGCTTGGGGCTGATCGTCGGCCCGTCGGGCAGCGGCAAGAGCACGCTGGCCAGGCGGCTGTTTGGGGCGGATTTTGACCAATTGCCCGACTGGCCGGCCGATCGGGCCGTCGTCGATTGCTTGGGCGAGCTGCCGATGCGGACGATCACCGGGCTGCTCACTTCCGTCGGCTTCAGCTCGCCGCCGTCGTGGGTCAAACCCTACGGCGTGCTCAGCACGGGCGAAAAGTTCCGCTGCGATCTGGCCCGGCTGCTGGCCCGGGCGATTGACGCTCGCCAGCAGAGCAACGCGTCGGCTGCCGACCAGCGGCCGCTGGTGGCGATGGACGAATTCACGAGCGTTGTGGATCGGACTGTGGCCCGCATCGGTTCGGCGGCTGTGGCCAAGGCAGTGCGCGGCGACGAGCTCGATTGCCGCTTCGTGGCGGTCACGTGTCATTACGACGTGGAGGAGTGGCTGACGCCCGATTGGACCATCGATATGGCGACGCGCGAGTGCCACTGGAGGCGTCTTCGGCGACCGCCCATCGAGCTCGAATTGTTTCGTTGCCGGCATGCGGCGTGGCGGCTGTTTGCGCGTCATCACTATCTAAGCGGCTCTTTGAGCTACGGAGCGCGGTGCTTTCTGGCGGTGTGGGGCAATACGCCAGTGGCGTTTTGCGCCACGCTGTCGATGATCGGCCGCCGCAATCACTGGCGGATTAGCCGCATCGTCACCTTGCCCGACTTCCAAGGCATCGGCATTGGCATGCGCGTGGCCGAAGCCGTGGCCCAGTGGCACCAGGCCGAAGGCCACCATTTGCACGTCACGGCCAGCCATCCGGCGCTGGTGGCGCATTGCCGCCGCTCGCCGAAGTGGCGTGCTCGGCGGCTGATGAAAACCGGCTCGAAGCAAATCGACCGCTTTATTCCCAACTACCGCAGTTCGCGTGGACGCTGCGTGGCCTCGTTCGAATACGTAGGAGAGGAGGAAGTGAAAAGTGAAGAGTGAAAAGTGAAAAGTAAAAAGTGCAAGTAAAGATTTAAGCGCGTCGAAGAGTGACTGGAAGACACGATGGCGAAGTGTGGGCGACGTCCGGTGTTGGACGATACCAAGCGCCGGGAAATTTGCGCGGTGTTGTCGATGGGGGGTTCGCGGCGATTGGCTGCCCGCTACGTCGGCTGCTCGCCGGCGACGATTACCAATACTGCCGTGCGCGATCCCGAATTCGGGGCCCAGCTCGATCAATCCGAGGGGCAGCACGAGCTCTTGTATTTGCGCAATATCCAAGCGGCCGCCAAGAAGGAACAGTACTGGCGGGCAGCGGCTTGGATGCTCGAACGCCGCTACCCAGAGCGTTACGCGCAGCGGCGGCCGGGCGCGATTTCGGTCGAGCAGATCGTCGAACTGCTGGGCCAGTTTGCCGAAATCGTTGTGCAAGAACTGCCGCTTCACGACGATCAGCAACGCGTGCTCGGCCGCCTTGAGCTGCTCGGCACGCACTTGGAAACCGGATGACCTCGCGAGCCTCCGACGCCGTGCCTGATTCCGCCGCTCGCCAGCGCGAGCAGACGCGCAGCGGCGATCACCAGCGGATTGCATTCACCGAAGTGCCGGAGCCGCAAGCCGGCAGCCTTGTCCGTCAACTGGCCGACTTGCTCGACCGGCGCATCGCGGCGGCCGGCGCCACGTTGCAATCGGCCGGCCTGCTGGCCTGGGCGGCGCGGTACTTGCCCGGGCACTTTGCGCTCGAACCTTCGTTGATGCACCGCTGGATGGAAGACCAGTGCGGCCAGATGCAGCAGTGCCGCGGCACGAAGCTGAACCTGATCGGGCCGCGCGGCAGCGCCAAAAGCACGCTCGGCACGCTGGCCTGGCCGCTGCGGCTGGCGCTGGAAGGCATCGAGCCCTATATCTGGATCGTTTCCGATACCAAGCCGCAAGCCTGCGCTCACCTGGAGAACCTCAAGGCCGAGCTGCGAGACAACGCGCTGCTGGCCCAAGACTATGCCCACGTGCTGGCCCGGCCTCCGCTGTGCCGCATAAATTTCGTCGGGCTCGGCAATGGCGCGGTGATCGAGGCCTACGGCACGGGCCAGCGCATTCGCGGTCGCCGCTGGCGCCAGCATCGGCCGTCGCTGATCATTTGCGATGATTTGCAAAACGACCAGCACATGGTCTCGGCCACGTTGCGCGAGCGCTCGCGCAATTGGTTTAACGGCACGCTGCTGCGCGCAGGCGCGCCGCGCACCAACGTGGTGAACTTGGCCACGGCGCTGCATCGCGACGCGCTGGCAATGGAACTGGCCCGCACGCCGGGTTGGGTCACGCGCTCGTTTCGGGCCATCGAGCGCTGGCCCGATGACATGCTGCTGTGGCAGCAATGGGAAACCCTGTACTGCGACCTCGAGCGGCCGGATGCAGCCGCGCGTGCCCGGCAGTTCTACGAGGCGAACCGGGCGGCGATGGATCGCGGTGCGGTGCTGTTGTGGCCCAAGCGCGAAGATCTGTACGCATTGATGTGCATGCGCGTCGAGAGCGGCCGCAGCGCGTTCGAGCGCGAAAAGCAGAGCTCGCCGATTGCGCCGGAACTGTGCGAATGGCCGGCCGCGTACTTCGAATCGCTGGTCTGGTTCGACGAGTGGCCGGCTCGCCCGCGGGTGAAGACCATGGCGCTCGATCCGAGCAAAGGCCAGGACGCGCGCGGCGGCGATTACTCGGCGCTGGTGATGCTGGCGGTGGACGAGCAGGGGACGTTGTATGTCGAGGCCGACCTGGCCCGCCGCCCGACGGCGCAGATCGTGGCCGACGCCGTCGAGCGTTACCGGCAGTTCACGCCCGACGCGTTTGGCATCGAGTCCAATCAGTTCCAGGAGCTGCTGGCCGGCGCGATGACGGCGGAGTTCGAGCGGCAGGGGTTATTGGGCGTGCGGCCCTGGGCCATCAATAACCACGTCAACAAGCTGGTGCGGATTCGCCGGCTCGGGCCGTATCTGGCTGCGGGGCGAGTGCGGTTCAAAGCCGCGTCGCCGGCCACGGCTTTGCTCGTCGAGCAGCTTCGCGACTTTCCACTGGGCGATCACGACGACGGACCGGATGCCTTCGAAATGGCCGTGCGGCTGGCTGCCGAAATGATGGCCAGCCCGGGTGCCGCCGATGGGCTGGGCAGCCGGCTGCCGTTGCAAGCGCGTTGACCCACAACTGAAAAAAGAGCCAATTTGCAAAGGAGAAAAACATGGTGGATACGATTTCCGCGCTCGAGCGCCGGCTGCAAGAGGCCTGCGACGAATTGTCGAACCGGTTCGTTGATCCGATGGACGCGTACTTCGATGACGATGGTTTGTCGTGGATTCCGCTGGGCAGCGGACCAGGCACGCGTGACGCGGGCCGGCCGGCATTCGCAACCGAGCAGGACCTGGCCTTGATTCGAGCCCAATGCCGCGCGCTGGCCGTGAACAACGAGTTCGCCATCAATGGGCACGAGAACCGCATCAACTATATCGTCGGCCCGGGACACAGTTACCGGGCAACGCTGAAGAAGCATGGCGTCGCGCCGCAATCGCTGGTGGCCGACGTGCAAGCCGTGCTCGAGTCGTTCTTGCGCGCCAACCGGTGGCATCGGCGGCAGCAGGAGCTGGTGCGGCGGTGCGACCGCGACGGCGAGGCATTCGTGCGGATGTTTGTCTCGGCCGACGGCGGCACGCAGCTGCGCTTTATCGAGCCCGACCAGGTGCGCACGCCGCCGGAGCTGGTCGACGATCCGGCCGCGGCTTTTGGCATTCTGACGGACTGCGACGACGTGGAAACCGTGCGCGGTTATTACATCGACGGCGCGCTGGTGCCGGCCAACGAGATTCAGCATCGCAAATCGAACGTCGACTTCAACGTGCGCCGCGGCCTGCCGCTGTTTTACCCGGTGCGCAAGAACCTGCGCCGGGCCGAGCGGCTGCTGCGCAATATGAGCGTGGTGGCCGAGATTCAATCGGCCATCGCGCTGATCCGCAAACACCGCAACGGCACGCGTACGGCCACGCAGCAGTTCATCAGCCAGCAGGCCGACGTAACGATGACCAATCCCGCCACCGGCCAGCCGTCGTTCTTCAAGCGGTACGCGCCGGGCACGATTCTCGACGCGCATGCCGACGTGGACTACGAAATTCCGGCCACGGCCCTGGACGCCGGCAGCTACGTGGCCGTGTTGCAAGCCGAGCTGCGGGCGATCGCCAGCCGGCTGGTGATGCCCGAGTTCATGCTCACGGCCGACGCGAGCAACGGGAGCTACGCCTCGACGATGGTGGCCGAAGGGCCGGCCGTGCGCATGTTTCAGCGATTGCAGGCGCAGCAGATTGAAGACGACCTGGCCATCTTGCGGCGCGTGATCGAAAACGCCTGCCGCGCCGGCCGGCTGGCCAACGAGGCGTTCACCGACGTCGAGATCCAAGCGGTGCCGCCATCGCTGGCCGTGCGTGACATGTTGCAAACGGCCCAGGCTCTGAGCATCGAATTCGACTCGGGCATCCTTTCGCCGCAAACCTGGAGCCAGCTCAGCGGCCTGGACTACGACCAGGAACAAACGAACCTGGCCGGCGCCAAACGCAGTGGAGTCGCGGCGCCGCAGTAACGACACGAAATAATGACCAAAGTTTTGTTTGGTTTTTGACACTCGCACTTGTATGCTGTGCACCATGACGGAACGGAAAACCAGCGGCACGAACCAGGCGAGATTGAGCCGTGCGTGGCAAACGCTGGAGGGCATGATGGTGCAGGCCTTGCGAGAAGGATTTCATGGCACGGCAGCCATCGAGCTGGTGATTTCGGACGGCACGATCCAGCGGCTGAACACGCGGCTGGAAACGACCGAGCGTTAGGAAACGGCCGAGCCGCACCTGCGGCGGCCAAGACAACTTGTTGGTATCGCGACGAGCCCGCCGCACAAATGTGCCGGCGAGTATCGGCCCCGAGCCTGTGGAACACCACCCGTGGTGATTCGCAGGCTTTTTTTGTTTCCAGCTATCCGAAGGATGCAATCCATGCACGAGACCTTGCAAGAGTTTGTTGACTCGCGCGGCGTGACGATGCGGGTCGATCGCCAGGCGGGCGTGATCCGCGGCGTGAAGATTCTGGGTCTGCAATCGCGCAACGGCCGCAGCTATTTGCCCGCCGCGCTGGCCGGCGCCGTGGCCCTGTACGAGGGAGCCAAGGTCAACATCAATCATCCCAAGGGCTCGCCCGAAGGCCCGCGCGATTACCAGGACCGCATCGGCGTGGTCCGCGGCGTGGCGCTGCGCGAGGGGGAGGGCTTGTTCGCCGATTTGCATTTCAACCCCGCGCATGCTCTGGCGGGCCAGTTGACCTGGGATGCGGAGCACCAGCCGGAAAACGTGGGCTTTTCGCACAACGTGCAGGGCCGCGTCAAGCGCGACGGGCAGCGCATGGTGGTGGAAGCGATCACCAAGGTGCAGAGCGTCGACCTGGTGGCCGATCCGGCCACGACGCGCGGCTTGTTCGAGTCGCAAACCGCCGGCCTGCCGCTTCTCGCTGCCGGTGGCCAGGCCGTTCACGCGTCGGAGCTGACGCTCGAGCAGTTGCGCGCGGCGCGGCCCGATTTGTTGGAGCAAATCGAGCGACCGCTGCGCGAACAAATGGCGCGGGTGAACAACGAACTGGACTCGCTGCGGGCGCAAAGCGTCGGGTCGCAAAAGCGCGACCTGGCCCTGCGGCTGCTCGCCGAGCACAGCTTGCCGCTGCCCGATGGCCAGGATCCGTGGTCGCGGGCGGTGGTGAGCGAGGCCTTTTTCGAGGCGCTACTGAGCGCTGCGGACGAAAAGCACATGCGGTGCCTGGTTGAAGAGCGAGCGCGGCTGGTGCAGTCGGTGCGGCAGTGGCCGGCCGGCGGCCCGGCCCGGCCGGTGTCGCGCGACCAGATGCCGGCCGATCGGCTGCTGGCCGAAGTGCCGGATGCTCGCACCTTCGCCCGCTTGATTCGTAACTGAACCGCAAACGCGACGGCGGCGCCTGCGCCGCGCGGCCGCCAGCGTGGAGTCTTTTTCTAACATTCGGCCTTTCTACAGGAGCGTGATGCAATGTCGAACGTGATGCGGTGGAGATATGGAGAAACCAATCCGGTCGTCCTGTCGGTCGACGGCAGCACGCTCATCGAGATCGGCGACCTGGTGTACCTGAGCAGCGACCACGTCTACTCGGCCGCCAACCAGACGAACCAGGGGAGCGCCACGGCCAATCAGCAGTTGTTTCACTCGCTGTTTGCCGGCGTGGCCATGCAATGTTCGCCCGTCGGCGGCACCGACCCGATCCGCGTGGCCACGACGGGGGTCTTCGAATACGACTGCCGCAGCGCCACGTTCGAGGTGGGCCAGCTTCTGGGGCCCGATCAACCCAGTGGCGCGACGGTGCTGACCAGCCAGCAAGTGGCCGCGGTGGGCGCGGCGGACCTGGCCGTCGGGCGTTGCGCCAGCCGGGTGAACCCCGCGTCGACCACGGTGTTGGTCGACGTCGTCAGCTCGGTGCTCTTCGGGGGTCCGCAAGCCGCGCCCGCCTGATCGCGCGTCGTCGAGCGACCAATGTTGTTTCACGGCTCGTCGGCCGATTCGGCCGAAGCACGCCGCATGTACGAACTTTTCGATCTTTCATAAGCGGAGGCTGCTACCTTGGGTACGATCAATTCTCGCGAAGTGAAACGCCGCTACGAACTCGACGGACCGCAGAAAACCACGACCCACCTGGCCGAGGCTCTGCGCGACAAGCACGTGCGGGCCGATGAGTTCAGCCTCCGCGACCTGGCCGAGGCGCTGGTGCCCGACGGCCACGAGTGGGTGCGGCTGATGGACCCCCACGCTTCCGGCGGCGTCAACGTGCTGGAGGCGGGCGACGGCGTGGACGTCACCGCGTTCCTGAACATCACCGGCCAGGTGATTTACTCGAAGATCATGGAGGCCTACCAGCAAGAGGCTTTCATCATGTCCAAGCTGGTGGAGACGATTCCCACGCGGCTGGACGGCGAGAAGATTCCCGGCATTGCCCGGGTGGCCGACGATATCCAGGCGGTGCAGCCGGGCATGCCGTACCCGAGCTTGGGCTTCGGCGAGGACTACATCGAGACGCCGTCGACGACCAAGCGCGGCTTTATCGTGCCGGTGACGCGCGAGGCGATCTTCTTCGATCGCACGCACCTGGTGCTGACCCGGGCCGCCGAAGTCGGCGAGATCCTGGGCCTGGACAAGGAGAAGCGGCTGCTGGACCTGGCGATCGGCACCACGAACAACTACAAGTGGGTCGGCACCACGTACAACACCTACCAGACCAGCAGTCCGTGGGTGAACGTGATCAGCGGCAACGAGCTGGTCGATTGGACCAGCGTCGACGCCTCCGAGCAATTGTTCGCCGACATGCTCGATCCCAACACGGGCGAACCGATCCTGGTGCAGGCCAAAACGGTGCTGGTGACGCCGGCTTATCTGCACGCGGCGGCGCGGATTTTCAACGCCACCGACGTGGCCACGGTCAGTAGCGCCAGTTCGACGGGCAGCGTCCACACCCGGTATGCCAATCCGCTGACCGGCTACAACTTCCAGAGCAGCCGGTTGCTGTACCGGCGGATTCTCGCCGGCGGCACGGCCGAGTCGTCGGCCAAGCAATGGTGGTTCCACGGCGATTTCAAGCGGGCCTTTGCCTACATGGAGAACTGGCCCATCACTGTGACCCAGGCTCCGGTCAACAGCGAGGCCGAGTTCAGCCAGGACGTTGTGGTCCGCTACAAGGCCAGCGAGCGCGGCGCCGCGGCCGTAATGAATCCGCGCTACGTGGTGAAGAACTACAACACATAGAAGAAATGATGAACGATGAATGATGAATGATGAATGCCGGAGCAAGCCAACTCCATTCATCATTCATCATTCCTACTTCCGCATTCTCCCAAGGTATTTCCGTGCCCGACTTTCTCAACAACCTGCTGGCGGCGCGCGATCAGATTGCGCAAAACCTGGCCGACATGACGGCCGATCCCAAGCCCAACTACAAGATCGATGGGCAAGTGGTGAGCTGGCAGGGGCTGTTCGACAGTTACCTGTCGCAACTGGAAAAGTTGAATGCCCAGATTGCGGCGGCCGATCCTTTCGAGATTCACAGCCGGGGATTCACCGGCCCATGACGCTCGACTTCGACCCCAGCGGCGACGCCGCCGTGTTCGACCACACGCTGACGCTGGTGCTCGGCCAGGCGGGGCAGGCCGACCTGGCGCTAGCGGCCGTGTCGCCCTTTCGGCTCAGCCAGGGCGAGCTCGGACTGCTGGCCGACGCGCTGACTTCGGCCGACATCACGCGCGGCTTCAGTCTGCCGGTGGCCGCGCTAGCCGGCCGGACACCTCGTCCGACGGATACGCTGACCGACCCCGGCGGCAATGTGTGGCGCGTGCAGCATGCCGAGCTGGTCACGTGCGGCACGCGCTGGCGGACGTTCTGCCGGCTGGATCGATGAAGCGATCGAGCGCCGCGGACTGACTTCCATTACGGGCAAAACCCAGGATTGCGCGACCATGGCAAATGAACTTCAAACGGTGAGCTTTTCGCCGGCGCCCACGGCCGGCAGCTATACGCTCACGTTCTACGGCCAGACGACCAGTGCGCTCGACTGGAACGATCCGGCCGCGACGATCCAGGCCGCGCTCGAAGCACTTTCGACCATCGGCACGGGCAATATCGCGGCCAGCGGCGAAGCGGACAGCGGCAGCATCTCGATCACGTTCCAAGGCACGTTGGCCAACACCAACGTGCCGCAGACGACCTGCGATGCGACCGGCTTGGTTTGTGCCGGCTCGATTGACGCCGTGAGCGAGACGACGGCGGGCAGCGGGCCAACCGACGTACCAGCCACCGAGGCGACCGCCTTCGGCACGCTGCTCGTCGGCTTCAGCGGCAACATGCCTACTGGAGGCTACTGGCAACTCGGTCCCGATAATTACGGAACAAGCCCCACGGGCACGTGGGACAGCGGCGTAATCGGGAGCGGCCAGTCAGCGCCAAGTCTTTTCAGCAATTTGACAATGGATGACGGCATCGGCGACGGAGGAATTACTTCCTGGGATGGGAACATCAGCGTCGATTTCACGGACGGGACCGACGACTCGACGATGGGCGTCAATGAGGTGCAGACCATTCCGCAACCCACGGCTGACGTCGGCACGTTCACGGTCGCGGGCAATGCCGAATCAACCGGCGCTCTCGCCTGGAATATTACTCAGTACGACCTGCAAACCGCGCTCAACGCGCTTTCGGATATCGTGGCGGCCGGCGGCGTCGGTATCACCGGCGCGGACGGCGGCCCTTGGGTCGTCACCTGGAACAGCTTTGGCCCACAGGCCGTGCTCACGATCGACAGTACAAACCTGACGAACAACGTCACGGCAACGGCCAGCACGACGACGCAGGGAGGTTTGCCGGCCGCGTATGGTTCGGTCCTCAAGTCGGCCATGATTTCGAGTGAGAGGATCTGCGCATGAGCTACAAACCCAGCGACAATTATTACGGCCTGGTCACCACGCGGAGAATTGATACCGGTGCATTGACCGACGCCGATTCCACACCCACTGCCGTGGCTTATCACAACGGCGGCTATGACCCCAGCTTTGCGCTGGCCGTATCCAGCCTGGGTTGGGGTAGCGGCCGTTATACCGTCAGCGGTACCATCCCCGGCGGTTATCAGCAGGGTGACGTGGTGCAGATCCTGGTGACCGCCACGGTCAACGGCGTGACCGACGCTTCGCCGATCGATTCGCTGATGATCGATAGCAAGCGCGTGGGCGATTTGCAGGACGCCAGCGTGGCCGCGATCCAATCGGGCTTGATGCCGGCAGATTCGTACGTCGCGCCGGACAACGCCGACATCGCGGCTATCAAGGTCAAGACCGACAATCTCCCGGCTCAGCCGGCGGCCGTGGGGTCGAAAATGGATCTGGTCGACGGCCCCAACGCCGCCGCCAGTGCCGCGTTGGCCGCCGCGGCCTGGAACATGGCCCTTTCGACATTGACTACGGCCGGCAGCATCGGTGCTAAGCTGGCCGCCTGGGTGCTCGGGACCGACCACAAGGTGCTGCTCAGCAGCGACCCGCAGACGGGCGTCACGATTCCCACCGTGAGCCAGGTGGCGTCGGGCGTCGAGCTCGATAGCTCGCAGGATATCTATCCCGCCGACATCGAATTTGTGGCCAACGACAGCGCCGGCCTCGATGAATACACCGTGGCCTGGTTCCACAATGGCACGCCGCTGACTTCGGGCATTGCGTCGCCGACGATCGAAGTCACGCAGCGCTTGGATGGCACGGACCTGGTGCCGGCCGGGACGGCGATGATCGCCGTCGGAAGTTGCGGCCTGCTGAAATACGACGAGCCGGCCCATCGGATCGGCTCCGGCGCAACGGCAATCGTGACCGTCACAGCCACGATCGATGGCACGGTGCGCACCTGGCGCCGGCTGGTGATGCGCGCGGATTCCTAGCCGGTTCGGCCTGCGGTCCTGATCGTTCTTGCTCGCGAGTGACGCTCCCCATGCAGCCGGTTCAACTTTGGCCTTGGTTTTTGTCGCGTGGGCCGGGCACGGCCGCATCGACACCCGTGCACTCGGTGCACTGGCGCTGCCTGCAGGCCGTCTGCACCGGGGTGCGCGGCCTGGGATTGGATGGCCTGCAGTCGGCCAGCGTGCTGCTGCTGAAAATTCCCGCGGCCGTGTCGCTGGGAGCCGCCAACGTGCCGCTGCCGAGCGTGCTGGTGACTCCCTACGGCCCCGAACACATGAACCGCTTGCAGGGCACCAACCGCAACGACGACGTCGAGTACCCGGTGCTGGTATCGATTGTGGACCGCGACAACCAGGACCCGACGGCCGGGCGCCTGGATCAATACCTGAACTGGCGCGAGCAAATCGCACGCGCCTTTCGCAACCAAAAGCTGCCGGCCGTGCCCGAAATCATCGGCTGCTGGGTCGAACCCAGCACGATTGTCCAACCCGAATCGTGGATGAAGGGCTTTTTCCATTCGTCCTTGCTGTTTTGGTTCGTCAGTCGAGAGCCGCGCGGAATGTGAAAGACAAGTAGGAAGTAGGAATGATGAATGATGAAAAGGGGAACGACGAGGACGTGACGCTTGCGCGTCATTCATCATTCCGCATTCATACTTCCGCATTTCCCTCAACAGGAGGTCCTTGTGACTATTCCAGCAGCCAGTCAGGGCTATCAAGCACAACTGGGAATCGATACGGCCAGCCCGGTGACCAAGGGCTACGATTTTGCCGATACGGCGAGCATGATTTCGCAGGGCGAAATCCTGGACCCCAATACGTCGCGCGGCACGCGGAGTCATTTTGCTTCGCGCACGCGCAGCGGCCTGATTCACGTCGGCGGCCAGATTGCGCTCTATCCGTCGATGCTCGACCTCAAGCCGCTGCTGCCGCTGATTCTGGGCGGAGCCGCATCGGGCGGAACGTACCCGTTGGCCGAGACCTTGCCCAGCTTCAGCGTGACCATCGACAAGGTGGCCAAAGTCTGCACCTACGCAGGCTGCGTGGTCAACCGAGCTACTTTCAGCGTGACCGAAGGCCAGATGCTGAAGCTCGTGCTGGATATCGTCGGCGTCAGCGAAACGATCTCCGACGCGGGCACGTTTCCCACGGTGACCTACAACGAGACCGACCCGCTGATCTTCAGCGATGCGGTGCTGGCGATTTTAAGCACCGCACGATTAGTAAAGACCTGGGACATCACGATCGACAACAGTTTGGACGTGCGATTCTTCAATAGCCAGACGGCCACGAGCATCACGCCCAAGGACCGTGTCATCACGTTTCATTGCGAGAACCCGTTCACGTCGGCCGAGACCGACCTGTTCGACCAGTCGCCGGCCGGTGCCGCGGCGTCGCTGGTGCTGACCGACGCCAGCAATACGGCCGACGTGCTGAGCTTCTTGTTTGCCACCTTGCAGTTCCCGACGCGGTCGCCGCAGGTTCCGGCACGCAGCGAAATCACGCAACAACTGACGGCCGTGGCGCGGGCCACGACGGCCGGGCACGAACTGTCCGTCACGATCAGCCCATAAGTTGTCAGTTGTCAGTGGCCAGTGGCATGGACAACGGGCAACGGACAACTGACCACGGACTGCTCTTCATTCATCATTCCGACTTCCGACTTGATTTTTATGTTCCAGCTAACCTACGGCCCCTACACCCACCAGCCGGGCGAGTGCAAAATCGACATCACGCGCTCGGCTGGTGTGTCGAGCCAGGGCACGATCGCCACGGTGCTGCACACCTGGAACATCGCGGGCCGATTGCAGGGCGACAGCGTTGCGGCCGTCAATCAACTCGTCGCCGAGCTCCAGCGAGGCTATGCCACGCACGGGCTCGATGTCGCGCTGGTCGGCACGAACCTGGGCATCAAGAGCGCCGACACGCTGGGCGGCATCCGCGTCGTCACCCCGCCTTATTTCCCCGACGGCGGAAACGCTGAAGGCAGCACGTTTCGCAGCTATCAAATCGTGCTGGAAGCCGAAATTCCCACCGGCGACCCCGCGACTGAAGTCCTGGAATGGCAGCAATCCATCACGTTCACCGGCGGCGGCCCGCGGTTCGTGTTCCTGCCGAACCTCAACGGGCTGCCGACCAAGCAAATGGTGCAGCAGGCGACCACGTTCCGAGCTTCGCAGATCGGCAGCGCCAAAGGGCTCTCGGGCTACCCTGTGCCGCCGCCTCCCATTTGGGTCTACGCCCTGCACCAGGACACGTGCCCGGTCACGGTCGGCGCGCCCACGCTGTATGGCACCGGCTCTGGGCGGCAGCTCAAGGATTTTGTCATCACCTGGGACTACGAATACGAAGACTCGGCCCCGCTGATAGGCGGCCTTCCCACCTCACGGCCTGCAGTCTAGGAGCATGAATCATGGCACTGAAACGATGGACGGGCGGGGCACAAGCTCGTGCTCAAATGGGCTTTGCGGAAATCGAGGTCAATGACGCGAGCACGGAATATATACTCACGATCAACGGCAAGTCGGTGTCCATTTTTGGCTCGACGAGCACTACCTTGACGCTGGCTGCCCTCGCTGCCGCCTTGGCTGCCAGTACAGTGCCAGAATTCGCGGAAATCACTTGGACTTCGGACGGCGCGAGTCATCAAGTCATCGGAACGGGCAACGTGCCAGGCGTGCCTTTTTTCGGCACATTCAGCTGCGCAGGCGGCACAGGCCGGGTCGGCGGTGACTCGACCTCTCAACCCTTTGGCCAACAACCCGGCGAGCCTGCGTATAACGCCACCGGCTCCAACTTCTTCGACAACCCCGCCAACTGGGACTCTGGCACGGCCCCGGTGTACGGCGACACTCTCGACATCGACAACAATGCCACCTCGATCTTCTACACGAACACCAACAACTCGTCGACGTCGTTTGCGGCGGTCAACATCGGAGCCGGCTTCACCGGCCAGATTGGGCTGCCGCAGCAAAATGCCAATGGCTACCAGGAGTATCGCGCCACGTCGCTCGCCTTCGAGACCCCGCTGTTGACGATCGGCGCCGGCAACGGCAATGGCAGCCCGCTTATCCGGCTGAACCTGGGCTCGGTCGCCTGCGCAGCCACCGTCTACGACACTGCCATATCGGCCGAAACGGGAATCGAAGCCGTGGTGCTCGACTTCAACAACTCGAGCACGACGATGGATGTGGTGTCCGGCACCGTTGGCATCGGCGTGATTTCCAAGGCCAGCGGCGCGATTGGCACGCTCAGCATCAGCGCCGCGTCGGCTTCCACCGGTTTTACGGCCAGCCAGTTCACGTCGAGCGCCAGCACGTCGGTGCGCATCGGCCAGAACGTGCAGGTCGGACCGATCAACATGTCGGGCGGGACGCTGCTGGTCGATACTCGCGGCGGCGCCACGATCGGCGCCATCAACCAAACCGGCGGCACGATTTCGGTCATCGGCAGCAGCGGAACCGCCACGCTCAACGTCTACGCGGGCACTTGCTACTGGAGCAGTTCGGGCACGATCGCCAGCGCCGCGATCGGCCCGACCGGCACGCTCGACTTCAGCCAGGACAATCGCACCAAGACGATTACGGCCGCCGTCCAGATGTCCGCCGGCGCCAGGCTCAACGATCCCTTCGGCGTCGTCTCGGGCCTGGCGTTCAAGACGCTCGACTGCGCCCTGCCGAGCGTCACGGTCGTCGCCGGATTCAACCACACCTACACGTCCAGCTAAGGGGATAGGTCAGTTGTCCGTTGTCAGTTGTCCGCAGTAACTGACCGCTGACCGCTGACCACTGACCATGAGTATTGGACTGACACTTCCATCGTCCGGGCCGCCGCAAGGGCTGCTCTTGTTTCCGGGCATCAATGCGATCCTGGACTGGAGCTTCACGCTGACGCATGGCACGGGCCCCAATATCGCCAACGTGACGATCGCGCCCCAGGCCACGATTCCACAGTTCGACGGCACGATGACGATCGTCTACGGCGGTCAGATCGTGGCTGCTTTTCTCAATTGCCGCATCGACGCCAGCAGCATCGAGCGCAACACGCAGAACATGATCGTGCGGCTGAACATCAAGGACCGCCGCTGGAAGTGGGCATTTCCGACGATCAGCGGCAATTACAACCAGTGGAAGGACAACACGGACCTGGGCAGCGGCATGAGCGGCAACACCAGCGCCGAGCTGGTGGCCGGCACCGAGGCGGCGCCCATCTGGCTGATGAGCCAATGCCTGTTGGCGCTGGGCGAAGACCTGGACGACTACGATCTGACCAAGGTGCCCAACGATTCGCGGCCCGAAGTTGACTGGGACTACACGCCCGCCAGCGAGGCGCTCGCGCAGCTCGCCGATTACACGGGCTGCCGGGTCATCATGCGGGCCGACGAAAAGAATTCCATCAGCGTCCAGCCGGAAGGTACCGGCGGCGACTTGCCGCAAACGCTCGATATCCAGTACATCGATCCCAGTGTCGATCCGCCCGAGATTCCCAGCGGCATCGCCTGCGTGTGCAGCCGCATCCGCTACAACCTGGACTTTGGGCTGGAGGCCATCGGGATCGACAACGATGGCACGATCAAGGCGCTGGCCGATCTGAGCTATGCGCCCGATCCCGGCGAAGACGACGGCGGCTGGAGCCAGGTGGACCTCGAGACCATGAATCAGATCTCGGACTTGACCGTCCGGGCTCGCGCGCTGGCGTGCGTTTACAAGTGGTATCGCATCTCGACGGTCAAAGGCTATGGCACGATGCCCAAAGGGGAGTTTGCGAGCAAAGAATTCAATCGCCTGGATTTCCTGCCGCTGGAAGAAACACAGATCTTCAGCATCACCGAGGTCGCAGAGGAAGGCACGATCACCCGCGAAAAGCCGGCCCAGGTGTACGGCCTGTTTTACGCGGCGGCCGCGGGTCAGAACATTCGCCACGACAACACGCAGACCACGCTCAAGCCCATTGCCATCGAGCCGGGCATGGTCGACCCGACCGATCCCTACACCAAGGCCGTGCTGTACAACGGGGGATTTTCCTTGGACGTGCGGCGCGGCATCGTCAAGTTCAGCGAGCCGCTGTACATGTGGGCCAAGCGCGACGACGACATGGGCGACGAGCGCGAGCCGGCCCAGTTGATCCTGCGCACGAGTTGCAACTACCGCGACCCCGCCACGGGAGCCTGCAAGCGCTATCAGCGGATGAGGCCGCTCTCGTACGGCAACCAGAACACGCAACCGCAAGTTCTGATGCACGATGAATTGGTGCTCAAGCGCTATCCGTCGTATGCGCCCGGGAGCACCGAGGCTTTCGCAGTGACGGGCTTGAGCGACAATCGCGCCGAAATCGACCCCTACGCCGATTACTACATCAATCAGCAGGCACAGACGTACCAGGTCGACTACACGCAAACGGTCGGGTATTCCACGCTCCGCAACATTCTGCTGGACGGGGCCATTCGCGAAATTACCTGGCAGGGGAGCCTGGGGGGTGCTACGACGCGCGTGGCCCGCAACAACGAGACGCACCCGCACGTGATGAGCTACCGGGAGAAGCGGTTTCTGGACGCCGCCCGCGCCGCCGGCCGCGAGGCCGCCAAGACGCGCACCGAGCGCTTCCGCGACTTAAACGCCAGGATGCACAACGACGCGCTGCTTGGCACGCCCAGCATGATCGCCAGCACCAGCCAGCCATTTATCCCGCCGGGAGATTCGGTGTGAAAGGAAATGATGAAGTAGGAATGATGAATGCTGAATGACGCACAAGCGTCCTGCTTTGCCGTTTCCCTATTCATCATTCATTATTCGTACTTCCTACTTGCATGTACAACATCCCCTTCAAAAACACGAGCAGCGACACGATCCCCGGGTTCGCGGTCATGCGCTGCACGGGCAGCATGAACCTGAGCGATCAGCTCGTGCTCACGATGGATCAGCCCAACGACGATTTTCAGCGGCTGTACTATCTGAATGGCCCGATCGCAGTAGCGGCCGGGCAGTTCGGCAACTGCTCCGACGCGCTGGGAGGCCCGGGCGGCCGGGAGTTGCATTACGCGCTGTTCAATGCTGATTCAACCAGCGACTACGATCAACCGGCCTTCGACCAGCAGTGGGGGCCGGTGCCGGGCCAGTGGTATCTGGAGCGCGGACGCCACGGCTTCACGGTCATCGGGCCGTACATCAACGAAGGCACCGTAGTGGATCAGACCATCACGATCGACTCGACGCCCAACCGCACGCAGACGGTGGTGGACTCCGAAACTTCGGGCGAGGATGACGACGTCGAAGATGCAGACGGCTACGGCGGCGACGGATCGAGCGTCGAGGATACGAGCGATCACTCGATGGACCGCGTGGTCGTGCGGCAGGAACTGGTGGCCAATGCCCACGGCATCATTCAAACGGCACTGCGCAACGACGCGGATATCTCGGACTCTGACCACACGACGAGCATTGCCGACGTGCTGGTTTATTTTTGCAAAGCTGCCCTGACCAGCAATCCAGTCACCTACGCGGAAACCAGCACCGGGCAATACATTCGCAATGCGAAGCCGTACTGCCTGCCGAGTAGCAAGCAGTACGTCTCCAGCGATCAGGTGGCCGTAACATTCATGAACGGCCAATGGTACGTTGTTCCGACCATGACTTGCGCCACGGCGATCTCGGGGAGCTAGCGTGCCGAATCCCTGCTGCTGCACCTGCGATTTCGTCAACGACGGCTTCGACCGGGCCAACACCAGCGGCACCGATGCTGGGCGGCTAGGGCCACAGTGGAGCGTCCTGTCGGGCGATTGGCAGATTGCGGACAACGAGTTGACCGTCAGTGCGGCCGGTGCCCAGCTTGCGTGCCTGCTGAATGCGGACAATCCATCGAGCACCGGCATCCAATTCACCGTGGCGATGAACTTCACCGCACCGGACGGCGCTGTGCTGCGCATTTGCATGCCCTGCAACGGCTCGCCGGGCTCGCACTACTACGAATTCGAGGTCGGTGCGTCTGGCTATCAGCAGATTGACGATCAGTCATCGCAATCCAACCCGACAGGAGCCGGCCCCTTTACCGGGACGGCGACCGTCTGTTTGCAGAAGTACAGCGACGGCAAGTGGACGATGACTGGGCAGGTGTGGGGAGATTTTGTCGGCGAGGTGATTTCGTCAGTCACGAATAACAGCTTCGTCATTGAGGTTGTCAGTACGCCGAGCCCCATCACGATCACGAGCATTACGGGAACTAATATCGGGACCACGGATTGCACGGGTAACTGCAACAATTGCGGTCGGTGCCCAAGGTCGGCGCAATTCAAAGCCGTGGTAACTGGGTGGACAGACGGCGACTGCGGCGACGGCACGACGCCAGCCCCGTGCTCGGAAGCCAACGGCACCTACATATTAACCGGCGCCCCAGGCGGCTGCTATTTTTCGTATTCCGGCTTTGTGACGGTCTGCGGAACACCAATCGGTGTCGGAGCGGCAATTGGTTTCAGTTACGACCCGCTGACTGACACGACAACAATTCGCGTCGGCTCGTACACGACCACGAGACCGGGGAAGCCCGACTGCACTACAGCGGGATTTGGCACGCTTACGGTCGGTCCAATCTCAGTGGGAATCATAGTCAGCGACGATTTTGTACTCTGTCCTTCCATGATAACTATAGTGTTTACGTCGCTACTTACCGGATGATCCTAAACCTTCCACAATGCGAGGCCCGTTGCGCCATCGGCGGCAAAATGCTGTGCCGGCACCCGCGCGTACGTGCCCCCGGCAACGTCGTCTCTGCAATCATCTGTCAGGGGTGCGACCACATCAATGAACCCGCCGACATGAAGCCTGTCCGGCAGGTTGAGGCGGAATTCCAGGCAGAAATGTCGCGGGCGGCCAGTGAACCTCGGCCAACTGTAGAACTCGTTACCTATCCGCCCGAGCCGTGCATTCACCGCGGCCTGGATATTCTGCGGCAAGAGCGCTCGCAACTCTGCGGGACGTGCAATGCCACCCAGGCAGTGTTCGCCTGCGCGATTCACGGCGAATGCACGCTACGCCGCTACAAGAGCGGCAGCAAGCCGGCCTGTTGCCGATTCTGCCCGGATGCCGACCCAGGCAAGCCAGCACCACAGCCGCCCGCGTGGCTCGCCCAAATCACCTTCGGCATCACGGCCTTTGAGCGGCCGCGGCACCTCGAAAGGCTTGTGGCGTCCATCCAGAAGTTCTACCCCGACGCGCGGATCGTCGTCGCCGACAACGGCCGGCAGAAGGCCAAACTGCCGGCCAGCGTCAGGCTGCTTGACTTGCCCTTCGACTGCGGGCTGTCGGCGGCCCGCAATGCGCTCGTCGACCAACTCGAAACGCCGTATCTGCTGGTGCTGGAGGAAGATTTTGTGTTCACGGCCGAAACGCGAATCGAGCCGTTCGTCGACGTGCTGGAAAGTCACCGCGAGGTTGGCCTGGTCAGTGGATCGCTTGTCAACAACGGCAATCGGCAAGAGCACGCGGTGGATTTTCATGTCTTCAATGGCATCTTTCATGAGACGAAGTCCAGCGGCCCAATCCGTGTAACCGACCGTGGCACGCCGTATCGCTTGTGCGACAAGGCTTACAATTTCTTCCTGGTGCGGCGCGAAATGCTGGCGGATCACCGCTGGCGGGACGCGCTCAAGGTCGGCGAGCACACCGCCTTTTTTTGGGATGTGCGGCAAGCTGGCAAATGGCTGGTCGCTCAGTGCCCGACAGTGGCGGCCGTGCACGACCAGTCTGGACGCTCGACGGACTACCAGTCGCACCGTTTGCGGGCGGTCGGGTACATGAGCCGTTGGCGGCATGGCGCGCACATCAAGGGTTTTGAGCAAGAGCGCCGCGTGCGCAACGACGCGCCGAGCATCGAGCGGCCGAATGTGTTGGTATACGGAGTCGGACACAGCGGAACGAGTGTATTGACCCGGATGTTCGGGGCAATGGGCTGGAACATGCCCGGCGCCGACGTCGAGTTTGCCGAGCATGTCGGCATTCGCCAGATCAACCAACAGCTGCTGGCCGGAAAAACATTCACGCGAAAGACACTGGCCGACAAGCTGCGGCAGTTGCCCGAGCCGTGGGTGATCAAAGACCCGCGGTTCCACCGCACGCTGGAAACGTGGCTGCCGGCGCTGAGCGATTTGGAACGCCCGCCCGTGTTGCTCTGGATTCAGCGGGATCAGGCCGCGATGGTCGGCAGCTACGCCCGCCGCAAGAACGCCTATGCCGACACGCCGGAAAAGCTAGCCAAGGCAGTTCAACGCGCCCAAGCGGGCTTCGATTCCTGGCCGTGGGCCAAGATCACGCTCCATTATGAGCAGCTTGCCGCCGCTGCGAGCATATTTCATAGCAATCCGGCCTACGGAACACAGAGCGACGAATTGACGAAAGCCTGCACCGCGACGATCGCGTTTCCCATCCCGCGCGTGCTCCATTGGATCTGGATCGGCGACCAGCCGCTGCCCGACCGACACATCCAATGGATGCGGCAATGGAAAATTCTGCATCCACACTGGCAGCACAAGCTTTGGAGCCAGGCAGATATTCTGGCGGTGCTACCGGATCGCTGGCGGCGATTCTACGACCTTGCCCAGACGTTCGCGGGCAAAGCCGACATCGCCCGGTATTGGATCGTCTACGAGCATGGTGGAGTCTATCTGGATACGGACCGCTCGTGCCTGAAGTCTATCGACGAGCTGCTCGTCGGCTGTCAGTGTTTTTTGAGCTACGCCACGCCGGCCGGCATCGTGACCAATAACATCTTCGGGGCCGTGCCCAAGCATCCATTCTTGGCTCGGGTGCTGGAGCGATTCCCGCAATGTTTTGACGCGGCGAAGCCGAACAAAAGCGGTCCGCTTTTGTTCACCGAGCTGGCGAAAGGTCGCGGCGACGTGCGGATCTTCGAACGGCAGGTACTGGACCCCGTGGCGGACGGCGATCGGCATCTACTTGAACAGATGGCGGACTTTCCGGGCAGCTACTCGGTCCACTATTACCAGGCGAGTTGGGTGCGCGAGAAACGCAGAAGCATGAACGATGAACGGACAACTGACAACTGACAACGCCCCTGCGTCATTCCGCCTTCCTACTTCCGCATTTCCCTCACTGATGAACCACAACGCGATGGTAGAGCAGGTCCACGATCCCGCTGAGCAGTTCGGCCTCAACGCTTTCGAGCACGATGGCCATTTTGCGCCAGGTGTCGCGCTTGCGATTGATTGTTTCGATCATGCGGGCCGCGCCTTCCAGCGTGAGTCCGCCGCCGGTGCCGACGTGGCTGTACAGCTCGTCGAACTCGGCTTGAGACCAGCCTTCGACCGAGTCGGGGTGCTGCGCCAGGAAGTCGTCGACGACCGGGTTGGTCGCCCGATCAAAAGCTCGATGCGCCAACAAAGCCGGCGTCTGGAACAGCTCATCGACGTCCGCTCCCAAGCCCGCGGCCAATTGGTGCAGCGTGCGGGCGTGCGGCTTCGAGTTGTCGCCGCGCAAAATGCCCTTGATCGTGCGCTGGTCCAGGCCCGTCCGCTCCGAAACTTCGCGGACGGTCAGGTTCAAGCGCGCCATCAGGCGGCGCAGATTGCTGGCGTAGTCAGGCATCGCGATGCGCGGGCGCAGCAGGGCAGTAACCAAGATGCGAAAGGGGAGCATGCGGACATTGACTGAGTAATATACGTATGTATACTATCGCAGTGCCGTCGCGGTCAAGCCCGGACGCTCATTGGAAGCCTACCTTATCTGCGACAGCCGGGACGGCTCGGAATGAGGGCTGAATCGATGAAACCAAGCCGGGAGCCTGCCAAGCGGCGTTTTCGCCTGTGGATCGGCAACACCGGCGGCTGGCGTCCGCGCTGCTGGCGAGACGTGCCGCCGCGATTTGTCGCCTGGGAGCCAGCCGACAGCCGTGCCTATTCGGCCCGGCATGCTTTGGCGTTTCTCGAGGGTTTTAATGGCCAGATGCTGGCCGGGCGTGGCCGACTCTGGGCCGTCGCCGTGGCAATCGACGTACTCGACGGCGAGACCTTTGCACCTGGGCGGCTGTTTTCTGGCCGCGAGTTGCACCGCGACGGCCCGTTGCGGAAAGTGCGCCGCCGCAGAAAAGCGTCGTCGTCCACGGTCGATGTTGCATCGTCGCCGCAGCCGACGTTGCGTTTTGTGCGCGCGCTACAAACGGCACGCTGAGCGGTGCGGCGATGCGGCTAGATCAGCTCGCGCAGCGGTTCTCGCTCGACAAGATACTGCGGCCTGCCGGAGGGATCGCGCAGCGTGGTGGTTGCGGAATTGATGCCGAGGTTGCGGTAGAGCGTGGCGAAAAGTTCCTGGAAATGCACCGGCCGATCTTGTGCATGTTCGCCCAGGCGATTGGTCGAGCCGATCACCTGGCCGGTGCGCATGCCGCCGCCGGCCAGGATTGCGGCGCTCACTTGCGGCCAATGATCGCGCCCCGCCTTCTTATTGATCCGCGGCGTGCGGCCGAATTCGCCCCAGGCGATCACCGTCACGTCGTTGAGCATGCCGCGCTGGTCTAAGTCATCGATCAAAGCCGTCAGTGCCTGGTCGAGCTTCGAGCCATGGTCCCGAACCAGCTTGAAATTCTCGCTGTGGCTGTCCCAGCGACCGAACGTGAGCGTCACGCACCGTACGCCGACTTCCACCAGCCGGCGGGCCAGCAACAGGTGCTCGTTGACCGTCGGCGCCCCGTCGAATTGATACTGATACGGCTTGCCGTCGCCGTAGCGGGCCAGCACCTTCGGATCCTCGCGCGAAAGATCCAGCGCGTCGACCAGCCGGCTGCTAGCCAGCAAGTCAAAGGCATCGCGGTCGAACTGGTCTTTGGCTTGCATCGTGCCGCGGGCGTCCAGGTCGCGCCGCAAGCGGTCGAAACCCGCCAGCAGCAGCCGCCGATCGCGCAGCCGATCCGCACTGATGGCTCCCAGTCGCATGTTTTCCATGCCTGGGCCATCGGGCTTGAAAGCGGCATAGGCCGGGCCCAAGAATCCGGGCGTTCCCGGATTCGACCACGGCATGGCCTGGGTCGGCGCGGCCAGTCCGACAAACGGCGGCACCGACGGATCCACCGGGCCTCGCAGCTTGGCGAGCACCGAACCGATGCTCGGCCGACCCCCGACCGATTTCAGCGAATCCAGCGGCCAGCCCGTCGTACATTGCTCGGCATCGTGGCGTCCGTTGGCTCCCACTACCGAGCGAATGAGGGCGAACTTGTGCATCCGCGCGGCCACCAGCGGAAACGTCTCGCCGATCTCGATGCCCGGTACGCAAGTGGCGATGGGCTTGAACTCGCCGCGGATCTCGGCCGGAGCATTGGGCTTGAGGTCCCACATGTCCTGGTGCGGCGGCCCGCCGCCCAGAAAGATGTTGATAATGGCCTTGTGGGGCTGTGTCTTGCCTGTGATCGATTCGGCGCGCAGCACATCGGCCAAAGTCAGCGCACCGGCCCCCAGGCCCAGCGCTCCCACGCGCAAGAACATACGTCGCGACATGCCATCGCAAAAGCGTTGCGAGGCTGCCGGCCGCTCACCGACAATCGTCAACATCCTGGGGACCTCCCCACTTACCAAAGTCTTAGGCTGACGTAGCCAACCCCGAATGTATCAAAGATTGCCGATGCGTGCAACCTGAAACGAAGGCAGTGCGAGAGCTCAAACAGCCCTAGTGGGCATGCTGGCGCCAATGACGAGACCTTCGCAACCGAGGTTCCAAGCCGATTGCCGGCAATGGCTTGCGGCGTCCGCGCGCTCGCAAGCGAAGGACATGCCTGCACCCACAATCGTTTACCGCGGTGCCCCTGCGTGCAAAACGGGATAGTCCTGACGGAATACGAAGTCGTCAGCCGCGTTGTCCTGGTGGCACTTGGCGCAGGTGGCGGCGGGGTGCGGAGCGACCTCCCGTTCAAGCGGTCGTTTGTAGTCGAAACTGAAGTAGGCCCAGTTGCCAGGCTCGTTCTTGAATCGCTTCGAGTCCTTGATCGAAACTTCGAGGCTCAGAAAGTCGCCCATGAAGTAACCTTTTCCGCTGGTTTCCTCCTGGCTGCCAACGGCGACCAGTTCCTTGACCATGACGGTGCCGTCTCGATACTTACCCGTTTTCTCATAGGCAGCGAAGCCTTCGGGATTGATGTAGACGGAATGGAATTCGGGAAACAAGGCCTCACCGCCGTTGAGGTCATTCGGAGTGACCGAAGCGCCCACGTATACCCACTTTCGATAGCCGACGGGTTTCTTCAGCTTGCCGTCAGCGGTGAACGCGATTTCCGGCGGATCGCCCGGGAGTCCGGCAGTGGCATAGGATAGGCAGAGCAGTCCGACGACAGCAGCTGCGCCTGCCGTCAACCTGAATCTTGCGGGTAGTTGCACGGTCATTCTTCGCACCATTCGCATAGGACATTGATGTTTGCGCGCGTTACCGCGGGCTGGCGTGTTTGCCGAGAACTGGATAGCCGCGAACATAAATCCAGTCGTCTTGCCGGGCCGGAATGTGGCACGTCTTGCAATCGGCCGTGTAGTCCGTAGCGGTGTTCTTGGCGGGCGCGTCTGCCTTGAACAATGCCCAGCCCCAGCCATCGCCCCACAGCGGGTTATCGGGAAATCGGCCTTTTGAGTCTTTGACCATCACGAACCACACCTTGGTCTGCGTCGACCAGCTCGAGCGGCCGGTGGTGAGGTTGTCGGCGCTGACATTCGTAATTTCTTTCACGAGCGTCGCACCGTCGGGAAACTTGCCGTCGCGACGATACGCTTCAATAACTTTTGCAGGCGTGTAGACGTTGTGCATCTCGACGACAGGCCCGTTCTCCTTCGTGGCGACCGCCCAGCTTCCCAGGTGCAGAAATCGATCACGGTAGTCAGTGGGTTTCGAAATTTCGCCGGTCTTCGAAACGTACGGCGAAAACTCGGCATCCGTGCTTTTGCCGGCGGGCGGCTCCGAGCGCGTCGCTTTGGGCGCGATGAGGATCGCGGCGAACAAGATTATTGCCACGCTGCAGGCTGTGAACCAACGAGCACGAATGGACTTCATGGAAATCTCTCCCTTAAATGGCGGCGCGCTTCTGGATCGTTTCGAGCGACAATGTGGACGTCAGTTCGCCGAGGGATGTGCGGCCCGCAAAACGGGATAGTACTGGCTAAAGACCCAATCCGAGGCTGCGTTGTTCTGGTGGCACGAATTGCACGCGGCCGTGGACTCGGCAGCGGTAACCGTTTTCAGCGGATACTTGTGGCCGAAGGTGAAGTAGCCCCAGTTCCCGGGCTCGTCCTTGAATCGCTTAGAGTCTTTAACGGCCGTTTCCAGACCGATGTAGTCACCCATGAAATAGCCTTTACCGCTGCTTGCCTCCTTGGAGCCAATTGCGACAAGCTCTTTCACGACCACTGCACCGTCGCGGAATTTGCCGGTCTTCTTGTAGTGTGCAAAGCTGTCGGGATCGAGATAAACAATGTGGAAGTCGGGAAATGGCGCCTCGCCGCCGTTGAGTTCGTTTGGCGTGAGCGGCGTTCCGACGTATTCCCACTCGCGATAGCCGACAGGCTGTTTGAGCTTTCCGTCGGGTGTGAATTCCACGGGCGAAGAGTTGCCGTCGGTGGGCGCTGCGATGACCAACGACAACCCACCGACCACCGCCACGAGGCACGCGCTCGCCAGGCAGAGATTTCCCAGAGAATGCTTAACTGCCGCCATGATATCACCTTGCCTTTCCTGCATGCCGTCTGATCGCCAAAAAACGCTGCCCGCCTCGACACATCATAAAGCGCCAACTTGCGCTGCGTCTGTCACGCAGATGACAATGCTCGAGGAATAAGGACGGAGGCAAGATTCCGCGCCCGGGCGGCAAGGCCGATTGAAAGCCGCTCTCGTTGCCGAGACGCTTCGAGGCGGCAAGCGGTCCTCAGATGGTCGTTGGCCCTCAAGGGGGCCCAGACCTCAACCGCCGCGATCGCCGGGCGAGAATTTCACAGACCCAGGGCTGATCAGCGTCTGAGTCTCCTTGATGAGCGTTGAGAGCTTCATCACCGTGAGCGTGAAGTCGGTCAGGGCCTCGCGCCCGTCGCATCCGACCCACACATAGCAATCGCCGTTATGCCCGACGTAGCAGGCCGATTTAGGAACGTCGTGCTTGCAACCGGTGTGGAACCACCCGGGCTGAATGCGGGCCAGGTCGCCTTCGACCATTTCGAGCTTTCGGCATACGTTTCTGGCCAGCGGCGAGACCCTACGATCGGGCTTTTGCAAATCGTTGCAGAACTCGGCGTCGTTGGTCGTGATGATACGGGAATCTAATTCCGCCAGGTTCGCCGCTTTATTCCCTTCGAATTGGAAAAACAACTCGGATTCGTTTCGGAGATCAGAGTTTGACGCCATTTGGTCTTTCAACTCGTGCGCCAGCTCGTCGAGCAAGTCGGGCGGCGGCATCTCCTGAAACCCCAATGCACGCCGGTACGCGATGCGAAGCAATTGCAACTCGGTGGGGTCAATGACCGGCGACATGCCCCACTGCGCCACTGCCGTCCTCGAACCAAAGATTTGCGGCTGTGTCACCGCGGGCGGTCCCAAATCGACCAGCGCGCCAGCGGTTCCCGAATCGGTGATTTGCGTTGTCCCCTCGCGCAAATTCACATGCCACGGCAAGGCTGATGGGTTTCGGACAAACATTGCCAGGTTGCCAAGTACCTGCTGATACTCCAATTCAGGCAACGTACTACATTGGTTAATAGTCCGTTGGCGCAGGCGCCCCGCCGTGCAGCCCGCGGTGCAAGCGACGGCGAAAACCAGCAGGATGCAAGCAGCGCGCATAGCCAGCCTGGAGACGGAGCTGCTGGAAAAGACTGCGGCTTATATCGGCTGGGCGCTTTTCAAACGCTAGGAGTGTCGGCCGTTCGAGTGCCATTATTTTGAGTTCTATCAATTCTACAGCCATTGCTAGCGTTACGGACGCCGATGCTTGGCACCGCCGAAGTGCTTGCACTACCATTTGCCGGGTGGGCGTGTGCGCCGGGCACACTGACTGGGCTCATCCCAGCGCGATGCGATCGAGACGCACCAGGTCGTCGACGCAAAGATAACTGCGGTCGTACCGAATCAGGCCCTCTTCGCGCATGCGCGATAGTTCGGCGCTGACCACCGGACGGGCGGCACCTACTAGCTCCGCGAGATCCTGGTGCGTCAGCCGCACGTCGATCGTGTAGCCGTGCTCGCAGCGGTTGCCATCAAAACATACCAGATCGCGCAAAGTCGCCGCCATTCGCGCGCGAACCGGGCTTGTGAACTGCCATAAAAGGCGACGCTCGAGAAACTCTGCCCGAGCGCTCATCGCCTCGGCCATCAAAACCGACAGCTCGGTTTGGGTTCGAACTGCGGCTTCAAGTTCTTTGCGATCGAGCTGGAGCAATTCGACGCGCCCATGCGCAACGGCGTGCTCCGCCTGCGGCGAAAGAAAACCTTGAAAGGCGCTCTCGCGAAAGGGACGGTCGCCGAATAACCCGCCCCGCCCCACGAGCAAACGCACAATCCGGTGATCGTTTGCGCCCGCATCGAACAGCTTGATATAGCCGGTGGTCACAAGATAGGATCGTCCTGGCGGAACCGCCAGGTAAACCGACTCACCGTCGGCCAAAGACCGTTTCCGTGCTGAGCGCAGTTTTGCGCACTGCGCGCCGAATCGCTCCGCCCAATGCTTGTTCAAAATCACGTCGATCCCATCTCACCGTGAAGTGTCTTCAAGTTTGCGGTCCATCCTCGATCAAACGAGCGATATATCCCGAGCAGCGTACCGCGTTCACGCCGCCCGCGACGAGCGATCGCAACAACGCGACGCCGGCCGCGTCGGCATGCGTCACCTGCGACAGGTCGAGACATATGCGCCGCGACGCGGCCGAGTTTATAGTGACGGCTCGGGCGACTTCTTCGATCCACGGCCCCAGAAGCTTCCCCTCCAGCTTGATCGTCGGGCCGGCTTGCGGATCGTCGACAAACGTAATGCGTAGCATGGGGTCGCTTCACTCGGGCGGTTCGCTCACCTAAAAGCGAATGCAATGCCAAGAGCGGCGAACGTCACCGCGACAATCCGTAAGTCGCGATCGTGATCCGTTTTGCGATCCAAGGACGCACTTCACGCGCTATCCAGGAGCGGAGCACTGACGACTGGCGCGCCGTGATATTTCGTGGCCGCCCGCGATCGATCGCGGCTACCGCGAAATCCCGAGCTTCTTGAGGCGGCTTCTCAGCGTGCTCGGATTGAGCCCCAGGATTGCCGCCGCACCCTGCGTACCTTCAATGATGCCTCCGGTCTGCTCCAGCACAGCCCGGATGTATTTGCGCTCGACATCTTCAAGCTTCGGCGATGCATCATCCGCACCTGGAGTGGCCGCGACGGGCGCGGGCGACGGGTCTTCGGCCAACAGCAGGGGATCGATTTCCAACACGGGATCTGGACTGAGAATCACGGCACGCTCGAGCACGTTTTCCAACTCGCGCACGTTGCCGGGCCATGAATATGCCTGCAACAGCTCAAGCGACTCGGGATGGATCCCATCGATTCGCTTGCCGATCCGTGGCGCAAGTTTTTCGACCAAGAACTGCGCCAGAAGCGGAATATCTTCGCTCCGTTCGCGCAGCGCCGGCAGCGCGATGGGAAAGACGTTGAGCCGATAATATAAATCCTCGCGAAACGTCTTGTCGCGCACCGCGTTGTGCAAGTCACGATTCGTAGCGGCGATGATTCGCACATCGACGGTAATCGCCCGCACGCCGCCGACTCGCTCGAACTCGCGCTCTTGCAGAACGCGCAGCAACTTGACTTGCGCGTCGAGCGGAAGGTCGCCGATTTCGTCCAAGAAGATCGTCCCTCGGTCGGCCAGTTCGAATCGTCCCAGGCGTTTTTGAAGCGCACCGGTGAAGGCGCCTTTTTCATGGCCAAAGAGCTCGCTTTCCACGAGCCCGGCGGGCAGGGCGGCACAGTTGACTTTGATGAGCGGCTCGTCACGGCGTAGGCTGGCCGAATGGATCGCCCGGGCGATGAGTTCCTTGCCAGAGCCGGTTTCGCCAGTGATCAGGACCGATGCCTCGGTGGGTGCGACGAGCCGGACGTTGTCCAAGACCCGAAGCAGCGGAGGACTGCGGCCGATAATTTCTTCGAAGTTATGTTCCGATTTGATCTCTTCGAGGAGGTACGCGTTCTGCTGCTCCAAGCGGCTATGCTTTTGCTGGGCCAACACACGATCGGTAATATCGATGAAAATCGTTCGTCGGCGATCGCTGGCCGGCTCGGGCCTCGACCACCATTGCACCCAAATCGGCCGGCCGTCATCGTGGCGTCGCATCTCAAGAATGGTGCCCTCCGCCTCCAAGGGATGTCCGACGGAAGCCAGAGCTTCTTTCAGCCTCCGCTGAGCGTTCGGCGAATCAGGAATCAGCGATTGAATTCGCGTTGCAGGAACCTCGTCCGGCGTCAGGCCGAGAATTTTCATGGCGCAGCGATTGGCACTTACCAGCCGCGAGTCGGCATCTTCGATGACGTAGGCAACCGGCGCCTCTTGGTACAAATCGCGAAAGCGCTGTTCGCTCGCGCGCAGCAGCTTTTCGGCGCGCAGCCGCGCCAGCTCCGCTGCTGCGCGCGCTGCAAAGATGCGGAACGTGTAAAGCTGCTTCGCCTCGACAGGCATCGGACGGTCGTCGAAAACCGCTAAATGACCGAGCGTCGCACCCTGTGCGTCTAAGAGCGGTACGCCCAAATAACCTTCGAGTGCCAGGTTGATGGCAATCGGGTCATCGGGGAACGACGTCCGCACGGCATGCGGATAGTGGCATAATTTGCCGTTGAGAACTACCTCGCAGGGAGTTCCAGCAAGGTCAAATTCAATATTGGCTCCGATGCGATCTCCATGCCAAAAGGCCAGCGTGCGCACACGTGTGTTCACCTCGGCAAACTCGGCGACGAAGGCGTACTTCGTCCCGATCGCAGTGGCCAGATTCCGCACGAGAGATTGAAGAAATTCTTCGCCGGTACGATGGGAAGTTCCTTCGAGCAGCACGCGCAGCGCGGCGATGTCGTCGGTGATGTCGGTCGATTCCAGATTCGGCGATTGAGTCACGATGAGCGTGTTCCGCGACAGTGGCCGAGATACATTGCAGCGCAGCGCATGCTGGCCACAGCCGCACGTCGGGCTTCACAGCACCGGGCCGATGCTCCAGGGCGAAAACTCCTCGTCGCCCATGCCGTGCAACTCGCTTTTTGTCTTGCGGCCGCTGGCGACTTCCAGCACGAGCTCAAAAATCTGCCGGCCGACGTCGGCCACGCTCGTGCCGTTGAGGATCACCCCGGCGTCGACGTCCATGTCGTCGATCATCCGCTCGTACATGGGAGTGTTCGTCGCGATCTTGATCGAAGGCACCGGCTTGCAGCCGAAGCAACTGCCGCGGCCCGTGGTAAAGGCCACGACGTTGGCCCCGCTGGCCACCAGGCCGGTGACGCTCGTGGGATCGAAGCCAGGTGAATCCATGAACACGAAACCGTGCTCGTTGATCGGTTCGCCGTAGAGATACACGCCGTTGAGGGCCGTGGTGCCTGCCTTGGCCACGGCGCCGAGCGACTTTTCGTAGATCGTGGTCAGTCCGCCCTCTTTGTTGCCGACCGAGGGATTGTTATCCATCTTCACGCCGAACATGCCTGCGTAGTGCTGCCACCAGCGAATCCGCTCGGCCAGCTTCTCGCCGACCGCCCGCGAGCGGGCGCGGCGCGTGAGCAGATGCTCGGCGCCATAGATTTCGGGAGTTTCGGTCAGGATGGTCGTGCCTCCGGCGGCCACGAGCATGTCGCTGGCAGCGCCCAAGGCGGGATTGGCCGTGACGCCCGAGTTGCCGTCCGAGCCGCCGCAGTTCAAGCCCAGCAGCAGCTCGCTGGCCGGGATCGACTCGCGGCGCACGTCGTTGGCGGCCGGCAGCAGCTCGGCCACTTTGCGCAAGCCGGCTTCGATGGTTTTGGTCGTGCCGCCGCAATCCTGCATCGACAAGACGGGCGGCCGCCGCGCATCGCGGCCGTTGCCGCCGATCTGCACCAACCCTTCGTGGTCGACCAGGTAGGGAATCGAAGCGGTCTCGCAGCCCAAGCCGATGAGCAGGTACGCGCCGACGTTGGGATGCCTGGCAAACCCGGCCAGCGTGCGCGCGAGTTGGCGGTGGTCGTCGCCGCCGAACTCCATCGCGCAACCGCCCTTGTGCGTCAATGCCAGCACGCCGTCGATCTGCGGGTACTGTTTCAGGATCGACTGATCGAACCGCTGGGCAATATAGCGGCTGACCGTGGCCGAGCAGTTGACCGTCGAGATAATGGCGATGTAGTTGCGCGTGGCCGCTTTGCCGTTGGCGCGGCGATAACCCTGGAAGGTGCGGCCTTCGATCGGCGCCAGCGACGGGGGAACTTCGGTCGCATACTCGTAATCCTGCGAGAGCGTGCCGGCCGTCATGTTGTGCGTGTGGACCCAATCGCCCGGATCGATGTCGCAGGTGGCAAAGCCGATGGTCTGGCCATAACGCACCACGCGGCTGCCTTTGGCGATCGGGGTCAGCGCGATCTTGTGGCCCATCTTCACCGGGCCAGCAAGCTTGGCATGCTGCCGGCCGACCGAGATCTCCAGCCCCGCCTCCAAGTGCCGGGTTGCGACGCACACATTGTCGCTGGGGTGCAGATGAATCCAGGCGACGCTTTCGGCAATGGCCATGCGAACTGCTTATGGGGAAAGGAGAACAGGCGGGAAACCACCAGCTTACTCGCCCCCCGCACCACCCGCAATCGCGCAAAGTAAGTCGTGCCAAGTAGTAGGCGAACGCCTGTGTCCCGTAACCGCGACGGGTAGCCGGAGCCTGCGTACAATGGAGGTTGGGCATTCACGACTTTCACACACTGCTTCACTCCGTTTCAATGAAGTCTAAAGCGATTGAACCCAGCCGGCGGCGCGACCGTCTGCCGATGGTGATGTACTTCTGCCTGGCAGTGGCCATTGGCTTGGCACTGGTGCTGGCCATACCGGGCCGGCAGCCGGCGGCCGTTTCGCACGAGGGCGACCCGGCGGCCAGCAGCCAGGCAGCCGCGCGGGCCAAGCGGTTGCCTAAAGACAGTCCCGAGAAGCTGTTGAAATCGATCGAGCGGCTGCGCGAGTCCAATCCACCGGCCGATGCCACGGGCGAGGAAGAAGATCAGTTCGAGTCGTTGCGCTATTGGGGCATCGTGTCGGCTGCCGATCGGCTACTGGCTTGCGAACTTTCGCCCCAGCAGGCTGTCGAGGCTGTGAAGGCCAAGTTCAACGCGCTGGGGATGCTCGAGCGGTTGGGCGACAAGCAGGCGGCCGGCGAGACGCGCCATTTTTTCGACGAAATGCCGAAACATCGCTATGGAAAACTGCCCGAAGTCGAGCGCTACCTGCTCGACTTGCGTCTGCTGGCAGCCATCCGGGAGCCCGAAGAGCCGCAGTCTGCCGAAGAAGCCCGGAAATTGTGGTCACAAACGCAGCGGTTGCTGGCTGCCAGTCAGCCGGCGGAATCCGACGGGCGCCTGGCCATGTTGATGGGCACGCTCTTGGAGCAAACCGATCAGCCGCAGCTCGCGGCCGAGGCCTATCGCACATTTGCCGCCTATTTTCGGCGTGCCGGCGCGGCGTGGGGCAACCAGGCGGCCGAGGAGTTGGAAGGCAGCGCTCGATTGCTGACACTTGTCGGCCAACCGCTGGAGATCGCCGGCAGCCTGGTCGACGGTCAGCACTTTGATCTTCATTCCTATCGCGGCCGCGTCGTGCTGGTCGACTTTTGGGCCACCTGGTGCGGGCCATGCGTAGCCGAATTGGAAAACCTTAAGCAGGTCTATAGCCAATACCACAAGCGAGGCTTGGAAATCGTCGGCGTAAACCTGGATGATTCGCGCGAAGAATTGCTGGCCTTTTTGCAAGAGCGGCCGATTCCGTGGCCGGTTTTGCACGACGCGCCAAAAAGCGGCGCCGCCGGCGGCCACCCGCTGGCCCAATACTACGGCATTACCGGGCTGCCCACGCTCATTCTGGTCGATCGCGAAGGCCGCGTGCTGAGCACGCATGCCCGCGGCCCGGAGCTTCGCAAACTTCTGGCCGAGCAAATCGGGCCTGCCGAGTAGTGCGCGGGATTGCCGAGAAGGTTGTCCGCTTACGAGGCTGTCGCAAATCTGCTCGAAGCATTCGTGGGATTGTTAGCATCGCGTTAGCTCCGTGTTAGCACGAAGCGATCTTCTTTGTTGGATCTTGCTTGCCGACTGCCTGCGCGCTTGGAACAATGAGTGCCTTCTTCGCCGCGATTGCACGTCGGCGCTTCCACTGCCAGGCAGGTGCAGGCCCATGGTACACAAGCACAAATGGATCGAAGCGGCGCCGCATGAACGGCTGACCAAGGCCGCGCGCCGCGCGCTGCGCAGCCGGTTGGAATTAGTGGCGCATCATCTGCCGGAGGCCGCGAAATCCGATGCGCTGGAACCCGAGGCCGTGCATCAGCTCCGGGTATCGACCCGGCGCGCTTGGGCTGCGCTGGCGTGCTATGGCGAGGTCTTGCCGCAAAAAGCCGGCGACTGGATGCGCAAACAGGTCAAGCGGATCCGCAAGGCGGCGGGCGATGCGCGCGACTTGGACGTGCTGGCCGCGCGTTTGCGCGGAGATGCGTCGCACGACGGCGCCGATTGGCAGGACTTACTCGCGCACATCGACAAATGCCGGCAGCGTGCCCGTCAGCCGGTTGCCGAACTCTGGCAACGGCTGAAGGCCAGGCATTTTCAGCGGCGTATCCGGAAGTTGGTCCAGGGGGTTCGCTGGCGCCGCGCTTGTCATGACGGCGACGAACCGAGCTTTGCCGAGGCTGCCCGCGATCGGATCCGAGAAGCCTCCGACGCTTTCTTTATCGCCTCGTCCGGCGACTTGAGCGATCTCAGCGCGCTGCACGAGTTCCGCATTCTAGGCAAGCGGTTGCGCTATGCGATGGAATTGAACCACGCCGCCTTTGGGCCCGAGTTTCGCGACGAACTCTATCCACAAATGGAAGAAGTGCAGGAGAAAATCGGCGCGACCATCGATCATGCCGCGGCCATCGACCGTTTCGAGGACTGGCTGGCGCACTGGGACGATTCGCGGCTGACTGCCCCGATCCAGCAATTGCTCGCCGACGAGCGCACGGCGCTGGCTGCCAGCCGCCACGAGTTCGGACTGTGGTGGACCGACGAACGGGCCAAGCAGTTCCAGCGACGGTTCGACGACGCGTTGACGCAGCCGTTTGTCGAGCGCGTAGCTTAGCAGCCGCTCCTATGGCCCGTTGTCAGTTGTCCGTTGCCAGTGGCCAGTTGACTTCGGCGGGCTCAGTCGAGTCGCAACAAACGACGGACCATCGCGCTCGCGGCGCGCTTACGATTTCGACCGGCCGATGTCGCTGTAGGGCGTGGCCATCCGTACCAGCCGTCCGCCGCTCTCGTACCAACCTTGCCGCGTAAAGCGGCACCAGTCCAGATCGACCAGGAAACCGATCCAATGACCGTCGATCTTGGGCAGCGAGGCGATCATCCAGCGATACGGAATCGGGTCGGGATGAAAAAAGCTCAAGCCCGTCTCGGATAGGTGCTTGCCCGCCGCCGTGATGCTGGCCCCCGCGCGCCGCTGGCCATCGGCATCGGCCGGCGAAAGCACGAACAGCTTGGGAAACGGGTACCGCTGTTCGCGACGCCGTTCGGTCGCCGCTCCCGGCGGATACACGCCCGCCAGCAGCGATCGCACTTGCAGCCGGGCCTCATGATCGACGGGCACCGAAACGCCCAACACCGATCCCAAATAGCAGCTTTCCAACAGCGAACTCAAGCGGGTGTCTCCTTGCAAGCATGCGCCGGCCGCAGGGGTGGTAGTCGCAGACAGGCCCTTTTCCGCCATGATCATCGGCACTCCTGCGCGGTGGCGCTACGAAACGTGGGCTATAGAAATCGATTGAGTTGTGCGGAACCCCGCATCCGATGTCACCGGGCGCAGACTCAGCACCGCAGCGATTGCCGAATGGCAAATAGACCACGCGATGCCGGCAGACCCCCCTCCGCGGACTCCGGTTCGAGCCGCCTGGGGGTGCCCGGCGGCCGCGCGCCATCGGCGAGCAACCGCATAGGATCTCTACGTCACAATGGTCGCCGGGTCAAATTTCACGCCCGTCAAAACCGACCGTCAGCGGCACTACGGGGGGTAGCGGAAGTCGTGAGAATTCCGAAGCGGCTCCAGTGGGCCGTCGGAAGTCTCGCGATGTTCGTTACGATCCGCCCGACTACGGCGCGAGCGTGCCGATCGCCTGCAGGTTGTCGGCAAACAGCCGATATGCCGGCGCCCATTCCAAGCCCAATGTCAGCAGCTCCGTGGCCGCCCGCCGCTCGCCTTGCCTGGCCAATGCCAAGGCCCAGTTGTTCCAGGCGGCCAGCAGATTATTCCGGGCCCGCGCATTGTCAGGATCAAACTCGAGCGCCCTGAGATTGGCAACGAGCGCGGCGCGAAACGCGCGCCGTTCGAGCAAGTCGCAGCCGCGGTTGAAATACACCAGCGCCAACAAGGCCCGATGCGATAGCACTCGCTCAGCCGACACTGCGTCCGCGGGAGTTTGCGGCAAATCGACGCCTTGCGCCGTGGTTGTTTCGAGATCGATTGAGTGGCCCTCGACCTTCAGCCGCATGAGCACGTGGCCGGGCCGTTCGACCGCCTGGCACGGCAAGTCCAGCCGCTCGGCCAAAGCCGCGAACAGGATCACCGATCCCAGGCAGTTGTACCGCCCTTCGTCTAGTGCGCCCGCCACGCTGCTGGCCCGGGCGTCGTAGTGTTTCAGTACGCGCCGGTGTAGCAGCGCAAGTGCCGCGGTGGCGCGTGCCAACGGATCGTCAGACAGGCCGTCGAGTTCATCGACCCAAGCGTCGATGCGGCGGGCATACAGATTTGCCTGTGCCGCCTCGATGCCTTCGGCCGCCAGCGCCGCTTGCAACACGCCGCCCGGGAGCGTATTTCGATCAGCCGTACCGGCGGCAGTGGTTTCTTCGGCCGGCGATCGCCGCAGCCATTCGGCCAGACGGTGCAAATCGATTGGGAGCGCCGCCGACGCCGTGGATTCGCGGTCCTGTGCATCGAGCGCATTGCACGCCGCGACGAGCCAGCCGATAACTAGCCAGCCGCAGCACAACGATCGCCATCGGCAGCTGGACATGGAATGCGCTTGCTTCCTTAGATTTGGATGTCTCGTCATCCTCGTTTAAGGATAGGTTGCAAAAAAGCCACTGCTTCAACATCAGTCGAGCGATGCGGTATGATGCGCACGGCAATTGCCGATCTCTGCCCGAAGTGCGATACCCTTTGCAAGCCGAAGCCATGCTGACGGTCGAAGGCGAAGTGAAAACCAGGCTGAGCCTGTCGTTTGCCGAGTTGGCGGCCCTGCCCGAGCACGCTCAGAGGCCCGACGTCAGCCGTTTCGATCCGAAGCGCAGCGGCGATGCGGTAACCCTGTCGGCGATCTTAGAGATGGCCGGCGTGTTGCCGGGAGCAGGTTGGCTGACTTTGCACGCCAGCCGGGACGATTTTCACGCCAGCGTGCCGCTGGCGGCCGTGCGCGATCGCGGTTTGCTCATTTATCGTCTAGGCGGCGCTCCGCTGCCGGCCAGCGCGGGCGGACCGATTCGCTTTCTGATTCCCGACTTTGCCGCCTGCCGTACCACCGATGTGGATGAATGCGCGAATGTAAAATTCGTCGACCGCATCGAACTGTCGCACCAGCGCGGACGCGATAACCGTCCGCAGGAAGATGCCGAGCATGCCGCGCTGCATGCCCGGCAGTCAGAGGCATGAAACGAATAGCGTGATCGCGCCCGGGGGCTCAGTCGTTCGGCTGGCCGGGTTGGCCCGCTCCGCGCCCCACGGTACCGCCAACGTCGTTTCCGATGGCTTCCGTGGTGTTCACGCCCGGCTCTGGCGGCCCAGTGCGAATCGGCACCCCCGTGTTTTGGCCGGTGCCCAAGTGGCCATAGGCCCAGGGCTGTGTGTATTCGCCCGGCTTGTTCGGATAGACGTACTCGGGATTGTACGTGTGTCCCGGCTTGACCACTTTAAACTGAATACTGCCGGAGGGCACCGTGAGGGTGTTGGATTGCATGCCGCGTGCCCAGCCCAGCACGGCCGTCACGCCGCCGGGCGTGCCATCGCGATTGATGGCAATCGTGATTTCCTCATCGGGATGCCGGCCGTTGATGAATCGCACGGCGTCGGCGTAGTGGTGGATGGTCGATTCGTTCATGGCCACGATCTGGTCACCGGGCCGCAGGTGAGCCCGATCGGCCGGGCTGCCGGCAATGATCGTGCGGATCCACACGTGCCCCTTCTCGTCATCAGCCAGAGTTACGCCCAGCCGCGCCTGCTCGTGACCGAGGTAAACGATTTCCTGCTCCGGCTGCCGATTCAATGCGGCGTTGGGCGGCCCAATGGTCTGCGGCGGCACATAAGTCTGCTGTGCATGCGCCGGTGCCTGCTGCGCGAGCGCCGCCGAAAATGCCGCCAAGAAAAACCCCACAGACAGTAGCGAGGCGAGTCGTTTCATGGCGGTTAAACTCCAGGAAGCTAAGTACGTTCGGGTTGAACCTGTTCGAAGGTGAGCGAATGGCATTCCGAACGCACGAAATCCACGGCCTCCCGAATGCCGCCGACTTTAAACTTGCGGCTGTCTGGCACGCCGACTGCACGTACACGCGCGCCGCTTCCACGACTGCGCAAATATCAAAAGGAGCTGAATCATGCGTTGCGCGCGAACCATCCTGATTGCCACGGCGCTGGTTTTCGGTGCTGCGGTCACAGCTTCCGCCCAAGGCTATTACTATTACGGCTACCCGGGCTATTACGCGGCCTATCCCGACTACAGTTCCTACTACGGCGGGTACGGCGGATATCCCGGCTACCAAGGCTGGAATTACAGCAGTTCGCCCTGGTACAGCGGCTACAGTGGCACCGGCGGATACGGCGGCACGGGCGGCTTCACCGGCTACAACGGCGGCTACAACGGTTACACCGGAATGGGCAACGGCTATCTCGGCGGCTACTACGGCAGCTCTGGGATCAATCTCGGCGGCGGCGGTTTAATTCGAGGCCGCTAAGCGCCCCGCGGCCGCCAGGCGGCCATGCTGTCGTTGGGTCGAACACGCTGGGCGGGCTCGGCCGGGTGCCATTTCTTGCGCTGGCCCGCTGCACAGGAAAGCTTTGACATCGCGCCGGCGATGCTGGATGATAGGGAGCACGCCATCCGAGCGCTGGGCGGCCAATAGGACCGCGCGCTGTTCTTATCGAGCAACGTGTGCGTTCTTCGTGCCACCGGTGCCCACAAACCGCTTCCTTACTCCCGCCCTGCAAGCTTTGCGCCCCGCCTGTCGCAGCACTATGAATCCGGAGAAACTCGCTATGAGCTCGCCTCGTCGTTTGTCTGCCGATGTTTCCGGCCGCCGCTCGTTTCTCAAGAAATCGACCCTCGGAGTGGCCACCGGCAACGTCCTGGCGCTCGCGCGCAGCGCGCATGCCGCCGGCGGCGACGTGCTGCGCATCGGGCTGATCGGCTGCGGCGGACGCGGCAACGGTGCGGCCGCTCAGGCGCTGCTGGCCGATAAGAACACGAAGCTGGTTGCCCTAGGCGATGCCTTCTCCGACCAATTGCAGCGCAGCCGCTCGCTGCTCAAGCAGCATGACAAGATCGGCGACCGGGTCGAAGTCAACGACGACCACTGTTTCGTCGGGTTCGATGCTTACAAGCAAGTGATTGCCAGCGACGTGGACATCGTGCTGTTGGCCTCGCCGCCGCATTTCCGGCCGCAGCATCTGGCCGCGGCCGTCGAAGCCGGCAAGCACGTATTTGCCGAAAAGCCGGTGGCCGTCGATGCCCTCGGCGTGCAGAAGGTGCTCGAAGCTTGCGCGCTGGCCAAGCGCAACAGCACGGCCGTCGTCTCCGGCCTGTGCTGGCGCTATAGCAACGTGGCTCGCGCTTCGATCCAACAGATTCATGACGGCGCGGTCGGCGAGATCGTGGCCCTCGAGGCCACCTACAACGCGTCGCTGCCCGGAAAGGCTTGGCCGATGGTCCGCGAGTCGGGCTGGAGCGACATGGAATGGCAGATGCGCAACTGGTACTGGTTCACTTGGCTGTCGGGAGACCATATCGTCGAGCAGGCGGTGCACAGCATCGACAAGATCGCCTGGGCCCTGCACGACAAGCCGCCGGTATCGGCCGTGTCGCTGGGCGGGCTGCAAGCCCGTTTCGGGGATCCGCGCAGCATCCTCGCCGACGCGGAGGCCATCGCCCGCGGCGCTCGCAAGTCGACCGGCGGTTCCGATAGCGCAACCTCGAAGGTCACATCCGCAGTCGATCAAGCGCTCTATGGCGACGCCAGTATCTTTGATCATCACTCGGTAACGTACGAATATCCCGGCGGCATTCCGTGCTATTTCAACTGCCGGCAACAGCCGGGTACCACCAGCAACGTGTCCAGCCGCGTGCTGGGCACCAAGGGTATTTGCAACATCGAAGACGGCAAGATCACCAGCCGCAGCGGCGAAAAGTTGTGGCGTTATCGCGGGCCGAAGAACGTCATGCACCAGACCGAGCACGACGAAATGTACGCCGCCCTGCGGTCGGGCAAAATCGTCAACGACGGCGACTTCATGTGCGGCAGCACACTGCTGGCTATCATGGGCCGCCTGGCCAGCTACTCCGGCAAGAAGCTGAGTTGGCAGCAGGCTCAAGCGTCGAAAGAGAACCTGTCGCCGGCAAAGTACGAATGGGGGCCGGCGCCCAAGGCCGAAATCGCCGTTCCCGGTGTTACGCCGCTGGTCTAACCGCTCGTTTGGCCGCGGTGCTTGCGCCGCGCTACTCGCATGTCCCTTCAAACCGACTTGCCGGCTGCCCAGACGGGGACCGAGCGCCCCTGGTATGCCGAGGTCACGCCGTACCAGTGGCTCGTGCTGCTGATCGCCTCGCTAGGCTGGATCTTCGACACGTTCGAAGGGCAGATCTTTCCGGCCAGCGAGCATGTCGCCCTGCTCGACCTGGCTCCCGCGTCATCGGAAGGCGCGCGGGCCTTTCAAGCCCACGTGATCCTGGCCGCGTTTCTGTGCGGCGGATCGCTGGGCGGCATCGTCTTCGGCATGCTCAGCGATCGCATCGGGCGCTCCAAGACGATGATCTACACGATCCTGATGTACTCGCTGTTCACGTTCATTTCGGCCGCCGCCACGAACTGGCAGCAGTTGGCTGTTACGCGGTTCCTGGTTGCCATGGGCGTGGGAGGCGAATGGGCCGTCGCCAGCGCGCTGGTGGCCGAAGTCTTTCCGCCGCGCGCTCGGGCCCGCTCGCTGGGCATCTTTCACGGCTCGAGCGTGCTGGGCGGACTGATGGGCGTGGGCGCCGGCATGTTGATTCCGCAATTCGGCTGGCGCGTGGTCTACGTCGCCGGCGCGCTGCCCGCCCTGCTCACCATTTGGGTTCGCTACAGCATCCGCGAACCCGAGAGCTGGCACGAAGCGCGATCCAAGAGCAACCGCGATTCGAATCAGCAACTGGGCCGCATCCGCGACTTGTTCGCTCCCGGGATCATCCGCAATACGCTCGTGGGCCTGGGTCTGGCGACCGTCGGGCTGGCCACCTACTGGGGCGTGTTCATGTACGGCAAGCAGTTGATGCGCACTGCGGCCGAACAGCAGGTGTTGGCCACCATTCCAGCCGACGCATCGGCTGCCGAAAAGGACGAAGTGCTCTCGGCCGCCAAGGACGAGGCCCAGTATGCCGACATGCGCGGCTTCCTGCTGCAGACGATCGGCGCCGGGATCGGCTTGCTGTCGTTCGGGCCCATCTGCGAACGCATCGGCCGCCGCGCCGCATTTCTCTTTTTTCACTTGGGCAGTCTGGCCAGCGCACTGATCTTATTTTTGGGGCTGGCCCACTCCGGCGCCACGGCCATTGGCAGTTTCCTGCCGGTGTTCGGCTTTTTCATCGTGGGCATGCACGCGGGCTACGCGGTGTATTTTCCCGAATTGTTTCCCACGCGCATGCGCGGCACGGGCGCCGGCTTCTGCTTCAATTGCGGCCGGCTGCTGGCGGCGCCGATTTTAATCATCAAGGGCGTGATGCAGAGCCATGACTTTTCGCTCGAGCAATCGGCTTCCACGCTCAGCGTGCTTTTTCTGCTCGGCTGCGTGCTGCTCATCTGGGCCAAAGAAACCAAGGACCAGCCCCTGCCCGAGTAGCGCGAGATGACTCTCAAGCCCACGGACCTGCGGTCCGTGGGGGCCTGAATCGTAGCGGAAGCCGTGAGGCTTCCGATGGTTTCGCCGGGGATCCGGAACTCTCACGAGTTCCGCTACACGCCGCGGGGATTCTCCCGAATCCCGCCTTACAGCACGAACCGGCTGAGATCCTGGTCTTGCGTCACCTTTTCCAGCCGGCTGCGCACATAGTCGCCGTCGATGGCTACCGGGCCGGTGCCGCGATCGGGCGTGTCGAAGCTCAGCTCCTCGAGCAGTCGCTCCATGATCGTGTACAGCCGCCGGGCGCCGATGTTTTGCGCCGTCTGATTGACTTGCCAGGCGTAATCGGCCAGGGCTTCGATCGCGTCGTCGGTGAACGATAGCTCCACGCCCTCGGTCCCCAGCAGGTGCGCATACTGCTTGGTGAGCGCGTTCTTGGGCTGTGTGAGGATCCGTACGAATTCCTCTTTGCCCAGCGCGCTGAGCTCGACGCGAATGGGAAACCGGCCTTGCAGCTCGGGCATCAGGTCGCTGGGGCTGGCGCGATGGAAGGCCCCCGCCGCCACGAATAGCACGTGGTCGGTGCGCACGTAGCCGTACTTGGTCTGCACCGTCGTGCCTTCGACGATCGGCAACAGGTCGCGCTGCACGCCCTGGCGCGAGACGTCGGCACCCTTGCCGTCGCTGGCCACGATTTTGTCCATCTCGTCGATGAAGATGATCCCCTGGTTCTCGGCCAGCTCGATGGCCGCCGCCGTCACCTTTTCTTGGTTAATCAGCGCTTCGGCTTCCTGCTCTTGCAGCACCTTGCGGGCTTCGGCCACAGACAAGTCGCGGCGTGTCGAGTGCTTGGGCAAAATCTTTTCGAACATCCCCTGCAAATCGAAATCGACCTGCTCCACGCCCATGCCCGAGAGCATCATCGGCACGGCCTTGTGTTCGATTGTCAGCTCGACGCGGCGCTCGTCCAGCGCTCCGGCCGCCAGCAGGGCCCGCATCTTTTCGCGGGTGCGGCCGTGTCGCTCTTCAATCTGCTGTGCATCTTCGTCGGCCGACGCCGCGGCCGGCGGCGGGGCCAACAGGTCGAGCAGCCGATCTTCGGCCCGGCGCTCGGCTTCGGCGGCAATCTGCTGCCGCTCGGACTCTCGCACCAGGCCCAGCGCGTTTTCCACCAGCTCGCGCACCATGCTCTCGACGTCGCGTCCGTAGTAGCCCACCTCGGTGTACTTCGTGGCTTCCACCTTGATGAACGGCGCGCCGGTGAGCTTGGCCAACCGCCGGGCGATCTCGGTCTTGCCCACGCCCGTGGGACCGATCATCAAAATGTTCTTGGGCGCGATTTCGGTGCGCAATTCATCCGGCAGCTTTTGCCGCCGGAAACGGTTGCGAATGGCGATGGCCACCGCGCGCTTGGCATCGGCCTGGCCGACGATATGCCGATCCAGTTCGGCCACGATCTGCCGTGGAGTCAGGTCGCGCACGCCATGTCCTCCACGCTGATGTGCTGGTTGGTGAAGACGTCGATGCCGGCCGCGATCTCCAGCGACGCGCGCACAATGTCGCTCGCGCTCAGCGTGGAATGAGCCAACAGAGCCCGGGCCGCCGCCACAGCGTAGTTGCCACCCGAGCCGATGCCCAGCACGCCGTCGGTTGGCTGAATCACGTCGCCCGTGCCGCTGATGAGCAGCGTGTTGCGGGCGTCGACCACCACGAGCAAGGCTTCGAGCCGCCGCAGCAGCCGATCCGTGCGCCAGTCCTTGGCCAGCTCGGTGGCTGCTCGCAGCGTGTTGCCGGGATAGTCCTTCAGCTTGCCCTCGAAGCGCTCCAGCAGTGCAAAAGCATCGGCGGTCGAGCCGGCGAACCCGGTGAGGACCTTGCCATCCAGCAGGCGGCGGATCTTGTTGGCGTCGGCCTTCATGATCGAATTGCCCAGCGACACCTGGCCATCGCCGCCCAAGGCCACGCGGCCCTGGTGCCGCACGCTCAAAATGGTGGTCGCACGAACCTTCATGGCGCCAACTGGAAAAACGAGTGATGGGATTCTGCGATGCCGCTCGGCCGGCTCTGTAGCGCATTGTGCCCAAAATCTGCCACCCGCACTAGGGGCCGACCGATCCTCAACACTTTCGCACCCGCGCGCCGATCGGCTATGCTAAGCCGGCATGAGCCCCGACGATGCACAAGCCGCTGCCGCCCCGCTGCCGCGCAGCCCCGAATTGATGTCGGTACACGACACCGCCTTGCTGGTGGTCGACGTGCAAACCAAATTGGTTAATCTGATTGCCGGGCACGAGCGCATCGTGTGGAACATTCGCCGGCTGCTGGATGGGGCCAAAATTCTGGGCGTCCGCACCGCGGCCACCGAGCAATACCCCAAAGGTCTTGGCGGCACGGTCGAAGAGCTTGCCGCCCGACTGCCGCCGCCGCGTGATAAGCTCGCGTTCAGTTGCGGCGTCTGCGGCGACCTGTTTGCCGATTGGCTGGCGCAGGGCATTTTCAAAGTGCTGGTCGTCGGCATCGAAACCCACGTTTGCGTGCAGCAGACGGTGCTCGATCTGCTGGCGCACGGCTTTCGGACCTACGTCGCCGTGGATGCCACCGGCAGCCGCTACACGGTCGATTCCGAAACCGCGCTGCGGCGGATGGATTCGGCCGGCGTCACGCTCACCACGACCGAAGCGGCTTTATTCGAATGGTGCCGCGTGGCCGGCACACCCGAGTTCAAACAAATCAGCCGCATGGTGCAAGAAAAACCGCCGGCGGCGAATGATGAACGATGAATACTGAATGATGAATCGAAGAACCATTTAGCCCCGGCTTTTAAGCCGGGTGATTTTTTCTTTTAAAGGATCCTTTTCGTGACACACGTTGCCGCTCCCTTGGCACCTCCAGTCCGCGTGCTGTTGGGCCCCGGCCCCAGTCCTGTCGCGCCCACGGTCTTGCAGGCCCTGGCCGCCAGCACCGTCGGGCATCTCGACCCGTACTACCTGCAATTGATGAACGAAATGCAGCGGATGTTGCGGGCCGTGTTTCGCACCGAGAATCCGATGACCATGGCCATCAGCGGCACCGGCTCGGCCGGCATGGAAACCACCGTGGTCAATCTCATCGAGCCGGGCGACGCGATGCTGATCTGCGTCAACGGCGTGTTCGGCGAGCGGATGGTGGACGTGGCGACGCGCGCCGGTGCGCAGGTGACGCGCGTCGAGCGGCCCTGGGGCGAAGTCTTTTCGCCCGACGATCTCAAAGCGGCGCTGGCGAAATCAAAACCCAAGGTTGTCGGCATTGTCATGGCCGAGACCTCGACGGGCGCTTCGCAGCCGCTCGAAGAGATTGCCCGCGTAGTGCACGACGCTGGCGCGCTGCTGCTGGTCGATGCGGTCACGTCGCTGGGCGGCATGCCGGTGGAAGTCGACGCCTGGGGCATCGATGCGATTTACTCCGGCACGCAAAAGTGCTTGAGCTGCCCGCCGGGCCTGGCGCCGGTGTCATTCAACGCCCGGGCCATGGACGTGGTCCTCAAGCGCAAGACCAAGGTCCAAAGCTGGTATTTGGACGTCTCGATGCTGGCTCGCTATTGGAGCGAAGAGCGCGTCTATCATCACACGGCGCCGATCAACATGACGTACGGCTTGTACGAGGCGCTGCGGCTGGTGCTGGAAGAGGGGCTCGACCGCGCGTTCGAGCGGCATTTGCTGAACCATCGGGCGCTCAAGCAGGGCCTGGCCGCCTTGGGCATTCGCTACGCGGCCGCCGAAGGCCATCAACTGCCGATGCTCAACGCCGTGCTCGTGCCCACCGGCGTCGACGACGCGGCCGTGCGGCGCGGGCTGCTCGAGCGCTTCGGCATCGAAATCGGCGGCGGCCTCGGCGCCTTCAAGGGCAAGGCCTGGCGCATTGGGCTAATGGGTCACGGCTCGCGCTCCGGCAACGTGCTCTTGCTGCTGGCCGCCTTGGAGCAACTGCTCGCCGAGCAAGGCCATCGCTTCCAACCCGGCGCCGGCGTCGCCGGCGCCAACCAGGCGTATGCGCTGGGCCGTTAGCCGGAGATCAAGCCATTCCGCTAGTAAAGTTTCCTTTACTAGCGACGCGGCTTAGTAAAGAGTTCTTTACTAAGCGGAATTCCGGGTAGGCCGACTCCTCGAACATTTCGCTAGTCTTTCACCTGTTTTGATCGGGCCCGGATGCTCGGCGGCGTGGATTTCCTCTGGCTTGCGGATCGAAGCAGATTGACCGATGACCAGCGAACATTGGGACGTAATTGTCATCGGGGCGGGGGCGGCGGGGTTGCTGGCGGCGGCGCGGGCGGCCGAGCGCGGCCGGCGGACGTTGCTCGTGGAGAAGAACCGCAAGCCGGGCGTCAAGATCCTGATGTCCGGTGGCACGCGCTGCAACATCACGCAGGCGACCGATATTCGCGGCATCGTCGCGGCTTTCGGCCCGCCGGGAAAATTTTTGCACTCGGCCCTGGCGGGCCTTTCGCCGCAGGCATTGGTCGAGCTGTTCGAGCAACTCGGCGTGCGGACCAAAGTCGAGCCCACCGGCAAGATCTTTCCGGCGAGCGACAAGGCCCTGGACGTGCAACTGGCGCTGCTCAAGCGGCTCCAGCAGAGCGGAGCGACGCTGGCCCTGGCCGAGCCGGTCCGCACACTCACCAAGACTTCGTCCGATTTTGAAGTCGTCACTGAATTGCGGATACTGGCGGCGGACAGCATTCTCCTGACTACCGGCGGCCGGTCGTATCCCGGTTCGGGCACCACCGGCGACGGCTACGCCTGGGCCGCTCAATGGGGACACACGATCGTTCCGCCGCGGCCGGCCCTGGTGCCAATTACCGTTTCGGCCGAGTGGGTGCGCCAACTCTCCGGCGTGACGATTCCCGACGTGGCAGTGCGAGTCGTCGAGCCGACTGCCGAATGGGCGACACCCAATGCCGAATCGCCTAAAAAGGCTCGCTCAAAAGCCGCTGGCAGCCTGACCGCGGCGCGCGGGTCGTTTTTGTTCACACATTTCGGACTGTCCGGGCCGGTGATCTTGGATGTCAGCCGCGCGGTCAGCGGGCACCCGCGGCCGGCGTCGCTCGTGCTCGAATGCGATTTTTTGCCGGGCATGAAGGGTGAGACGCTGAAACAGCAAATCGACCAGTTGGCAGCCAGCGCCGGCGGCAAGCAGCTTGTCGGCCTGTTGCCGGCCGAGCTTCCGCGGCGGCTGCTGGAGTCGCTGTTTGCGCAGCTCGGTCTGCCGCTGGAGCGTCGGGCTGCCGAGTTCGGCCGGCAGGCGCGCGAGCAGCTGGTGGCGGCGATCAAGCAGACGCGGATTCCCGTCCAGGGCACGCGTGGATTCGAAAAGGCCGAAGTCACGGCTGGCGGCATCGCGCTGGACGAAGTCGATTCGCACACGATGGCCAGCAAGCTGTGCCCCGGCCTTTACCTGGCCGGCGAGGTGCTCGATCTGGACGGACCCATCGGCGGCTACAACTTTCAAGCCGCCTTCAGCACCGGCTGGCTCGCCGGCAGCCATGCGTAGGGCTCTCGCTTTTTGATCGAGGTTTATAACTTCGGCGGGGCTGGCTTGAACGGCTTTTGCCAGGCGTTGGCGCCTTTCACGCGCACTTTGCGCTTGTAAACCTTTTCGCTGCACGTGGCGTAGAGCACGTCAAAGTCCTTGCCGCCGAAGCACAGGTTCGCGATCTTGCCGTTGGGCGTGGGAATGATGCAGTTCACGCGGCCGGCCTGGTCGCAGACCTGGATGCCCATCCGCGTGGCGACGTACAGCCGGCCGTCGCGATCGGTCCGCATGCCGTCGGCGCCCGACAGGTCGGCCGTGTCGGGCACGTGCAGATGGTAATACTTCTGCTTGTTCGCCAACGTTCCGTCGGACAGCACCTGGAAGCTGTTGACCCAGTGGCTTTGGCTGTCGGGCACGTAGAGCCAGGTCTGATCGGGTGAAAGTGCGATGCCGTTGGGGAATTTCATCTCCGTCGCCATCTCGTGCTTGTCGCCCGAGGGGCTGATGTGCCACAGCCGGCTGGGGCGACTGGGATTGCGGCTGGGGCTTGTCAGATAGATGTGGCCGTTGTGCGCCACGACAATATCGTTGCCGCTGATCCCTTCGGCCACCACCTCGCGCTTGCCATCCGGCTTGTAGGCCACGAGCTCGCCGCCACCGGCCACGGCATACAGCCGGCCATCGGGGCCAAAGGCCTGGCCGTTGGCTTGCTGCGTGTCTTCGGCGAACACGCTCACCTTGCCGTCGGTCGCGATCTTGTAGGTCTTGTCGTTGGGAATGTCGTTGAAAAACACCTCGCCCGCCGCGTTGGCCGCCGGGCCTTCAGTGAAAGTGTATCCCTCGCTCACCACGTGCCAGTCTTCGCCCGGAATCAGAATCTGCTGCAACTGCGGCGAGCCGGCGCCAGCGCGGACCGGTTGCGGCCAGTCTTTCCACAGCCACTCGATCGCCTCGGGAAACACCTCCGTGGCGTGTTTGCCGTTGTGCTGGCCGGTGCCCCAATTGTGCTGGACCTCGTAGCCGGCAAAGACCAGTGCCCGTTCCATTTCCTGGTTGGCCATCCACCAGTCGCCGCCATAGATATTCAAGTCGTTGCTGCCATCTTCGAGATACACGCGAATAGTTTTGGGCTCGAACTTGCGCACCAGCGTGGGATACACATTGCCGCCGCGCAGTCCGACGTACGTGCCGACGCCGCTAAACACCCGACTAAAGGCATCCGGCCGCTCCCAGGCGGCCGTGAACGCGCAGATCGCGCCGCTGCTGGTGCCGGCGATCGAGCGATCGTTGCCCGAAGCCGACAGCCGGATCGGCCGGCCGTCGGACGTTCGCTGTTGCTCGACCTCGGGCAGCAGCTCGTCGAGCAGGAAGCCGGCGTAGTTCGGGCCCAGGCCGTCATATTCATAGCTGCGATTGAAGCGGTCGAGCGCGTCGGCTGACTTTGCTTTCACCACGCCCGGCTTGACGAACACGCCGATGATCACCGGCAGCTTTTTTTCATGAATCAAGCGGTCGAACACCTCCGGTGCCTTGAATTGCACGCCGTCCTGGTTCACATGTACGCAGGCCGGCTTGTCCGGGTCGTACTGCTTGGGAACATAGATCACGTAATCCCGCACCGTGCCGGGAAAGAACTTGCTGGAGCTGAACGTGCGCTTGATCAACTCGCCCTTGGGCACTTCGGCCGAATCGTCGGCCGCCGCGGCGATCGAGGCCCCCAACAGTGCCGTGAGCATTGCGGCACGGGTCAGTAGATTTCGCATAAATGCGGGCTTTCTTGAAAATCAGTGGGTGGGGCGATGTCGAGCGACAGTGTAAACCGCCCGGGGCGCGACCAGCAAGCAGGTGCCGCAGGTCGCGTATGAATGTTGCACATGCCGCGGCAGTCGAGCGGCCACGTCGCTTGTCGCCGGGCTCGCGGATAGAATCGCGGTATGGACGAAGAGAAACTCGAAGGCCACGAGCCGCCGCCAACACCCCTAATTGTTGCGTTCCTTCTAGGGTCTGCGGCCATCGCAGCAGCGCTGATTTTCATCCAGTCATGGCTCGCGGCCGGGTACACGCTGCTATTTCTCTCTGCTGGCGTGATTTTCGGCTGGCTGCGCGCTGTGTTTTATGTGGGCCGGCTTGGGTACTTCGTGATGAAAGCGCTATGCGTGCAGTACGCATTGCTGGCGATTGGGCTGTGCCTTTTTTTCGGCTTTGTTTTGGCAGTACGTTTTTTCGGGATTGAGTGACGTGTCTTAACCTCGAACCGAACCGCTTCAACTAGTCCCTTGTCAGCCCTATTGCCGCCTAGGACAATGGCGTCTTGAAGATGGGTTGGCGCGGCGTGCGGCCGCGGGACGTTCGTCGATTTTTCTGCTTGCGGAGTTTCCATGCCCAGTTGCGTGCTCGCTTATTCCGGCGGTCTGGACACGTCGGTGATTCTCGGTTGGCTCCAGGACGAAGGTTACGAGGTCCACGCCGTCTATGTGGACTTGGGCCAGCCGTGCGAAGACCGCCAGGCGACCCTGGCCAAGGCTCGCAATTGCGGGGCGAAGAGCAGCCGGATTGTCGACGTGCAGGACGAACTCTGCCGCGACTTCGCATTTCCGGTGCTCCAGTGGCAGGCCCGCTACGAAGGCATGTACCTGCTGGGTACGTCCATCGCCCGGCCGCTGATCAGCAAGGCTTGTCTGCAAGTGGCCCGCGAAGTGGGGGCCGATGCCTTCGCTCACGGTGCGACGGGCAAGGGCAACGACCAGTGCCGCTTCCAGCTTGCGGCCGAGGCCCTGGATCCGGCCGTGAAGGTGATCGCGCCGTGGCGCATCGAGCGCTTCCGCCAGCTTTTTGCTGGTCGGACCGAAATGATCGCCTATTGCGACGAGAAAAAAATCCCGGTCAAAGCCAGCACCGCCAAGCCCTACAGTTCCGACGAAAACTGCCTGCACATCAGTTACGAGGCCGGCAAGCTCGAGGACCTGGGCGTGTGTGGCGTCGAGGTGGTCGACTTCGGCATGACCGTCTCGCCGCAGCAAGCGCCCGACAAGCCCGAGACGGTGAAGATCGGCTTTCGCTCGGGCGTGCCGACGAGCGTCAACGGCCGCGAGCTGGGTCCGCTGGCCATCGTGCGCGAGCTAAACACGATCGGCGGCCGCAATGGCGTGGGCCGCATCGACGTGGTCGAGAACCGCTTCGTAGGCATGAAAAGCCGCGGCGTGTACGAGGCCCCCGGCATGACCGTGCTATACGACGCCCATCGCTATTTGGAGCAACTGACGCTCGATCGCGATCTGGTACACCTGCGCGACCGCCTGGCGCCGGAAGTGGCCGAGATGGTGTACTACGGCTTCTGGTACGCGGCCAAGTTCGACGCCTTGCTGGCGTTTATCAGACAGGCGCAGCGGCCGGTGACCGGCGAAGTGACCCTCAAGCTGTACAAGGGCAACATCATGGTTGCGGGGCGACAAAGCCCGGGCAGCCTGTACGACGAGGCCGTGGCCAGCATGGAAGGCGGCGGCTCGTACAACCAGACCGACGCCGAAGGCTTTTTGCGGATCCAGGGCCTGCCCATCCGCGTGCAAGGCCGGGTGCATCCACGCGAATACTAAGTCGAACTCGGCGCTCCACTGCCATGCCGCCGGAAGATCTCGAAAAGCTGGCCTCCGAAATCGGCGAAGCGCTCGCGGCCGGCGAGCATGCCCGGGCCTTAGCCTTGCTCGACCAGTTGCACGCATCGGGTAGCGGCCAGGCACAAGTTCATCAACTGCGTGCCAACGTACTGTTGGCGATGGACCAGCCCGACGCCGCATTGGCCGAGGCCGAGCAAGCAGCGAAGCTCGCGCCCGACGATCGGCAAGCGCCGCTGCTGGTGGCGCGCACGGCGTGGCGAACGGGAGCGACGGGCAAAGCCCAATCGGCCTTTGAGCGGGCCATTCGGCTATCGAGCAGCGAGCCGGCCCTGCTGGCCGAGTATGCCGTGTTTATGGCCTGGGAACGTGGCCCGCGGCCGGCCGAGTTGGCTGCGCGAGAGGCCCTGGCCGCCAACGAGCAGTCGGCCGAAGCTTGGGCCGCGCTGGGCCTGGCCCAGCATCGCATGCACCGCACCAGCGCCGCCGAGGCCAGCTTGAAGCGAGCCTTGCAGCTCGATCCCAACAGCTCGATGGCCCAATCGGCGATGGTGATCGTCTTGCGCTCGCAGCATCAGGATGCCAAGGCGGCAGCTTTGGTCGAAATCATGCAGGACGAGCCGGGCAACGCCGGCTTTGTGCAGGCCATGCGCAAAGACCTCCGCGGCCGCAAGGCCGTACGGACGCTGCTCGAGCGGCCGGAAGTGCAGCAGCACCTGCTGCGCGAGCCCGCCTATCCGCACCGCACGGTTGCCTGGTTCGCGATCCTGCTGGTGCTCGCCTGCATGGCGGGCTTAGGAACCTACCTCAGCCTGCACCTGCACTCCAGCCGCCCGGCGTCGGCGTGCGCCGGGATGGGGCTGGTGCTGGCCTGGCTGGTGAAGCGGATGTTTTATCGGAAATGATGAATGCGGAATGATGAATGATGAATGGGATATAGTAGCGGCCGGCGGTAAATTGCTTTGTATTCATCATTCCGCATTCATCCTTCATCATTGAACCCCGGAGCAACCCATGATCTGTCTGAACATCTGGCTGACCGTCAAGGACTCGGCACATATCGAGGAGGTGCGAGGTTTGCTGTCCGAGCAGGGGCGGCTGTCGCGGCAAGAGCCCGGCTGCCTGCGCTTCGAGGTCTATCACTCGCAAAGCGATCCGCGTGTGTTCACGCTCTGCGAGCACTGGGAGTCGCAGCCCGCGCTGGACAAACATCGCGAAGCCAAGGCCTACACCACGGTCTACAAGCCCCAGGTTCTACCCCTGGTCGACCGCGTGCCGCATCCTTCGACGTTGGTTGAATAGTCGAGCAAGCTACAGAGCATGCAATCCCAGAGCACGATGGGCGCCAACCATGTCCGATTCGGCTTTGGCGCTGGCGATAACAATCCCGCTTGGTGGCCAATTGTATTTGATGTGGCGGATGAGGAGATCGTACGAGAACGCACACTACCACTCTTGGCGTGCGGCAGTGACTGCCAGGCGCTGCGCACGACCGGTGCTCATGGCCTGGGTTTGCATGTGGCTTGTTTGTTCCGTCGAGGCGGCGAGCCAATTTCTGCCGCTCAACCAACTCTTTCTTCCGATGCTGGTACTGTTTCTCATCGCATGGTGCTTTTGCTTCGCTGCGCTGATCGCATCATTGATCAGCACACTAATACTGATTCAGTCCAGGAGATTCCTAGCCAGCGAGCCAACCATTCGATTGCTTCACCGCATCACCGCGGTCGGCGGGCCTTTTACCATGTGGGTTTTTGCGGGTCTTTTGATCGCGAGTTGGCAGCACTAACAACAGTTCTTCGCCCCGGAGGGGCCGAAAGTCGTTAGCCAGGGGCTCACGCCCTTGTCTTTACCCAGGTTTCCGGCATCGTGCTGAGTCGCGTAATTCGTTGCGAACTGGTTGCCTTTTCTCGGCTTAGCCTTCTGCTAGCGAAGCGTGGTGGTTTTGCGTTTGGTCGCCGTTTGGCA
>DATATB010000149.1:0-22387 GCA_036268995.1 Pirellulales bacterium | reverse complement strand
TGCCGAAAGCGCGCGTAGACCCAATATCGTATTCATCCTGGCCGACGATAAGTATTACTGATCTCGCACCAAGGGAGCTTTTTACCCGGAAAGCCGCGTGTTTCCGGTTTTTCATGGCGATTGGGAAGTTGCGGCGGGTTGCGACCAATTCGCGCCGATTCGGTGTGATTAACTACATTTTGCTACAGAAGGAAATTGGACTTTGGGCCGCAAGAGATCGGCCAAGCAGATGGGGTCCGGGCGCGACTTCCGAACATGCCTGGGGCAAACGAGGGCGGCCCGAGTTGATCCGTCGTCGTGTCGTCGGCCATGTTGCCCGGCAGCGCGCGAAGATGACACTCGCGCACGTTTGATTTTCTGTCCGGGTGAGCCAATGGCCGTGCCGTTTAACGAGTTGCAGCCTTCGGGCCGCGCCGGCCCTTGCTCGCATTCGATTTTGGCGTGGTGGCTGAAAACGATCGCAACCGGGCTGTTCTCGCCAGGCGGCAGTGCCGGTGCAGGTTTTTAGGGCGTGGATCGAGCGGGATGGTCCGCCGCCGGAAGCGGCGTCGCATCCCACACTTTGACCGTCTTGTCCTGGCTGGCCGAGGCCAACCGCTTGCCATCCGGGCTGAACGCCACGCTGGTCACCGCTCCGGTATGTCCTTTCAGAGTCAGCGTCTCCCGGCCCGTGACCGCGTCCCACACCTTGACCGTCTGATCATTGCTGCCCGAGGCCAACTGCCGGCCGTCCGGGCTGAACGCCACGCTGTTGGCCGAGCCCGTGTGTCCTTTCAGCGCCAGCGCCTCCTGCCCCGTGATTGCATCCCATACCTTCACGGTTTTGTCGTAGCTGGCCGACGCCAACTGCCGACCGTCCGGGCTGAACGCAACACCACTCACAAATTCTGGATGCCCTTTCAAGGTCAACGTTTCCTGGCCGGTCGTCGCGTCCCACACCCTTGCGGTGTTGTCCCCACTGCCCGAGGCCACTTGCCGGCCGTCCATACTGAACGTCACGCTAGTGACAAATTCCGTATGCCCCGTTAGGCTTAGCATCTGCTGGCCTGTCGCCGCGTCCCAGATTTTGATAGTTTTGTCGTGGCTGCCGGAGGCCAATCGCCGACCGTCCGGGCTGAACGCTACGCTATTGACACCGGCTGTGTGACCCTGCAGGGTCAGCGTCTCCTTGCCCGTCGCCGCGTCCCATACTCTCACGGTGTTGTCCCAACTGGCGGAGGCGAGCCGCCGGCCGCCCGGGCTGAACGCTACGCTGGTGACATCGCCGACGTGTCCATTAAGGGTCAACGCTTTCTCGCCCGTCGTCGCGTCCCACACCTTCACGGTGTTGTCCCAACTGCCCGAGGCCAACCGCTTCCCGTCCGGGCTGAACGCCACGCTACTGACCGGTTTGGTATTACCTTTCAAGGCTGGCGGCATTTGACCCGTGGCCACATCCCATAGCTTCACGGTTTTGTCGTGACTGGCCGAGGCCAACCGCCGGCCATCGGGGCTGTACGCCACACTGGCGACCGGCTGATTGTGTCCTCTCAGTGTTAGTATCGGCTGACCCGTCATCGCGTCCCACACCTTCACGGTGTTGTCCTGCCCACCGGCTGAGGCTAATCGCCGGCCGCTCGAACTGAACGCCACGCTGTAAGCTGGCTGGGGCGCTCCCATCATGGTCAGCGTCTCCTGGCCTGCCGCCGCGTTCCACACCTTTACGGTCGTACCGCCCGAAGCCAACCGCCGGCCGTCCGGACTGAAGGCCACGCTGTAGACCGGGCCTGTGCGTCCTCCCAGCATCAGCGCGTCGTGCCCGGTGGCCGCGTCCCATGTCTTCACGGTCCCGTCGCTGCTGGCCGATGCCAACTGCCGGCCGTCCGGGCTGAACGCCACGCTGGTAACCCGCGATCGGTGTCCTCTCAGAGTCAACGTTTCCTGGCCCGTGACCGCGTCCCATATCTTCACCGTATTGTCCCCGCTGGCCGAAGCCAACCGCGGCACGTCCACGCTGAACGCCACACTGGTGACGAAGTCTGTGTGTCCTTTCAAGGTCACCGTTTCCTGGCCCGTGGCCGCATCCCATATCTTCACGGTCTTGTCCCAACTGGCCGATGCCAACCAACGTCCGTCCGGACTGAACGCCACGCTGGCGACCACGTCCGTGTGCCCTTTCAGGGCCAACTTTTCCTGGCCTGTGACAGCGTCCCAGATCTTCACGGTTTTGTCCTCGCCTGCCGAGGCCAGCCGCTGGCCATTTGGGCTGAATGCCACGCTGTGGACCGGCGTTGTGTGTCCTTTCAAGGTCAGCAGGCTGCCTTCACATAGACGGTCCCAAAAATACCATTCAAAGCCACGCAGATCATCTGCACCAAGCTGTGCTCGATAACGGTCGAGCAGGTCGAACGCACGCGGGATATCTCGATTTTCCCAGGCGTTTTGGGCAAGATTCATGTCGGCGACGTAGAGGTGGCGGCGCGCCAACATGGCGCCTTGTTCCACCTCTTTTCTACGTTCTTCCGCCAGCCGAGCGTTGGTTTCGGCCTCTAACTGGCGTGCGTCGGCCAAGGCACGCGCCTCCGCTTCACGGCCGCGCAATATTGCCAGCCGCGCGGCGCTTACTGACGAGACAGTCGCAACGATCAGGAGCAGTGCCGCGGCTGCGGCCGACAACCCCGCCGTCGCTGGATTGCGGCGGCACCAGCGAACGGCACGCTCCACCGGCCCGACGCGGCGGGCCGTGATCGGCTCGCCGGAGAGCCAGCGCCGCAGATCTTCGGCCAAGGCCTGGCAACTGGAGTAGCGGTGCTCCCGCCGCTTGGCCATCGCCTTCAGACAGATGGTCTCCAGGTCCTTGGGGATGGCGGCATTGACGGTTCGTGGCGAATCGGGCTGCTGATTGAGCACCAGCGAGATGACCAGCGCCGGCGGACCGGAAAAGGGCGTCTCGCCGCACAAGAGTTCGTAGAGCACCACGCCCAGGCTGTACCGGTCCGAGGCCGGGCCGACCTGGTCGAGCTGGCCGGAGGCCTGTTCGGGCGACATGTAGACGGGCGTGCCCAGCACCGTGCCGTCGTGCGTCAGCTTGCTCTCGGCCGCATCTAGCCGCGCCAGGCCAAAGTCCATCAAGAGGGGATTGCCCTTGTTGTCGAGCATGATGTTCGCCGGCTTGACATCGCGGTGGACGACGCCCAGTTGATGGGCATAATCCAGCGCTCCGGCCAATTCCATCACAAGTTTCGCCGCGCGGCGAAAGTCGGGCTTCTGCCCGTCGATCGCGTCTTCCAGCGTTTGGCCTGCGATGAATGCCGCGGCAATGTAGTAGGTCTCGCCGTCATGGCCGGCTTCGTAGACCGGCACGATATTCGGATGCCGCAGCTGCGCGGCGGCCTTCGCTTCGGTGAGCACGCGCGCCCGCTGGGTGGGTGATTGGAGCGTGCTGGGGTGCGGCACCTTGAGTGCCACTTCGCGATCGAGCAGCGGGTCGCGCGCCCGATACACGGCCCCAAAGGCTCCGACGCCCAACCGCTCGCAGATCTCGAAGCGTCCCAGCTTCTCGGGCACTTTGGCCAGCACGAAGGGAGACGCCGCCTTGTCTGGATCAGAACCCGTCGCGCCGGCGGCCGTCTCGTGGCCGGGCGCTTGGAGCACGAACGACCCCCGGCACTTCTTGCACACGGCCGTCTGGCCGAGCTGCTCTTGAGGAACCCGGTACAACTGGCCGCAACCCGGCTGTGGACATCGCACGCGGAATGCCATTAGCCCACGCTCCAAATCCAGCAGTCGGGATTGTCTTGTAGTATTGTCCGGGGCACGGTTGTCAATGGCAACGCTCGCGAACGCAAATGTTCATTCACGTTTGATTTTCTGTCCGGGTGAGCCGACGGCCGTGCCGCTGGACGAGTTGCGGTCTTCAGGCCGTGCCGGCCCTTGCTCGCATTCGATTTTTGGCGCGGTGACTGGAAACGATCGCATACCGGCCGTTCTCGCCAGGCGGCCGTGCCGGCGCAGATTTTCAGGGCGTGGACGGGGCGGGATGGTCCGCCACGGGAAGCGGCGTCGCGTCCCATACCTTGACGGTGCCGTCGTAACTAGCCGAAGCCAACCGCTGGTCGTCCGGGCTGAACGCCACGCTGGTGACACCGCCTGTGTGTCCCTTGAGGGTCAGAGTGTCCCGGCCCGTGATAGAGTCCCACACCTTCACGGTTTTATCGTCACTGGCCGAGGCCAGCCGCCGGCCATTCGGGCTGAACGCCACGCTGGTGACGTTGCCTGTGTGGCCCTTCATGGTCAGCGTCTCCTGGCCCGTGACTGCATCCCACACCTTCACGGTTTTATCCCAACTGGCCGATGCCAACCGCTGCCCGTCCGGGCTGAACGCCACGCTGCCGACATCGCCTGTGTGGCCCTTCAGGGTCAGCGTCTCCTGGCCTGTCGCCGCGTCCCACACCTTTACGGTTTTGTCCCCACTGGCCGAGGCCAACCGCCGGCCGTCCGGTCTGAATGCCACGTCGAGGACGAAGCGTGCGTGTCCTTTCATGGTCAGCGTCTCCTGGCCGGTGACCGCGTCCCATACCTTCACGGTGTTGTCGTCGCTGGCTGATGCCAACCGCCGTCCGTCCGGGCTGAACGCCACGCTGGTGACCAGTTCCGTGTGCCCTTTCAGGGTCAGCGCCTCCTGGCCCGTCGCCGCATCCCACACCCTCACGGTGCAGTCCCAACTGGCCGAGGCCAGCCGCTGGCTGTCCGGGCTAAACGCCACGCTGTAGACCGGCAGTGTGTGTCCTTTGAGGGTCAACATCTCCTGACCCGTCGCCGCGTCCCATACCTTCACGGTTGCGAAACTGGCCGAGGCCAACCGCAGGCCGTCTGGGCTGAACGCCACGCTGCCGATCCCATGTAGGTGTCCTTTCAGGGTTAACGTCTCCTGGCCCGTGACTGCATCCCACACTTTGACTGTCTGATCCTCACTGGCTGAGGCCAACCGCCGGCCATCCGGGCTGAACACCGCGCCCCAGACCCCGCCTGTGTGCCCTTTTAGCGTCAGCGTCTCCTGGCCCGTGGTCGCGTCCCACACCTTCACGGTCTTATCCAAACTGGCCGAGGCCACCCGCCGGCCGTCCGGACTGAACGCCACGCCCCAGACCCACCCTGTGTGTCCCTTGAGGCTCAACGTCTCCTGGCCTGTCGCCGCGTCCCACACCTTTATGGACTTGTCCCTGCTGGCCGAGGCCAGCCGCTGGCCGTCCGGGCTGAACGCCACGCTGTAGACCGGCAGTGTGTGTCCTTTTAGGGTCAACATCTCCTGCCCCGTCGCCGCGTCCCAGACCTTCACGGTTTTGTCATAGCTGGCCGAGGCCAACCGCTGGCGATCCGGGCTGAACGCCACGCTGTGGACCGGCCCCGTGTGCCCGTAGAGCGTCAGCAGATCGCTATGGCAGCGGCGATTCCAGTAATACCATTCAAAGCCGCGGAAGTCCTCGTCACCGCTTTCGGGTAGATGACGCTTCAGCAGGTCCAGCACCCACGGAACACCTGCGTCTTCCCAAGCATCTTTCACGCGATTCAAATCAGAAATGTACAGGTTTCGGCGTGTAAGCCGAGCATTGTTCTCGGCCTCGAGCTTACGCGCGTCGGCCAAGGCGCGCGCTGCTTCCGCTGCTTGGGCTTGCTGAAGCGCATCCTGGCGGGCGGCGGCTTCTTGCTGCGCCAGCACGAGGTTCTCCGCGGCGCGGTGGTTGGCCGCGACGGCGAAGTAGCTGGAGACCGTCGCACCGACGAGCAGCGACGCGAACACGGCTCCGACCAGTCCCGCCGTGACAGGCTGGCGGCGGCACCAGCGAACGGCACGCTCGACCGGTCCGACGCGGCGGGCCGTGATCGGCTCGCCGGAGAGCCAGCGGCGCAGATCTTCGGCCAGTGCCTGGCAACTGGAGTAGCGATGCTCCCGGCGCTTGGCCATCGCCTTCAAACAGATGGTCTCCAGGTCCTTGGGGATGGCGGCGTTGACCGTGCGCGGCGAATCGGGCTGCTGGTTGAGCACCAGTGAGATGACCAGCGCCGGCGGGCCGGAAAAGGGCGTCTCGCCGCACAAGAGTTCGTACAGCACCACGCCCAGGCTGTACTGATCCGAGGCCGGGCCGACCTGGTCGAGCTGCCCGGACGCTTGTTCGGGCGGCATGTAGACCGGCGTGCCCAGCACCGTGCCGTCGTGTGTGAGCTTGCTTTGGGCCGCATCCAGCCGCGCCAGGCCGAAATCCATCAACAGCGGGCTGCCCTTGCGATCCAGCATGATGTTCGCCGGCTTGACGTCGCGGTGGACGACGCCCAGTTGATGGGCATAGTCCAGCGCCCCGGCCAACTCCATCACGAGTTTCGTCGCGCGGCGAAAGTCGGGCCTTTGCCCGTCGATCGCGTCTTCCAGCGTTTGCCCGGCGATGAATGCCGCGGCGATGTAGTAGGTCTCGCCGTCGTGGCCGGCCTCGTACACCGGCACGATATTCGGATGGCGCAACTGCGCGGCGGCTTTGGCCTCCGTGAGCACGCGGGCGCGCTGGGTGGGGAATTGGAGCGTGCTGGGGTGCGGCACCTTGAGCGCCACTTCGCGATCAAGCAGCGGATCGCGCGCTCGATACACGGCGCCGAAGGCTCCGGCGCCCAAACGCTCGCAAATCTCGAAGCGTCCCAGCAGCTCGGGCACTTTGGCCAGGACGAACGGTGAGCCTGCTTTGTTCGCGTCAGAACCCGACGAGCCGGCTTTCGTTTCGTGGCCGGGCGATTGGAGCACGAACGACCGCTGACACTTCTTGCACACGGCCGTCTGGCCGAGTTGCTCTTGAGGTACCTGGTACAACTGGCCGCAACCCGGCTGCGGACACCGCACGCGGAATGCCATCAGTCCACGCTCCAAATTCGGCAGTAAGGGTTGTCTTGTCGTATCAGAATGCTGGCTTCAATGCACGTCGCGACACACGAGAATCAAGTGAATCGCCACGGCCAGCAGGACCAGCATCCCCGTCAGAGCGATTCCGCTCGCGACAGTCCCCGTGCGCTTGTTCTCCACGGGGAAGTAATGTTCAGCCATGTCTTGCTCCTTGGTTTGCGCGGCGCTCGTCGGCGTCAGCTGAACGACGAGAGGCGGCCTCCAGCGGGGGCGATCCTCGGTTTCCAGCAGCAGTAATCCTTCGAAAGCCCAGCGCGACGGCATCAAATGGGCCAGACCCTGGGCGGGCAGGTTCATCTCGTGAATCGGCTGCAAGATGCCGGCCAGAATCACCATCGGCAACAGGATCAGCGGCAGCAGGGCGATGGCCACTTCCGAGGACCGTGCCAGCGACGAGACGGTCAGGCCGATGCCCAAGCCCACGAGCGATGCCAACACGAGCAACGACAACATCGGCAGCCAAGGGCCGTGCAATCCGGCACCCCAGTGCACGATGCCCAGCAGCACGGTGCATTGCAGCAAACACAGCCCGCCCAGCACCGTGAATTTCGAGCCGACATAAGAAGGGATTTTCAGATTGACCATCCGCTCGCGATGGTAGATCGCCCATTCGCCGACAATTTCGCGGGCGGCGTTGGAGCAGCCAAACCACAGCGCGGCCAGCCCCAGCAGGAACACGGTGATGGACGTGGCATTGGCAACCGACTGCCAATTTTCGGCCGTGGCGCTTTCGGCCGCACGTTTGCCGAAGACCAGCACCACCAACAGCGCAATGATCGGCGCTTGGGCTAGAAGAACCGTGGAGTTTGCCGCGTCGCGCAGCTTGATGGCCAGGCAGCGACGCACGAGCGTCCACCACTGGCTGAAGCCGAAGAGCCGATGGACATGCCGCTGGGCCGTCGGCGAGGATTCCACCGGCTGCTTGCCCGCCCGGGCATCGACATACTGCTGCTTGAGCGGTGATGCTACGTAGCGATCCCGCCACACGGCCGCTTGATCTTTAGCGAGTCCGCGCAGCACTTCGTCGGGCGAAGGCTCGGCCCCAGGCTTGAGCCCGGCGATGCCATCGGGGTTGAAAAAATCGATCGCCTGGGGATAGGCCGGGCCGTAAAAGACCAGCCGCCCCGGCTCCGTCGAGCGTGCATCCTTGGCCACCAGGATCAGGTTGTCCAACAGCCGATAGGCCTCGAGGCTCGGCTGATGAATGGTGACGATGATGGTTTTTCCGCCGTCGGCCAGCTTGCGCAGCAGCTTCATGACCATCAACGTGTCTTCGCTGGACAAGCCCGACGTCGGCTCGTCAAGAAAGAGGACCGAGGGGCCGGTCAGCAGTTCCATGGCCAGGTTGACGCGTTTGCGTTGGCCGCCGCTGATGCCGCGTTTTTCCGGCGAGCCGATGAGCACGTTCTCCGTGCCTTCCAGGCCCAATTGGCCGATGACCTCTTGAATGCGCTTGCGGATCTCATCGCCGCTAAAGTCGGCGGGGAGGCGCAGCCGGGCCGTGTACTCGAGCGCTTGGGCCACGGTGAGATCGCGGTGCATGATGTCGTCTTGCGGCACATAACCGACCACGCCTTGGAACTCAGCGTAGTGGGCATACAGGTCGCGGGCGTTGAAGAGCACGCGGCCGGTGGTCGGCGGCGCATAGCCGTTGAGCGCGTTCAGCAGCGTGGTCTTGCCGGCTCCGCTGGGGCCCATCAGGGCCACGAGTTCCGATGGATAGACCGTGAGCGATACGTCCTCCAACAGCCGGCGGCCTGGGACTTCGATCGAAATGCCGCGGGCCTCGATCGTCACATTGCCGCGAAAATCACGCTGCTCGAGTTGGCCATCGGCCGTGAGCCTGAAGGTGAACTTGCTGATCGCTACCAGGTCGCCCGGCCGCAAGGGGCGCACCGTCGTGATCCGCTCGCCGTTGACAAACGTACCGTGCGTGGAGCCCAGATCCTCGATGGTCACCTGCTCGGGAGATTGCAGCAGTTGCGCATGCCGGCGCGACACGCGGGGATGGTCGAGCACCAGGTCGCAGCCCGCCGCACGGCCAATGAGCATGACCCGCTGAGCGATCTTGAGGGAAGTCTGCCGGCCGACAACCGCCGGCTCGCCCGCAAACAACCTGGCGGCCGGAACGCGCAGCGTACCGAAATACACGACGTCGTCGGGCGCCAGCCGCGCCCTAGTGATCTTGCGCTGGGGTGAACCGATGGCGGTGCCGTTGCGGGAACTGCAATCTTCGATCCAAGCCTGCCCCTGGTCGAATTCAATGCGCGCGTGATGGCTCGAGACAACCGGATTGTCCAGCACCACGTCGTTGTCGGGCAGCCGGCCGATGCGAATGGACCGGTTTTCATCGCGGCCTTCGCCGGCGCGGGGCGAGCCGTCGTCGGCGACGACGAAGCAGGTCGCCCCCTGTTGCTCAGCCGGCGCCTCGATCGAGTGGTCGCGGGCCGCTTGCTTTGCGCGCGGCGGGGCGGCCTGGCCATCGGCGACGGCGTTGCCACCTGGCTCGGGCCATGGCATGGCCACATTTTTGCCGAGCGTGATCCGGTCGGCACTGGTCACTCTGGTTGGTTGTGTGATCCGCACGCCATTGACGAAAGTGCCGTTGTGCGACTGGAGATCTTCCAGCACAAATCCGTCATCGGCTCGCATCAGCCGGCAATGCTGCCCGGAAACGGTCGGCTGGTCGATGACGATCTCGCAACTCGAATCGGCGCCGATGAACCAGGTTTTCGGTTGCTTCATCTTGATCCATCCGATGGCTCGTCAAGCGGGCCAGGGCGTGCCGAATCGCTTTTCAGGACTTCTCGCGTCTTTTGCAGGTCGCCGGCCTTTGTGGAATTCGCGTGCTGGGCACCCACGGCCTGGCTCGTGGCCGCCCGCTTGGAAGTGTCGTCGTAAAAGTGCTGAGAGTCTTCAGCGTCGCTGCCCGAGTCGCCCACGGCCACGACCAAGGCCGTGATGTTGTCGGTCCCACCGGCCTGGTTGGCAGCTTGGACCAATTGCCGGCATGCGTTCTCGGGAACCGGCTCCCGGTCGAGAATGCCGCGAATCTGCTCGTCGCTAAGCATGCCGCTCAAACCGTCGCTGCACAGCAGCAGCCGGTCTCCCGTAGTTAGTTCGACACGTTCGATTTCCGGAAGCGCTTCGGCGGCCATGCCCACAAAGCGGGTCAACTGCCCGCGGGAGGGATGGGTGGCGGCTTCCTGGGGCGAGATTTCGCCACGCTCCAGCAGCAACTGGACGATGGTATGGTCTGTGGTCAGTTGTTCGAGATGTCCGGCGCGCCATCGGTAGGCGCGGCTGTCGCCCAGGTGGGCCACGACGGCTTGCTCCGATCGCACGAGCGCGAGCACGACGGTCGAGCCCACGCCTTTGACTCCCAGTGCGATTTGCGACTCGCTGCGTAAGTGCTCGCTGAGATCGACCAGCGAGGCCGCGACGCGCTTGGTCGTTTCCTCCGCGGCTCCGTTTTCCAGTCCTCGGAGCGTGCTGCGGAGTAGGCCTGGCAAGACTTCCGCGACAATTTGCGACGCCAGGCCGCCAGCCGCCGATCCGCCAATGCCGTCGGCCACCAGGAACAGGCCCTGCTTGGGATCCGCGCACCAGCGGTCTTCGTTCGTCGCGCGCTGCCGCCCGACGTCGCTCAGTCCGGCATAGCGAATTCCGTGCATCACATCACCTGCATCAGCGCGCGGCGAAAATCCGACGCCGACTTGACCTCCACCTCGGGCTCGTCGATCAGGGCATGGTCGATCACCTCGGCCAGCCGGGCGGGGATGGCCGGGTTGCGTTGCCGGATCGGCACTGGACTGCTCTCCAGGATGAGCTGCCAAGGATCCCGGCCCTTGGGAAAGTCGCGCGGGAAGCAGCCGGTCAGCATATTGTAGAGCGTGGCGGCCATGGCCCACACGTCGGCTTGCGGCCGCAGGACCTTGAACTTGCGCACCTGCTCGCGCGGCATGAACTCGGGCGTCCCGGCCACCTCGCCGGCGTAGGTGTGGCCGCTGAGGCCGGCCATGTCGAAAGCCTTCGACAGGCCATAGTCGCCGATCTTGGCAACTCGCGAATTGCCGGCGGTGGATAGAAAGATGTTCTGCGGCTTCACGTCGCGATGGACCAGCCCGCGCCCGCGGCCGATGCTGCCATCCTTCAGTCGCACGTGAGGGATTTCGGCATGGTGGGCGTAGTGCAATCCCTCGAGCGCTTGCAAGGCGATCGGCAGCGCCTCGTCGATCGAAAGCTTTCCACCGCGCTGGGCCATGAACTTGTCGATGCTGCCACCTTCGCAATATTCCAAGGTGAAGAAAAAGGTGCCCGCCGAGCAGCCGGCATCCCACAGCCGGACTACGTTGGGATGCTGCAGGGCGCGGGTATTGACCGTTTCGCGCAGGAAGCTCTCGGTGGCCCGCTGGCTGGCGGCGACTTTGGGCAGCATGACCTTGAGCGCCACCGGCGCGTCCCTTTTCTCCTGCCGCGCCAGAAACACGGCCCCCATGCCGCCGCGCCCGAGCTGCTTGAGGATTTCGTAGCCTTCGATGGCGACGAGCTGCTTAGCGCCTTTGGCTGCGTCCTGGAGCAACTGGCGCAGCAGATCCATTGGGTTCTCGCGGCACTGCGAGCAGACGAATTCGCCGGGCCGATTGGCGCCGGTTTCGTCGCTGACGTCGCGCCCGCACTTGGCGCAGACTTTGGTCGGATCCGTCGCAGTGCGTCGCGGCGTCGCGGCTAGCCCGGCGCGTTCCGCCTCTTGGCGACATTTCAGACACAGGCCGGCCCTGGTCTGTCCATCGGCCGGCTGCAGTTCGGCCTCTGGGATTTCGGCTTCGCACTGGCCGCACGTGATCGGCACATGGACGTGGACCACGAGCCTCAGGTTGCCGACGCGGATCTGATCTCCGTCGGTCGCGTCGTGCTCCGGAAAGATGCCGCCCGGCTGCTCGTGCTGTTCGCGCTGCCCAATTTTCCGGCCGTTGACATAAGTGCCGTTGAGGCTGCCGAAATCGCGAATTCGGACATCCGGAGGGTTGATATCCAGTAGGCAATGATGCCGTGAAATGCCACGATTCTCTGGGGCGCCGGGCGTCGCCGGCTTGGCCAGCAGCCGCGGCTCGCAGTCGCTGGCGCGACCCATGATGCAGGTCGTGCGATCTTCGTAGACGAACTGGCGACCGGCCATCGGGCCGTTGCTGATTTCAAGGATGACCTTCGCGGGCATCGAATCGTTCTCCCCCCGAACGCGGCGCTGGACCGCGACGTCATACGGCTCGTGTCAGAGCTTCAAGGTCATCAAGATCACCGTCAGCAGCACGTGGGTGAGCACGCCCAGAATGGCAGTCCTCGACCACGGTGATTGAACAAACCTACGATCGAGATAATGAATCCCGCAAATGCGCTCACCCCGCAAACCGCGCCAATGAACGCCAGCACCGTTCCCACATTTCTGGGCGCACGGAGCAGCAGTAAATTGAAGAGCCCAAGGGAAACGAAGATCAATCCCGCCGCACCAGTCGTTAATCCTCCCGCCTCGCCCGACTCAATTGCCGTCACACGGACGGCCGCTTCTTGCCAGCCCGGCAACCGATACGTGATCTTGACGCGATTCGACTTGCAGAGATACGTGTACCAAATGGCGAACGAGGCGGTTCCCGTGAGCGCACCGGAGGCGACATTGGCGAGCACCTCATCCGGTGAACCATTTCCCTCCAGAATCCCTAGAATTGCGAAAACAAATTGGAACGCCAGACAGCATGACAAATATCCTCTGGCCCTGGAGACTGCGTTTGGGACGCTTGAGCAGTAACCCCAACCCGGCAAAGATGCCAAACGCCGTCAGGCCCAATTTGATGACCCCATCGGCGGCCAGCACCACGAGTAGTGCGGGATACTCCGCGAATAGCTTGTAGGCTCCTGCAAGCCATAGGAGCGTGCCAATCGGGCTGACGACGGTCAGGCCCAATGAAAACAGGAGCAACCAGCCGCCTACGCGCTCGTATCGCGCCGTGATATCCTGAGCCGGCTGATGCTCTAGCGCGTCTCGCTCATCGACCAGCGCGAAATTTGCGGCCGTCGCTCCGGCCGGAGCCCGCGGACCCGCCGCGGCCGGCTGGCGCTTGGGTGCCGGCCCCGGCATGTCGAGGATTTCATCCTCGTTGATGACTCCGCCCATCGCGGCCGGACGATGCTCGGCGGGTTGCTTGTCGGAGACTGGTTGCTTGCCGGCGGCGGGGTGCTTGCCGTCGCTCCCAAGCGGCACGATCACCGCCTGCCCGCATTTGCACTTCGCGCGTTTGCCGGACGTTTCCTCCCTGGCCTTCAGTCGGTGTCCGCAGGATGGACAGAGAAATGAGATCGACATCGCTCGAGTTCTCCACGGAAAGTCCTGCCGCTGAGGCACCATTGTAGGTAGCTGCATTGGCTGCTGCCACGCCCTCACTCCATTGATATTCGGGCATGACGGCCAGCGTTGGGGAAAACTCGCTCAACAATTTGTGTAGCCCCGCCGGCCGACCCGCGGCGGTTTCATTACTCTCGCACGTGCGAAAAGATTGCGATGGAATAGGACACGGGCCTACAATCACACGCGTGCTTGGATCGGGCTTGGGCAACGCTGGCGATGGGTCGCCGACCACTGCCCAGGCGGGGGATGCTTCGAGGGCCCTGGTCATGAACTCCGGTCCTGCCCAGCGGTTTCCGACCACGGCCTGGAGCGTGATTCGCGCCGCCCAGGATCACGATGGGCCGGAGCATTTGGCGGCCATCAACCGCTTGATGGCGGCCTATTGGCGGCCCGTCTTTTACTTTTTGCGGGCCAGGAGATACCCTCTCGAGCGCGCCGAAGACCTTACGCAAGACTTCTTTGTGGCCTTCTACGAGCGCGATTGGATTCGCCGCGCCGATCCGGAGCGCGGCCGATTCCGCACGTTATTGCTGACCATCCTGACACGGTTCCTGGCCGATCAAAGCGACCAGCGGGCCCCGCGGCAGCGCGTGTTCGACGATCGGTTGGTTACGATCTCCGTCTTGCTGGGCGAGTCGGATCGCAATTTCGAGCCACCTGACAATCGCACGCCCGAAGAAGTTTTCATGCACGAGTGGGCTCGGTCCGTGATCGCCAGTGTTCAGCAGTGCCTGGAGACCTGGTGCAGCAATCGCGGCAGGCCGGACTGGTATCAAATCTTTTGCCAGTTGTATTTGCCTTCGCCCGGCAGTCCGCACCTCAGCCAACAGGCCCTGGCCGAGCAGTTGCGATTGACCCGCGACCAGGTCCGCTATGGGCTGGAAGAGGTCAATCGCCAATTCGTCGAGTTGTTGCGGGCCGAAGTGGCCGGACAAGTCGGCTCCGACGAAAACCTCGATACCGAGATCCGCGAATTGGAAAGGCTGCTGACGGCCTAACGCTCTCGGTAAGCTTTCCGCTGGTGATCGGCTGGCAAAGCGACTCTCTCCTGCCGCCCGGACGGCCATTGGATCCATTTCCCCAATCCGCGCATCCCCGCCCGAATATCAGGGCGTGGAAAGCAGTCGCGACCCAGCGATCGAATCGAAAGTGGGCCGCGGCAGCACTCAAGCGGGTCGCGAATCCTTCCCGATGCTGCCGGAGAGCTTGGCCATGTTGACTTCCTTCGTCCGTACCGTCACCGCAGTTCAAATCAGTGCCTTGATGTCGGCAGTCTGCCTGGCGCATCCCGGCGCCATGTCGCCCGTCTTTCGGCCCGCGCCGACGTATTCTCCGCCGCCGATGCCGACTTACAGGCCGCCCATGCCCCCGCCCGTGCAAACGCCCGTGTTCCATCCTTCGGTTCCCACCTTTCCTACTCACCAGCCAGTCTTTTGACCTTCGATGCCGACATTTCCCACTCAGCAGCAGGTCTTCCGGCCGTCGATTCCAATGCCCTAGGTCCACAGGCCGACGCCGCCCCACTTGCGCGTGCCGCAGCCGGATATCGTCATCCCCGGAACCGTCATTTCTCAGCCCGACCTGGTGTTGCCCGACGGTATGCGCATTCCGCAACCGGGGCGGCGCATGCCTGGTATCCGGATTCCGCAACCCCCGCGCTAGAGAAACGAGAATAGCCCCGTTACAAAACGTCCGTGGTCACGACCGTCCTTTCGAAGCAGCCGATGAGCGGCGTGCGTGCGGGGGACCAAAGAAAAACTTGTACTTGATTGCAGGTCGGCAGTTCGGACCCGAGAATCACGTGGAGTCAGCATCGACTGGCCGCAGCGTCGAACTGATTGTATCGACTCATTACACGGGCTCGGAGTTTACATAGCTCAGGCCAGAGACATAACCAGCTCGCCGCGTGGACGAGCTGGTGAATCAGGTGGATCGGGTCATGTTGATCAAAGTGCGCTGCACGCATGCGGATTGCGGCACGTTGTATCAGGTCGCCGAGGAACAGATCGGCTTGACGGCCTTTTGCGAGAAATGCGGGCGGACGTTCGTATTCCAATCGCCCGAACGGGAGACGGCCGCCGGCGAGTCCGGTTCCGACACGAACAAACCGCGGTCCCCTGTGGTCCTGGCCAAGGTGCCCGAGAAGCTGGGACGCTTCGAGATTTGCGAGCGTTTGGGCGCGGGGACGTTCGGCGCCGTGTATCGAGCGCGAGACCCGCTGCTCGATCGCGAAGTGGCGCTCAAGGTGCCGCATCCCAGCACGCTCCAATCGCCCACTCAGCGCGCACGCGTACTCACCGAGGCCAAAGCCGCAGCCCAACTGCGCCATCCTAACATTGTGCCAGTCTACGAGGCCGGCCACGACGGCGAAACGTATTACATCGCCGCGGCCTTCATCGCAGGGCAAACGCTGGAAGACGCGATCGACGGGCAGAAGCCCGACTTTCGCCGCGCGGCAAAGCTCGTGATGGAATTGGCCGGAGCGCTGGATTATGCCCATCAACTGGGCGTCGTCCACCGCGACGTCAAGCCGGCGAACATCATGCTCGACCGCAAGGGCAACCCGCTTTTGATGGATTTTGGCCTGGCGCGCCTAGACGCGGCCCGCAGCAAGCTGACGCACGACGGCACGGTGCTGGGCACGCCCGTCTACATGCCGCCGGAACAGGCCTCGGGGCAGCTCGACCAGGTCGGCCCGGCTTCCGATCAATACAGCCTGGGCGTGGTGCTCTACGAGCTGTTGTGCGGCGAGACGCCCTTCTCCGGTCCACCGGCGCTGGTGATCTCGCTGGTGCTCAACCAGCAGCCCGATTCGCCGCGCACGGTCAACGCCGGTATCCCTAAGGACCTGGAGACCATCTGTCTGAAGGTGATGGCGAAGCGGCGGGAGCACCGCTACTCCAGTTGCCAGGCACTGGCCGAAGACTTGCGGCGCTGGCTCTCCGGCGAGCCGATCACGGCCCGCCGCGTCGGGCCGGTCGAGCGTGCGGTTCGCTGGTGCCGGCGAAATCCGGCCACGGCGGGACTAGTAGGGGCCGTGTTCGCGTCGCTGCTCGCCGGTGCGGTCGTCTCCAGCTACTTCGCCGTCGCGGCCAATCGCCGCGCCGCGGAGAACCTCGTGCTGGCGCAGCACGAAGCCTCCGCCCGCCACGAGGCGCTTCAGCAAGCCCAAGCGGCGGAAGCGGCGCAGAGGAAAGAAACCGAAGCGAGCTCGTTGGCCGACGCGCGCCAGCTCGAGGCGGAGAACAACGCTCGGCTTGCGGAAGAACGAAGAAAAGATGCCGAACATAGCGCCGACTTGGCACGCCGCCACCTCTACATCGCGGACATGAACCTGGCTCAAAACGCCTGGGAAGATGCACATATCTCGCGCGTGCTGGACCTGCTCGAACGTTATCGATCACGGCATGGGCCAGACGATCTCCGCGGCTTCGAATGGTATTATTGGGACCGGCAATGCCAGAATAGTTTGCTGACGCTGAAAGGACACGCAGGCAATGTCCTCGGTGTGGCGTTCAGCCCGGACGGCCGGTTGTTGGCCTCGGCCAATGGAGGCACGGGCGTGAAGGTGTGGGACACGACGACGGGCCAGGAGACGCTGAACCTGAAAGGGCACAGATACGGTGTCACCAGCGTGGCGTTCAGCCCGGACGGCAAGTGGTTGGCCTCGGCCAGTTTGGACAGCACCGTGAAAGTGTGGGATGCGGCGATGGGCCAGGAGACGCTGACCTTGAAAGGTCACACGGGGGAAGTAGCCAGCGTGGCGTTCAGCCCGGACGGCCAACGGCTGGCCTCAGCTGCTCGGGACAAAACCGTAAGGGTATGGGATGTGGCGACGGGCAAGGAGGCGCTGACTCTGAATGGCCACAGAAACGCTGTCACCAGCGTGACGTTCAGCCCGGACGGCAAGTGGTTGGCCTCGGCCAGTTTGGACAGCACTGTGAAAGTGTGGGATGCGGCGATGGGCCAGGAGACGCTGACCTTGAAAGGACACGTGGGCGGGGTCTACAGCGTGGCGTTCAGCCCGGACGGCAAGCGGTTGGCCTCGGCCAGCCGGGATAATACCGTGAAGGTCTGAGATGCGAACACAGGCCATGAGAGTCTGACCCTGAAAGCTCAGGCAGGGCCAGACTTCAGCGTGGCGTTTAGCCCGGATGGCCGGCGGTTGGCCTCGGCTGGTCACGACAAGACCGTGAAGTTGTGGGACGCGACAACGGGCCAGGAGAAGCTGACGCTGAAAGGACACACAGGCAGGATCCACAGCGTGGCGTTCAGCCCGGACGGCAAGCGGTTAGCCTCGGCCAGTGGGGACCATACGGTCAAGGTGTGGGATGCAGTCACGGGCCACGATGCGCTAACCCTGAAAGGACGCACAGACGAGGTCAGCAGCGTGGCGTTCAGCCCGGACGGCAAGCGGTTGGCCTCGGCCAGTTGGGACCATACCGTGAAGGTCTGGGATGCGAACACAGGTCAGGAGAGACAGACCCTGAAAGGTCAGGCAGGGCCAGCTTTCAGCGTGGCGTTTAGCCCGGATGGCCGTCGGTTGGCCTCGGCCGGTTACGACAAGAGCGTGAAGCTGTGGGATGCGACGACGGGCCAGGAGACGCTGACCCTGAAAGGACACGAAAGCACCGTTACCAGCGTGGCGTTCAGCCCGGATGGCGAGCGGTTGGCCTCTGCCAGTTACGACTGCACCTTGAAGGTGTGGGACGCGACGCCGCTTCCGGCGGCGGATCACTCCGCTCCGTCCACGCCCTGAAAATTGGCGCCGGCACAGCCGCCTGGCGAGCACAGCCTGGTTGCGATTGTTTCCAGCCACCACGCCAAAATCGAATGCGAGCAAGGTCCGGCATGGCCTGAAGACTGCGACTCGTCCAGCGGCACGGCCATTGGCCTACCTGGACAAGAGATCAACCGTCCGCAAGTGTCGTGCCCATGGGCGTGCCACCAACGAACGACCGTGGCGGCTCAATCGTCCCGTTGCCGATCAGGACGCGTTGGCCGTCGGTGATGACGCGCGTGCAGCCCGAGGCGCCCCGTCGGCGGCATGTTGCGGCCTTCTCCGGCTTCGTACCCGAACGACGCCTTGGCTTTCGAAAGCAAGTCGGTTTTTTTCTCTGCCCTTTTTCCCCATTTCCTTCATCCGCTCCCGAATAAGTATTGGCGGGAAAAAAACAATGCCGGCCCGATGAGGCCCGGCAGCCTTGAACCATCAATGCCCGGGAGGCAAGCCATGCGGACCACGACCTACGTTCTGGCCGGTTGTTTGGTGTTGAGTGTTACCAGCAGTCTTCGCGCCCAGGGCTACCCCGTGATCGGCATGCGGCCGACGGAGGCGATGGCTTGCTGTCCCGCCACGACAGCCGCTGAGGGTTATCTGCGGGGCCAGGCGCAGCTCGCCCAGGCCCAGGGTGCCCAGATGCTCCTCCAGTCGCTGGCTCTGATCGGCCGGGAAGGCGCTCGCCGCATCGCGATCGAAAACGAACAAGCGCGCGTCAAAGCCTGCTTTGCCATGCGCGAGGAAAACCGCCGGGCACGCGCCGCCGAGCGCGTGTCCCGGTCTCATTCCACGCCGATTCCGCGTTTCTCGGCCGCGCCTAGTCGGGTCATCAGCCCGATCGGCCCGGCCGGCACGATCAAGTGGCCTAGCGTGCTCGAAGCCGAGCCCTTTGCCGGCCACCGTGCAAAACTCGACACCCTGGCTGCCGAGCATGCGACCACCCAGCACCTCTCGCGCGCCGAGGGCGAGACAGTGCGTCAAGTCTGCCGAGCGATGACCGATGAACTGAAGAGCCACATCCACGAATTGAACTCGAAAGACTTCATCACAGGCAACCAATTCGTCCGCGACCTGCGCGACACGCTCGGGTCGCTGGGTGCCGACGCGCAGTTGGCGGGCCAATAACACACGCACAATCCCTCGGGCAAAGCTGCTGTTTTCCGGCCCCCAGCCGGCTAAAATGTTTGCCGGCATTGTGGGTGGTTGCGGAACGGTCAACCAAGGTGGTTCGCTCATGGTTGTCAGAGTGCGCTGCACGCACGCGGGTTGCGGCAAGCTGTATAAGGTCGCCGAGGAACAGCTCGGGCAGACGGCCTTGTGCAAGAAGTGCCAGCAGTCGTTCGTCCTCCAATCGCCCGAGCGAGAGACGAACGGCGGCTCGTCCGATTCCGACACGAACAAAGCGGGCTCGCCTTTCGTCCTGGCCAAGGTGCCCGAGAAGCTGGGGCGATTCGAGATCCGCGAGCGGCTGGGCGCGGGGGCATTCGGGGCCGTGTATCGAGCCCGAGACCCGCTGCTGGATCGCGAAGTCGCACTCAAGGTGCCGCATCCCAGCACGCTCCAATCACCCACTCAGCGAGTGCGGGTACTGACCGAGGCCAAGGCCGCCGCGCAACTGCGGCATCCCAACATCGTGCCGGTCTACGAGGCCGGCCACGACGGCGAGACCTATTACATTGCGGCGGCCTTCATCGCCGGCCAGACGTTGGAAGACGCCATGGACGGGCAGAAGCCCGATTTTCGCCGCGCGGCGAAACTGGTGCTGGAGTTGGCCCGGGCGCTGGATTATGCCCACCAGTCGGGCGTCGTCCATCGCGACGTCAAGCCGGCCAACATCATGCTCGACGCGCAGGGCAACCCGCTGTTGATGGATTTTGGCCTGGCCCGGCTGGATGCGGCCGAGAGCAAGCTGACGCACGACGGCACGGTGCTGGGCACGCCCGTCTACATGCCGCCGGAGCAGGCAAGCGGCCAGCTCGACCAGATTGGCCCGGCGTCGGATCAATACAGTCTGGGCGTAGTACTCTACGAATTGCTGTGCGGCGAGACGCCCTTTTCCGGTCCGCCGGCCATGGTGATCTCGATGGTGCTCAACCAGGAGCCGGATTCTCCGCGCACGGTCAACGCCGCCATCCCGAAGGACCTGGAGACCATCTGTCTGAAGGCGATGGCCAAGAAGTGCGAGCACCGTTACGCCAGTTGTCGCGAGCTGGCCGCAGACCTGCGCCGGTGGCTCTCCGGTGAGCCGATCACGGCCCGGCGCGTGAACCCCGTCGAGCGCTTTGCCCGTTGGTGCAGCCGCAACCCTGTGGTGGCAGGATCAACAGCCGCCGCGGCCGCGCTTCTGGTGCTGGTAGCCGTCGTCTCCATGTGGGCCAACACGAAGGCGTCACAAGCTTTTGCGACCGCCAACCAGGAACACCAACGGGCGGAGGCGGAACGGCAACGAGCCGAGCAATCGCTCGAGAAAGAAGCTGGTCAACGGAAGCGAGCCGAACAGTTGGAGAAGATTGCAGCGGAGAAGCAGGCACTCGAGAAGATGCCACAAGAGAAGGGTACCCTGGAGAAGAATGCCCCGGAGAAGAGCGCAGTCGAGGAAAAACAACCTGCAGCGTCGAGTGCGCCGGTTCCACCCGAGCCGACGATCGAGGACACGCTGATCCGTTTCAATGCCAATCTGACCGGGTTGCCTTTGAGCAAGGCATCGCCAAACGAACGAAAGCTAATTCGGAAGCTCGACGAGCCCACGGAGATCGAGTGCGTTCAAATACCGCTCGTCGACGTCGCCGAGTTCCTAAGCGCGAAACACAACATCCAGATCCGCTTGGACAGGAAGCCTCTCGAGGCGGCCGGCATTTCTGCCGATACGGCGATCACATGCAACGTAAGTGGCGTTTCGCTCCGCATCGGCCTGCGTCAGGCACTGCGCGATCATGAGATCGCCGCGATCATCGAAGATGAAGCGTTATTGCTGACCACCAAGAGCCGGGCACTCGGCCTGAAGAGGGGTGGTGCCCTCGTGCCGGAACCATCCAGACCCGAGGCCGCGGCGGCGCCAAGCGAGACGGCCGGCTCGGGGATGTTGCCGGTGAAAGGTAGTGCGGGGCAGCTGAAGCGGGCTGCTTTCAATCCGACCGGCAAGACGATGCAGCAAAACAGCCACATGGGCGTTGTGAGTAGCGTCGCATTCAGCCCCGACGGCAGGCGCCTGGCGGCCGACGGCAACGAAACCGTCAGAATATTCGATCCCACGACTGGCGACGAGGTCATGGTGCTAAAGGGGCACACACTCGCGGTGAATAGCCTCGCGTTCAGCCCCGACGGCAAACGCCTCGTTTCGGCCAGCTCCGACAACATCAGAATCTGGGACACCACGACAGGCAAGGTGACAATGACGCTAAGGCGTGGGACAATCGTCGCGTTCAGCCCCGATGGCAAACATGTGGCCTCGGCGGGCGGCTTGGCCAGCCCGATCGATCTTTGGGACATCACGAGTCGCAAGAAACGGATCATGCAGAAGGGCCGCTCGTTTGCCGCATCGAGTCTTGCTTTCAGCCCCGATGGCCAGCACCTGGCCGTCGGAGGTTATGACAAGACGATCAAAATCTTGGACACCACGACTGGCAAGGAGACACTGGCGATCACGAATCAAGCGGAGGCAGTGCTTAGCGTCGCATTCAGTCCCGACGGCAAGAAATTGGCCTGCGACACTCGGGACGGCGCCATCATGTTGTCGGATGTCGCGACCGGCCGGCAGCCGTTGACCCTAGCGGGTCACTCGGACACCGTGTATAGCGTCGCGTTCAGCCCGGACGGCAAGTGGCTGGCCTCGGGCAGCGAGGACAAGACAATCAGGCTATGGGATCCCGCGACCGGCCAAGAGTTTTGGTCCATTACGCAAAGCTCCGCGGCCGCGAGCGTGGCGTTTGCCCCCGATGGTAAAAAGATCGCCGTGGGTGGCGCGAACGGGTCCGTGACCGTCTGGGACCTGAGACCGCGTCCCGCATGGGTTCCCGCACCTGCCCCAGTGCCGACGCAGTAGGGTAGGCTGGCCCGTGACGGTCCAGGACCTGACACCGCTTCCCGCAGTGCAGAATCCGGGTCCGGCATCGCCGGCCGGCGGGAAATAAACGCAGATTCAGTGTCAGCGGGCACTATGAATGCCGCCCTCAATGGGCGGAATGGCTGCCGCCACCAGTATGGGTGGAGGGACGCATTCTTCTTCGCCACAAGTCCCTCAGCGTAAAAGTGAAGGAACTTGTGGCGAAGAAGAATGCTCATG
>DATATB010000148.1:0-106997 GCA_036268995.1 Pirellulales bacterium | reverse complement strand
GTCGACAACTTGCCGGACGTTTCCAGCCGGTTTGTCGTCCTCGCACGCAATCGGCTGGAGCGTTAACCCGATTTGAAAACACGACGAACCCCGGCTCCGGCCGGGCGGAATTCCTCACTCCCGACGTCCGATATGCACAGGCCTGGTAAATACTGCCTTCGCCTCGAGCCGTCGGGCAATCGGCAGACGACGTACCTGGCCGCCAAGCGGCTGTGCGACATCGTCGGGGGGCTGGCGCTGCTCGCGATCTGTGCGCCGTTGATGCTGCTCACCACGCTGGTGCTGTTGGTCACGACGCGCGGCCGGCCCGTCTTTTTCCAGCCGCGCGTCGGCTACTGCGGCCGCATGTTCATCATGTTCAAGTTCCGCACGATGCACGCCGACGCCGACTCGCAACAACACTGCGTTTCCAACGAGATGGACGGCCCGGTTTTCAAGAACCGACAGGATCCGCGGGTCACGCGCATCGGGCGGGTGCTGCGCACGTTGAGCATCGACGAGTTGCCGCAACTGTTCAACGTGCTGGCCGGACACATGTCGCTCGTCGGCCCGCGCCCGCCGCTGCTAAAAGAAGTCGAACAATACGAGCCGTGGCAGCGGCGGCGGCTGGCCGTCAAGCCGGGGCTGACCTGCGTCTGGCAAGTGAGCGGCCGCAACGAGGTGGGATTCGACGATTGGGTGCGGATGGATCTATGGTACATTGACAATCAGCACCTGCTGACGGATCTCAAGCTCCTGGCCCGCACTCCCTCGATCGTGCTCAGCCGGCGCGGCGCCTATTGATGCTCGCGGCTGGCGCGGGTCTCACCCCCACGGAAATAACACGGCATGGCGGCAACGTTTGCCAACTGGATCGCGCGAATCCCCACCTGGGGCCTGTGGCTGGCTGCCGCGATTTACTGGTGCGCGCTGATGTTCGCGCTGCACTATCCCGACATTCCCGGCGCGCAAAACCCGCCGCCGGGGGCCGACAAACTCGTCCACTGCCTGCTGTACGGCGTGCTGGCCGTCTTGTGGCGGCTACTGATCGGCCGGCAAACCACGGCTTCCGGCGTGCTAAGTACGGCCTGGCGCCGTAGCCTGCTGACCTTCGGCCTCGTCATCGTGCAGGCCGTGGCCGACGAATGGACGCAGCCGCTCACCGGGCGGCACAATGACGTCTGGGATCTGATCTTTGATGTCGCTGGAGCGGCCTGCTTCCTGGCCGCGTATCATTTCCTGATCGTGCGCCACGCCGATGCATCGGCCGATCCCACCCCGGCCCATGGCTATTGAATCGAAACGCTGGCCGCCATCCCGTAGCGGAAGTCGTGAGACGTCCTGAGACTTCCGACGTGGAACATTTCCAGCGCTTCTTTCGGAATTCTCACGAATTCCGTTATCCGCGATTCCATTCGAGCGAGAGCACCCACTGGCGGAACTCGCGGTCGAGTTGTTCCCAACTGGCGCCGGGGAATAAGGTCAACAGCGTCGCCGTCCCCTCGGGATCGCGCTCGTGCGCGGCGCGAAAATCGTCATAGAAGTCGACCAGCACCCCGCGCCGCTGCATGAACAGGCAAGCGTAGCGGGCGTAGGCATAGTTCAGACCCACGTGCTCGCCACGAAAGTTCGTCTCGCCCAACAGATCAAACAGTGACGCCAGTCGCCCGTCGCGCACCGCCTTCTGCAAGCCCGGCAAACGCCAGTTCGTCAGCCCGTCGATGCCCGATTCGTCGCGGCGAATCTGGCTGGCTTCGTGCAGCGAGGCCAGCCCCTCGTTGAACCAGTCGGGCACTTGCGGAAAATCGAAGCTGATCAGCGCGTGCGTCATTTCGTGGACGAGCGTTCCGGCCCCGGTGCCGATGTTCATGATCAACGTCCGCTCTTGCGGCTTGTAATAGCCGTAAACGCTGATCCCCTCTTCGCCGAACAATTGCCGGGCGTAGTGGTTGTAGCTTCGCTCGCTGCTGAACAGCAGCAGTGCGATGGGCCGGTCGGGCGGCGTGCGAAAATACGCATGCGCCATGGCCCGTTGGGCAGGGCCGACGGTCTTCGTGTACCAGCCGTCCAGATCGTCTTGCGACATATCGCCGGCCAGCACCCAAGGCCGGCGAACGATGACCTGGCATTCCGGTCCAAGTTTGCCGGCTAGCGCCGCAGCCTCTTTGCGGCAATCGGCCAGCAGCGCCCGAGCCGCCGCGCCGCCAGCTTCGCCAGCCACGGGCGTGTTGCTGCTGCCGGGATCTTGCCCTCGCACGATCACGTGATTGGCGGCTGGCGGTCCGGCCGGCTCGGAGTGGGCCCATTTCGAGAGCCACAGCGAGGCGGTCACGATCGCCAGCGGCCCGACGACCCACAGCACCCAGCGCAAGGCGCCGGCCGGCGGTCGATTGGTGTTTGGCAGCAGCATAAAGGGGTCAAACGTACTCGGCGATGCGCGGCGGCGCGGCCGGACAGCGCCGGCCGCAAATACTTGGCTCAATCCTACCGCATTCTGGCCGAGAGTCGCGACTTCTTCCAAGCGATCGCCGGAAGGAAAAACGCTAGATCAGCCGCCGAACCGACGGCCGACGAACGTTTGTGCCCCCTGGCGCGATTGCGCGGCCGGCAAACAGCCACATCCACGGATGGGCTCCGCCAACCTAACGCTGCCAAAGGTCAGCCAGTACTTCATCCGCGGGCCGGGCGGCTGTGTGGTCGGAGCGGAATGCCCCTGAGCGTCGCTGCAATTCGGCCAAGAACTCAGCGCCAGCTACAGCGGCGGACTCGTTGGCAGCGATCACGTCGGGCGGCAGGCAGCCGAGGCTCTGTCTCAGAGCCGCGGCAACAAACGCCCGGTCCGCGGCTGGTAAACGCAGCGCCTGCTGCAAAACCGCTTCGCGACGGGACAACACCTGTTGCCTCTTTATCCATCGAGTATTCGTTTTTCCACGCCTACTTCTTCCCGCTGCGGCCGGTCGATTTGACGAGCAGATCCGCAAAATCGGCGTTCGTCCAATACTTCATTTTCCGGGTGCTGGCGTCGTAAAAATAAACCTTCTCGCCGGTGATCTGCAGGCGGCCGGCCAACTTGCCGCCTTTGCGAAAGATGAAACGACACTGCGAGTGGCCCAACTCGAATGCCGGTAGCTCGAGCGTCGTCGAGTGAACCGGCTTTGCTTTTGCTGGCTTTTTCTTTGCCATCTGGAATCCTCATTTAGGAACGGTGACTTCTTGCCAGCCTCTATCCTACCCGCGTTTCGCCGCCAGAAGTGGGCTATTCCGCGCAAACGCCGCCCGGTCATGCCTGTTTAGGCTGGGCTCAGCGCCAGATGTCGAGCATTTTAGCCAGCGGGGCGCCCAGGCCGGCCACGCACAGACCGATCACGGAACACCACAAGCAGATGTCCCACAGCCGGCCCGGAGTAAGCCGCGCATCGCAGCGGCGATAGCGGAAGTACAGCGCCGCAGCGCCCAGCATCGGCAGGGCAATCGCCTGCATCATGCCGCTGATGAGCACCAGCTGCACCGGGTCTTTGTGGAGCACGTACGCTCCCAGGCTCAAAAACGGAAACGTCGCGCAAAACAACTGCACCCACCAGTGCTGCTCGCGCTCGTCGGCCGGCCGCTGGCGCACCAGCCGCAGGCAATCGGCCGCGATTCGGGCGTTGCCGGCAATCGCCACAAAAAAGGTCGAGTACAGCACGGCAAACGCCCCGAACAAAAACACCCATTCGCCCCAGCGGCCAAAGACGTGCTCGTACATCCGCGTCAGCGTGCGGATCATCTGGTTGCCGCTGGGAGACAGGCCCTCGGGGTGCAGCACGGCCGCTCCCAGCAGATAAAAGGCCACGGTCGCGAGCGTGTAGATCAGCAACGAACAGGCCGCGTCCCAGCGCATGACCCGCAGCCAGCCGGCCGCTCGAACGGCCCAACCGCTGTCGGCCTGGCGCGGGCCGGTGAAGCGGGCATAGCCCTTCTCCAGACACCAGTACGGATAGGCGACCAACTCGCTGGCGCCGACACCGATAATGCCAAAAGCGGCCAGCGCCGTGGCCAGAGGTGAATCGATGCCGGGCTGGCGCGCCGGCAGATGAAAGCGCAGGCCTTCGGCAAAATCGCCCCAGGAGAGTTTGACCTCCGACACGTAAGGCAGCGCCCCCAGGTTGAAGATCGTCACCGCGGTGAATCCCACGACCAGCGCGGTGGCCACGTTCTGTACCAGCCCATAGCGGCCGTTGAACAACATGATCGCCGTGACGACCGTGACGATCAGGCTCCAGTACACGTCGTCCCAAGTCATGACGGCCGCGGCGGTCGGTGAGCGATCCAGATCGGCCAGGAAATCGCCGGTGAACGGAAAGCACATCGCCAGGTTCTGGCCCACGCCGCCGACGATGCCGCCTAGTTGTCCCAACTGCGCCACGAACATCAATACCCAAAACCACACCAGCCAGTTGACTCGCCAGCGCGGACCAGGCAGCAGGTTCATGCCTTCGATCGAGCTTCTGGCCTCGGTGATGGCGAAGCGGCCGAATTCGACCTGCACAAACACCTTGATCACGCAGGCGATGAGGATCAGCCACAGCAGCTCGAAGCCGGCGTCGGCACCGGTTTTCGTCGTGGCGATCAATTCGCCCGAGCCGACGATCGACGCCGCGATGATCAGGCCCGGCCCCAACCGCGAAAGAATCGCCAGCGGCGTGACGGGCGGCTGTTCGCACCCGGCAGAAGCGCTTGGCGGCTGGATTTCGGCGATCGTCATGCGGCACCGGGGGCCAGAAGGCTGGCCGCCGCGCGGGACACCGCCAACGGTCGCGTTGGCTGGCCCCTCACTCTCCCTTGCCGTAGATCATTCCCGGCGACAGCACGCCGCAATGGTAAGGTGCCACCGCCGGCCTTGTCCAGCAACGGCGCGACGCAATCGCCGCGTCAGTGTCGCGGATTCTCCCACTTAGCCGGCACATTCATGTGCCGTAAACTTAGCCCCCCGATCACGCACCTGGCAGGCCGGGCTGACCAACGGGGGCCGGCGGAACGGGAGCCAGCGTGGGCTGCGGGTCGGGCTTGTTGTCGACCGGCCCGGGAGCCGCAGGTTGTCCGGGACCGAGAATCGAGCCGCGCCGCTCGCAGAAGCCCGCCGGCGGCTTGCCCGGTTCGAACGCCGGTGCCGAGTATTCGTAGCCGTGGCCGCACATCCGGCAGCCGCCGGCCGTCAGCAGCCCACCAAGCGCCAACGCATACACCAGGTTTTTGGCCATTTGTTGATGCCTGTTATCGAGAAGGATCGCAACACGCGCTGGACAGCGCTCTGCTAGCAGTCCTCATTCGCTTTGAGCACGAGAACCGTCTGTGAGGCTGGGCGAGCAGCAGCTATATTCGGCCGCAAAGCCGGTACAACCCGCAATCTTTTCGCACAATTTCAGCGGGCCGCTCAATGCCCAACCAAGTGCTCATTGCCCGCTCGGCGCAGCCCATGCAGAGTGCCGCGCGCGACTCTGAACAGAGAGCCGGCAAGCATCTGCCGCTGGCTTTCTGGTGCTTGCTGTTGGCCGCATGCCTGCTGCGCGGCGTGGGTCTCGATCGCCCCTTGTTGGGGCACTATGCCAGCAAGAGCACTCTCTACGGCATGATCGCTCGCAATTGGGCCCGCGGACTGGCGCCCGCATGGCAGCCCACCGTCGATTGCCTGGTAGGCGGCCAGCGCGGCGCGCACATGATCGAGTTTCCCGTCTCGGCCTATGCGGTGGGGGCGGCCTGGCGACTGGCCGGCGGCTCGCTCGATGCCTGGGGCCGCTCGCTGACGGCTGCCATCAGCGTGGCCGGCGTCGCCTTGATCTATCTGCTCGTTCGACGCTGGCACGGCCACCAGGCCGCACTGGCCGCCGGCTGGATGCTGGCCCTGTCGCCGGTGAGCATCATCTACGGGCAGAACTTGATGCTCGAGGCCTCGATCGTGCTGTTCACCCTGGCGACGCTCTTGGCCTGGGACCATTGGCTCGCAAAACCCAGCAGCATCTGGCTGGCATTGGCGAGCGGTGCATTGGCCTTGCTGCTGCTGACCAAAATTTACATGCTCGTGCTTTTGATTCCCATAGCCGCATTAGCCTTGTCGGCGGGCATGCACCGCCGGCCGCGGCTGACGGCAATCGCCGCGGTCGCGCTAGCCGTCGCGATGCTGCCCGCCGCGCTCTGGTACGCCTATGCCTGGCAAGCCACGCTGCCCGGCGGGGAGCTGGCCACGACGGCGTTTTTCTCGCTGCACGACGCGACCGGCAAGCACCGGCTGCCTTCGCCGCTCTGGTTTTCGGCCAACTTCTATCGCCAATTGCTCGACGATCTGATCGGCCCGGCGCTCACCGGCTTGGGCTTTACGCTGGCCTTGGCCGGCCTGGAGCATCCACGCTGGCGGCGGCATTTGCCTTGGCTGGCGAGCATGGCGCTGCTCGCAATGTTGTTGCCCCTCAAGTTCTACAAGATGAACTATTACGACGTGGTCGTGCTGCCCCCGTTGTGCGTGCTGGTGGGCCTGGGATGGCAAACGCTCGACGAGCGCCTGGCCTTGTCGCGCAAGGCTTCGTTGATGCTGCTGGCTGTGGGGCTGATCCTGTCGCTGCGCTATGCGGCGCTACCGGCCTTTCAGACGCCCGTCGAAGATCGCAGCGTGATACCCGCCGCCCAGGCGGTGGCGCGGCATTCGATTGCCGACGAACGCGTGGTCGCAATTCATGGCACGAGCTTCGACCTGCTGTACTACTGCGACCGAGCCGGTTGGGCGCCGCCCATCGACGATGATTATTTGGCGGAAAAGTTGGATGACTATCGGTCGCAGGGAGCCCGGCTGCTGGCGATTGCCGACCTGACGACGCTGGCCGCTCATCCGGCGGCCAACGCGCTCGTCGCGAAGCTGCCGCTGGTGGAGTCCGGCCACGACTTTCGGCTCTATCGACTGGACGCGGCCATTAGGCCAGCGCCAGAATCGCCACCGTCGCCCCAGCCGTAAGCACGAGCCACGCGCTCAGGGCTCGTGCCTCCCACTTGGCCACCGCCTGTCGTGGCCCGCGGGCTTGTCCCTCCACGCGATGCTTGACGGGCGAGCCGTGCGCCTCGATACCTGCATCATAGGTGCGTGCAATGGCGATCATGCCGCTAGATCCGGCCACGCGCGATGCGAGGGTTCTGCCGCAGCACGCTGCCGGCCGGAGGCCAGTTTCCTGGCAATCGTCGCGGCCACGCGCCGTGGCTCGATTCCGCGCATGCACGGATGATCGGCCAAAGGGCAGGCCGTGTGATAGCACGGCGCACATGCGACCGACTGCCGCAAAACCGCAACATCGCCCGACGGGCACCAGACATTGGCGTCGTTGGTCCCGCTGAAAAGTACGACTGCCGGCGTGCCGACCGCCGCCGCCAAATGCGCCGGGCCGCTATCGGCCCCGACGAAGCAGCCGGCTCGCTCGAGCACAGCCGCCAGCCGGCAAATGCTGAGCGTGCCGGTCCAATTCGAGATCCGCGGCCACGCGCGGTCGTCGAGAATCGCGCGAGCCAGCTCGCGATCGGCGTGGCTGCCGACGATCACAATTTGCACGTCTTCGAACGCGACAATCAGCCGGCCAAACAGTTCCTGCCAATAGCCGACCGGCCAGCGCTTGGCCTGCGTGCCGGCCGAAATATGCGCCACCAATAACGACCTGCCGGCCAGCTCCTCGAACTGCCGAGCAGCCCAATCGCGGGCCGATGCGAGAGGTTCGAAGCGCGGCAGTGGGATCGATCCGCTGCCCTCGGACAGCCCTGCGATTGCATCCAGCAGGCAGGCCCTGGCGGCCGCTTGCGGGCGGTCTGGGCGATACTCGGCCGAATCGGTGAGCAAGAATCCGCCGCCGCCGGCTGCCCAACCCACGCGGCGGCCGATGCCGGCCAGCCACAACAACAGCGCAAACGGGAAGTCGCCGCGAATGTCGACGCCCAAGTCAAATCGCCGGCTGCGCAGCCGCCAGCCCCAATAAAGAATCGCCAGCGGCCAGCCGAAGCGGCCACGCCGCGCAAAGCGATTGCAGCGGCAAATGTGTACGTGACCGATCCATGGCAGGGCAACGAAGATTTCCGCGTTCCAGGGAGCGGCCAAGACTTCGATCCGCGCCCGCGGATAGCGCCGCGCCAGCTCGCCGATCAAACCGGTCGAAAGCACCGCATCGCCCAGATGATCGAGCTGCACGAGCAGGATGCTCCGAACCGGGCAGTTTGCGCGAGGCTGTCGGCCATTCACCCAGCGCAAAATCGCCATCAGTCGCCAGCCGACAAAATCGATCACGGCAAACACGATCCACCAGCGTTGCTTCACATAGCGATAGCGCGGCGCTTTCTTACTCCCCTCTCCCCTTGCGGACTTCGGCGAGCTCAGTCGAGTCGGAGAGGGGTCGGGGGTGAGGGGTAGCACGACGCGCGGCGCCCCCCCGCCATCGGCCTCTCGCGTTTCAGAGCAGCGTGGCATAAGCGTCTCGCGTCGCCCGGCAGGCGGCTTGCCACGAATAATGCTCGCGGACCTTGGCGGCCAGCTCGGGGCTGCGCGGCCGGGCCAGCGCAGCCAGCACTTTCGTGCGAATCTCGGCGTGATCGGTCGGGCGAACGTATTCGGCCAGCGGCCCAAAATACTCGCGTGCGCAGCCCGCCGCCGGCAACACCAGCGGCACGCCCGACATCCCGGCCTCGAGCGCGACCAGTCCCGGCGTCTCGTACCAACTGGCCAAAACCAGGCAGCCGCATGCCGCGTAGGCGCTGGCCAGCAACGGATCGTCGTGCTCGATCCGCGGTAGAAACCGAACATTGTCTCCAGCCACGCGCCGGCAAGCTGCGTGGTACGCTTCGTGCCCCGGCACGGTGTCGCCCAGGATAACGATCGGCACCTGCGTGCCGCGCATGGCCTGCAAAAAACCGAGCTGGTTTTTGCGCGGCTCGATGCGGCCCGAGTAGAGCACGAAGTGAAATCCCCCGGCGCGGCGCGCGAACAGCCGGCCGTCGCCTTGAGCAAATCGCTCGTCGGCGCCATTGACCACCACGTGAATGCGCCGCGGATCGACGCCGAAGTACCGTACCAACTGCTCGGCCTCGGCCGCCGAGTTGGGCAGCAGCAGGTTGCAAGCCTGGTACAGCTCGCGGCGCCACGACGGCAGCATCGGCGCCGCCGAGCGCAGCCAGAACTTGGCGCATGCCGCGACGCGTCGCCGCAACGGCCAAGGCTCACGCCACAGACTGCGCCAATCGAACCAGGTGATCGGAGAGAGCACGACGGCCAGCCCGCGCCGCCGAGCCTCGTGTACCAGCGGTAGATGCTCGCGCTGGCTGCCGAACAGGTGAACGACGTCGGCCTCGGCCAGACGTTCTTCCCACGGCCGCCAAAACCGCACGCGGAGTCCTTGCTCGGCCAGCCCGCGCGCCGTGCGCTGCATCTGCACTTCGCCGCCGCCCGGCGAGAGCATGGCCGTCAAGCGGCCGGCCATCAGCACGCTCGGTCCGCACGGAGCCGGCGCCGGCAGCCTCGCCACCAGTCGCGTGACTTCGGCGGCATCGAAGCGACGGCCTTCGGGCAGACGGATGCGGGCAAAAAAAGGTTCAGACATCGCGCTCGAACGTTTTAGACCTGTTGGGGGTGTGCCATCGCGCGCCGGCCGCGCCATCTCCGGAGCTTATGCTTCACCCAGCCGCGCCAATGATCGGTGGCAATTTCGTCGACCGGCGTTTCCTTCTCCCAGTCGAGGTAGCGCTTCACGCTCGCCCGCAGCGACCGCGGCAACTGGCAATCGGCGACACCAGACGAGGGCAGCGTTGCCCAGCGACGATAGGCCAACGCATTGGGCGAGAACCGCAGCTCATCGCACTCAAGCGGCACCGACGCCACCTGGTCGCCTTGGAAGTATTCCAACGCGAGTGAATACTCCGTCGGCCGGCCAGCTGCGACGACGCGCAAACATTGCTCGTCGCGATACACGCTGATGCGGGTGCTCAATCGGGCACGCCACCACGCGGCGAATTCCGTCAGGCTCGTGGACCACAGCGCCGGCAATTGCGAAACGGTGGCCAGCAACCGCCGCAGCACGTCGGGATGTTGCCCCAGCCGGCCGTCGGGATGACCGTAGAAGAACAGCGGCTCACCCGCCGAATGTTTAGTCGTTGCAGTTTGCTCGAAATACGCGGCGAGCGCGTCGGCCGCTCGAGCCCGGCCATGCGGCCCGCCGCCGGCGCGATCCGATGCTTCGAGGCAAATTCCCAGGCATACAGGATGCACCGGGATTTGCAGCACGCGGCACCGATCGGGAAAAAACGGCAGGTCGTCATAAGCCAAGCCGAACTCCGAGCTGTGCGAAACGCCCAACGCGTCGAGCACGCGGGCAAGCCCGGCCGGCCAGCGGCCGTGCGGCGCGACGAAGCCCGACGGCTCGATGCCGGCGCGGCGCAGCACTTCGATTCCGCGGGCAATGTTGCGGCGATTCTCGTCCGCCCGGCGATACGTATGGTGCCGATAACCATGCGAGCCCACGTCCATGTGCCGCAGCCGAGCCAGCGCCACGGACTGGCCGTCAAAGTTCGCGCCCGCGACATAGTGGCTCAATGCGTGCTCATAGCCGGCCGTGGCTCGCAGCACGCGGTCGAAATCGTCGGGACGATACGCGTCGTGGTCATATCGAAAATTGAATGCACTGCAATACGGGTACGGAAACGGCGCCACGCGCATCCACACGCCGCCGGCCAGCTCGACCAGGTTGCGCAGCCGCGCCATGAGCCGCTGTCGAATGACTCGCTTGTCGTAACGGGCAACCTCTTCGCTGACCCAGCGATCGCCAACCTGCCAACTGCGGCGAGCCGATCGCGTGTCGTCGAGCGCGGCCAACGGATCGGATTCTGTGCCCCGACGCAGCAGATGGATATCGATCGCCGTTTGCCGCGGATCGATCGGCCCGCAGCGGCCCAGGCAGGAATCGAAAAGCACGAATCGGCCGGCCATTGTTCCGGCGGTTTGACTTTCCGATGACCAACTCGTAACCGGCACGCCCTCCTGCTCGAGCGCGCGGCGCAGGCTGCCGGGCACGGACCCCAGCACGAGCGGCAGCAGCGGCAGTTGGTTGTCGATCATGGTGATCCTGCGGCAGTGACGGTGGGCCCGCCGCTATTGTCCCACGCGATCGCCGGCCGCGTTACCACGGCATAGCGCACCAACCAGCGCACGTTGTAATAAATGGCAATCAAAGCCAGCTCCAAGCCCAGGCAGCCCGTGACTAATCCCAGCGCCAGCAGGTGTACGCGGACGTCGGCATTGCCCGGCAAATGATAGAGCTGGCGAAGTCGAAGCTGACCGGCCGTGGCCACGTCGGGTTCGCCCGACGCCTGGGCACCGGGATCGAAGGTCAGGCCATAAACGAGCAGGTATTTGCCGCAGACGAAGCCGACCAGGCACAGCCACGGCCAGGACGCCCCGACTGCTTGCGCCGCACGGGCCGCCACGCATACGTGCAGCCCCAGGTCCACCAGTTCGTCGATATTTGCATCCAACCAAGCGCCGCGCGCGTCGCACAAACGCTGGCGGCGGGCGAGCGGCCCATCGAGCCGATCGCCAAACCAGGCTGCCAGCACGGCCAAAGCCACGAGCGGAAACCAGCTTGGCGGCGCCACCAGAATCAAGGTCCCGGCCATGACGGCGATGACCAGTCCCGCCAGCGTGCAATGGGCCGCGCGAATCGGAGATTTCGCCAGCACGCGGCTCACCCAGTTGGCCAGCGGACAAACATACCACCGCGATATCGGATGCCGCTCGGCCAACAGTTGTTCTCGCCGCTCGTCGGCATCCATTTGCGCCAAGACTTGCTTGGGCACCGCCATCCGCGCGGGGTGAAACTGCGCGAAGAATTGCCGCTCGCGCTCGAGGCTAGCCGTGGTGGAGTCCTGGTGAGCAATCTGCCGCCGGCGACCCCATGCGGCCAGTAGCGCGCGCCAGATCAGCAACCGCGAGCCTCGCGGTCTCTTCGGCGCCCGCAACAAGTCATAGGCCAAACGAACCGTCAGTCCGACGAGTTGGCAGCAAATGTGCCACGGATGGTGCAGGTTTTTCCATTGAAACAGCAGCGTGTTGCGCAGGGCCAGCAGGTGTGATTTTTGAGCGCCCAGCTCGCGATTGAACGTGACCTGGCCGCGGTGAAAGGCCAGCGCCGTGGGCACGTATTCGGCCCGCAAGCCGGCCTGGTAGCCGCGGAAGGCGAAGTCGAGATCCTCGAGTCGCCCAGGAAGAAACAGCGGATCGAACCCACCCAGGGCCACGAACTCGCGACGATCGACGGCCAGGGCCGCTCCGGCCGATGCCGTCGGGCCGGGCTCGCGTCGCGTTTGCTCGTGCCCCTCGAACAGCGCGGTGGCCTGCACCATGCCCCAGCGCCAGCGAACGGCCGTGCGAAAGCCTTCATAGGTGCGGCCGTCGAACAGCACGCAGTACGGCGCCGTCATGAAACAGCGATCGGCGCGCTCTTTGACCGGATCCAGCAGCGGCTCGACCAACAGATCGATGCAATCGGCGGCCAGCCGAATGTCGTTGTTCAGCAGCACGGCCACGTCGACGTCAGCGTCGGTCAGCACCGAGTTGTAACTGCACAAGCCCCAATTGGGCTGGCGCACGACGGCCACTTGTGGATGCGATCGGGCCAGCCAGGCCAGCGAGTCGTCGGTCGAGGAGTTATCGACGACCGTCACGCTGCAGTCGTAGCGGCTCGCGGCGGCCGCGTCCAGCACGCTCGGCAGGCACTCTTCGAGCAGGTCGCGGCCGTTGTAATTCAGAATATAAATGCCGATCGACATCGCGCTTCCCCGCGGGCTGGTGGCCGACGTCCGCGGTCAGCGCGCACGCCGGGGCGCGCACTGCACGGAGCCTAAGGTGCGGCACTCTATGGCTAGCAGTCCGTTGGGGTCAATACGAACCGGCTGCTAGCAATTGCCGAGCTTCGCCAGGGAAGAGAATGATGAAGTCGGAATGATGAATGATGAATGGAAGGCCAGGGGACTCGTCTGGCATTCGTTATTCATCATTCCGCATTCATCATTCATCATTGATTTTGACCACGTGCCAGTTGCCGTCGCGGCGCACGAGAGTGTGATCGTCGGCCGGGCGATACCAGGCTGCGAATTCGCGCTCGGCGGCCTGCTGGTGCGTACGCCGCGCGATCGACAGCGCGGCCAGCGGCAGTGCCAGTAGCGCCATGCCGGCCGCATAGGCGGCCATAAGCCAGGGCCCTCGGCCCAAGCAAACTTCTGCCACTGAAATCGCCAGCAGCAGGTTGATCACCACGTGGGTTTCGCAGGCCTTGCGGCCGCACCATGCCAGCCGGGCCAGGGTATGGCGCGGCATGCGAGTCGGCGGCGCCGGACGCCCACCGCCTCCGCCGATCACCTGCAACTCGCCATGCAGCCGTTTGAGCCGCTGGAGCATGGCCTTTGCCCGCACGTCGTGATCCATGCCCAGCAGCAACACGCCCACGCCCCAAGCGGCACCCACCAGCCACCACACGTCGCAGCCTGTGCTGCGGGCCAGCCCATAGCCGACGCCCAGCGGCACCAGCAAGTTCAGCGTGTGGTGCATCGTGTAGTCCAGTTGCACGCCATCGAGCGAATCGGTGCCTCGGTAGCGAGCCACCTGCCCATCGACGTGATCGAGCAGATACCACAGTTGCAGAAGCAAGCCGCCTAGCACCATCGCCAGCGCGGTGCCGACGCCAAAAGCCCCGACGGCCAGCAGGCCGACAAGCCAGGCAATGAGCGTGACCGCATGGGCCGAGATGCCGGTGGGCAGAATGACGCACGTGATCGGCAACGCGGCCGGCCGGCTGATCCGCCGGGCAAACCAGTTGCCCAGCACGCGGTGTTCCGGCTTCTGGCAGCGAGCCTCGAGCGCCCGCCACGTCTCGGCTAGTCGATGGTGGTCGGGCAGCGAATGCGAGCCGGCGACGAGCCATACCAGCCATGCGGCTGGACAGAAGCATGCCAGTTCGCAGGCCAGTTTCGCACACGTAATCAGCCACGAACATTCGGCCGCCGGCCAAACCCACTCGCAATACGCGGCCACGGCCAACACCGGCACCAAGGCCAGCGCGTGCGACAGGGCATAGCGCAGCTTTTCTTCCGACCCCAGTGCCGCCCAAATAGAAATCGCCGTGGTCCAAAGCGTGTAAGCGATGTAGCTCAGAGCGGTCGCGAGCGCCACGGCCGTAAGTCCCCCGCCATGCGTCAGCACCAGCCAGTCGCCGAGCGCGGCCAAGGCCGTGGCCGCGGCAACTGCGGCCAGCGCCCGGCGCTCTTGCGAGACCGCCACCAGGTATTGCGAGGCCGGCAGCGACATGGCCCAGCCGATTGCTCCGATCACGACCCAGCCCAACGGCGCCAAACCTTGCTCGTAGGCCGGAAACAGCCGGGCCAGCACGGGCGGCGCCGCACTCATGGCCACGGCTCCAGCCAGGCCCGCGCCAATGGCCAGGCCGCAACTCGTGCGGGCCGCGAACTGGGCAACGGCGCGGCGGCTGCCGGTGGCGCCGTACAACTCGGCCATACGCGGTGCGGCCACGAGCGACAGCATGTTCGCCAGTCCATAAAGCTGCCCTCCGACCATCAGCGCCAGCGAATAGCAGCCGAGTTGCACCTCGGCATCGTCGGCCAGCCACAAGATCGTCAGCTTGTCGAGCGAGCGAAACAGCGTGGCTAGCGCCCCGGCCGCGACGATCGGCAATCCGATCGCAATCAACCGCCGACTTTCGGCCGTGTCCCACTCCCAGTGCAGCGGCGCCGCGCCGGCAGCCCGCAGATACCACCACGATCCCAGCAGCACGACGATGAGCGATCCATACAGTCCGTACAGGCCCCACAGCCAGGTGCCCAGCACACCGGCCACGAGCGAGAGCCCGGCTTCGACCATCGCCAGGTGCGAGGTGGTGCGGAAATCGCGACCGGCACGCAGCACGGTGACATGAAAGCTGACGTGCCGCTGGAGCACCACGGCGACTGCCAACACGATCAGTCCTATGCACCAGGCACGCTCCATCGAGCCCGTGCGCGATAGCGCGAGCCAGCCGGCGATGGCCAACAGAATGGTGCCGTAAGCGGCGCTGGCGAGCGTGTTGAAGCTGAAAGCCAAATCCAGCCCACGGCGTGCGGCCTGCACCTGCCCGCTGCCTTGAGCCACGCTCCACTGGCGCGCCGCGCCTTTGCTGATGCCCAGGTTCGCGTAGTTGCTATAACCGAGAAACAGTTTGAGCCCCTGCCATACGCCCATCTGAGCCGGATCGATCAGCCGCCGCACCAACAAGCTGGCAATCAGTGCCAACCCATGACACACCAGCGTCGACGAGCCCACGCGCAGGCAATCGGGCACTAGCCCGGCGAAGACACTGCGCGTGGCAGCCGCGTGGGTCGAACCGATCGCCGGCTCGCCGGTCACGGGTTCGGCCGGGCAATCGTCTGGTGGTGCGTTGATGACTACGGTTTGTTGCATGTGGGGATGGGCGTTTCAGTAATTCAAAGGCGCAGTCGTTAGTTCTTTCTGTAGCCCAGTCCCTTCAGGGCTGGGGCCGGGCCGGTCATCCGCTGAACGCAAAACGGCGTCGGCAATCCGTCTGGCTGCGTCGCGGCCGGTGGCGGCGATGATCGACTGGGATTGCGCGGCCACAGGCTGCCAGCGACCGGCAAAAATCTTGGCGATCAGCTCGTCCAATTCGGCCTGATTGCGAACCGTGCCGACCAGGCCCCACGGGTGTGGCTCCAGCAACTCGCGCGAGCCTTGCGGCATGAGCTGAATTACCGGCCAGCCGCCGGCGGCCGCTTCGATCCCGGCGCTACTGGCACAACTCAGCACGCAATCGGCATCTCGCAACACGGCGGCGAGACTGCCGCGCGTGACGATTTTGATTGCCGCCCGATCGAACTCAGCGGCGATCGCTCGAATCACTGGCGAGCGGGGGTCTCGCGGATGCAGCTTGATGAGCAGCTTGGCGCCCGGCCATTTGAACACGCTGGCCAGCGCCCCGCGAATTATGGCCGAGAAAGTGACGCTGGTCAGATGATAATTCACGGCATCGGGCCGGCTGTCGGCAGGGGCCAACGTGGCCAGCAGCACAAAGCACGGCGGTTTTCCCGACCCCTCACCCTGCCCTCTCCCACAAGGGGAGAGGGATTGCGGACGCTTCGGCAATGGCATGGCGGTGCCGACAATGCAGATTTGCTCGCGTGGCACATCCCACGACTGCAATTGATCGACGGAAGTCTGGCCCCAGGCGCAAAACCGATCGGCCACCAGCGGCGCAAAGCCGAAGCGGATAAACGGCGCGCCGTGCTGCACGATTGTGGTCTGCACGCCTCGCTGCCGGGCCGCCGCCACGACGGCTCGGCTGAACGGAGTGCCGTCCTGGTCCAGGACCACGCCAAGCGGCCGCACGTGATCCAGATGCCTGCCGATCTGGATGGCTTCGCTTGCCTGCAGCGGCAAAAGCTGGCGAGCCAGCGGCAGCAGCCAGGCCCAGACCGCCGGAGCCAGAAGGCCGAGATCCGACTCGGAGTTCAAAAGTTCCGGCTCGAACAGGTCTCGCTCCTGCACGCGCGACGGGCCATCGCACGCCAGCAGGCCGCCGCCCCAGCGGCGCCAGCGGAGCCAACTCCGCGGCGCAAAACGCTCGGTCAGCCACCACGGCTGCACCGCACGGCCCACCAGCTCGCGGCACACGGGAGCCAATAGTCGCGGGTTACCGCAGAGCACGATCCGCGGCCGATCGCTGGCCACTGCCGGTTGAAACATGCTCGCGACCGATTTCGCCGCGCGCCGCCACGCGCGACTTTGGTCGGCGCGCTGGGTGTTTCGTGCCGAAGTTTGGCCGGCCGCAGTCGCGTGCGTCAGCAGTTCAAAGCCATGACGCTCGGCAAGCGTCGAGAGCAAGTGCCGATAACCGTCGTCGCGGCCGCACTCGTAAAACAAAGTGCATGCAGGCGAAAACAACTCGTGCTGCCGAGCGGAGAAAAACGCGACCACCCGCAGCAGTTTCACCAGCAGATAACGCAGTTTGACCACGTTGAGCCAGGCAAAGCCGCGCGCCGAATTCGCTGGGCTCAAGTGCCCGTCGGCGGCAAATGGTTCGGCCAGCTCCGCGGCCCGCTGGTCGATCCAGCCGTGACAGCCGTCGATTTCGCAATCGAGCGACCAGCGGCCGGCGAGATCATGGCCTGCGGGCCAGTGACCCTCGAGCAGCAGTGCCTGTTCGCCGGCCTGCAAATGACCGCGGCTCAGTTCGAACCGGGCGAAGACCTTCAAGGGAGCTGGCTCCCGGCCCGCGGCTGGCGGCCGTGCGCAGGCCGGCCGGCCTGCACCAGATCGAGCAGCTCCGGAAAATGCGAGCAGTGAAAATCGGCCTCGGCGCCCGGTTCGTAGTTGAAGGCTACAGTGGCCAGACCCAGCTGCCGGGCAGCCGCCAACTCGACCGTGTTGTGCCCCACAAACGCAGCGTGGCCGCTGGTTAGTTGCAAGGCCGCTAGCGCAGCTTCGAAGCAAGCCGGGTCGGGCTTGGCACGGCCGAGGTCGAAGGAGCTGATGATCGGGCCGAAGTAATCGCCGATCGCCAGCCGGTGCAGTTCCTCGCGAACCTGCCCGCCGGGACCGTCCGCCTCGCACAGCAGGGCCAACGGAAATCCGCCGGCATGCAATTGCCCCAACGTCGCCGACACGCCGGGCAACAAGCGGCGGTGAATCGCCAGGTCGCGACGCCGGGCATGACTCGCGGCAGTTACTTCCTCGATCTGAGCACGCGTCAGGCCGCACGTGGCCAGGACGGCCTCGAAAGCTTCTGCATAGTCGCGCCGCCCGCAGTACACGTCGGGTAGATAGTCGCGGTCCCAGACACAAAAAAACTCGGCGTAGTTGACTCGCAGGCCCAGCCGGGCGAGCAATCGCACCAGCCAGCGCCGCCAAACCGTGGCGTCGTAGAGCACGTCGCCCAGGTCGAAGACGAACGCTCGCACCTCGCCAAAACACGCGGGCACCCGACGTCCGTGACCCGCATGCCAGCCGCGCACCGCGCGGCGGCTCGAAAGCGTGGTTGCGCCCATGGTCGGAATCCCTTCCCCCGTTGGGACCGCTCAATCGGAAGTGCCGAGAACCGGCACTCTTGGCCAGCCGCAGCCCGGCCGAGTCTAGCAATCCGCGCGCAAGCCGGTCAAGCCAAGAAGCCCGGTCGCTAGCTTGCTAGCGTATTGAAGCACGCGGCGTTGCCCGATTGGCGAGGGCTGGCGAGATTCCCAGCAGCGCGTAAATCCGCGGATCGGCCAGCGTGTCGGCCACCAGCGTCGTGCAGCTGAAGTCGTGCTTCCGGCTATGACCGCCGGGCACACCCACCGTGATCGCACCGGCCGCGGCAGCCGCGCGGCAACCGTTCTGGCTGTCTTCCAACACCAGCATCCGGTTCGGAGAGATGCCCAGCCGGCGGGCGGCGGTCAGGTAAATCTCGGGGTTCGGTTTGCCTTCGACCACGTCTTCCGATGTGAGCACAAACGCAAACCGCGGTTCCAGGTCGAAGCGCGAAAGCACGTTGGTCACAAACCGCCGCGGGCTGCTGGTGGCGATGGCCTTGGGGATGCCGGCTTGCTCCAACGCATCAAGCAATTCAGCCAGGCCGGGCATCAAGGCCAGACGCTCGTCGAGGATGCCGACGAAGATCACTTCCGTTTCGGCGATCAGGCCGTCGACCGTATCGGCCAGCGAGTGCCAGTCGATCATGATCTGCAAGGCCACGCGATTGGGGCGGCCCATCATCGAGTCGAGCAGTTCGGAAGTAAAAACCTTGCCCCGCCGCCGCAGCAACTCGCCGCCCACGTCCTGGTACAGCTCTTCGGTATTGAACATCAGGCCGTCCAGGTCGAAGACAACAGCGTGGGCAGCGGCAGCAGTTGAATGGGGGGGCATATAATACTCAAAAAACAGAAGGGTCTTATCGACGGCAATCTAGCCGCTGTCGCCGTTGGCTTCTACTCCAGCTTGCTCGAAGGCCGGAAAGCCCGGCTCGCCCGGGCGGGCCAGCAGGTCGGCCAATTCACCCAGGACCATGGCCGTGGCGCCCCAGATGCGATGGCGGCCCCACTGGAAATGCGGCGCCGAAAACGCGACGCCGCGATTGCGGCGCGTGTGCGTTCCACGGCTGGACGGCAAGAGCAAATGCGCCAGCGGCAGTTCCAAGACCTCGGCCACTTCGCCCGGATCCGGTGCGAATCGCGGACGCCGGACACACCACCCGACCCACGGCATAACCAGAAAATTACTGACATATAAGTACAGCGGCGAAAGCGGCCCGAGCAGCTCGACCTCGTCCCGGCCGACGCCCAACTCCTCTTCAAGTTCGCGCAGCACGGCCTGCGGGGCGGTCTCGCCGGCTTCGACGCGTCCGCCGGGCAAGCTGATTTGTCCGGCATGCACCACCATCGTGGCCGGTCGCACCGTAAGCGGCAGGTGCCACTGCCCGTCGATTGGGTACAACAGCACCAGCACGGTTGCCGGGCGGGCATCCGCGTCGGGAGGGCCGAAATGCCGGCCGTAGCTCAACTCCGCCTCGAAATGCGCTTGCGCCGCACGCCCCGGCAGCGGCCCCGCCAGCTCGCGAGCCAGCCGCTCGGGCAGATCGCGCGTGCTGGCAAGGGAGTCGGACATTGGGGGCGCACGTGGGCGTGGTGATTGTTAGTACGATTCTGTGTTATCAGTTTTTCCGTAGCCCAAGTCCCTTCAGGGCTGGGCTACGGAAAACGGCTGTCGGTTCGCTTCGGTCAGTCACGGTAAGTTGTCGCTGCATCAAGGTAACCCGCTTCTGTGCGGGCTCGCGGTTTTCACGGCGGCAATCGATACACGGCGTAGGAATTGTTCTGATAGAGCAGCGGCAGGGCAAGCCGCGGCTCGGATTCGGTCAGCAGGTAGCCGGCGTGGTATTGCCGGCCCAGACGGATCAAATGCTGCACGCTCAATTCGGTTAGCGAGCCGTGCCACGGCGGCTCGGGGGGCGATTGGCCGGTGCCATAAAGATCCTCGAGCTGCTGCCACCACTCGACAAGCTGCTCGGGCTTTTGCGGCATGTCTTTCCAAGTGGCCACTTCGCTACGGCCGGCATACCACTTGAACGTCTGGGCGGAGCGCGGTGTCAGAAAGCGCGCCGTGGCGGGCGTATTGGCCGCCGCAAAACCGCACACGGCCCGCCAATCGGCGTAGTCGAGCACCTTGCCCCGACCATCGGCCCGTGGCACGCCGGGCCACAGCCGGGCGGGCAGATAACCTGCCAGCGCCGCCACTTCGATCAGGATCAACGCCGCGACGAGCAGGCGCCCGACGCGCGGGCGACCGGTCACCGCCGATGCCAGCCAGCCGACCGCGGCCAGTGCGACGCCCATCGGCAGCAGTGCATCGCCCAAGCGAAACCAGTAATAGCGCATCACGGAGGCGGCGATGGCCGGCTGTTGCTGCAAGGCAAAAGCCAGCAGCAGTCCGACGATCGAGATCGCCACCGCGCCGGCCACCACTCCGCGAATGCGCGATTGGGCCGCGGTGGACGGATAGAAAGCGCAGAGAGCGATCCAGGTTAAGAATTCCAGCGCGTGCCGCTCGGCAAACCAGCGATTGAAGGCCGGCGGCCAGAGATGATGATACAGCCGGCGGAAGACATAGATCTCGTCGGCCTCGGCCATCGCCTGCGCGCTGGCGCCGCGGGCCGCTTCCAGCGCCGGCACGAGCCCCGGCAAGGCGAGCGCACCTCCGGCAAGCATCCAGGGCAACATGCGCATCAACGGCGGCCGCTCTCGTCCCAACCAGAGCCAACTGATGAGCACGGCAATCACGGTCCAGCCGCCGACCACCACATGGAAACTCGAGGCGGCGCCCAGCCACAGCCAGGCGTGCTTCCAGTTGCCGCGAACCCACTCGGCCAGGCCGATGAAGACCAGGCCGTAGGCGATCGATTTGGCCTCGAAGCCGCCAATGACCCATTCGCCGGCCATCTGGCCGTGCTCGGCCAGCAACGCATATAGCGCCGCCGAGAGCACGGCCCACAGCGGCCGCGGCACCAGCGCCCAACTCAACCGCCGCCAGCCGATGGCCAGCAGCGTCCAGCTCAACAGCCGGCCGACCCAGGCCGTGGCCGGCAGCGACAGAATCTTCGTCAGCCAGCCGCAGGTGGCATAAAACACCCAGTGCGTATCGTGCGAGTCGAGAAAAAAATCATCCGGAATCCAGCTCGGATCCCAAAAGTGCTTGGCCTTGCACAAGTAGTGCGCTTCGTTCGGATCCGGCGGCGGCCAGCCCGCCAGCAGCCAAAACACCGCCACGATCGCCGCGACCTCGCCGACGGCCCATAAACGCGCGCGGGGGCATGCGGCGACCTTCGAGGCGTCAGCAAGCGGGTCCGATGTCATGCCGACAGTTTATCGTATTTCCGCGATGTCGCGTTGCTCTCAACGCCCACAACGTCAAATCTCGATGCGTACTTGGTTCCAAGGAACATTCCCCTCGGTGTCGGCTGATCTCCGCTTCAGTTCATTGATCAATTCCGGGCCGCCGAGCGATAGGGCAGCTGACTCTTCCGGCAATGTTGCTAAGAGTCGAGAGACGAGCGCCTGACGTTCCCTTTCCGGCAACTTAAGCGCGGCTTCGAAAATGGTGTTGGCGTCGAGTGTCAAACCAATCCCCAGCGTTTGCGCAAAAACCATTCGGCGATGAGCAGGCCGATGGTGGTGAGGAAGAAGGGCCAGGTGTCCCAGAGGGTTTCTCGGACTTGCGTCTCAACTTCAAAGTTGCGGGCCGAGTGTTTTAGCTCTTCGAGGAGCTCGCCGAGCATCTCGGGCGCGACGGTCTTGCCGGAAGTGATGGCTGCCAGGTTTTCCATCGCGCCGCGATCGGCGGCGGGGTTTTCCATTTCGAGGTCCTGGTCGAAGACCAGGAACCGGGCCTGCGAGGTGCCGATCGTTTGGCCCTGGCGGGTGGCTTGCACGCGGACGACGTAGTCGCCCGACTGGTCGGCATCGAGGAACGTGCCGAGCCAGTCGTTGCCCTGGCGGCGCAAGCGCGGCACGATTCTGCCGCCTTGCGGCCGCTCGACCGCGACTTCGAACACGGCATCGGGAATGGGCTCGCCGTCGGCGCCGCGCGCACCGACCGTGAACTCGACGCGGCTGGCGGGATTGTAGCGGCGCTGGGCCAGCTCGACCCAGACGGTGCCTTCGGCCGATTGATCCTTGCGCGCCAGCCACAACACCGTCTGACGCCAGAACCGCTTGTGTACGGCTGCAAAACCGTGCAGCCACCAGCGCCAAGTCGAATCGCCGGCAAAGGCCAGCACGCGGCCGTTGCCATAGTCCTTGGCCACCAGCAACGGCGTGCCCCGCAGACCGGCGGCCAGCACCTGCGCGCCGGGCTTGAGCTGCCGGAAGCGATTCGCTCCGTCCAGGGGCGGCAGCGCGGCCCAGATCGACGCGTTCTTGGCACGCGAGGCCAACAGCATCAGCGTTTGCGAATTGCCGATCGTTGTGGGCTTGATCGCCAGCGGGCCGGTTACGTGCAAATCACCGCGAATGGGCTCGTCGAAATTCTGCCGCTCGAAGCGGTCGAAGGCCACCGGCAACACGTCGGCCAAGGCGGTGCGGCCGTAGCCGCCGGCCCCGAAACTGTGCAAGCCGCCGAGCATGATAAAGCCCGCCCCGCGATTGATCGCGGCCGCCAGGTTGGTCAACTCGTCGGGCGAGAAGGCCTGCGAGTCGACGTCGCCGAAAAGATACACGTCGTACTTGCCGGGCTTGAAGCGCTCGGCCAGATCCGGCGGCCGCGTCTCTGTTTTGCGCGCGTCCAGACGCACGTAGTCCACCTTGATCTCGGGCGAGCTATCGAGCGCGCGGCGAATGAACTTCTCCTCGACCCGCGGCAGGCCTTCGATGTACAGCACGTTCAGGCCGCCCTTGAGCACCGTGACAAACGTGCTCATCTGGTTGTTGGTAGTGACCAGTTCGCCAGGCAAGTCGGGCAGCTTGAGCGTGATCTTCCGCTCGCCGGGGACCATCGGCGTGTACGACAATTCCAGCGGTAGCCGCTGCCCGTCTTGCCGCGCTTCGAGCTTGACGCTGGCCACCGGCTGCATCTTGCCGGCGGTGTCTTCGGCCAGGAGCTGCGCGAGCACGCTCTGATTGACGAAGCCCTCGATGCGGACCGTGGCGGCCGCGTCGAGCTGGGTTTTGACGAACACGTGCTGCGGCACGCGCAGGTCTTCGATGGCCACGTCGCGGGCCTGACCCAAGCCGCGGGCCTGGCCCAACGGTACGGCAAACAGCGGGTAGCCCAGGTCGGCCAGCCGGCGGGCGGGCACTTGCGGCGGCGTGTCGCGCGGAGCGATGGCCCGCTGCGCGCCGTCGCTGATCAGAATGATGCCGGCCAGCCGCTTTCCGGCTACCTGCCGCAGGACGTCTTCGAGCACCGCGCCGATCGCCGTTTCTCTGCCCTCCGGACGGCTACCCAGCGCCAGCGGGCGCGTGCCCAAGTCGAGCGGATGCAACTCGCCAGCGAACGTAAACGGCTGCACGTCGAAATCGTCCTGGAGCGATTGCAAGGCGGCTTGGTTCGCTTCGAGGATGCTCTTGAGCACGTCCCAGCGGGTTTCCTTGCCGGCCGCATCGGCCACCTGCATGCTCCGCGAACTGTCGGCCAGCAGCACCACCGTGGCCGACTGCTTGACGATCTGGCTGTGTACCAGCGTGGGCCGCAACATGGCCAGCGCCACGAGCAGCACCACCAGCAGGCGCAGCGTCAGCAGCACTTTTCGCCGCCGGCTGCTGAGCCGATCGTGGCTGGGACCGAAGCGCAACAATATCAGCAGGCCAATGGCCACCAAGGCCACGACAAGGTAGTTGCCGACGGGTGAAAGAATCAGTCGCATTTTAAACTAGGCCGGCACACGCGCGTCGGCCTTTCGCGTCTCGCGGTAGAAACGGTTGGCTAGCAAATGCTCGAGCGCCAGGATGGCGACGAGGCCGAGGATCAGCAGCGGAAACAGTTCGTGGCCGGTACGACCGGTTTGTACTTCGCGCTCGATTTGCTCGTCGCTGCGCGCGGGGCGAACGTGCAGGCTGCCAAAGACCGCATCCAGCTCGGGCTCGCCAATGCGCGATAGTTGTGTGGCCTCGACCGGCAAGTTGATGCTGAAACCGAGGTCCACGCCTTGCTGGCCACCGGCCTTGACCTGGTAGTTGCCGGGCATTTCGGTGGCGGTGACGATCACCGAGTTTTGTAGTGCTTCGGGCGGTTGCTTCAATTCGTCTTTGGGCGTGACAACTTGATAGGTGGCAAAACGCGGCTTGTCGGGCAGCCGCACGATGGCGGTCTGGCCGGCCAGGTAATTCAACTGGCTGTCGGCGCTGCCGGCCAGGTAGAGCGCCAATTCGTTGGCCAGCATCACAAACGGCCAGGGTTCGAAGCCGGTGGGCAGCAGGTTCCAGCGGTCGCCGGCGGAGCCGTTCAGCGGCTCGGAGATGGGCGTGGTCATGGTGATGATGCGGCCCTTGCCGAGCGATCGCTCGACCAGGGCCGGCCGGCCGTCGCTGTAGGCCGCCACGATTTGGGTGCCGGTGGCTAGTTTGGCGAATTGCCAATAGCGATACACGGGAAACGCTTCCCACGGCACGCTGTCCCGCAAAGGCTCGAACTTCTTGAAGACGGGATGATGACTTTCGGCGCCTGCCAGGTAGATGTCGCCGTCGGGATGCCGGGCTTGCTGTCCCAGCGGGCCCGGCACCAACTCGCCGGCCGCAGCCGAGTTGAATTGCTTGACCGGCTGGGCCCGCTCGCCCAGAAAAATGCCGACGCCACCGCCGGCTTCAGCATAGGTGCCGAGCTGCTGCCAGGCCGTTTCGGGCAGCGGCGGCGGATCGAGCAAAAACACGGCCGCAAACGATTCCAGCTTCTGGCTGCCGAGCCGATCGTAGTCGATTACCTGGCAATCGAACCGCGCCTGGCGATTGCGGCGAAACGCGATGGGGGCCAGCGCCTCGGTGAAATAAAACGCCAGATCGGGCGCCGGCTTGGGCGCGATGACCAGCACGCGCCACGCGCTGCGGACCTGGGCCGTAAAATAGCGCACGTTGTCGGCCGCCAAACCGTCTTCGCCCAGAATGCGGAGATAGCCCTGGTGGTTGCCTTCGTCCAGCGCGCCGAGCACGATTTCCACGGGCGTCGATCCGTCGGCCCCCAGGACGACGCTCTCCTGGCCGCGTTTTTCCGGCTTGCCCTGCGGGTTGACGAGATACGATTCGACGACTTTCTCGCCCGTCATTCCGACGCTTGATACATCGGTCGCGATCCGTAGCGGCGTGTTCTTGGGAAGCACCTGACCCGAGAGCCGCAGCTCGCCCAGCCCAAAGTCCTGCGGCTGCTCGACGCCGACGTCGAACAGGTAGACGCTCGCGTGCAGTTGCTCGATGCGGTCGGCCAGATCGTGGCCGGCCTGAGTTTTCCAACTGCTGGCGGCCAGATCCGAAAAGATGTAAATCTCCTTGGGATGCTCGCTGGTTTTCAACAGTTCGAGGGCCGACTCGATCGATTGCGGCAGCGACTGACCGACGCCGCTGGTGGCCAGCCGCTGGATGCGTTGCCGAGCGGCGCCGCGATCGACCTGGAATACCGGCGCACCGACCTGCCAATCGAGCACGCCGATCTGGCTTTCCTCGGGCAAGCGGGCCAGCATTTGCAAGGCCGTGTGCTGGGCCACTTCGATCCGCGTTTGGTTGTCGTGCTTGTAATCCATGTGCGGCAGCGTGTCGAAAATCATGGCCGCCGCCACGGGGCCTTCGCGATCGGCAAAAAAGCCGGACGCTTTGATCGTCGGCCGGGCGAGCGCCAAGGCCAGCAAGGCCACGGCCGCGGCCCGCAACAACAACAGCAGCAAGTGTCGTAGCCGCAACTGACGGCGGTTGACGTCGTGCCGCTTCTGGATGAACCGCAGCGCCGGAAACTGCAAATGCTGCGGCCGCTGCCGCATGATCAGATGCAGCACAATGGGCGCAACTGCCAATCCGGCTCCGGCCAACAAAGCGGGGTTCAGGAACAGGTCCATGACGTTTTAGTGCGGTTTGCAGAACCAATGCACCCAGGCCGACCGTTGAGAGGCCGGCAAAGCTGGGCAACCCGCTCCGCTTAAGCTCATTCGTGACTGCAAACGTAATTAATACCGCGCGCGGCGGCTGGCGAGATATTCCATCAGGGCCTTGTCGAATTGCATGCTCGTATCCAGGCCGACGTAGTCAATGCCGGCCGAAAAGCATTCTCGCCGGTAGCGGGCGCAGAAGGCTTCGATCTCGGCCAGGTAGGCCCGCTTGTAGCCCGGCGCGTCGACTTGCAGCTTGTCGCCGCTTTCGGGCTCCTCGAATTCGATCATACCATCAAACGGAAAGCGGACCTCGGCCTCGTCCAGCACGTGGAACAAGATCACGTCGTGGCCGCCGTGCCGCAGCCGGTGCAGGGCCTTTAAGATCGGGTCGGGATCGGCCAGCAGATCGCTAAAGAGCATCACCAGGCTGCGATGCCGCAGCATAGCGGCGATCTGGATCAGGCTTTTGGCGATCTCGGTTTTGCCAGCCGGCTGCAAGCGGCTGAGCAGCGACAACACGTTGCCCAACTGTGTCCGCTTCGAGCGTGGCGCCAGGCTGTCGCGAATGCGCTCGTCGAAGGTGATCAGGCCAACCGGATCCTGCTGATGCACCATCAGATAGCCGAGGGCGGCGGCCAGGCAGATCGAATACTCGAACTTGGTGAGCGTCTGCCGATACGTGTAGCCCATCGAGCCGCTGAGATCCATCACCAGGTAGCCGGTGATGTTCGTCTCGGCCTCGAACTTCTTGACGTAATACTTGTCGGTCTTGGCGTAGACCAGCCAGTCGATGTCCTGCGGGTTGTCGCCGGTGGTGTATTTGCGATGCTCACTGAACTCGACGGAAAAGCCGTGGTAGGGACTGGCGTGCAGACCCTGCAAAAAGCCTTTGACGATAAACTGGGCGCGCAGATCGAGCCGGGCCACCTGGCGAATGACTTCCGGCTTCAGATATTTTTCTGCGGTCGACATGAGCAGCGCGCGGGACGGGGCGCGACCACCGGTCGCGGCTTGGTGGGAAGGTTTAGTGCTCGAACTTGGGGATCTCCGGCGTGGGCAGCTCGGCCAGCAGCCGCTCGACAATGCTCTCGTTGGTCATGCCTTCGGCCTGCGCCTGGAAGTTAGTGCTCACGCGATGCCGCAGCACGGGCACGGCCACGTTCTTGATGTCGTCGATCGAGACGGAGAAACGCCCGTCCATGGCCGCCAGCGCCTTGCCGCCATGAATCAGGAACTGGCCCGCGCGTGGCCCCGCGCCCCAGTCGACCAGCTCGCGGACAAACTGGGGGGCGGAATCATCCTTGGGCCGCGTGGCCCGCACCAGCCGCGAGGCATACTTGATCACGTACTCGCTCACGGCCACGGAGTTGACGAGCTTCTGCAAGTTCAGGATGGCCCGGCCCGAAAGCACCTTGCGCACTTCGGGCCGCTCGCCGCGCGTGGTGCTCGTGAGGATCTGCTCCTCTTCTTCGAGCGTGGGATAGCCGACCTTGATGTTGAACATAAAGCGGTCGAGCTGGGCCTCGGGCAGCGGGTAGGTGCCCTCTTGCTCGATGGGGTTCTGCGTGGCAATGGTGAAAAATGGGTCGGGCAGCGTATAAGTGGTTTGGCCCACCGAGACTTCGCGCTCTTGCATGGCCTGTAACAGCGCGGCCTGCGTCTTGGGGGGCGTGCGGTTGATTTCGTCGGCCAGCAGGATATTCGTGAAGATCGGCCCTTCGACAAAGCGGAAGTTCCGCTTGCCCAGGTCGTCTTCTTCCAGCACGTTGGTGCCGGTGATGTCCGAAGGCATGAGGTCGGGTGTGAACTGGATGCGCTTGAATCCCACGTCGAGGATCCGCGCCAGCGTGCTGACCATCAGCGTCTTGGCCAGGCCCGGCACGCCCTCGAGCAGGCAATGGCCGCGGGTAAAGATCGCCGCGAACAATTGTTCGATAACTTTGTCCTGCCCGACGATCACCCGCTGCAACTCTTCTTGCATCAAGCGGCGATGCTGACTGAACTCTTGGAGTACGTCTCCCAGGCTGCGGGGCTTCGTGGACAACGCGAATCCTTGCTATATTGAGGTGCGTGAGTGCGAGGGGCGGTCTGGATCATCTCGCCTGGGTGGCTACCTTGTCATTTTATCGGTCAAGCAGGGGGGCAGCAACGCGCGCCGCGCTCCTGGCGCACAGAACCCAAACCCACGGACTGCGGTCCGTGGGGCGCGCCACGGCCGAAAATACGCCTTCACGCCGTTTCTCCCGCCTATTAGTCGCAATCTGCGCATCCGCCCTGCTGATTGCGCCGACGGCGCAGACTGCGCGAGCCGAAATCGACGCCGAGCAGGTCCGCCGCTCCATCGATCGCGGCATTGAATATCTCAAGCGCGAGCAAAAGAACAATGGCTCGTGGCCCGACTCGCCCAGCGTGCCGGTCGGCATTTCGGCACTTTGCGCCTTGGCCCTGCTGACCGCCGGAGTTCCCCCGGACGACCCGCAAATGCGGCTGGCCATCGATTATCTACGCAGGCAGCGGCTGGCGCAGACCTATAGCGTCGCGCTGCAGACGATGGTGCTGTGCGCGGCCGAGCCGAAAAAAGACCTGTTCCTGATTCGCCAGAATGTCCAGTGGCTCGAAAGCCAGCAATCCCACGACGGCGCCAGCAAAGGCGCTTGGGGCTACGGCAATCGCAACCCGGCGGCCGGCCGTGTGGACAATTCGAACTCGCAGTTTGCCCTGCTGGCCTTGCACGAGGCCGAGCGCGCCGGCGTGCCTGTTAAAGAACAGACCTGGCGGCTGATTCAGAACTACTGGCGGCGAACGCAAAACCCCGACGGATCCTGGGGCTACATGCAAGACACGCCCGGCACCGGCAGCATGACCTGCGCGGGCATTGCCGCCATGGTCATTGCCGACGATCGCTTGAACCGTGGCGATGCCGAGGTGCACGGCGACAAGGTCCGCTGCTGCGGCACGCAGGAAGAAAACCCCGAGATCGAGCGTGCGTTGGACTGGATGGCGGCGCATTTCGCCGTCCACAACAATCCGGGCGACAACTGGCACCTGCTCTATTATCTCTATGGCCTGGAGCGCGTCGGCCGGTTGACCAACCAGCGCATCATCGGCCGGCACGACTGGTATCGTGAAGGGGCTGACTTGCTGGTGCATCAGCAGGAAGAACTGTCGGGCTTTTGGAAAGGCGTCGGGCATGGCGAAGACACGCCGCACGTGGGCACCAGCCTGGCCCTACTGTTTTTGTCCAAGGGCCGCCGGCCGGTGCTCTTGGCCAAGCTCAAGCATCCACCCGGCGAGGATTGGAACCATCATCGCACCGACGTGGCGAACCTTACCGGCTACGTCGAACAGCGCTGGCACCGCGACCTGACCTGGCAAGTGATCGACATCCGGCAGGCGACGGCCGATGATTTGAACCAGACGCCGGTCGTGTTTCTCTCCGGTCGCGACGCGCCGGAATTCACCGATGAGCAGGTCTCCCGGCTGCGCGAGTACATCGATCGCGGCGGTTTCCTGTTTGCCGAAGATTGCTGCGGCGACGGCAGCTTCGACGCCGGATTCCGCAAGCTGATGACGCGCATCTTTCCCGAGCCCGAATATCGGCTCTATCTGCTGCCGCCCGAGCATCCGGTGTGGCATGCCGAAGAGGCGGTCGATCCCGACTCGATGCCGCCCTTGTACGGCATCGACATTGGTTGCCGCACCAGCGTGGTCTACTGCCCCAAGAACTTGGGCTGCTATTGGGAACTGGCGCGGCCGGACCGCGAAATGAAGTTTGTCGGCGCGGTCAAAACCCAGATCGAGGCGGCCCGCTCGGTCGGCATCAACGTGCTGGCCTATGCCACCAATCGCGAGCTGAAATACAAGCTCGAGATTCCGCCGCTGGTCGAAGGCGACAAAGGCAACAACCCGCTCGATCGGGGAAAACTCTACGTGGCCAAGATTCGGCATCGCGGCGGCTGGAATGTGGCCCCCGCCGCGCTGCCGAATCTGATGAAAGTCGTCGCCCAGCAAACCGGTCTGCGCATCAACACCGACGAGCGGGCGATCAGCCTCGCGGATCCGAAGCTGTTTGACTTTCCCATCGTTTTCATGCACGGCCGCAGTGCGTTCACGTTTTCGCCCGCCGAGCGCAAGCAACTGCGGACGTACATCGTCGACCGCGGCGGCGCGATGTTTGCCGATGCCACGTGCAGCAGTGCCGAGTTCGCAGCCAGCTTCCGCAATGAGATGAAACTGATTTTTCCCGATCATCCGCTGGCACCGATAGCCACGTCGCATGCATTGTTCAGCGCCAGCTTTGGTGGCTTTGACCTGAAGAAAGTCGGCCGCCGCGAACCGCGGCTGCGCGAGGCGGGGGGCATGAAGTCCGCCGTGCGGCAGGTCGATCCCGAGTTGGAAGGCTTGAAGATGGGCGATACCTATGCTGTCATTTTTTCGCCCTACGACCTGAGCTGCGCGCTGGAGCGGCACGAATCGCTCGAGTGCGCCGGCTACACGCGCGAAGACGCCGCACGCATCGGCCTAAATGTTGTGCTGTATGCACTACAAGAATGACGGCGATGCTGGCGCAGCAGCGGCAATGGGCGATTCCCAAGCGAAAGCCGCCAGGCCGTTTCGCCAGCAACGTAGCACGCGTGCCGGCACGCGCAATCGGTTACCCGCAACCGTGTTAATGCCGCGCATCGAAGGCCCAAGCGTGCCTTGACCCGTGCCGCCGGCCGCTTCTATAATCCCGCCGCTTGTTTTCCCATCTAAGAAGTGTCGTCACTTCAATTTAAGGTTCGACGTTCATAGCTCCGTTCGGAGCGCACGTCGATTGGCAAGGACGCGCATCTGCTCATCCGCCGCTTCGCCATAGCATGGCCAGGCCATGTTTGCGCGCGCCGCAACGCGGGCGTCTGCGCCCGCGTTGCGCTTGTGGCGTGGATGCTGCTCGCTGGGCTCTTCGCGCCCGCGCGAGCCGAAGTCGAGTTGCCAAAGCCCAACGAAAACGACGCCGTCAGCTTCGGCGCCACGAAGACTTGGCGTTGGAACCAGGGTGCCTACGAAGTCTGGCTGCTCGAAGGCAAATGCTTCGTCAAGCAGGGCGAGATGAACGCCCGCAGCAACGAAGCCGTGCTGTGGATCAAGCGCAGCGGCAGCTTCGGCAACTTGCAGAACACGGTTACCGCCTATCTCGAAGGCGACGTACACGTGGATTACCAGCGCGCCGGCTTTCCGTACCAGTTGACCGACAGTACGTGGCTGGGCGAGTTCTACTCCGCCGTGCCGCTGGACGCGCAGGCCATCAATCCACAACCCGAGCCGCCGGTCAAGCCGCTGGTGTATACCCACGCGCTGGCTCGGCGCGATCCGTATGCCAATCGTTCGTTGCACCGCACGCAGTTCGGCCAGTTCGATGGCGGCGTGCAGCAGGCAGATCGCGTGCCCGACGGCACCCGCCGGCTGCGGGCATTTCCGCGTAGCGCCGTGCAGGTGCAGGCCCAGTGGTTTCCCAACGCGGCCGGCGACGAATGGATCGCGGTGATCAATTCGGGCGTGGATCTGATCATCGACGGCTTGCCGAACACCGGCTCGATCGACATTGCCACCGATCGCATGGTGATCTGGACCAAGAGCAAGGCCGAGCCCGATCTGGCCGGACAAACCTTGCAGGACCAGCAGACGCCGCTGGAAATCTATATGGAAGGCAACATTGTTTTCCGCCAGGGCGAACGCGTGATCCATGCCGAGCGGATGTACTACGACGTGAACAACCAGGTCGGCACCGTGCTGCAGGCCAACATCCTCACCCCCGTGCCCAGCTACCGCGGCCTGCTGCGTTTGCGGGCCGATATCGTGCGGCAGACGGGCCCCGATCAGTTCTTTGCTCACGACACGTTCATCACCAGCAGCCGGATGGAAAACCCCGGCTACCGGATGCAGGCCAAAGACGTGTACTTCGAAGACAAACAGAGTCCAGTGGTCAACGCGCTGACCGGCGCTCCGGAAATCAATCCGGTCACGGGCGAACAGGTGATCGCCCACGAGCAGATGGCCGTTAGCCGTAACAACTTCCTGTTTCTCGGGCCGGTGCCGGTGTTCTACTGGCCCGTCCTGGCCACCGATCTGTCGCAACCGTCGTACTACATCCGCAAGATCGGCGTGCAGGAAGATACCATCTTCGGCTACCAGTTCCGCACGGCCTGGGACGGTTATCAACTGCTGGGCGTGAAGCAAAAGCCGGCGGGCACCGACTTTACCTTGAGCTTCGACTATTTCAGCCTGCGTGGTCCCGCCGCCGGAGGCACCTACACCTGGGCTCGCTCGAGCATCTTCGGCATTCCCGGCACCGCCTCGGGCTTCTTCGACATCTTCGGCGTTCACGACAGCGGCACCGACAAATTGGGTGGTGACCGGCAAGGCCTCATTCCCGAAACCGCCGACCGGTATCGCGCCCTGATGCGACACCGCCAGATGCTGGCCGACAACTGGCGCGTCACGGCCGAGTTCGGCAAGATCAGCGATCGCCACTTCCTCGAACAGTATTTCCAGTCGGAATGGATCCAAGCCAAGGACGAAACCACCGACGTGGAGTTGAAGCGGCTGGTCGACAACATGTCGTACTCGATTCGCGCCGACGTGCGATTGAATCCGTTCTTCACCGAAACCCAGGACTATCCGCGGCTAGACCACTACTGGCTCGGCCAATCGCTGCTGGGGGACCAGATCACGTGGTACGAGCACAGCACGCTCTCGTATTCGCAGCTCCAGCGGTTCAGCGCGCCGACGGTCAACGCGGTCGACGTGCAGAAGGAAATCCCACTGGCCTGGGAAGTGAACGCCAAGGGCGAACGCGCCATCAGCGTGCACGAATTCGACGCCCCCGTGCAGCTCGGGGCATTGAAAGTCACTCCTTATGTTATGGGCGAGTTCGGCCACTGGGGCGAGGACCTCCAGTACCAGGATTACAACCGCCTGTGGGGTCAGATCGGCATGCGCATGAGCGTTCCCTTCTGGACGGCGAATCCCAACATCGATAGCGAGCTGTTCAACGTCCACGGCATCGCTCACAAGGTCGTGCTCGATGCCGATTTGTCGGCCGCCGATGCCAACCAGCGGCTCACCAACTTGCCGTTGTACGATCAGCTCGACGACAACGCGCAGGAGGATTTCCGTCGCCGCTTTGCCACCAACACCTTCGGCGGCACGACCCCGCTGCAATTCGACGAGCGGCTCTACGCCCTGCGCTCGGGTCTGCAGAACTACGTCACCGACCCGTCGCTGGAAATCGCCGACCGCCTCGCCGCCTTCCGCTTCGGAGCGCGGCAGCGCTGGCAAACCAAGCGCGGGCCGACGAACAACCGCCGGATCATCGACTGGATCGTGCTGGACACCAACGCCACCGTGTTTCCCAACGCCAACCGCGACAACTTCGGCGCGCCCGTCGGCCTGGTGAACTACGATTTCCGCTGGCACGTCGGCGACCGGCTATCGGTGCTCTCGACCGGCATGTACGACTTCTATGCCGACGCCGAAAAGATCACCACCATCGGCGCCCAGCTTTCGCGCCCGCCGCGCGGCAGCATCTATGCCGGTTTCTACGCGTTGCAGGGTCTCAACAACACGGTGCTCAACTTCTCGCCGTTTCCCAGCTACACGTTCAACACCTATTACTCGTACCGCTTGAGCCCGAAATGGGTGTCGTCCGTCGGCGCCAGCATCAACCTCAGCGGCCTGGGGCTCGTCGGCAACCAGCTGACGCTGACGCGCGTCGGCGAGTCGTTCCTCAGCAGCTTCAACTTCGTCTACAACAAGTATCTCAACAACGTCGGCTTCAATTTCATGCTCGAACCGCGCTTCGTCGGCCGCACCCGCACGGGCAACGTGGGCGGGGCGATGATTCCGCTGGCCGGTGTGAATGGCCTGGAGTAATTCCATGAAGACGGGTGAGAGACTCCGGATCGATCGCGCAAGCCGCGGCCGATTCGTCCAGGCCTATCGCGGCACGAAGCGCAGCGTGCGCGGCGAAAGCCGGTTCTTCGTGCATTTCTTTTCGGCGGCCGCCGTCTGCGTCGCCGCCGCGGCGCTCGATGCCCGACTGCTTGACTGGGCGGTTCTGCTGCTCTCGATCACGGCCGTGATTGCCGCCGAGATGTTTCATGCCGCGACCTTGCGGCTGTGCGGCTTGCTGCCCGGCCGGCAACACCGTGCCGCCCGCGAAGTCATCGACATCAGCCAGGCCGCCGTCATGGTAGTCACCCTCGGCGCCGCACTGGTCTCGATCCTGATCCTCTGTCATCGCTTGCGCGCCGTCCTCGGCAGCGGCTGAACCAGCGACCCGGCCGCCGACGCTCCGCGGCAAACGTGCAAATTGCCCGCAGAAAGCGCGGTTTTCACCCCCGCGGCAGCCCATCACCCGGCAACCCGCGACCTGCCCCTCGCCAGCGTGACTGAGGGGCGGATGGACGACCTTGCCAGTTCCCCCAAGCACCAGTAAACTTTTTAGAGTATTTCGGAGGGTAAGCGAACTGGCCAGCGGTCTGACTCGAAATCAGATGCCCCGCAAGGGGTTGTGGGTTCGAATCCCATGCCCTCCGCTTTGTTTGAGCCGTCGCTCGTAAGGTGCTAATCGGTAATGCCTTGCGAGCGAGCCCTTTTTTCTGGCTCCCCGTTTGTCCCCGATTTGTCCCTCGGCTCGTCCTGCCCGACACGATGGCCGTTTCCGGCCCGGTCGCAGCTCCGGCTTCCTGCGGAACAGCCACGGTCGCACTCGCGCGTGGCGCGGTCACCGCAATGCTGAAAAGCATACCGATCAAGATCACGGACATGTCAGTCTCCTTCGCCGAGCTGGTCGGCACTGGGTTGTTGTTCGAGGTCAATTCCGAAGTGATCGGCGGTGCGCGTGATTAGGGCCCGCTGCCGCGCGAGGCTCCCAGGAGAATCGGGCGTCGATTGCCGCACGAATGCCGCGGTTCGCCCTTTACGAGCTCGTGGTTGGTCAGCCCCGGGGCTGGAAAGTCTTCCACGCCTCCAGCGAAGCGGTTCTCCGCAAAAGCCAAAGAACAACCCGACTTCAATTCTCATCTTCATCTACGTTCTCCTTTCGTATCGGTGTCGGTCAGCAACTTGTCTTCGTCGAACGGGACGGCGGCCATGAACTGCTGCGATTGTTCGTCGTAGAGCTTGTAGTACACGGCCCCCATCGACTTGTCGTGGGCATGACCGAGCCAGATGTCGATCACGCGTTCTTGTACACGAGAATTCGTACAATGCGTCCGGAAGAAATGCCTTAGACTGTGGATGGTGAAGCCACCATCGCGGCCGGCCGGAATCCCGAGCGACTTGAGCACGCCCAAGAACGCTTCGTTGAGGTGGTTCGTGCTTATCCAGTGGTCGCCGAGGGGATATTTTTTGCTGGCCTCCGCCACGAAAAAATATCCATCGCGCCGGCGTGGTAAAGCCTCCAGCACTGCCCGGAGACGGGGATGCAGCGGCACCTTCCGGCTTTTGCCGCTCTTTGTTTCGGCGCCGGGGCGTGAAACGATCCGGAACCAGTTGTCCGTGAAGTCAATGTCTTCAACACGGGCACGCTGAACTTCGCCCGAGCGCGCGCCGGTGAAGGCCAGTAGCGTCAGGATTGGTCGATGTCGCTCCGACGCCGCGGCCAGGATGGCATTGACTTGTTCGAGCGTTGGCCCGCCTCTCGGCTCCTGTATTGGAGGCGTGTAGTGAACTTCGGCCAGCGGGTTCGCGGCGATGTGGCCCCGAGTTCTGGCCCATTCGAGCCACGCCTTTACGGCCTGGCCCTCGTGGTGCATGCTCTTCGGCGAGAGCGTCAATTTTCGGTGCTTACGGTAGCGATCGACCAGCGAAACCGTGACTTGGTCGAGTTGCTGGACACCGAGCCGTGCCGCAAATTCCGCGAACCGCGTGAGGATCCCACGGTATTTCGTGCAAGTTCTTCGTCGACAGCCCTCGGTCTTGCAATAGTCGACGAAGTCATCGATCGCGTTGCTGATGCTGATCATGACTGGCTTGGGCTCCTCGTTTGGCAGCTTCAACACCGGTAATCCCTCGGCCAGCTTGCGGTCGAGCTCCGCAGCCCGCTTGCGTGCGATGCGGAGGTTGCTCGTATGCATGCTTCTCCGACAATGCTGCCGTCCGACGTGAAATTCGGCCGTCCATATCCGGCGCTTTCCGCGTCGTCGAAGTCGCACATACTGGCCGACAAAATTTGTTTCATTTTCCTGAGTCATTTCCATTCGGGTCCGTTGAACAGCACATCGAGCACACGATCGGTAAGGAAAAAATGCCGCTTGCCGCGGGTGCGGTAGCAGCCTTTGAGGCGTCCATCGGCGATCCAGCGATAGATGGTCTTCCGCGGCACGCCCAGGAATTTGGCGAGATCCGCAGTCGGTGCCACGAACTGAATACGACCTTGCTCCACGCCCCTGGCGATCTCCGACTTTTGCAGCCGGGGGGATTTGCGGCTCATGGTGCCGCTCCCCACCGGCGGCCGCTAACAGCCGAACCGGACGGCAACGATATCCACGGCGGCGCCAGGAGGCACCCTGAGACACGCGGATTGGTGAGAGATTTGGCCATAGTCGTCAGTCACTGGTTTGCGACGACGACAGATACCAAAAGCGGCCAGCGGAGAAAATTGGCCGCGTCGGCGCGGACACGGTTGCACAAGTTTATTGCGCCGTGGAAATGCGGCAGCCGTACCCCAGCTACCGAAAAGCCTAAGCCCAACGGCCGCCGACAGCTGGGCACAATTCCCACGCATTGACAATCAGGCGGCACCGACGGACGACGAGTGAAGAAAAAAATCTTCCGTGTCCGCAGGTGTGTCCGCAGGCGTGTCCGCAGGCGTGTCTACCTGGGTTGCCGGACGCAGGGACGCCTTTTGGCCGCCGAAAGCGGACGATCCGGAGGTCAGTCTGTCCGCGCGGACAGACTGCTCTGCTTGGATTTCAGGAGATCGGGATGTCGGCGCAACCCGCGGAGCAAGGTATCGGCTTTTTTTCTATTGCCTTTTGTAACGTCAAGTGCGATTGCGACTTGGGTTAAGGACGGATCCCGGTTGGCGTTAATCCGCCTCGCCAACTGCTTCACGAGTTCGTTAGCCGGAATACGTGCCTTCGCGCTACGTGCGGTGGATTGGGTGTCCGCGCTGTCCGCGCGTGCGCGAGGCATTTTCGCAGGAGGCTGATTAGAGTCGCCGTCGAGAGCCAAACCGAACACTCGGGACAGCATGTCAACCAATGGTTCTAGGTCGCCAGACACAAGTGCCTTCTCATCGTCGGTTGCTTGCGCAAACGGTACGAATCTGCGCCGCACGTCGTCGTACGGTGGCTCATCCATTGCCAACTGGCGGTAGTCCTCGACATCATCCCATCGCAGGACGCCGACTCCCTCGGGAATCATGGCGACCGCTTGTACCGTTTGTCCGCCGTACCCCGACGCGTAGGTTTTTTGCTGGAGACATGATCCTAGGATGTAGCTCGGGCCTTGTTGGCTTACGGCCGCAAACTCCGCGATGCGCCGATTCAAGTTCTCAACGATTGGCGCAGCCGTGCGACTGGTCTCGGAGAAGTTTTCTGCCAGCTCGCTCAGCCGCTGGGTCAGTTGTTCGATTCGGGCGTTCGCATTTCCGCTTACGCTTAAAACAGCCGTCGGCGTTTCGGTCCTGCCGTCGGCTGCAACTTGGTCCGAAGTAACCGCGGTCAGCGGACTCAGTTCTTTCGAGGTCTGGACCGCCCCACTTGTTGGCAGGGCAGACGGTAATTGCCTTTCGCGGGCCATAGCTGTGCCTCGGAGGAATCGTCGCTCGACGCAAACGTCGAAGGGCATTATACGATTTTCTGGGCAATTGCAGCACGGAAATAGAAGGCCCGCGGCGGGCTCCGTTGAGGCACCGCCGCGGCCGTGCCGGCGACGGGGCCGGCGTCAGTTGATCGGTGGGAATCGTTCGAACAATCGACGAAGCATGGGCTGCACCTCGCCGAGCAGCAGAGCCTTGACGGTGCTGCCGCAATTCCCGAACGGCAGAAACTTAATGCGGGCATCCTTCTCCGCCTGGCACGGCGCCTGTTCGTTAGCCAGATATTCGTGCAGGTCCCAAATTGCTGCGCCGATGCCCTCTGGAACAAGCAACGCGGCCTGGTAGAGGAGTGCCGAGTCGCAAAACTCCTGGCACTGGAGGTACGCCTGCTGGTAGACGACTTGACCAAGGATTGGTGGTCCTTCCGCGAGAGCAATGGTGCCGAGCTGCGAAATTAGTTCGTTCAAGGGCGGAATGGAAGCCTCGGCGAGTTCGAGTCGTTGCCGTATTTGCACGTTGATCGTGCGGAGTTGTTGAATGGCGGATCGAAAATTCTCAGGCATGATGGTGATGTTCCCGGGAGGTGAGGAATTAATACGGGTAACGGCACGGTGCCAACCGCATCCGAACCGGATAGAGGCATCCGGTCATGGAAGACGCGATCTCGGATGAGTCGACGGCCGAGGTACTCAAGGCTTGGGACAGGGGGGCTTTTGACGTGGATCTTGCTGGGTCGGGATAGTCGGCCATCCAACGGTCAAATCCTGCTCTCCTTGGGATAAACGGGGGGACGATAGAGAACTCTCGGCTTCGAGTGCCCTATTGGAAAGTGTTACAGTAACTGTGTTGCAGCAAGTGCGGCGAAGGTACTCCTCGGCGATAAGGCGGGCGAGGAGGTCGAGAAGCTTGCCGAGCGCTTGCGTGAACGGGTCGCAATTGTCACGAGGGAATTCGGCCGGCTCGGAAAGGCTGGAATTCTTAGGCGCGGTGTTTCGTTTCTTCAATGCTCGTTTCTCCGGGGCGAGGGATGCCAGGCAAGCGAAGTACGGCGGCGATGTTTCGGCGCTCTTGGGGTCGCTTTTGATTGCCATGGGCCAGCGAATATGCCCGAAAATCGTGAAAGGGCTTCCTAAAGGTCGTCTTGATATTCTTGCAGGTAACGTATGCCGGTTGGCGAAACGACAGCGATTGTCGGCTCGCAAGCCATCGATTAGGTGCCGCAGATAAACCTGCATATTCCAGTTTGGCGCTGGCATTCCCGGCCGATAAGATGACGCTTGCAAGTCCTGGCCTTCGGACTTCTAGCACCTTTTGCGATCTCCCACGCATGGCCGAAACTTGGTCATCCCTGCTAAACGAATTGCGTCGGCGATTTCCATTCCTGCGGCGATTAGAGGCAGCACAATTCCCGGAGAGTGATCCGGAGAGCGACTATTTCGCCGAGTTGCCAGGAGTCCTTCAGGTTGCCATCGCGGTAGCCGCTGAGCTTCGAGAGGCTGCGGCGCCAGGCAATCGCGCCGTAATGGTGTTTCCACGGTCCCCGCAAGTCGCGGCATGGATTTCTGTCGGCGCGGCTCTGGCCGTCGTTCAGCAAGAATGGCGGCGCCGGGTCGAAGAGCCGTTGTCCTTTCGTCCTGGCCAAAAGCTGTATGTGGATGAGCGCGCGTCCGTTGTCGTTGAGTTTGAAAAGGAGGTCGTCGAGAACGGTGAGAGGCGATTTTATGTTCGCACAGCTGGAGGACGAGTCGGAGTTTCAATCGGAAATCGCTTCCGATTCCGGCCGACGCGCTCAGCCGCACAGCCCGTTCAGGCGCAGAAGTTCTTGAGGCAGTTGAAACAGACTCCTACTACTACGGTTCTGGAGCGCCTGACCGACTCCAACATGTCCGGGAATGACCGGCTAGTGACCAACGGTGTGCTCCTCGTGAGTCGTCTCGCAGCGACACACCACCTTTCACAGTCCACCCGCATTCTCATGCAAAACGGTCAGCTCTCAGAGAGCTTGCTGGAAGACCTCTTCCTCTGGGGAGCTCTGACGTCTGATGGGCAAGTCAGGCCATGGGGGAGTGGGTGTGCGGCATCCGACCCGTTGTTGGTGGTGACTCATCTGCCAGGACTAATCTTGCCGTATCTCGACGCGGAGCGCCGACGGCACCAGAAGCCCCTGGTCATTCTCGACGGCGCCCACACCTTCCTCAATGCTACGACGATCGTACAGGAGCTTCTCGATCGCCATCTTCCGGTTCTCGCAGTCCTCGAGGACTGCGAATGGGATCAGGAGATTAGAGAACTTCTTGAGCTCAGTGACTTTGCCATCTGGAGGTGGGATGGCAACGATTTCCGATCTGGGGTCCTAGCTTTACCGGGTACGAGCCTCAATGCGGAGCACCCATTCTCGGTCCTTGAACAGTCGTGCCAGTGCATGGCAAACGAGCGGCAAGAGATGGCAGCCTGTGACGACGAGGGTCTGCTCTCATCAGCCGCCAAAGGACTAATCCAATTTCGACGGGCTCTTGGGACCGATGTTGACCGCATGGACCCGCTGCTGCGGCGCTGGTACGGAATTCTTCTAACCCTTTCGCGGTTGTTGAGGCCACTCGCATCAACCGCTCAGCCAGAATCGGAGCGTGTTGAAGAGAGAAGTATCTCCGAACTTGTGGACGATTTGGGTGAACAGAATCTTGGCGCCGCTGCCCGTCCCTTGGCACAGGAGGTTATCGATAACCTCCGGCATGCCGCCAATCATTTTCAGACGGACACACCGAAAATTCATGGGTTTGAGCAAGTGGTAGATCGGTTATATGGGGACGGGCTGCGGTGCGGTGTGGTCGTATTGTCTGACCGTCGGGAGGTCGAAGCAACAGTCGATTACTGGAAGCCAAAGCTCGCCAGCCGTTGGCCAGGTGCCGGTCTCCGCTTCTTGTGTGTTTCGGATGTGCCCGAGATCGACAAGGCCGATTTTCTGATCATCTCAGGCTGGATGGGGCACGACCGAATGTTCCGTTTGCTCCATAGCCATGTAGCCCCGGTCACCATCATCCTCGCCTATCCTTTTGAGGTGAGCTGGCATGCCTCGGCTGCCAAACAATGGGCCCGACAGCGAGCACCAGAGCTTTCGCATCCGCCACGCGCGCAACTACTTGGCCTCGAACCTGGGAGGTGGGAGCTCGACCGAGACCAAAGTCCCACGGAGAGCCCTGCCGTGGTCAAGGACAACAGCGAAGAAGCAATGGAATTCGAGCTGCAGCTTGAGCATTCTCGCCGGCACGGGCACCGGATTCCCGCCTCCGAGCCCGGCAGCTCGGATTCGTTAGAGGCGTGGTACGTAAGTTTCACCGATAGTTCATGTGCCTATGTCACGGCTGACCGACGCCTATTGATCGTTTCTGATCTGATGGAACGCGGCTCTTCGTCGAGCTTGCCACAGCGCACTGTTGACCAGTTACAGGAGGGCGATCTAATCGCTTTCGTTGAAGGGGCGGACGCTGACGTTCTTCGTCGGCAAGCGGATGTGGGGCTCCGGCAAGCGGGCCTGGGGCACCTTCGGGAAGTAGCCGGTCGGTGGAGGAAAGCGCTGCACGATCTCTGGCAACAGCGGTCTCGGCGGTTCCAGGCTGTTGTGGATGCCCTTCGGCAGTGCGGCTGCCATAGGACTCCGACTACGGTTCGCAACTGGATCTTCACAGACGATACGATTGGGCCTCAGGACGAGTCAGACCTCGACGCAATCGTCCAGGCTACAGGGAATGTTCAATTGCGCAATAGCCTCGAGCAGGTGCGGGAGGCGATTCACACTGTTCGCGGCGCCCATCTCCAGGCGTCGAGCTACCTGTATCGCGAGTTGACGGCGGCCCTCCCGCGGCTTCTAGCCGGAAGCAGACGCGAAGCGATGTCCGTGGAGGTCGAAGGAGTCGGCAGGCTCAGCATCGTCGAGGTCCAGTTCATTGATCGCCAGCCAATACTTGTTCCCGAGAAAGATGTGAACCGACGGCGCATCGAGGAAACCTATGGCACGCATGATTCCGGAGCGCCTGGCATCTGACGTGAAAAGCTCGGGGGAAAAGCAGGTGTTCGCCCTTCTCGAGAGCGATCCTGATACCGCCGACTGGATCGTGCTCCACTCGCTGGGACTGGCACGCCACGTAAAAAGGCTTTACGGTGAGATCGACTTTGTGGTTCTCATCCCGGAGCAAGGCGTTTTCTGTCTGGAAGTGAAGGGGGGCGCGGTTGCCCGCCGCAATGGCGAGTGGGTTTTCACCAATCGATACAACGAGAGCACTCGAAGTCCCCGTAGTCCATTTGCGCAGGTAAAGGATGCCATGTTCTCCTTAAAGGCAGAACTGGCCCGTGTCACGGGGAGAGGCCATCCGCTCAACCGTATCGTGTTTGGTTACGGCGTACTCTTCCCCCATGTCGTCTTCGGCGAGCAGGATCCGGAGTGGGAAAACTGGCAGATCTATGACCGCGACTCACGGCGACTCCCAATCAACCGTTTCCTTCGTGAACTTGCACGCCACTGTCATATCAAGGTAAGCAGGGAACCGTGGTATGACTCCGTTGCCTCGCGACCAACTGCAGAGCAAATTTCGGAACTGCTAGCCATCTTCAGGGGAGATTTCGAGTTAGTGGCCAGCTCGAGAGACATCGAAGGCGGAACCGACGTTGAGCTGCTTCGACTTACGACGGAGCAGTACGAGAAGCTCGATGTAATGGAGGACAATCCACGTTGCCTATTTGAAGGCGGAGGTGGAACGGGAAAGACTTTTCTGGCCCGCGAATTCGCGCGTCGGATTGCAAACGATAACCGCAGTGTGCTTTTACTCTGTTTCAACCGACTCCTCGGCAAATGGCTCGACGATCAGAACCGCGCTGAAAAGCTCGAATCGCAGATCGTTGCCGGCAGTTTTCATTCCTTCCTCGACGCGCTGATTAAAAGCTCCAGTCATTGGGAAGAATTCCGCAAGCTGCGAGACCAGAAGCCCGCCGACATCTTTGACTATCAGTACCCCTTCTTCTCGCAGCTTGCGATGGAGGAGGGCGTACGTGACCCCTTCGATGTCCTCATTATTGACGAGGCGCAGGATCTGATTCGCCCAGCGTTTCTCGACGCATTAGACGTTCTCGTGAGGGGCGGACTAGCTGGTGGACGATGGACAATCTTCTGCGATTTTGAGCGACAGGCGATCTACGGCCAGCTCGACTCCGATGAGATGTTTCAACTACTTCAGAGTCGCGCTCCCCACTTTGCAAGGGCCCGCCTCCGCGTAAATTGCCGGAACACTCGCGCGATCGGTGAAGAGACCTGCCTACTCTCCGGTTTCGAGAAACCTCCATTCCGGCTCGCTGACGTTCCAGGGCGCGCCGTTGATTACCGATTCGTGCCGGATAACCCAGTGCAGGCGCGAGCTGTCGTTGAGCAAGTGGTCTCGGCAGCGATCAATGAAGGTGTTGGACCTCGCGAAATTACACTGCTCTCGCCGGTCGTGCTCGGCCATTCGTGTCTCGCTGGGATGGATCGACTTGCCGGCCAGCCTCTGGTCGACCTTGCAGACCAGGCAATCGGAAAAAGAAACAGGACCGCCATCGGGCATTCCACAATCCATGCCTTCAAGGGGATGGAGAATTCGATGATCGTGCTTCACGATGTCAGTCGGATCGCCGATGACGAGAGCCGGTCGCTACTATATGTCGGTATGTCGCGGGCGCGTGAGCGGCTGGTCGTAATCATGAAGGAATCCTGCCGCACGGATTATCAGCAAGCGGTGCGTGACAAAATCCAGAGGAGTCTTGGCCGATGAATCAGCTCCAGCCATCGCCGCCGCCCAACCCACCGGCACTGACACCCCGACAGATGCGGGATCGAATTGTTGAGTTCCTTCGAAAGGAACTGATCGGCCCAGATCCTATCGATGGTTGCCGTCAGCAGAATGGTGAGGAGATATTGATCGCGGAGCCACCTCGGAACCGCTATGGCGCCGGCGTTCTATTCCCACAGGCAGCAAAGATTGAACAAGCCGCGGAGGCGGTCACACAGGCTGAGACGCTTGGGACGGTTGTCGATCCAGTGAACGAGGAGACGGAAGAGCAACTGGAAGAGCTGTCGAGCGAGGCTGGTACAACGGACGACCTTGATCTTTCCGAAATTTCTGAGGACCCTGCCGACGCTAGTGACTACACCACGTCACTAATCAATGCCTACCTCCCGTCGGCGCTCGGCTTTAGCTGCTTCGTCCTGCTTCCCTCCGAAGGATTGGCCGCGGACATTCAGGCTGCGACTTATACGACGGCCAAGCGAACGTACCAGACAAGGTCTGGCGAGAGCAAAGAGGGCGTTCAATATGAGCGCACGCCTCTCGCGATTCCGCCTCTACTGATAGCATCAAGCGAACTTCGAGGCACAGGAACAGTCATCGTCCGACGCGATGTTGTTGACAAGGTAGGAAAGCCCACCGGATTGCAGATCTGCCTCGTCAGCCGGCCAGTCGCCGATGCAGACTTGCCCGATCAGAGACTGCTAACTGCAAGCCTTGTGAATACCCTGGAAAGCGGTGGCCGGCCCGAGAATGAGAAGTGTTTCTTCCAGGTTGGACTAAGAATTCGCGATTCCAACGGGACCGCCTGTTTTCTTGAATACCCAGAGCGGCAAGGTGAGCCGTTACACGACGACGACGCCTCGATGAATCTGCTTTACAGCCAGGAGAAGACATTCGCAATTGGACACGGTTGTAGCGCTGAATGGGAAGGAGATGGGGAAGCCATAACTGCCATCAGGTCCGAGGTGATGCCTGCCTATGAACTGAAGCCCATCATTCCGGCTGCGCTCCCGGGCTTAGAGCTGCGCATGCTCGATCTCGCCGACGTGCAGAACCCTGATCATCTTTTCATTGTCCTTGATGAGCTCGGCGATCGATACGAGGCTTGGATTACGGGCCAACAGAACCGCCTGGATGACAATGGCTTCCCAGAGTCTTACCGCCCTGCCGGCGAGAGACACCTTAACAATTGCCGCACTTGCCTCGCTCGTTTCCGCGCCGGGACACAGTTGCTGCGCGATGACAACACCGTGAGCTTGGCCTTCCGGCTTGCAAATCGAGCGATGTTGGAGCAGCAGCTTCATTACCAGCTCGCATCGGAGAAAAAGAGGAGTTGGCGAGCCGCAGGTCCAACGAACAATCCTGTTGCGGAAATCGACGCCCCAGTTTGGCCAGACTACAAGAATCCGCAGGGCGGCAAGGGGGCATGGCGTCCCTTCCAGCTCGCCTTTATTGTCATGAATCTGCGCTCGCTAGCGATACCAGACGATGAGGAGCGTTCGATTGTTGATCTGATCTGGTTTCCAACAGGCGGTGGGAAGACCGAGGCATATTTAGGGCTAACGGCATTCACGATCTTTTTACGGCGACTGCGCGAACCAGCGAATGCAGGAACGACGGTTTTGATGCGATACACCTTGCGGCTGCTGACCACTCAACAGTTTCAACGTGCGGCCTCTCTTATTTGCGCGTGCGAACGTATCCGGCGTGAGCGTAGTGACCTGGGGAACCAACCGATCTCTATCGGACTATGGGTCGGAAACAGCGTCACACCTGGAGACAGGACTGACGCAATCCGCAAGCTAAATGCGATGGGGAGGGAGGCTTCACGAGAGAACCCGTTCATTGTGCTCAACTGTCCCTGGTGTGGTGCGGAGATGGGGCCAACCGAACTAGGTAAAATAACCCGGGTCATGGGTTATCAACATCGACAGGCTCCAGCACCTCAGACGGTCGTCTTTCGGTGCCCCGATGTTTCACACGACTGTCCGTTTAGTGGCACGAGTGGGTTGCCGCTTTGCGTGATCGATGAGGACTTATACCGTACCCCACCGACCCTTCTCGTTGGAACTGTGGACAAGTTCGCCATGTTACCTTGGCGACCCGAGGCTCGCACGTTGTTTGGCATTGGCATCGGTTCCACTGCTCCGCCCGAATTAATCATTCAGGATGAGTTACACCTCATTTCCGGGCCACTCGGTTCGATGGTGGGACAATATGAGACGATAATCCAGGAACTTTGCTCCAAGGAGATTAATGGACAATATATCCGGCCAAAGATCATTGCCTCCACGGCTACCATCTGCCGAGCCGCCGAACAATGCCACGCCCTATACAATTGCGGCAGCGACAGAGTCTTCCTTTTCCCGCCTCAAGCCCTCCGCGGTGGAGACTCTTTCTTCGCACTAGAAGATCAGGCTGCCGACGGTCGCCTGTATGTTGGCGTCCACGCAAGTGCCCTACCTTCCCATACCACCGCTCAGGTGAGAACTTTATCCGCTCTGCTTCAGGGGCCTCCCAGTTCGAGTCGAATCGCGGCCGAACGGGATCCGTACTGGACTCTTATCAGCTACTTCAACAGCCTTCGGGAACTCGGACAAGCTGCCACCCTGATCCGGGCGGACATCCGGGAGCATCTGAACGCGATGTGGCAGCGCAAGGGTATCCAGAAACAAACCGACCACGATCCAAGGCGCTTCATCAATAGCGCGCTCGAACTGACCAGCCGGATGCCGAGCACTGAAATCCCGGAATCATTGGGAAGATTATTTCAACCCTATGATCCCGGTCGCGATGAGCGGCCCGTGGACATCTGCTTAGCCACCAACATGATTTCCGTCGGCGTGGACGTGCCCCGCCTCGGACTGATGGCAGTCATTGGCCAGCCGAAAACCACTTCCGAATATATCCAGGCAACCAGTCGCGTCGGCCGATCGGCTAGAGGTCCGGGGCTGGTTGTGACTATCTTTAACCCCGCAAAGCCCAGAGACCGGTCTCATTACGAGCGATTCCGGTCGTACCACGCGGCCATTTACCGCTGGGTCGAACCCACCAGCGTGACCCCATTTGCCGCTCCCGTTCGCTCACGGGCCCTCCACGCCCTCGTGGTCACTTTGGTGCGCTATCTGGGAACTGAGGCGAACCGGGGTTCCCCGAACCCATTCCCCGACCAGGAGCTTATTGAGCATATTAAAGAGATCATCCTCCGTAGAGTTCGCGGCGTCGACAAGGAAGAGGAGAAGCTGACCATGCAGTTACTGGATGATCGATTACGGCGCTGGCAAGGTATTCTGCCTTCCAATTATGGCACTTTCGGTCCGCCACCTATCCCGATTCCCCTGATGTACCCCGCCGGCTCGGAACCTCAACCGAGCTGGGGAAACGCCGCGCTTTCAACTCCGACTTCGATGCGGAATGTCGATGCGACCTGCTCAGCGATGATGTGTCGTGATTACCCCAACACCGACACCGATCAAGAGAACCAGCAATGAAGCCCATCCGGCGCACGCAGCTCATCTCACCGTGGGGCATCGGTGCAATCGTTAACTTTCCAGGCGATGAGTCGCTCATGACTTGCGGCCTCGACGTCTGGCCCTACCCAACTGGCCCCGCCCTTGCTGAATTCCAGGTAACGGAGGATCGCCTACGGGATCGAGTGGGGGTAGACCATTTCCGGTTACCCCATGATTACCGTATTCCGGGCCCGGGAGTTCGAGACGCGGGCCGGGAGATACCGTTCGTCCGTTTTCCGCTATGGCATTACTGCCCGAACTGCGGCTTTATGAAGCAGCTTGGACTGTTCAGTGACCGGGAGCGATGCGAGGCGCGCAAATACGATAAGGGATTGACATGTCACGGCAGAAAGAACTGGCAGCGCCCCTGGCTATTGCCGGTACGCTTCATCGCCGCCTGCCCGGAGGGGCACATCCAGGATTTCCCCTTCATGGCATGGGTCCACAGGACGGCTCAGCCCACATCGACTTGCTCGTTGCGATTGCGTGCCGGACGGAGCAGTAGCCTTCTCACCGGCATTCTGATCCAGTGTAGCTGCGGCCAGGAACAGACGATGAGCGGCGCATTCAATGAGGGCGCCCTCGATGACATCCAGAAGTGTCTCGGCGCGAAGCCGTGGCTCGGGCAGATGCCAGCCCCCCCGGGAAACTGTGGAAGTCCTCTGCGGGTTCTCCAACGCGGTGGGGCGAATGTTTATACGCCACATGTAATTAGTTCGATCTATCTACCGAGCACCTCCGTCGCAGGTCCTCGAGAGATCATCGAGGCCATTGAGGATTCGATGGTCTGGAATCTTTTATCGCAGGGACTAATTGATGGTCGCGTCGATCCGACGCGGTGCAACATTGTTGCCTCGATGAGATTCCTCGATGCGGCCGGCTTAGAGCGGGCCGCGAATGACAAATTGGCCGGCGCGGCAACAACTAAGACAACAGTTGGTCAGTCTGAGGAAGAGTACCGTCATGCCGAGTATCGGGTACTTTCGCACGGTGGCGGTAACGACAAGGTCGATCTATACGCTGTGCCGCAAAACCTAGTGGACTACGCCGGGATTATTCAGCATTATTTCCGGTCGATCGTGCTTATCCATAAATTGCGCGAAACCCGGACGATGGTGGGGTTCTCTCGCATCCTTCCAGAAGACGCCCGAGATTTTAATACTCGAAAACGAGACTTGGCGAGAGATGGCAGGCTTGAATGGTTACCGGCGATCGTGGTACGCGGCGAAGGGATCTTTTTGGAACTCCGTGCCGATCTGCTCGATCAATGGTCGGTGGATAGGGAATTGGAAGAACGGACACGTCTTCTAACAGGACCGTACAACCAGCGACGTAGTGAGCGGCATCAGAGCCAGCGAACCATTCTTCCTAGATTCGTGTTACTCCACACTCTCGCCCATCTACTTATTAATCAGCTGAGCTATGATTGCGGATACGGCAGCTCGTCACTCCGCGAGCGGCTATACTGCCAACAGGAGCATAGCCTGCCAATGAACGGGCTGCTTATCTATACCGCGTCCGGCGACGCCGAGGGTACCTGCGGTGGTCTAGTTCGTCAAGGCCACCCCGGCCGGTTGGAGACGACGCTCATCAGAGCACTTCGAAGAGCTCAGTGGTGCTCCACCGATCCCATTTGCATGGAAAGCCGAGGCCAAGGCCCCGATAGCTGCAATCTCGCCGCCTGCCATTGTTGCACCCTCCTACCAGAAACTTCTTGCGAAGAACAGAACAGGCTTTTAGACCGCGCCGTTGTCGTAGGCACGGCTAGCGATCCGTCACTAGGTTTCTTCAGTGACTGGGAATCACATCTGATAATTTGAGTGATATCCGCTTTTAGCAGCTTGCCCGATGCGCCGGTCGACTTCGTGATCCAGAAAGCGCAGTTAATTGAAGCGAGAATCGCGGCACCGCTAAGGAGATCGGCCACGTCTGCGAATGGTCGGCCGCTTTTCCTGCCTACAAGCCAATCGCATTGACAAAATGCGTTCGATGCAGCGACCAGGTGATTGTTCAAGCTGGTGCTCCCAAAGCCGCAGAACCAACCACCCATTTCGCCGTAGGAGTTTGAAATTGCGACTATCTCGTGCCCGATTCGCCTCGATCTTGATAGCCCATTGTGGTGATAGCTTGTGTCGCCAAAGCGGAAACCGCCAGCCGTGCCAGAAATCTCCATCCACGAAGACGACTAAACGGTCGTCATCAAAGACGAAGTCTGGTCGACCAGGAAGCTCCCGTGCGTGCCGTCTGAACACGATGCCCTCCATTGCGAGTAACTCCGCAAGTGTGTTCTCTGGCCCCGTATTCGCGCATCGAATTCGGGCCATCAGTTGGCTGCGCTTCTCGGGACTCATGATGTCCCCGCGATGTTTTCCGCGGACGCATTTCCCATGTGCTGCCCACGACCGGTGCCCAGCCTTCTTTCGTTTACGCGGTGTAATTGGCATCGGAAAATGGCTGCTCAATGACGAGCAGTATAAAGTGAGGCGGCCGGCCTTGCGGATTGCAACAGCGTGGCGACGACAGCCCTCATCAGGGGCGGGGCAACCGCATTGCCGATCAGCTTTATCCTCTCACGCCGCGTTGTGTCCGGCCAGGAGTAGTTATCCGGGAAGCCCATGGCTTTGGCGAGTTCCGGTGGTTGCAGCATCCTCATGAGATGCCCGTCACGCGACGGCCTTACAAGGGCAAATCGATCGAGCGTCGTGATTGTCCTCAAAGGCCGATCAAGCGCCTGCCACCCCCCCGCCGCGTCAGTACCGTAGTACACGATCAAGAATGGTTTCTTCGGTCCTAGCGCGGTGATCGCTCGCTGTGCGCGATCGAGTGTGTCCTTTGCTCTCGCAGGAGTGCAGCCAAATAATGGCTTCATATCATAGTTGAAGCCATTAGACTGATCGCAGTGCAGAATATCGTTTACTGAGCAAGCTTGGTGCATTGGTATCTCAGGAACTGCTGGTTCCCGATCACGATCGCAAATGACAAAAAGCCGTCTACGACTTTGCGCGACTCCGAAGTCCTGGGAATCCAGAACCACTTCGCGTAGATGGTAGCCCAGGCCATTCAGCCGTTTCTTCCATTTCGCGTACTGGCTCCAATGCCTCATAGATACCACGTTCTCGACGACGACCCATCGGGGCTCAAAAGCTCGGGCAAAGCGAACAACTTCGAATGCGGTTCGACGGCTCTGTTCCTGCTCGTCGCCGTGCCGCCGGTTCCCTTTGGCGAAAGTATGGTTGGTACATTCTGGCGAGGCCAAAAGTAGGTTAATCTTTCCAATCTCCCTGGCGACCGATTTGGCGGTGAGGCGATCGATTCGCGCTCGCCAAGTCTTCGCCTTCGGGAAGTTCAGTTTGAAGGTTTCGATCGCTGGCTCCCACAAGTCGATCCCGCCGACGATGGTGGCTCCGGCCATGCGGGCGCCACACGAGCTCCCGCCGGCGCCACAGAAAAGGTCGAAAACACGCATCTTGCGACCGCCATTCAGCATCACCACCTCCTGCTGGGTGCCTTCAAAAAACAGAAAGGCCAGAAGCGTCCAACTTAACCAAACTGGCGTCGTGGCATGCCAGTTCAAATCTGGGAGCGACTATCGGCGAGCCAGACAATGAGGTCATCGAGGGTGTTAACGTCGAGTATGTGATTGCCAACGTCCGAAGTTTCCTCGGTGACGTAAAAGTTCGGAAAGTCCCCAGGGACATTCTCGTAATAGTGGCAAAACTGCGAGTTGTAATCTGGATGGATCCACGTGATCGAATAGGCGGTAATCCGTCCCTGAGGGTCGGTTCTTCGGAGAGACGGAGCGTGTAGCTCCACCGTTTTCTCCGCAGGTTCTTCCACCAAGACCTCCAAAAATCCATCGTCGATGAACTCCATCAGTTCAGCTGGAACACCGTAATCACGCTCCAAGTCGCTCATCTCCAACTGTCCCAAAGGCTCGTCTATCATTGCATATCTCGTAGGCACCTGGTACCTGCACTCCTTTAGCCTCTCCGCGGTAGGACCTGCCGCCCGATTGTACCAGAATCCGCCCGATCTCGGTCGAGGGCCGAGGCTGAGGATTTTTGCCAGCGGCAAAAATCTTGCTTTCGCCTGATCCGAGCACCAGAATGATGCTAGTTGAGTGCTCCTTGGCAATTCGCGACGACTTTGAACTGACGGCTGCGGAAGGTCCCAAGCGTTAGGACTTTCGGATGTTGAAAATAAAGTCCAAGATTCGTGGCCAAGTCGAACCCACCGGTGGCCTCCAGCACGGCGGCATCAAGGAAGATCAATTCGAGCACCTAGCTCAGCTGTGGCACTCGCACCGGACGCAGAGCCTGGAGGTACGCCACCAGACGGGCGCTATTCTGAACCAGTGGCTCGGAGTCGCGTCCGAACGGCAGCCGTACGGACGGCAAATTCTGGCCGACGTAAGCGCACGACTGCACGTCTCGCAGTCCGAACTTCATCGGATGCGCTGGTTCGCTCAGAAGTTCGCCAGCGTGGCGGACTACCTAAGCAAGCATCCCGGCCTGGCTACCTGGTCCGGCTTTAAGGGGCTTTTGCCAAGCCTGATCTCGCGCAAGCGAAAGAAGGTGAGGCGAGTTCCAAACAGCTTGCCTAGCCCGAAGATGTTTCGGGACGTGGCAAGGTCGATTGACCACACGATCGCGAAACTGGAACGGCTGGACAGCCCAGTCGACCCTGCGACGCGGCAAGCGGTCATTTCGATCCTACAGGGCAAAATCGAGGTGCTTCTGAAGTATCTCGGTCTCAAGGTTTCACTTAGCGCGGAGTAAGGCGGTCATCGCCGCGCCTCGGCGCGGTACGGACGGTAGTCCGTATACCAAGTTCTTAGGATGATCGGACCTTTCGCAGCTTGCCTTACTGAGCGTACCCATCGGTTCATAAGGACAAATTGCTCCTGTCGCCGCAATTCCGCGAACCAGCGGCGGAGAACCTGCCTGCGCCGTCCCATCATAGATCTTCAGCTCTCAGCCGCATCCTATTTACTTCTAAGGCTAACGATCCGCCATGACCGTCGAGGATACTGGCCGGCGCGGATGGAGACGAGAAATCGACCGATACGCTTTTCATCGCCGACCGAATCAATAAAATCGACGATTTCTTTACCTTCGCTGTTGCTGAATAGCCGGCTCGTGAACAGGCCGGCTATGTACAATAAGGCATCGTCGTTCGTCGCAAAGTTGATGTCGAGACCGCCGTCACGAGCAATCGCTTTTAATTTACCATTATATAGGATTGTCGTTTCCGTCCTTTCATCCGGCTCGCCAAGGACGGAGACTAAATCTGCCAGCGAAATCGGCTGGGCCGCTATATTTGGCAAAGTGGTCGGAACCTGAGCTGGAGGTTCGTATGGCAAAACTATACTTTTGTTGGCGCGCAACACTTCTCGGACCGAGTTAGACACGTCCTTGAGTCCGTCCAGAAACAGTGGATTACCTTTGTGTGTGGCCAACGCTTCCGCTGCCTCTGGCGAGATCGTACGAACACCGCTCAATAGAAGCGGACCCTGATGTCGCGCAATTACTTTTGCGACTTCGGGCGATAGTGTCGTGACGTCCTCCAACTTCAACGTGCAGTCGCAGTGTGCCAGGGCGATTGCAGCGTCGAAAGAGAGCGCTGTTACACCTAGGCTAATCTCGCCTCCCTTATGTGTGGCCATTTCTCTTGCAGCTGGGCCGGACAGCGTTTTCAGGCCAGTTAGGTATAGTGACCTTTGGCTTCGAGCAAGTTCTCGTGCTATTTCAGGGGACAGCTCGGTAATCCGGTCAAGGAAAAGTGGTCGATCCTCATGGACAAGCGCTCTTGCAACATCCAGCGTAAGATGTGTAAGCGACTTCGTCTTTACGTCGGCGTCGTTCTGGTCAACCGACGACGAAGGCGTTGGCGGCGGTTCTTCCACGGAGTCCGTGCCGGCTTGATCAGCATGAGATGTAGAAGGCGCATCTGGCGTTGAATGGGAAATATTGGTTGCCGCGTCAGCGTCGATATGGGTTTTCGAGCAGCCACTCGCAGCGCACCAAATCACGTACAAACTCAGACCAAATCTCCAGATTGTTCGGGGGGGTGTCGATCGAGCATATGCCATGGCAGTGCTCGGATCGACGTCCCATAAATTGATTGGCATTTTTGATGCGTTGCTTAAGAAAACCATGTTGAGTGCCCTTTCACAGCTTTAGCGATGGGACAAAAAAAGGAGCGCTGAACCAAAGCCGCTCCCGAGACCCCCGCCAAGGGGCACCAAAGAACAGCCCGGCCAGCGCCCCAGACGGGGCGCGGCACAGGCTGCTTCTTTGGTCGTGAGCCGAAGCTCAAGTTGGCGGTTTCTCGGGAAGCAGGCTGACGCACGCGTCAGTTCAAATTGTCGGCGGCCCATGTAGAGCCGGTAAATCTCCTTCGGTAAGCCAGTTCGTGTCCGGCGTTAATCTAGCGCGCGGTAAGCCGGATCGCAATCGGCCGCTCAACCGGTCAGCCATTCTGAGCAGTTTTCGCTTGCTTGCGTATTCGCCAGCGCTCCGTGTAGACCGTATTGGTCGCGCATCCGATTTCCGCAGTGATTTCCGAGGTTTTCATGCCAGCGGTGATCATCTCCCGCATTCGCCGATGCTTCGCGTAGCCCAATGGAGCATGTTTGCCGCGGGAACGGCGGGATTTCACGTTGCGAGTGAGTCTCGACACGGTCGCGCTACAGCGGCCCACCTCCTTCGCGATCTGATTAAGGCTAGATTTGCCTTCTTTCCAAAGCCGCCGAATTTTTTCCTGCTGGTCGTCGGAAAGCATCAGGGGGCTTCGTATGCGTCTCCCACGGGCAATGGCGTCTGCCGCACGTTCCGGGTGCGCGTGCGTATAGGCTCTGCCGACCATGGGACGCGACCAGCCGCGGGTGCGGGCAATCTCGGTCAGGGATATACGTTTGACATCATGTAGTTCAGCGACGATAGGCGCGATGTCTTTGAAAGTCAGCCGTTTTTCCGACTTTGCAGATCGCGGGCGTTTACTTTGGCGCGTCTTTGGGGGTGTTCCCGTCCGGGCGAAGAATAACGCATGCTCTACCGTGTGGTTGCATACCTTCAGCTCCGCGGCGATTGCAGGAACACTGACGTTCTTTGCGTTCAGAGCCGTGACGGCAGGCGCAATTTCTTCGTATTTGTAAGTCTTTTCGATTGGGACCTGGACCTCCTGCGGCACTAGCCAGATTGCGGCACAAAGGGCATCCAAAGTGACGCAATCTGGCATGTTCGACCTTTTCGCCCAATGGGCGAGAAATCGCAGCAAATTAGGCCGGAAATGGGCGATCCACCGTGCGCCCCGTTTCTTTCCGTTCGATTCCTGCGTAATGGTAATCGGACCAGTTAGTGCCCGGATCGCCAATGCCGACGTGGGCATGGCTTCATTTAGCAGCTTTCGAGCTTCCGAAAGGTAGCCGCGGAGCTGGTCAAAATTCAGCGGCTTCACTGGCACACGGTTCACCGCCCGCCGGTGGGTAAGTGTGGCCAGCGCCGGTGCGAGCTCCTTGTTCAGTGCGCTTATGTGCTGGTGATAGATGTCAACGGCGGAGTCGTCTTTGGTTCGGTCAATCAGCCTCAGATATCGTTTGATCTTGGCCTTTATCGAAGCCACCTGCTTTTCGGTGACTTGTGGTTCACCGCGTGGGCGGCGCACCTTTCGCCTTATGTGCTCATTGACGTCATGTAGCAGCTTCTCTAGGCATGCATCCGTTAGCACGTGCTCGAGCAAGAAGCCGAGAAGGGCGGTTTCGATGATCGCGGTTGATTTCTGCGACTTCAGCTTGCATTGCTTCGCGTTGTTGGGTCCGTTAAGGCATGCCATGGCCTTGTCTGGTCCAGCGGAGCGGTTGAGCTTTAGTTCGCTGTCCTCGCAGTACCCGCAAAACAGCGTTCCGCTGAAGAGAGTTGTGGGGTGCTCCGTATTACGAGTTCGCCGATGCCCGGTCAGTGGACTTTTGGCGCGCGTTTCGGCAGCCCGCCGGCGAGCAGCCCGCCACCATTCCATGGGTATGATCGCAACCTTCGGGTTATAGTAGACCTCCCATTGAGACCGGGGGTTGCGGACCTTGATGGGCTTGCCGGTTTCCAGGTCCATGTCCGGGTGGTACTTATTCCAGATGAAGACTCCGATAACCGCGGGGTTCACCAGCAGCTGCGCGATACCTCGCGGCGTCCAACCATCCCAGTCTTCAACTCGATGCTCATTGAAATAGCGGCAGATTTTGCGAACCGGCCAGAGCTTAACGACGTACAGCTCGAAAAGTTTCAGCAGCCAACGACTGCTAGAAGGGTCAATTGCGGGGCGATACTTAAATCCACCGGTCGACCTAACGACCGGATCGCCAGCTTCATCGCGTACGATCCGGCGCGTAAGTCCCAGGATCAGCTTGCCGGTGCATGTTCGGCGGCGGGCGGCTCCGTGCTGACCGCGACTCATCTTCTCTCGATGTCCTTTCAGAAACAACCGAGATAGAAGAGCGAATAGCGTCAGCTTTATCTCCCAGTCGGGAGCGGCCAGGTCAAACCCATCACTGACGCCGATCAGCCGCTTTCGGAGTTGGCGGCAGCTTTGGGCGAAGCGCCACCACTCAATTTCGTCACGCGATGCCCGCGTAAAATCGTCAATAAGCGTTGTACCAATCGAATGCTTGTCGCTCTTGAGCAGTTGCTTATACATGCTGTATCCGCGACGAGATGCGTCAAGGCCGGAGACAGAATAATCGGCGAAGACGTAGACCCACGGCACGAACAGCTTGTTGTCGTGCGCATAATTGAGCGCGTTAACCATCTGGTCTTCGATCGAAGTGGCTTGACTGTTTTCCGAACTGTACCGCGCGTAGATCCCGGCGAGGGTAACGCCACGTTGCTTGAAGGCATCGACGGTGTACGGATCGACATGACCGGTCCAATGACGACTCTTGAAATCGCCAACCATCGAGTCCAGCGTCGCGTCGTCCGGAGCTGGCAGCAGGCCCTGATCCGCGAAATCTGTCCAGAGGCGTCGCTGCGTGTCTAGGTAGGCTCGGGCGAGTTGACGCAGATCAGAATCGGCAGCTAAGCCGCGGTCCTGATTGCGCCGTTTGCGACGGCGCTTGTAGCGGGCTACCAGGTCCTTTCGCAGGGACCTTTCCCGCCGCTTAGAAGACTTGGATGTTTGCTGCTTCTTGCGCCTAGCCGCAGCCAAGCCAAGCAGGAGGACCGGCGCGCCCCGCGGCAATGCGAAATTCCGGCGCGAAAGCCGGGATGCAAAATTGTCCCTGTTTTGTCCCCTTAGGGTGCACCCACAACGAGGAACAACGGGGAACAACGAGCACGTGCATTTTTCGTGCAAGCCCGCTTGCGCGAGGAAGTTAAGTCCAAAAGGCTTAGGTACCAGCCAGTTACGGTTACCCCGGTAGGAAGAATCCCATGCCCTCCGCTTCCATTGCCATAAATCATTCTGTGGCAATCACTTCCGAGCTACGGGGCCGTGGGGTGATATCCCATGGCCTCGCGGAGGGCGTTATGGGCAATAAAAGACGCAAAATATTGCACCAGCATGGTTTGCTCAATCACGCCTGGCGGCAGGTCAGCTGACGGCGCGGGGGGCTGACAATCAAAATCCCGCCAAAAATGCAGCGCATTTGCAGCGCGGAACGACGAGCGCGGTAGCGAAACAGTTATCGCTTCCGTCGGTGCGAGAGTGTTCGCAGGATTGCGTCGAGCACTGCGTCAAGGTGCTTGCCTACGTCTTCGCCGAGGAATCGCAGCACCACGCAGCCGTTTTCCTGCAAGAGCAGGTCTTTGCGGCGGTCACGGCGATATGCGTCCGCATCATGCAGATGTTGGGATCCGTCGAGTTCGATAGCCACACGCGCGTGCGCACAAAGTAAATCGACTTCCATGCGACCGTTTCCGTCAAACGAAATCGGCAACTCGGCATTCAAGCGGAATTGTCCGGTGGTGTCCGGTAGAGTTTCCAACCGGCGGTATAGGAACGCTTCGGTCGAGCTGCGGGCGCGGTCGATCCCCTCGGCGTCGGGCAGCACGGTACGCGCTACATGAGTGAATAGTTTCGCCAACGGCGCATCGACCCCGTCGCGCACCAATCGGCCGACGCTGGCTGCGTACTCGCTTTTCCACTGTGGATCGACGGGCAGCGGAACTTCAGCCGGCCACCCTGGAACTGCGCTGCCGGGGAGCAGGATTTGGTAGCCTACAGCCTCGTACCCGCGACAGCGCCGGTTAAACATGCGAGCCAACATGGGTATGTCGAGGTCGACGTAGTCGTAAACGCGCACTTCTCGTTTTAGATGATGGAGGCGGTGCAACCTGCCGACATATTGCGCAATTGTTCCATGCCAGGACACCGGGAGCGTCAGAAACAATGTGTCCAGCCTGGCGTCGTCGAATCCTTCCCCGACGTATCGTCCAGTCGCCAGCAGTGCCCGTTCCTCGTTTTCCGGAATAGAAGCCAAGCGGTCCATGACCGCGCGAACCTCCCTCCGCGACGTGCCGCCGCGCAACACGACCAGGTGTCGAACTCCTGGTGACAGCCGCTCGGCCAGATAATCGAGATGCTCGTTGCATTCCGTCAACACCAGTGGCGACCGGCCTTCCTGAATTGCTTGCAATACTTCATCGCGAATGAGTCGATTGCGCGCCTCGTCGGCGATCAACTGCGAATAAAGCTCTTGAAACCGGGTGCGGGCATCGTCTGTGGATGATTCCGAAGCTCGAAATCCCGTGGGCCGGACATACACGGAGTGTTCGAATGGGCGCTCGGCTGCCTGGGCTTTGGCATCAACCCGATAACGGACTGGTCCGCACTGCATGAAAATGATCGGATGATGACCGTCTTTGCGCGTGACCGTGGCGGATAGTCCCGCGACGAACTTCGCCTTGGCCTGTCGTGCAACTTGCTCGAAGCTATGCGCGGACAAATGGTGACATTCATCGACGATTAGCTGGCCGTATTCTCCAATCCAGTCGTTCACGACACCTTTTCGCACAAGGCTTTGGATGATCGCCACATCGAGCGATCCGGTCGGTTTTTTCCGCCCGCCGCCGATGCGACCGATCGCTTTGGGGGGCAGCCCCAGAAAGTCTGACAATCGCTGCACCCACTGTTCCAGCAATTGCTGGCGATGCACGAGGACCAGCGTATTGACACCTCGCTGCGCAATCAGCCACGCGGCAATGACGGTTTTCCCAAATCCGGTCGTTGCGGCCAGAACACCCGTGTCGTGACCCAGCACGGCCTTTGCGGCAGATTCCTGCTCGGGTTGCAACTCGCCGCAAAATTCGACATCCAGCGGCTTGCCCGCATATCGCTCGTCGCGAATCACGGCATCGATATGCAAGGTTGACAAGAGATTTCGCACGTCGTCCAAGCAACCGCGTGGCAGGCCAATGTGTTGCGGATGATTCTCGGCACATGCAACGACGCGTGGTTTGCCATAGGTAGGTAGACGCATCGCTTGCGCCTTGTAGAACTCCGGGTTTTGAAATGCTGCCAGGCGAACGAGTCGATTGAGTAATCCGGGAGATAACTCGTCTTTAGCAACGTAGATCTGATTGCCGAGAATCAGTTCGAGTCGCTCCGGCAGCGGACCGGCCAGTAGGGCTTCTTTATGCTGGCGCGAAGGAGGCAGGCTCCAAGGTTGGGATCCATCGTCATCGGTAAGGGCACGGCGTACGCCGATGACACGCCCTTTTCTTTCAGCATCGGCGACGATGTTCTCGACGGTGGCTTGGTCGATCTTGCGAATGCTCGACAGAACCGCCCATTGGTCAGCATAGGGCTGGCCGCAGTCATCGAGAAAGACGCTGTTTCCAAGCTCGCGAGATTGCTTCTGCAGCGGCAACGCGATCAGATTGCCAAAACCACCTTGCGGGATCGTGTCCTGATTCGGGAAGAATCGGTCATATGAATCAAGTCCGACGTCTGGTCGGCGTTCCATCGTCTCGGTCAGAATATATGCACCGAGCTTCCGCGCCAGCACGGCCGGAATTGCCAGTTCGAAAAACAACCAAATGTGCCCACCATTGCCCGAACGAGATCGCTCCAATGCTGCCGGCAGGTTCAGCCGGCGGCAGGTTTCCAGAATGGCCTGTGCGTCTTCCTGCCAATGTGTCTTGTCGAGGTCGGCCGCCAGGAAGAAGCAGGATTCATCGCGAAGCATCGGATAGACGCCCATCACGAAGTCGCGACCGGCGTCGTCGTGGCCGGAAAGGTGCCAGCGGATGACGTCGTCCGTCACGGGCAGAAAGCGTTGGTGCGAGCAATCGCCGCATTTGATCCTGGGCTTTTCACATATGCCCGGAGCCCACTCGTTGGCACAGGCAAGAGCATAACCGGATTTACCGGTCTTTCGATTGTCGAAGCGGCGCGGATAGACGTCGTCTCGCCCACGAAAAAGTGAGCGGAACAACGAGATTTTGGCGTCGCGCGGCGACAGGTGATGGACAAGTGTGTCTTGATGGCCCATAGAAGGCGCCGCAGGTGAGCCGGCCTTTGTCACTCGCACGGAATGACCGCGTACAGACACTTCGGACTCAAGAACGGTCGGAGCGGATAGCCGAGGAACGCCGCGAAATCTCGTTGCTGATAACGGCTCCTTGAATATAGCAATACCGCTTATCAACATGCATTACGGCGAAAGGAACGGTCCACCGTGTGACGGATGGGTCGTAAAATCCGTCGGCCGAAGCTACCGAAGCATGACTTGACAAATTTGTAAAGCTTAGGCATACTGAACGGTGTGAGCCATTATGAAAGCAATCTTCCGTCCTTCACGGCTGACGGAGTTCTTCCGCCCGGCGATTACGTCCTCACGTTGAAGGAACTCGCCGAATCGTTTCTCGTTCGAGGGCCGGACGCGAAACAGTACCCGGAGTGGGACGCGAAGTGGCGCGAGAAGTTGGTCACAAATCTTTCGGTGATGGTGCACCAGCTTTGGCAGGTGGGCGTCACGGACATTTTTATCGATGGGTCGTTTGTCGAAGATAAGGATCACCCCAACGATATCGATGGCTATTTCCTGTGCGAGCGGTCGCGGATCACAAGTGGCGACCTTGTACAAGAGCTGAATCTTCTCGACCCGAATAAGGTATGGACCTGGGATTGGAATCGTCGCAGCACGTACCGCAAATACCCAAAGCCGCAGTTACCCATGTGGCATTTCTATCGGGTTGAGTTGTTTCCCCACTACGGGCAACTGTGCGGCATCAAGGACGAGTTTGGCCACGAGCTAGAGTTTCCCGCAGCATTTCGGAAAGCGCGGTACAGCCACAGGCCGCGCGGCATTGTCAAAATTGGAGACGGACCATGATCCGAACTGAGAACGAATATCAAGAGGCTGTAAAGCAGCTTCGCGAGCAGGAGGGGCGGGTTCGTGGCGAAGAGCAGAAGCTCCGGGAACTCAACTTGAGTTCCCAAGAAATCAAGCGAGGTCTGGATCCACAACGGACGTTCCACGAACAGATCAAGCAAGACGTGGAAAGCTACGAGCGGCTCAGGCGGGGTGAGTTTGACGAACTTCACAACTTTCAAGGGATCGGCCGGTTGCTTATTGCCCTGCGGATCTATCAAGGGCTCACCCAACGAGAACTTGCCGAGGTGCTAGGGGTTCACGAAACGCAAGTTTCTCGCGACGAAAAGAACGAGTATCACGGCGTGACGATGGAGCGTGCCAGCCGAATTCTGGAAATCTTGGGAGTGGACGTGGTAAGCGCGGTCGAGAACGTGCAGCGATTGAAAAGTCCTGGCCAGGATGTCGCGAGCGTTTAGCGGTGCAGGAACTTGTGGTCGCCCAGGCTGGCGAGCTGATCTGTCTCAAGTGTTGTGTAATCCAATCAGAGCCATGACAGCCCTCCGTATTGCCTCGGGCAGCGTACCCCAGGCGGCGATGACATGATGCAAATCAGCGTCAAGCGACGCCAACGCGGGACAGTTCAGGCTTCCAACATGCAGCGCCCGTGCAGCGCGGTACCCCTGGCAGAATTCGCAATCACAAACACCGTCGTCGGTTACGTCGAAATTGCGGGTGGGTTCGAATCCCATGCCCTCCGCTCATTAAGAAAGCCGTCGTCCTAAGGGGCGGGCGGCTTTTAGTTTGCGCTTTTCGGCATTTTAAAACCGATCGATTTCTGCTTCGGTGCCTGGCATGGCCGATCCACAGGTGACGCAAATCCTGGCAGAAGTCGGGGGCGGCGACGTCCGTGCCTCGGAGAAGCTCCTGCCAATCGTGTACGAGGAGCTGCGGCGACTCGCACGACAAAAGATGTCGCAGGAGGCGGCGGGCCACACGCTGCAACCGACGGCGCTCGTGCACGAGGCCTATCTGCGGCTGGTCGGTGACGGCGCCGGCCGCAAGTGGGACAGCCGCGGTCATTTCTATGCCGCCGCGGCCGAGGCGATGCGGCGGATTCTGATCGAATTGGCCCGACGGAAGGCCGGTCTCAAGCATGCCGGCGGCCAGAGTCGAGTTCCGCTACCCGACGATTTGCCCGAGGATTCGCTCGCCCCGCCCGACTCGATTCTGACGCTAAACGAGGCGCTCGTGCGGCTCCATCGCGAAGACAACGACCTGTATCGTCTCGTCATGCTCCGCTACTTCGGCGGTCTGACGATCGACGAAACCGCCACGGCTTTGGGGATTTCCCAGCGGACTGCCAAGCGGCACTGGAGTTTTGCCCGAGCCTGGCTGAAACGTGAAATGGGGCCGGACGCGGCATCCTGAGGATTTTTGGCCCCGATTCCGCGCGGTTTTCGCATATAGATAAGGAGTATTCCTTATCGATTCGTCCTCGCCCCGATGCCGGGTCAGGATCGCCCCTCGTGACCATCGCCCAAGAAAAACAGATCTTCCTCTCGGCACTCGACTACGAGTCGCAGGCCGAGCGCGATGCGTATCTGGCGCAAGCCTGCGGCGATGATGCCGCATTGCGGCGAGCGATCGAAGCGCTGCTCGCGGCCCACGAGCGGGGGACGAACGTCCTCGATCATCCGCTGGAAGCGCCGGTGGAATTACGCCGCCAATTAGACGGTGCCGCCACGTTGCTCACCGGCGAGGTGGCCAGCGAGCCGGCCACCGATCGAACCGGCGAGCAAGTCGGCCGATATCGGCTGCTCGAGAAGATCGGCGAGGGGGGCTTCGGACAGGTTTATGTAGCACAGCAAGACCAGCCTGTGCGGCGCCGCGTGGCCGTCAAGGTACTGAAACGCGGCATGGACTCCAACGAAATTCTAGGGCGGTTCGAGGCCGAGCGTCAGGCGCTGGCCCTGATGGAACACCCGAACATCGCCCGCGTGTTCGATGCTGGTTCGACGTCGTCGGGGCAGCCGTTCTTCGCCATGGAGTTGGTGCGCGGCGTGCCGATCACCGAGTTCTGCGAGCAGCAGCGACTCGATGTTCGGCAGCGACTCGAGCTATTTATCGACGTCTGCCAGGCCGTGCAGCACGCCCATCAAAAAGGGGTCATTCATCGCGACCTGAAGCCGTCAAACGTGCTCGTGACGCTGCACGATGCCAGGCCGGTCGCCAAGGTCATCGACTTCGGCGTCGCCAAGGCGATTGGCGATCCGCTGACCGACAAGACGGTTTACACGCGGTTCATGCAAATGATCGGCACGCCGATGTACATGAGCCCCGAACAGGCGGAGATGAACTCGCTCGACATCGACACGCGATGCGACGTCTTCTCTCTGGGAATGTTGCTCTACGAACTGCTCACAGGCACGACGCCGTACGACGGGCAACGCCTGAACACGGTTTCGTACGACGAGCTGCGGCGCATTATCCGCGAAGAAGAGCTGCCGCGGCCCAGTCTTCGCGTCAGCACGCTCGCGCAGCGGGAATCGACGGCATCCGCCGCGCGGCTGGGGAGCCCGATGCAGTTGCGGCTAGCGCTCCGCGGCGATCTCGACTGGATCGTGATGAAGGCGGTCGAGAAGGATCGCACGCGCCGTTACGATTCGGCCGGAGACCTGGCGCGCGATCTTTACCGGTATCTCGCCAACGAGCCGATCGAGGCCCGCCCGCCGTCGAACTGGTATCGTTTCAGCAAGTTCGCGCGGCGGCACCGCGGGCCGCTGGTCGCCGGCGTGCTTGTCCTGGCGGCTTTGCTGCTAGGAACGGGCGTCAGCGTCTGGCAAGCGACGCGCGCCATGGCCGAACGCGACGAAAAAGAGCTCGCCCGCGAAGACGCCGTACGCGCGCGGCGCGAGGTCGAAGAATTCGCCGACCGGCTTAAGGATGCGAACACGCTGCTGGCCAGCGGCCGGGCCCATGCGGATGCCGGGCGATGGAAGGAAGCGGCCGCCGAGTTCGACCGCGCCGTGCAGTTGCAGCCGACGTACTATCATGTTTGGCTCGAGCGCGGCACGTTCTACATTCGTCTCGGACTGTGGAACGAGGCCGCCGCCGACTATGCCGAAGCGCTCGAGCTCGCCGCCCCCGTTTCCGGCGCCGAGTGGTGGGGCGGCCCGCAGCTCATGCTCTTCGCCGGCGACGTTGCCGGTTACCACGTGGCATGCCGGCGCATGTGGAACGAATCGGCCCAGGACCGCGAGCAGCCGTCGACCTGGGCCGTTCGCAGCTGCTTGTTCGGTTCGCAAGACTTCATTGCTCCGCAGGAAATCGCCACGATTGTCGAGCGGATGGCGCGGCGCGCCCAGCAAACGTCCAATGCAAAGTTTCCGCTCGCGGAACCTGCTCGGCCATCCACCGCTGACGTGGCGACCGCCGCAGGCGAACCCGCTCCGGCAGGCGAGCGCAAACGGAACCGTTCGCGGAGGCCAGTGATAAATTTCTCGGGCATCGACACGCGAACGGCGCTCGCTTCGCACCCGCGAGGCGTGGCCTTCTATCTAGAGGGTTTGGCTCATTACCGGTCAGGAGACTATGTTCGGGCTGTCGACGAGTTGCGTTCCGCGACCACCGCAGATCCCAAGTGGGCGGGCAAAGCGATCGGACACCCGGCGCTGGCCATGGCATATTTACGGAGCGGCCGGCCCGAGGAGGCGCGCAAGTCGCTGGCGACTGCCAATCGCATCATCGAAGACTGGCAGAAGTCGATGCTCGAAGGCAGTCTCGGTTCGACGCCCGTGCCCTGGTTCGATTTCATCGAATGCCTGCTGCTGCACCGTGAAGCCACACGGTTGATCACCGGCTCGCCACCCGTGGCCGATCCGCTTTGGACCAGGTTGGAGGACCGGGCCCGGGAAGCAATTCGTTAGCATGCCGAAATTCCACGCAGAAAGTCTGGCACCTTTTCGGCCCATTTCTCGCATGGAAGAGTAGAGCCTTATCTTTGCGACGTCTTTTCTGAGGGGAATCCCCATGAGTTTATTTCCGAACTTGACGCGCCGGCAACTGCTCGGCGGCGGCCTGGCGCTCGGCGCCGCGTGGTTCACGACGCCCGGTGCCTTTGCCGAAGAGCTGACGCGCACCCCGACGGCGCACGAAGGCCCTTTTTATCCCACGCAGCTCCCGCTCGATACCGATAACGACCTGCTGCGGATCAATGACGCGATCACGCCGGCCGTCGGCGAGATTACGCATCTCACGGGCCGCATTCTCGACGCCCAAGGCAATCCATTGCGCAACGCGATGATCGAGATTTGGCAGACCGACAAAGACGGCACCTACCTGAAGCAATACATTCGCGATCACGCCGAGTTTGATAAGAATTTCCAAGGCTATGGCCGCTTTCTCACCGCTTCGACCGGCGAATTCTATTTCCGCACGATCAAGCCGGTGCCGTATCACGGACGACCCGCGGCGCACATTCACGCTCGGGTTTGGAAAGGCAGCGACAAGCTGCTGACGACCGAATGCTTCGTCAAAGGGCACAAAGGGAACGAGGACGATCGTCAATTTCGCGAAATCCGCGATCGCGATCCGCAGGGGCATGCAACCCTGTGCCTCAACTTCGCGCCGCTCGATCATTCGAAAATCGGTGAACTGGCCGCGAATTGGCAGATCGTTCTCGGCCGCACGCCAGATGCGTAACCCCGGGCGGTTTGAATCGGCTCGCCCCGCGACGGCACGCACGGCGTCTGCGCCATAAAGCGTCGGTCCGGCACGGTATATCTGTCCCAGACGCGCGCGGGCTAATGGTCCGTTTCTGCCGGCGCCGATGCTGTGGGCATTGGCGGTGAGGCGCTCCAGCGCGCGGGCGCGGATGCTTCAACCGGCCAGCATGAGAATCGTGACCAGGTCGAAGGACGGCTGACCATGCGCGGCTTTAGCACTTCCGGGCGCTCGATCGGTGGCATTCGGCGCTGGGGCATCGCGTGGGCTCTCGGGGCTGTTTTGGCCTGTGCCGGGGTGCGCGAGTGCCGGGCCGCTGAGCTGGCGGGATGCTGGGAAGGCCGGTGGGAAAGCTGCACGAGCGGTCATCAAGGCCCGCTCAACGCCAAATTCTGCAAGCTGGACGACACGCATTATCGGGTCGACTTCAGCGGCCGGTTCTTCAAGATCTTTCCGTTCCATTATTCCGTGACGCTCATGGTCACCGGACAGGATGGCGACACGCTGCTACTTTCCGGCAGCTCGTACCTGGGCCGGATGTTCGGCACGTTTCACTACAGCGCCCGGGCCACCGAGTGCTCGTTCGTGGCCGATTACACTTCGTGCAAAGATCGCGGCCGGTTCATCCTGCACCGCACTTGCTGCTGCCGCTAAGCATCTCAGGGCTGGCGGATGCCCAGCTTCGAGGCGGCGCTGCCGGCGGCGACCCGGACCGCGCCGGTTTCTCCGTCCACGCTGATGCCAAGCTCCGCGGCGCTTCCGTGCAGAACTCCGTCGTCGGCCGTAAAGGCCCGCAATGAGGGAGCACCCTCGCCAGAGACGGCCGCGGCATGATTCCCGCTGAACTCCACGTGCTCGGGCGCCGCGCCATCTTCCGTGCCCCCCAGCGCTCGCGCCCCAACGACATTTTTATGAAACCGCACGCCACGCAGCGCGCGTGCCGCCTGATTCATGCTCAATAGCCGGCCAGTGGGAAACCACATCAGGTTTTCGCGGAAGATCAGCCCGCCCGGCACTTCGGTCAGATCGGGCGTGACATAGATTTTGCAGCAACCGGGTCGCCAACCAAGTTTGTCGCTACCCCAGAGTGCCACGCCGGCCTGGGTAAAACTCACGGTGTTGCGCTCGAACACAATGTCCGTCGGCCACGGTTCGCCGCCAAGCGGCTGATAGGAGAACGGCTCGAAACAATCGACGATGACGTTGTCGCGCACCCGCAAACGCTGGGCATGGTTCTCGGACTCGATCGCGTTGTCCACGATACGCTGAAAGCGGTTGCGGCTGACTTCGCACTCCTCGCTCCAGCTCAGGGACATGAAGCTCAGGCCGTCGAAAGTATCGTGGACGAAATTATCGCGGACCGTCCAGCGTCGACCGGCCGCGGTAATCAATCCGATCTCGGCGGAATACGCCCCGCCTTTGCGATGCCACCAGAAGAACCGCGCCAACTTTTGGCGCTCGGCGTCGGGCAGCGCGGTGGTCTCGGCGATGATCTCGGCCACGTCGGCATAGGTCGGGTGCTCGGAAAATTCGCAATGTTCGACCACCACGTCGTCGGACAGGTTGCGCGGTTTTTTCTCAGCGCGATCCCAGCCGCGCACGCCAGTACGGCAGCCGACGAATCGGCAGTTGCGCACGACCACGCCCCCCTTGCGAACCCACACACCGCAGAAGCCCGGCGATTCGCACGTGAACCCCTCGATGACGGCGTGCGTGGCTCCCGGCGTGCTCAACGAAAAGCAGGCCCGCGTGCGCGAATCAATCTCGTCTCCACGAAAGCCGGCCCCACGTGCCGGTGAAGCTTTCAGAGTGTGCGCGTTGGGGTCGGTTGAGCCGTAGTATCCCGCTGGATGCAGCCGCAGATAGACGTGCCCGTCAGCCCAAGCCCAGCCATGTTTCGGTCCTGGGCCGGGCATCTTCTGCCCGGACACATCGTTGACGACCAAGGCTCGCAGTTCTGCCAGCGATGGGTAGCGGTAGAGGTTCAAGTTATCGCACAGGAGCGTCGCCGGCTCGTCGGGCAGCCCGATGCGCCACAGGCCCAGCGGTTCGTCAACGCGCTGCCATTTCAGTAGACCCTCACGGAGCGGCTGATGGGCACCGGTGACAACGGTTTTCTCAGGTCCGCCTACCGCTCGAAAAGTAATCGGCGCATCGGAAGTGCCGCTGCGCTCCAACTTCACGTGCTCGAAATACACGCCCGGATGCACCAACACCAGATCGCCCGGGTTTACCAACTTCGCCGCGCGCATGATCGTTCGCAAGGGCGAGTCAGTTTCACCCGTGTTCGCATCGTCGCCCTTGGCGGCATCCACGTGCCAGGTGGCCGCGCCGGCAGTGGCGGACCACGCCAGCAGCAAGGCGGCAATCCATGCGCCGCACAGGCAGAATGTCCGCCGCGAGAAGGTTTCGATTGCCAGGGTCATAGGCCGGTCGCTTTCGAGTCCGAGGCTGGAATGGCGGTGGACGTTAGTCTAGCTTGCCCGACTTTCCGATCACACTGCCGCGGCAATGCGGGAGGTTGCTTGGCGCGTTTGGCTGCGCTACGATATGTCTCGGCCTGGGCTAAAGCGCCCAGGCAGTTTCAGTGTCATGCCTTCAATCGCCCGCCGAGAGACCAACTGATGAATACTCCAGCCAAGCTGTTCTTCTTGATTGCAACCGTGGCGGCAACCTGCAGCCTTGGCCCGTCGACGGTCAGTGCCGCCGAGCCGCGGCTGGAGAAGATCGACCTCTACGAGGCCGGCAAGGATGGCTATGCTCAATACCGCATTCCGGGCCTGGTGGTCACCAGCCGCGGAACCGTGCTGGCCTATTGCGAGGCCCGGCGCACGGGCAAGAGCGATTGGGACACAATCGATATCATGCTGCGTCGTTCGACCGACGGCGGAAAGACGTGGAGTCCACGAAAGAAATTGGCCGACGTGCCGGGACCGAAGGTCAAAAATCCGGTGGCGCTGGCGCAAAAGCTGGCCAATCCCGACGACGTGACCTACAACAACGCCGCGGCGTTTGCCGACCGCGACGGCGCGGTGCATTTCCTGTATTGCCTGGAATACTCGCGGTGCTTTTACATCCGCAGCGACGACGACGGCCAGACCTGGTCGCAACCGGTCGAAATCACCGCCGCGTTCGAAAAATTCCGCCCCGAGTATGCGTGGAAGGTGTTGGCGACTGGGCCGGCGCACGGCATCCAGCTAAAGAGCGGCCGGCTGGTCGTGCCGGTTTGGATGTCGACCGGCACCGGCGGCCATGCCCATCGGCCTTCGGTCACGGCGACCATCTACAGCGACGACCACGGCCGAACGTGGCAGCGTGGCGACATCGCGGTGCCGAACACCGACGAGTGGATTTTTCCCAACGAGACAGTCATCGTGGAGCTGGCCGATGGCCGCGTGATGCTCAACGTCCGCAGCGAATCGAAGGCCCACCGGCGGCTGGTGACCATCAGCCCCGACGGCGCGACGCACTGGTCCACGCCGAAGTACGACCAGGCCTTGCTCGAGCCGATCTGCATGGCCAGCATCGTGCGCTATTCGGCCAAACCGGCGGCCGACAAGAATCGCATCCTGTTTGCGAATCCGCACAACCTGGAGCGAGCCGATGGCAAGGCCAAGGCAGGCGGTAGCCGAGACCGCAGAAACCTGTCGATCAAGCTCTCGTACGACGAAGGCCAGACCTGGCCAGTGAGCAAAACTCTGGAGCAGGGCTATGGCGGGTATAGCGATCTGGCCGTGTTGCGCGACGGGACGATTCTGTGCCTCTACGAACGGGGACGCGAGGAAGATGCCTTGCGCAAAAAGCCCAGCAGCTATGCATATCTCACGCTGGCTCGCTTCAATCTCGAGTGGCTCACCGACGGCCGCGACGTGCCCGGCCCGCTGGACTGAACAAGCAGCCGCGGGGCGAAACGCGATGAGTTTCAAGTGGCCGGCCGCGAGTCCCTACAATCTGGTATCCCATGCGATCGATCTCTGCACTGATCGTACTTGCCGCGCTGTTATCGGCTCCGCTGACCGAGCTGCATGCGCAGGAGTTTTCCCGAGCCATCTTGGATTTGGCGCTCGAGCCGCCGGTGGTGAATACCGCGCCTGGGCCGGAATACGACGACCAGGTCCGCCCGGGCAACATGGTTATCGGCATCGATCGCACGCCAAAGGGCCGGCTCTGGGCCTGCTGGGTGGGCAATGGCGACAATCCAAACGGCTTCTTCATGCTCGCCACGAGCGACGACGGCGGCCGATCGTGGAGCAAGCCGCGGGTGGTCATCGATCCGACCGGCCCGCCCAATGCTCCGCAGCGTCGCGCGCTGGTCGGCAACCTGTGGACCGATCCGCTGGGACGCCTGTGGTGCTTTTTCGATCAGAGCCTGGGCTACTTTGATGGCCGCTGCGGCGACTGGTACACGCGCTGCGACAACCCCGATGCGGCCGAGCCCGTGTGGTCGAAACCCGTGCGCATCGCCTACGGCTGCACGCTCAACAAGCCGACCGTGCTTCGCAATGGCGATTGGCTGCTGCCGGTGTCGCTCTGGCCGCGCGAGCGGATTCGGCCCGACTCGCTGAAACATGCGCACCACGATCTCGACCCGCTGCGCATGGCCAATGTCTTCGCCTCGACGGACCAGGGCCGGACGTGGACGCGCCGCGGCGGAGTCGCGTTTCCCGACACCCAATTCGACGAACACATGATCGTCGAGCGCCAGGACGGCACGCTGTGGATGCTCGCTCGCACGAAGCAAAGCATCAGCGAGAGCTTTTCGACCGATCACGGTGCGACGTGGAGCCCGCCGCGGCCGTCGTCGATTTTGAATCCCAGCGCCCGGTTCTTCATTCGCCGCCTGGCGTCGGGCCATCTGTTGCTCGTGAAGAACGGCCCGATTGGCGAGCGGCTGCCGCTACGCTCGAACATGACGGCTTTCCTATCCACGGACGATGGCAAGACCTGGCCGCACGCGCTGCTGCTGGACGGTCGGGCCATGGTTTCGTATCCCGACGGATTTCAATCGCCCGACGGCGTCATTCACATCATCTACGATTGGAACCGGCACACGGATGCCGAAATCCTGCTGGCCAAATTTCGCGAGGAAGACTGCCTCGCCGGCAAGTTCATCACGCCGGGAGCCAAGCCACGCATGCTGGTGAACAAGGCCTTCTCGCCTGCCCCGGTCGAGGCGATCCGCCCCGATCCGAAATGGACCGCCCAGGCTGCCAGAGACGCCCGGCAGGATTTTTCCAGCATTGCCTACGACGGCGTCAGTCCCAACCGCATGGTGTGCGATACGACGTTGCGTGAACTTCCGGATGGATCCTGGGCGCTGCTGATGCTTGCCGGCGGCAATTTCGAGCCGTCGCCGGAAAACTACACCGGCATCACCCGCACGAGCGACCTGGGAAAACATTGGACACCGCTGGAGCGCGTGGACGTGGGCTTTCCGCGAGAAGGCAAGACCATTGGCCAGGGACCGACGGAGCTGATGGTGCTCGGCAGCCGCAGCACGCTGTTCTTCAGCACGCACGCCCAGACCTGGGGCCGCGATTGGCGATCGTGGATGATCCACAGCGACGACAATTGCCACAACTGGTCGCAGCCCGAACCCATGCCGGGGCGGCTCGCTCGCTTCACCTTCATCCGCGACCACATCGTGACGCGCGACGGGCGCATTCTCGTGCCGTTTCAACATTACCTCGGACCACCGGCAGGCACACCGCCGCCGCCAGCCGAACAAAAGCCCTGGCACAGAGAAATCTCGCATTACGTTAGCAACCCGCGCAACGGCGTCTTGATGAGCAACGACGGCGGCAAGACGTGGACCGAGCACGGCGACATCCGGCTGACGCCCGACGATCGTTACCACGGTTGGGCCGAGAACAATATCGTCGAGCTGGCCAACGGCCGCATCGCCATGATCATCCGCGCCGATCGGCTGGGCGAGAGGCTCTACTACGCCCAATCGAAGGACGGCCGATCGTGGCCCGAATATGCGAAGCCAACGGCGATTCCCAATCCCGGCAGCAAGGCCACGCTCTATTCGCTCGGCGGCGACATGGTCGCCATGCTGCACAATCCGAACCCCAAAGGCCGCTATCCGCTGTCGCTGTGGATCAGCTTCGACGGCCTGAAGACCTGGCCCTATCAGCGCGTGCTGGTCAATGACTCGTGCGACGGCCCGCGCCATGCCTTGAACTATCCCGACGGCTTCGTCAGCCGCGACAAGCAATGGCTGCACTTCGCCTTCGACGACAACCGGCATCGCGCGGTGCACTATAGCGCGAAGCTGCCGCCGCTGGACTGACGCACGCGGATCGTAAAAGCGAAGTCACGGCCGGCCGACAGCGGGGCTAATGCGCGGGCGGCAACAGGCCGAAGGCCGCGTCCATTTGCTGCGAGATGCTCTTCAACTCCGGCAGTTTGCCGCCAGCAACTTCCGCGGCGACCCAGCCGTGAAAATTGATTTCGGTCAGCGCTTTGCGGACGTCGGCGTAGTCGATGTCGCCTTCGCCGATGGGCGTGAACTTGTTTTGCTCGCGTGAAAAGCCCTTGATGTCGAGCTTGAGCACGCGCTTGTCCAACTGCCGAATCCAGTCGCCCATGCTGCCGTATTTCCAGTGGTTGCCGATGTCGAACTGCATGCCGACCCACGGCGAGTGGAATTCGTCGACGTACTTCACGAACTTGTCGGCCGTTTGATTGGCGCTGCCGTCGTGATCGTAGAGAAATTGGTTCCACACGTTCTCGATGGCGATCGCCACGCCCAGCTCGGCCGCCAGCGGAATCGCCTGCTTGATGTTGTCCACCGAGCGCCGCCAGATTTCCTTCTCCGGGCCATCCGCTCCCTTGCCGACGACGAGCAGCACCGTGTGACCGCCGACGGCGTGCGTGTCGCGCAGCGAGGTCTTGAGATTCTCGAGCGCCTGAGCCCGAATCGCGGGGTCGGGGCTCGTGTGGCGAATCTGCCAATGCGGGCCGCCCACGGTGCCGTCGACGGGCAGGCCCGTCTTGGCGATCGCCTGCTTCGTCTCTTCGACGTCCATGCCCGGCGAGCTCATCTCCACCCCGGCGAATCCGGCATCCTTCGCCGCCTGAAACTTGTCGGCCAGGCTGCCGGGAGTTTTGATCATCCCGATCTTGAGCGTCTTATACAGCCGGCCGTACAAGGGATACGGCACGCTCGCGCTGGCCGCCGCGGCAGACGGCCGGGGAGCGATCATCGTGCCGGCGGCGAGCATGGCGGCGCCGCGGAGAAACTGACGTCGGTCGGAAGGCATGCTGGTTGTCATGGCAGGCAGGCACCGTATGGGATTGAGGATGGGAAGACTCGTGCCGCGGTCGAGCTATTGGACGTCGACCACGTCGACTTGGATGAACTGGCCGTTGAATGGTTTTGGGGCCGGAGCAACGTCGGGCACGACCAGCTTTTTAAAATTCGTGATCAAACGCCCGTTCTGGCCGTCGCCGTGAAAGGTGACGGTCGCTCCGCCGTCGATGTCGATCGTTTGCGTATAGTCGATGGTGAAGATGCGGTGCCCTACCTTGTCCTGCCGGTTGAGGAAGTAGTGCGAGGCGGGCGACGAGACGTCGATCCGGTAGACGTTGTAGGTGGCGTTGTTCTTCTCGCCGCCGACGTAGAAGTAATCGCCGACCTGCTGGCCGTCCTTGTACATCATCGGCTCGACCACGCCGCGGAATCGCAGCGCGACCTTGTACCGCTTGCCCGGCTCGCCGCCGAACTTCTTTTCGACGGTGAAGTTGTCGGTCGTCTTCGGATCGCCCTTGACCAGGCCGGAGAGGCCGTCGGCGCCTTCTTTGGGGTTCTCAGGCATCGGATCCTTGCACGGGAACTCGAAGCGGAAGCCGTCGATCGCCGCGGCGGGGCTGTCGGACCTGGCGCCGCGGTCGTAACGCACGACCCGGCCGAACATGTTGAACTCCGTGACGAAGAGATTCCCGTCGCGATCGAAGGCGAGGCCATGCGGGGCCGTGAGAATGCCGGTGCGCCAGTCGGCCGGCGGAACCTTGTTCGTGGCCGTTTGTTCCTTGACCGAATTTTCGCCGAGCGTCTTGACGGTTTTGCCGTGCTTGTCGAGCAAGCTGACGCGCCCTTCGATCTCGGCCACGGCGGCCAAATCGCCATACATGACGACGGCTGCCGGGAGTTTCAGGTCGGGGACGACGCCGAGCATCTTGCCGTCGAGCGAGAGGTGCACCAGGCGTCGATTCGCGCGGTCGCAGCACGCAATGCGCGGCGGATCGAATCGCGTATCGATCGCGATCTTGTGGGCGGTCCGAAAGCCGTACGGCGCGGCCCTGCCGCCGAAGCTTTTCTGATACTGTCCCTGGGCGTCAAAAACGTGGATGTAGTCGCTGCTGTAGCCGTCGACCACGAAGATCCGGCCGTCCGGCGCCACGTCCACGGCCGTCAATCGCAAGATCGGCTTGCCCTTCTCCACCTTCTTGAATTCGGTGGGAATCGTCGCACCATCAATGGTCAGCAGCACCTTGCCGTCGAGTTGCATCTTGATAACGGACTGCCCACCGACGCGTGCGCCATAGATGAATTCGCCGCCGGGCTCCCGGTGGATGACGAAGCCGTGAAAATCGCTGGGCGCGCCGGGCACGTTGCGCAGATACTTGCCGTCGGAGCCGAAGACTTGAAGCCCCGGCCGCGGCCCGCCCAAAACGCTGACATACACGTCGCCCGCCGCACTGACAGCCACGTCGCCGTGAGCGGGGCCGATCGTGTGCATCTGGCTGGCCGGCTTGAGCCAGCCCTCGACGGCATGGTACTCAAGCTCCGCCGCCGGCAGGCGGCTGGCAAACATCAACATCGCAACGAGAAACGGGACGGTTGTTTTCATGGCGTGGACTTCTACTCGGGAGAAGAGGGGCAGGTGGCGTGGAAAGAAACTAAGGCGATGGCGGGGTGGCCTGCGAGCGAATGTATTCCAACAGATCAGCCGCTTCCTGCGCAGTCAAGTCGCTGAGCACCCGGTCGGGCATTAGCGACCGCTCGCTCTTGCGCAGCGCTTCGATGTGCTTGCGATCGATGCGCACGACTTGCCGCTCGACCGTTTTGATCGCGACTTCACGGTCCGACTGCTCGACAATCAAGCCGCTGACGACGCGACCGTCGTCGATCACGACGGTATAGGCCACGAACGGTTCGTCGATTTTTAGCGAAGGCTGGAGTGCATGTTGCAACAGGTCTGCGGCACGCGGATATTTCTTGGTGATCTCGCGCAGCGTGGGGCCGAGCGATTTGCTGCGGTCGTCGAGTTCGTGGCAGTGACGACAGCGGGCTCCGTCGCTGAAAAAGATCAGCTTGCCGCGCTGGGCGTCTCCGCGGCGGCTGAGAACCACCTGTGGATCGATCTTCTCGCCCAGCGTCGCGCGGCGTTTCGCTTCGGGAATAAAGGGCTCGAACAAACCCCGCACGTCGCTCGAAGCGGCATTGCCAGCCTTGACCGCCGCAGCCTGGCTCCGCGCAGCAAGTGCTCCTCGATGCATCTGGACGACCAGCGCCAGCGAGCTTTCGGTGGAACGGACCAACTCGCGAATGGCGCTGTCGGCCCGACCATTCGCCACCGGGGGTTGCTGCGCGAGCATGCGCAAGGCTTCGGACGCGGCCGAACCTGCGGTCAGCGGGGCCGAATAGGCTGTGGCCGGGTTGTGCGGCAGTGCATGGATCCATTGCTCGATGAGCGCCACGCCCGCGCTATCGACAACGCGCGAACCGACGTACGGCATCCGGGCATAGCCGAGCTTCGCCATGCGATACAGTAGCAAGCTGCGGTACGGGTCGCCGGGGGCGATGATCTTGGCCTGCTGCATGCCAAAGGTGCCGATGCCGGTGCCTTTGTTGGTGTTCAGTTTGTCGAACGGCAATTCGCGGCGAAGAAAAAACGAGATGATGGCATTGCCGCCAGGATGATGACACATGCTGCAATTGGCGTGCAGGTACGATCGGGCCCGATCGTCGAGCGGCTGCGACGCATCGTGTGGATCGACGAGCCGCGCCGGATCGTCGGCCGCGAGCGACGCCGTCGGCACAATCACGCCTCGCGCGGCCAAATGGCTCAACTGATTTGCCGATTGCGAATCGGCAGTTAGCGGCCGATCCAATTGGTTGGCGACAAAGCCCAGGACAAACCCCGGTCCGGCGTTGTGGCAGAGCTTGCATTCGTTGGTGGCGCTAACGTGCCAGGTGCGATCGAACGTTTCGTTCTGTCCGCTCGCGCCGGAGCCCTTGATCGGGCGGCTCGTCCCGGTCGACTCGACCAGTGATGCGTCGCGTCCCGCGTCATCCCAGAGATAACTGTACGGTCGCCACGTGCCACGCTCGAAGTGCAGCAGTTGGGTTTCCAGCCGAGTGGCCGCCCGGCTCGCGCTTGGGGGCAAGCTCACGTAGTTGACGAGGACGGTCCCCTCAGGATAGACGGCCGGAGAATCGGCTCCCGCTGCCAGTTGAATCTTTTGGCCATCCGGAATCGCTACCCAGCGCTGCGCCTGTGCGCCGTCCAGCCAGCGATCGACCCGCACCGTGTACGGCACAACTCCCGCCGCGGGTGCCATGCGCTCGAGCGAGGTAAACAGGCCGGTCTCGCTCAGGCGCCGCGGAAATGTGGCAGACGTGTCCTTGAGCCCCGAAGGCACGAGCTCATAGATCTGGCCGGTGTAGTCATAGTCGAGCACGTACAATTCGCCGCGACTGCCTTGCGTGAAGGCCACGATGCGCTGGTCCGTATCGACCAGCGTCGTACACGAATAGGAATGGTCTTCGTCGGGCTTTACTGCCCAGATCGTGCCGGTAATGTAGTCGCCGTAGACGAACGAGCCGGCCAAGTCGGGAAGCTTGCTGCCGCGGTACACCGGCCCGCCGATCACAGAGTTGGCCTCGGTGTGCGGATGGTCCTTGATCGGCGGGATGATCGGCGTCGGGCCGACGGGCACTTCCGATCGCAGCGACGCCCGGCCTTCCATCACGGGCCAGCCGCAGTTGCCGCCGCGCACAATGCGGTGGATCATCTCCCAGGTTTCCCAGCCATTGTCGGCAGCGAAGACCTCGCCCGTGAGAGCATCGATGCCGAACTTCCACGGGTTGCGAAGGCCGTAGGCCCAAATCTCGGGCCGAGCGCCCGCGAGCGCAACAAAGGGATTGTCCTTGGGCACCGCATAATGTTGCGTGCCCGTCGGATGATCGACGTCGATCCGCAGAATGGCGCCGAGCAGATCGTTGACGGTCTGGCCGGTGTTCCGGCCGTCGGGCGGATTCGGGCCGGCGCCATCACCCGTCGCAATGTACAGCAGGCCATCTTTGCCGAACTCGAGGCAGCCGGCATTGTGACCACCGGTGGGCCACGTGATGATCACCAGCTCACTGTCGGTTATTGCACGTGGCGGCGACTGGCGATCGAGCGTGAAGCGCGAGACGCGCGTTTGACCGCCGCCGCCCGGATGGACGTAGCACACGAAGAGATAGCGATTCTCGCTGAAGCGCGGATGGAACTCGGCATCGAACAGCGACACGCCCCGGCCCGCAACATCCCGCGGCAGCAGCGTGACCAGGTCAAGCACGAGATCGGCCTGGCTTGTTGCGGCGTCGGCGACGAAGCTGTAAATCTTGCCGCGCATCTCCGTGACAAGCAGCCGGTTTGTCCCGGGCATCACTTCGAGGCTCGTCGGCTTCTCGAATTGAAGCTGCGGAAAGGCCGGAATGAGACGATACGGCTCGGGTGGTTCGGGCGAGCCATGCAGGCGCGACGACGTCCACGGCGCATGAGGCACGCCGGAGATTTCCGCCGCATTGGCCACGGCCGCCAGCAGGCAAAGCCACGCGCCGGCGATCGCCATTCGATGTATTCGTACGCCCGATAATGTCATCGCGAACCCTTGGAATCCGGACAGATGCTCGCCCAGTATAAGCGGCCGAGCGCGGCAAAACACCCGGCCGATCAGCGTGCGGGGCCATATTTGGCGATGGCCGCCTTGAACACCGAACCGTACACCACCTGCTGCTCCTTACCGGTCATGTCGAAACGCTCGACGAGCAGCGCGATCGCCAGGCGGTTGGTTGGATCGACCCACATCACGGTGCGGCGCGCCCCGCGGTGACCGAAACTGCCGACGCTCAGCCCTTCGTCGTCGCGAATCTTGACAAACACACCGACGCCGTAAGCCTCTTGTGGGTTGACCGGCACGTCGCCGGTTTGGATCGCGCTGAGCGTGCGCACGGCGCCGGCTGACAGAAGTCGCTTGTCCCGGTAGACGCCTTGGTTCAGCAGCATCTGGCACAGCGCGCCGACGTCACGGGCCGTGGAGAAATACCCGCCCGCCGGCTCGGCATAGTGCCGGGCATAGGTCCTGGCCATGCCCACGCCCATGTCGGCGAGCGCTGCGGCAGGCACCGGCACGCCTTCGCTCAACTTCTCGATCACGCGTGCGGGCACGTTCTTGTCTGCATTGTGTTGTACGAGCACGCCCGGGTCAGGTTTGTCGATGTTGCGACGCGCCGTGTGGGCCAGCCTGGCTGCTTGTTCGGCGTTGGGCCAGCAAGTGGTGTCCTTCATCCCCAGCGGATCGAACAGCCGCTTTTGCATGAAATCTGCGTACGGCATGCCGCTGACGACTTCGATGATCCGCCCGCCGGTATTGATGCCACAGTTGTTGTACTCAAATTTGGTCCCGGGCTCCTGCCGCAGTGGATGCTTCGCATACAGGGCGACATCTTCCTTGAGCGACTGCGTGTGCTTGAGCGATTTGTCGCTCGCCCGGATCAGGCCGCTGGTGTGGCACATGATTTCGCGCACTGTGATCGGATGCCGCGGCGAATGCAGCGAGCCGTCGCTGCCTGCGACCTGTTGACCCTTGAATTCCGGCAGGTACTTTTCCACCGGGTCGTCCAGGCTCACTTTGCCTTCGTCGACCAGCATCATCAGCGCCGTGCCGGTGAGCGACTTGCTCATCGACGCGATCCAAAACACCGCATTCTCGGGCATCGGCTGATGCGTGACCATGTCGGCTTCGCCGGCCGCACTGACTTCGAGCACGCGGTCTTTGTCCGCCACCAGCACAACCGCTCCAGCGACAAGATGCTGATCGACGAGTTCTTGCAGAACTGGCGTCAAAGGCTTGGTCGCATCAGCCGCCTGGACGTAGTTCGCCAGGCTGAAAACGAAAACGACGACGACGGGAAACAGATTCATATTTTCCATAAAGAGTATCAATTAAGATTCGAGGTTTGGTCGTACCCAGAGATCGGGCGTCCGCGTTTTTTGATGCCTTATTTGCTATGCCAGCCCTGTCGCCATTGCTCGGTGAGCGTGGCGACGAGGTCGGCATTTTTCGGGTCGTGCGCGATGTTCTGATTTTCCTGTGGATCAGCCCGCTCGTCATAGAGCTCGACGGCCTCGATATGCGACGGATCGTGACGCCGCACCCAGCACGTGAGCCGGTAACGGTCGGTCCGCATCGAGCAGCCCATCAACTGCCGGCCTTCGACCGAGCGCGGGTATTGGCTGAACGCCGCTGGCTTGACGCTCGCCTTCGGATCTCGCAGAACCGGCACAAGGCTCGCTCCTTCCAGATGATCGGGCAGCGGCAGGCCGCACAGTTCCGCCAAGGTGGGGTAGATGTCGACGAATTCCGCCAACGACTGCGTCTTTTGGCCAGCCGTATTCATGCCCGGAACGGAAATCAGCAGCGGCGCGTTGGTGTCGTTTTCGACGTTGCTTTGTTTGCACCAGGCGGCGTGTTCGCCGAGTTTCCAGCCATGATCGCCCCACAAAACGACGATGGTATTGTCGGCCAGTCCGAGGCGCTCGAGTTCGTCGAGCACCTTTCCCAACTGCGCATCCATGTAGCTAATGGCCGCATAGTAGCCATGCTTGAGCCGTCGAGCCAAATCGTCGGGAATCGGCCCGGCGGGGATGCCGTGATACTCGTGCAGTTCTCCGCTCGGCAACAAGGCATATGCGGGTGCGCCCTTGGGCGGATAAGGATTGGCTGCCAATTCGATTTTGACCGGGTCGTACAGGTCCCAGTAGCGTTTGGGCGCGACGAACGGCAGATGCGGCCGGAAGAAGCCAACGCCGAGCCAGAAGTTTTGATCCTTCTTCGCACACTCCCGCAATGCAGCCACAGCCATTTCGGCCAGCAGGCCGTCGGAGAACGTATTGTCCGGGACCTCCGCGCTTTCGAAGGCCGGGCCAAAGACGCGAACCTTGGCCGCGCCAGGCTTTGTCGGCAAGTTTTTCACGGCCGCGGCTCTGGCCTGCACAATTGCCCAGCTCTCGGCCGAGCCGTACGTCCCGTGACGTGGTTGGGGATTCGTCCAAGGAACTGACCACGATCGAGGATCATCTAAGAGATCGTGATACAGCTTGCCCAGGCCTTGGACAAAGTAACCGTTCTGCTTGAAATGCTGCGGAAGCGTGACGACGTCGGGGAGCGCTTTGCGGAAGTGCGTCTGGAGGTCATAAACTTTCGTCGTATCGGGGCGTGTGCCAGTCAACAGGCTCGAACGTGACGGAGAGCAGACGGCCTGCTGGCAATAGGCGCGCGTAAACGTCATACCGCGAGATGCCAGGCGATCGAGATTTGGCGAATGCACGTAGCTGTTGCCGTACGCGCCGAACTCAGGTCGCAAGTCGTCGACAGCGACGAACAGCACATTCGGGCGGCGGGCTACTGCAAATTCATCTGCGGCCGACGCAGTTTCTATCGCAATGAATAGCGCCAAAGCCCCGATCGTCAGCAACCTGCGGATCCGATTCATGCTATTTAATTGGATTGGATTGGTTACAGCTTGTTGGGGACGACTTTCGTCCATGGCGTGAAGGCGCCCATGGCGTGGTGTTGCACTTTGCGCTTCCAGATCTTGTCGCCGCAAAATGTGAACAGCGTGTCCAGTTCCCTGCCGCCCAGGCAGACGCCCAGCACGCGGCTGCGGTCGGGCAGCGGCAAAATCACTTGCGTGGGGCCGTCGTCGGCCGTGATTTGGATGCCGGTTCGCGTGGCGACGAACATGCGCCCTTCGAGCGAGTAGCAAACCGCTTCTGCGCCCGTGTCGTCGTCCCAATCCGCCACATGATGCCAGAAGAAGCGTTCTTTGTTCGTCAGCTCGCCGCCGTCGGCAATCTGGTAGCTGCACGTCCACTTCGAGGCCCCTTCGCACACGGCCAGCAGCCACCGATCGGGCCGGTATGCCAGTCCAGTGGGATGCTTGAGGCCCGTATCCACGCGAGAGCGCTGGCCGTCTTTGATCAGCCACACACTGCCGTGGTCTTCGTCGCTCGTGACGTAGAAACTGCCATTTGGCATGGCCAGGATGGAATGCCCCCGGACGCCGTCCGCGACCATCGTTGGCGAGCCTTCCGCCGCACGAGCACCACGATCGGCCGCGCCATAGTCGAGAATTGCTCCCGCGATGCCGGAGACGGTGTAGAGGTGGCCATTGGCGCCGATGTCCAGGCCGCCCGCCTGCTTGGCATCGGCGGCGAAGCTGGAGATCTTGCCGTCGAGCCCGAGGCGCTGAATCTGGTTGCCGGCGATGAAGAAGACTTCGCCCTTGGCATTGCAAGCGGCAGCGCGAGCGTCCTTCAGTTCGCCGGCGACAAGCTGCCAGTTTTCTCCCGGGATGAGAATATCCTGGGCACGCGGCGCGCTGGGGCCGGCTTTCACGCGCTCGGGCCAGCCGCGCCAGAGATAAGCCATCGCCTCCTGATAGTTGTCCATGTAGCCGGCCACATGTCCGCCGTTGATGACGCGGAACTGGTAATCGTAGCCGGAGAATTTGAGCGATTTGTCCATTTCCAGGTCGAGCAGGAACCAGTCGCCGGCCGCGTTTTCCATGTCGCGCATGCCGGTGGAAAGAAATGACCGAATCGGCTTGGCCTCGAACTTGCGCACCATCGTCGGGAATTCGTTGCCGCCGCGAAACGCGACCCAACTGCCGCTGGCGGCATACACGCGGCTGAAGGCGTCGGGCCGATGCCAGGCCGCGGTAAACGCCGCGATGCCGCCGCTGCTGCCACCGGAAATGCAGCGGTCGTTGCCGTCGGTCGAAAGGTTGAGCTGGTATTCCTTGGCGACAAACGGCAGCAGTTCTTCGGTGAAGAATCGCACGTTGTTGTCGCTCACGCCGTCGTATTCGAAGCAGCGGTTGCGACGTCCGACCGTGCCTTTCAGCGGCGGACGCAACTCGCCTGGCCGCACGAAGACGCCAACGGTCACGGGCATTTCGCCCGTGGCAATCATCCGCTCCATCATCGATTTCTCGCGCGGATTGAACCCATCGGTCTTCACGTACACGCAGGCCGACTTTTTGCCGTCGTACTGCGCGGGTATGAAGACCGTCACGTCGCGCTCCGTGCCGGGAAAAATCTTGCTATGCGCAAAGCGGAACTGCTTGGTTTCGCCGGGCCGAATATCCTCGGGCTTGATTGCCGGTGGCTCGTACTTCGACGCGTCATCGGCGGCTGCCTGCTGGATGCCGCTACCTGCCAGCGGCTTGATGAACCACTGCAAGTGCTGATCCTTGGGGTGATAGGTCCACAAGTCGATCTTGGCGCCGGGCTGCTGCTTGCCGCCGTTGTCGTCGATGCCCATCGCCGGCGCATGCTTGGGCGTGAGGCTGTAGCTACCGTTATCGTGCCTGGTCATTGCCCAGATCTGCCACGACTTGCCACGATCAGCTTCGAGTACCAGGGCCGTGCCGTTTTTCGTTCCGCCTCGAACCGCCGACAGCGCCAACGTCGGGCTGTGCGACGGCTTGATCGCAAAAAAGCCGTCGTCCTTCGGCACGATCAGCCATTTCTGGTTTGCGGTGCCGGCAGGCTTGTTGATCGAAACCAGCGTGCCGCCCGAGGTGCCCGATTCGACCGCCTCGAGCACCATCATCGGGGCGCTGACCGGCACGATGCTGTAGGCCCCCCAATCTTCGGCTTGAATCGAAGCCGCGGGAAGGAACGCGAGGACGAGCGCGAAAAGGCAATGGCGTTTCATGGGCGTGGTCGTGGGGCTGATGATTCGGGAGGGTGGTCGCATCGCGGCAGGGCAGGCGTGATTCGCATTGCGCGGCAGGCAAGTAGCCGCGGGCACCGTGATGGGGTCCGGCTCCGCAGCCAGCCCATATGATAGTTGGCTGGGACGGCGTTGTCAGCAAGGCAGGTTCAGCAGTTGCAAACTCGGGCCGCGAGACCATCGCAACCGTTGCCGCACGATAGACGTGAGCGAGAACGCCTCGTTAAGATGGAATAAGCGCCGACGTTTGGTTCGACATTGCCCGACTGCCAACTATCATCGCGCGCTGGCTATGACTTCTGATCTCGTGACCGGGCGAATGAGGGTATCCGTGGGCGACTAATTGTCGCGGCGCCCCAGCGCAGCCAGCTCCCGGATGTGTCGCTCGGAATCGACCAATGGCATGGTTGGGACAAGTGTCGCACGAGCCGGGCGATGGCGACGAATTTCCGCCAGGGTGGAAGCGAGCATCCCGATCACCAGCGACGATCCGGCGGCCAGGCCGATCAGGGCGACACCCCAAGCCAGCGCGTTTCTCCATGCGGGAGCATAGACGAATTCGATGGTGTGTTCTCCCGGTGCGACCCGCACCGCCTTGAATGCCAGGTTCGCCCGACTGATCGGCGTGCTCTTGCCGTCGATGCGTGCTTGCCATCCCGGGTGCCACGCATCGGCATAGATCAGCCAGGCAGGCTGCGACCCCTCGACGATGGCGCGCAATCGAATTTTGTTCGACCCGAAGTCGACGACGTCGACCGAGCCGAACGCCGGCTCAGGTCCTGCGTCGGCCCTGCTTTCCGCAGCCGCAGCTTCGCTGGAGATCAGCGTGGTGACAGCAAAAATATCCGGCGTCGTCTCCACCAACGACTTGGCCTCGGCCTCGGTGCGCACGATCCGTACCCTCCGAGTCAGGCGGAGTTTCGGTTGTTGGCAAGCCAATACTTTTCGCAGTGCTTCGTCACCTGCCGGCAGATAGGCGTCAGTCAGCCGTGCCGTGGGATTGCCTCCGCGCGTGCGAATTAATTCGCAGGTGCCAGGGCACAGGAAATCACCCCGATAAAGCGGAGGGCAAGGATCGATGCCAGCCAGCGGGCAAAGCGTCAAATAATGCGAGTTGTTCGGGTTTGCGATCGGCCGCGTGAAGATTTTCAGTCTGGCCGCGAAGACGCGATTCGGGGGCGGACCGCCGCGCTGGGGTATATACAAGAGCGCGTTGGCGGCAAATATTCCAGGCGGCCGCATGGATTGCGGCACGCCCTCGATGGTCGCAAACACTTCGGCCCGAAAACTTCCCATGTCGAGCAACACGACCACGCCAACCATCGCCACGACAACCGCATTGAAGCGTGCGAGTCGCCAGCGGCCGACGCACATGATCGCCAAGATCGCCAGCGCCGCGCCGTATAAGGCGCCGCGAAAGATGGCGAACGGCCATGCACCCGGGTGTATGAAATAAGGTTCCAATTCGTGAGGCCGGCGACAAAACCAGGCGTCGGCCAAAAGCAGCGCCGCAATTAATGCCAGCCAGGCCAGCCGCCACGACATGACCGGCCGCGTCGTCACAGGGCGCGCACGTAAACGGCTGATCGCCCGATCGATGCCGAAGCCACCCGCCACGAGCAGCAACATGCTGCCGATGCCAAAAACGAGCCCCACGTGCCGAAACATGGGCATGCCGGGAAGGTGATAGACGCCGCGGGCAAAGACGCCTCCCAGCGATAGCCCAAGCAGTGCGAGGAAGCCGAAGCTCACGCCGAGGAATGCCTTATCGCGCACGGTCGCCAGGGCGTAGACGAACGCAATGATCGGCAGCAGGCCGACATAATAAGTATTGTCGCCGTGCGGAATGGCACCGGCCAGAAACCCGAGGGCGGTCGTGGCCAGCGGCATCCGGCCGTAGTTGAGAAACTGCACCAGCGACACATGTCCCGACGAGGGGTCGCGGTCCGGGGTGAGCAATGTCAGGCCGTTCAAGGCTCCGAGCTGAAAGGCGCCGATCACCGCCGTTGCCGCGAGCATCAGCAGCAGGTACGGATGCGACAGGTTTCGGACGCGCAACAAGCTCCGCCAGGCCGCGGGGTACTCCAGCGAAAGCGGAAGGACGAATAGCGCGAGAACGTATGCTTGCAGCGGAGCAAAATACGGGACGCTACCGATCACCGAACAGACTTGAATCAGACCCGCCAGGAAGAGGTAATCAACCCTGCTGGTTTTGAAGAACCGGACCAGCGTGTCCATCACCAGCGGGAGCAGATAAAAAACCGAAAGGTTCAGGGGCGACTCTTGCAGCCATGAGAGCCCCAGCGCGCCGCTGGCCGCTACGAGCCACTGCGTGAGCCGATTGCGATAGAGCTGTGAGGCCAGGCGGAACAGCCCCCAGACAAACAACAGCTCCTTCAGCAGCACGGCGATCTTATCCAGCACCAGGGTCTCGCGAAGCCCCAGGAGCCAGCCCAGCGCCAGCATCACGTAGCCGGTGAGGTGCAACGAGTTCTGGTAAAGATCCGCCGGCACTCCGAAGTCGACGTTCGGATACCAGCGAACGAGATCATGGTTGAAAAAGATCTCGCTGTAGAAGCTGTGAAATCGTTGATATTGCTCGATGGAGTCGTGGAATGGCACGACTTCGCCGGCGAAATACGGGAGCCAGCAGACCACGGCAAACAGCAGAACCGTGGTTTGCGGCGAGCGATTGAAGATCGTCGACAGGAATCGGCCCATCCGCTCGGATTCCATTGCGCTTTTCGCGTGAACCATCCAGCGCATTGCCTCAGGCGCGCGCCAGCGCAGAAGAATGCGGGCGACCACACCTGATCGCGGAATCGCACGGTAGCACGGGTGCTATCAGCCTGGCAATATCAAGTTTATTGTCGAACGTTGTAGACGGCCCACTGCTGACCGTCGTAGATACTTTCGAGCACCTTGGGCTCTGCATCGAGAATCGGCTTGAGCTGATCGTAATACATTGGATCAACTAAAACATGCGTTACGCGAAGGTCGCGCAAGAATTGCAACCGATCGGTCCGCGTCTCAACCGTATTGAAGAACGGTTGTGCGCGATAGCGTTCTGCCGCCCGGTGGAACCACTTCAAATAACCTGGCATGAGCTGCGAGAGGTAGTAGAAATTGCTTGTCTGCACCAAAGGCAACGCCACGACAGCTTGAGGCAGATACGTGGATGGGGAGTAGAACGCATAGGTATTTACAGCGAGTCGGGCATCATCCGGCAGGTGGAACCGCGCCCACTGGATAAGGGCCGGCGGCGGCGGACTTGACGACGCGAGTGGGCACTCAACGCTGTACTGCCTCAGTTGAGGATTGAAGTTGCTCAGATTGCAGTTCGCCACTCGCCAAGTAGGACTTTTAGTTAACAGCTCGGCGGGCGTGCGATAAATAGGTAGTTCGGGCACTGGTGAAACGGTCGTGATTGAGCGCACGCTCAGTGGCGATGCGGCCATGTTCGCCACGCCGTAGGAAAACCCAACTAGCATTAAGAGTCCCAGAGCCGCCGCCCAAAGCCCTGGACCGGCAGGACGCTTAAGGGCCTTGCGGTCGAAAAATGTTCGAGCGATCACCGCCAGCAGTAGCCCAATGACACTTGCGTAGAAGGCATGCCTGAGCCAGGAGTGTAACACCAATTCGGTGGTTTCGTTGCGACCAACAGCGATCAGTAACACCGTTGCAAGCGTGGCGATCGAGGCCGATGCCAGGCGATTAGGGATGCGAGCAATCGTGATGGCGAGCAGATATAGGGCAGGGCCGGCCAGGAGATACAGAAAGAATGTCACGTTGCGCACCGAAGTCGACAGAATCTCCCAGAACGTGAAATAGGTATATGGGATCGAAAACAAGGGGAAGCGAATCAGCAGCAAAAATGCGAGTAAGCTCGCCCCGGCCAGCCACACCTGGTAGCGCCTGCGGAACACATTGATCACCAGAGGGGCGCCCAACAAGATCAGTGGAAAGATTCCGGCAAATAGGGACTTGGCCCAGTCCGGATAGAGGGGCTCGGCGATAAGAGCCCACAAGTCGGATTTCGCCAGCAGCTCACGCAGTTCCGCTCTGACTTGCTCGTGGTAGTTCGACACGTCGGGCACCATCGCACTATGCAGCAGCGTGTACAATTTGCATACGGCGGCGCCTAGCAGGACCACGGCCGCACTTCGCCGCCAAGGACTCGAGCGGTATCGCAACACGACAAGCATCGCTGTAAAGGCGCCGGAGTAGACCACGAATTGCACTGCCTCGCGGATGTGCGTCATCGTCAGGGCGATTAGCAGCGCGGTCACCGCTGCCGCAAAAAATCGCCGGCTCCGCCGGGTTTGGGCATCGAGGAAGTAAAGAAAAACAGTCAGCAGCGCCGGCAAATGCAGATTCATGGCAATGTCCGATGGATGACTATAGGTTGCCAATTGCGCCCAAAACAGACGGTGATAGTCCGCGAACACGCCGGCCACGGTGAGCAAGAACGCGCCGATGAAGGAAGCGAGCGCAAAGTGGCGCGAGCCGAAAAAGCGCTCCGCGAAGACGAACAATAAGAGGAGTGACGACGGTCCCCAAAAAAACCGCAGCTTATGAAATACGAAGAGTGGGTCACTACATCCAAGGCAGCTAATCATGCCCATCAGGCCGTGAATGCTTGGAAAAGGATGGGTGTACGGAACGTCGACGATCGGAAACAAATTGCCGCTCATCGGCGCAACAGAAGTGATAAAGCGGCGGATGACGGCCACATGGATTTGAAATTCGTCTGCAAAGAACGGAGTCCCTTTTACGTAGAGCAAAAGCGACAAAACGAGCAGGCCTGCCAGCACCAACAGATCCTCTGGAGTCAGCAGCATCGAGCCCTGCGGCGTGCCACGAATAAGTCTCCAACTGAGCAGGACCAGTGTGGTTCCCCACACGCAAAACGTCAGCCAAACCAAGGGCAAGTGGAGTGCCAGCGAAGCCACAGTCGCTGCTTGCGCAACCGGCAGGCTCAGGGCGATACTCAGGGCCAATACCGTCGTTAGACGCCGGCGACCCCATCCGCCTACGGCAGATAGAATCCCCAAGCCCGGTGCTACAGCCGTCGCCAGACACGGGGCAATGACAGCAAGGGCTGCGCCCCATGTCGTATTCGGATCCGCGAACCGGGTCATCGGAGCGAGTGCGACTGTGAGCAGCGCGCCTGCCAGAACGGCTCGCGGCCTCAGTCTCCAACAACGATTCCCTTGCGCCTGCTGCATTGGAGCCACTCGCATTGTTTCTCGCGGAAGTGAGACACACCGACATTTGCCGGTCTACGCCGTAGGACAATGGTCGGTTTTGCCGCGCAAAAGCTACCGGCCGATCGCGGACTGAGCCGGCACGCAGCCTGCGGACGGGCAACAGTTCTTGATGTTCAAAACGCGAAAGACCCTTCGGCCGGGGCAATTCTGGCAGTTCGGGCCTGGCGAAAACGGTAACGGAGCGCTAGCTGGCTTGTCCATATCGGAACCGTCGTGCTTTCATCGTCAAGCTGGTGTTGATCTGCATCCGCAGATTGCAGTAGAGTGCGACCCTCACCCTGTAAATGCTGTCGACGGCCGCGCCGGCAAGCTGCCGACGCTGCGCCCTGCCGAGCCGGCGGCTCGAAGGAAGACCGGGAATCTGCATGCACGTATCGCCCACCATAGTCGAAGACTTGCGGCCGGGAGCGGAAGAGTTCCCGTTGATGATCGTCTTATCGATGATCTATCCCTGCAACTTCGGCTGCCCGAATTGCCCGTACACCGACGGCAATTCGGAGATTCGCCGCTTTTATCGGGAGCGGGACGGCGAGCTGTTTCCAGTCGAGCTGTGGAACAAGATCGCGCGCGAGGCCGGCCCCTATCACGCCTGGCTGCGATGCACCGGTGGTGGCGAGCCCATGCTGCATCAGCACATGGTCGAGATGATCGAATTTGCCAAACAGCAGGGCGCGCGTGTCTGGCTGAATACCAATGGCAGCATGTTTGGCCCAACGGCCCCCTTGCGCCGCAAGCTCCAGCGGATCATCGCCGCCGGCATCGACTTGATCGAGTTTTCCATGGATGCCGGCGATCCGGCCACTTACGCCGTGGTGCGACCACCGCGAGGCGGACCACCGAAGGATGCACAGGCCTGGTGGGAGCGGATGGTCGGTAATGTCCGGGCGGCGCTCGAGCTGCGTAAACAGCAGCAACGCGGCACGCGCGTCGTGGTCTCGATCATCCGGCAGCAAGCGATCGAAGGAAAACTCGACGAGGCGATCGCCTTTTGGCTCGACGAGGTCGGCGTCGACGACGTGATTACCCGCAAGTTTCTCAGTTGGGACGACAATACTTCGATTTCGCTGGGCAAGGCTCTCGACAAGCATTTGTACGCCAGTCAGCCGCAGGAGCGCAAGGACCCCTGCGTGTGGCCCTTCGAGCGGCTCAACGTCGACACGCTGGGGCGCATTGCGCTGTGCGGGCAGGATATCTCGTTCCGCACCTCGTCGCAGTTTCCCAACGCCAACGAGGCGTCGATCCGCGACATCTGGCGCGGCGAGGCGTTCAATTGGTATCGGCAGATGCATCTCGAGGGCCGCGGGGGTGAATGCTGGCCCTGCCACGGGTGCTCGGCCTGGCTGGCCGGCGTCCGCGATTGGAAGTACGGCTGGCTGAATGTCCTGCAAAAATCAGGCGATCAGCTCAAACACGTGATGAAACGCGACCTGGGCGTCGAAGTCGAGGTGTATCAGCCGCAGATCAAACTAGCCGGGTGAGGTCGATGAAAGCGGATGCCGAAGCAACGCGATCGACGGCGGCCGGGCTGACGCTCTCGCCGCTCGAGCGCAAGCATCTGACGCGGACCCGGGCATGGGCCAACGACCCCGAGCTGATGCGCTTGCTGAATCGCCAGCACACCGTCACCGAGGCGGAGCACGCCGAGTGGTTCGACGCCTTGCAGCAGGCGACCGACCGGCATTACTTCGCTGTCGAGACCGATGCGGGACGGCATATCGGCAATGTCTGGCTGTGGCAAATCGATCCACGCCATCGAAAAGCCGAGGTCCGGATCGTGATCGGCGAAGCCGCGAACCAAGGGCGTGGGCTGGGCTCGCGGGCCATCGAACTGGTCACGGACCTGGCCTTCGCCACGCTCGACTTGCACCGCCTCTATGCCTTCGTCCTGGACATCAATCCCCGCGCACGGCGGGCGTTCGAAAAAGCAGGTTTTTGCGCCGAAGGAATTCTCAAAGAGGACCGCTGGACCGGCGATCGTCGCTGCGACGTGTTTGCTCTGGGCCGTTTACGCCAACCGGCCCTAACGAGTTGATCCAATGCTTGCCCATGCCTTTCCATTTCCGGAGCTGAGCCCTCAACTGCAGGCGCTGGTGCGAACCGGTTACGGGCTGCTGCTGCTGGTCATGTTGGCGGATCTTTGTCGTCATGGGCGCCGCTTCTTCCTCAGCGAGCGCTGGGGTGGATACGGCCAATCGTCGTGGTCGGTCGATAGCCTGCAAAACCCGCTGGCTTATCCCCTGGTGATGGTCGCCTGGTTCGCCGCCGCGACGGCGCTGATTGCCGGCTGGTGGACGGTGGGCGCCGCGCTGGCGAACTTGCTCTTCTGCCGCTACTACTTCGTTCAGATGCGCTGGAAGGGCGTGTCGCGCGGTTTGGGCGCGCCGGGCTTCATGACCTACTGGCTGGGGGCGGGCGTCTTCCTGCTCGAGTTCTGCACGCATTTCGCGCCGGCGTTGCAAGGCACTGCCCTGCTCGTGCTCCAAGTCGACTTTGCCTGCATCATGCTCTCCGCGGGAATTTACAAGTTCACCGCCGGCTATCCCCGCAACCATGGGATGGAGCTGGGGATGGTCAATCCTCAATGGGGCTACTGGCACCGGGCGTTTGCGCGCGTGCCCCCGGACCACTGGATCTTCAAGACGCTCAACCACCTGGCCTGGTCGCTCGAAATCGTGGCGGCCGCGCTGATGCTCGTGCCGGCCACGCGCGCTTGGGGAGCGGTGATCATCATCGGCAGCTTCGTGTTTATTGCCACGCAAATCCGCCTGGGCACGCTCTGCCACGTCGTGATCGTCAGCAGCCTGCTGTTCTTCGCCCCGAACACATTTGCCGGTCAGCTTTTGGCATCGATCGTGCCAGCCTGGCTCGTGCCGTCAGCCATGCCGACGACGTCAAGCTGTCTGCCGTTGGCGGCCGGACTGTGGGCATACTTGCTGTTGCTGCCTCTGGCGCATGCCGGCCTGTTCTACAACTTTTACGGCCGCAAGAGCCTGCCCGGTCCCATGCAACGTTGCCTGGAACGCTATACCAATTTTTTCGGGATCATCATCTGGCGCGTATTTTCGGCCGATCACACCAACTTCTGCATCATGGTGCACCGGCAGCCGGGCGACGCGCGCGGCGGCCACGGCCGCCAGCTCGTGTCGGACTATTCGCGCTGGGGCGGGCGATTCAGCCACGTCGGCGAATGCATCACGCTGACGACCCTGTTCACCACGCTCAAATACTACCCCAGCAACTCGGGCTTGTTCCGCGAGCGCTTGCTGCGTTATGCGCGGACGATCGCCTGCCCGGCGGGATGGCTGCTGGTCTTCGAGTACCTCCAAGTGTGCAAGACCGCACGCGGCTTCCAACTGGTCCCGGCGGCCGAATATCACGTCGGGCCGGACGGATCGATCACCGAAATCCATTTGAGCGGCGAACCGTCCGTTCGCCAGGCACACGCGGCGTCTCCGGTACACGAGGGCGTTCGCCCCGGCAGCTACGTGGCCTTGGGGACTTGAGCATGTGCGGCATCTGTGGAGTGTTTGGCATCCGCGACGAGTCCACCGCCGGGCGGATGCTCGACGCGCTTGCGCATCGCGGACCCGACGACCGCCACCTGCTGGCGGGCGACCACTATACGCTCGGCGCCACGCGCCTGGCCATCGTCGACCTGGTCGGCGGGCGCCAGCCGATGACGAACGAATCGGGCGACGTGCTGGCAGCGCAAAACGGCGAGATTTACAACTATCCCGACTTGCGTGCCCGGTTGACCGCTGGGGGTCATCAGCTCCGCACGCATTGCGACACCGAGTGTCTGCCGCACTTGTACGAAGATTACGGCCACAACCTGGTCGAACATATCGACGGGATGTTCGCCGTCTCGTTGTGGGATGAGCGACGCCAGGTCGGATTGCTGGCGCGCGATCGGATGGGCAAGAAGCCGCTCTACTATTTCGAGCGCGGCGATGCGCTGTATTACGCGTCGGAGCTGAAAGCTCTGCTCTGCGTGCCCGGCTTCGAGCGGCGGCTGAACCTCGAAGCATTGCATCATTTTCTGAGCTACAAACACGTTCCCCATCCGCTGTCGATCTTCCGCGGCGTCTCGATCCTGCCGCCGGCGCATCGTTTGATTTTTCGGCCCGGCCAGCCGCTCCGCGTCGAGCGGTACTGGAACGTCCGCTTCCAAGCGACCGAGCAAGCCGACGATCGCTCGGAAGAAGATCTCGTCGACGAACTGCTCGAACTGCTCAAGCGCGGCGTCAAACGACGCCTGATGGCCGACGTGCCGATCGGCTTTTTTCTGAGCGGCGGGGTCGACTCCGCGCTCTCCACGGCACTCGCCGCCGAGATGTCACCGGGCCGCATCAAGACCTTCACGCTGACCTATGCCAAAAACTCAGGCACCGAAGGAAAAGAGCAAGACACGCGCTGGGCCCGCTGGACGGCCAACCGCTATGGCACCGAGCATCATGAACAGCCGATCGAGTTTGCCGACTTTCCGCAGGCCTTCCGCCGCATTCTGACGGCGTTCGACGAACCGTTTTCGGGCGTGGTTTCGACCTATTTTCTGGCCGAGCTGATCGGCCGGCACGTCAAGGTGGCTTTGGCGGGCGACGGAGCGGACGAGCTGTTCGGCAGCTACCTTTCGCATCGGCTGGCCCAGCCGCTGGCCAACTACGACGAGTTTCTTCGCACCGGCGAGCTCGACCTGGTGCGGCCGTTTGAGGATCGGCTCGACGAATTGAAGCGTTTCGCGGCGCCGCACGATTGGCTGTGGCGCAGCAAACTGTTCGTCTTCAGCGACGAGGAAAAACGCGCGCTCTACCACCCAGACCTGCTGCCGGAGATGCGTGACTTCGACACGACCAGTCACCTGCGCCAGGCCTTTGCGGGGCTCAATGGCGCCGATGCGCTGAACCGCATCTTGGACGTTGAGTTCCGCACCATCTTTCCGGACCAGGTGCTGACGTTCGTCGATCGGCTGTCGATGGCCCACTCGCTGGAAGTCCGCTCGGCATTCCTCGACACGGACTTCGTCGAGTTTGCCGCCGGCTTGCCTGCCCGCTGGAAAATTCGCGGTGGTGAGACGAAATACCTGCTCAAGCAAGCCGCCCGGCGCTACCTGCCGGACGAAATGATCTTTCGGCCGAAAGAAGGTTTCGTCCTGCCGATCAACGGCTGGTTATTGAATAACCTCCGGCCTTACGTGTTGGAAACTCTCGCCCCCGACCGGCTGGCCGAGCATGGGCTACTGGCGCCGGAAGCGGTGGCGCAACTACTGCAAGAGTTTTATGCCGGTCGGACTGGGCACGCCAATAAGATCTTGTCGCTCGTCGCCTTTCAAGAGTGGTATTCGCTGTATATGAACGATTCGTTGATACCTGGCGCGCCGCTCGAGGCGGCTTATCGCTGATGATCTCTGCTGCACCTACTCGGAGCATGTCGACCGTGGAGTCAGATAGCACCTTGCCGTTTCAGACCCTCAAGTGCCCGTACAGCCTGAGCATGCTCAGTTGGGCGTTGAACGAGGAAATGAACATTGCCGAGTTTATCGACCGAGCGGGGACCTATCTGAAGGCACTGACCGATGATTTCGAGCTGGTCTTGATCGACGACGGCAGCACCGACCGCACCTCCGAAATTGCGGCTGACCGCGCCCGCACGCGCCCCTGGCTGAAAATCTATCGGAATCAGCGCAACCGCGGGTCGGGCTATAACACCAAGCGCGCCATCAGCCTGGCGACCAAAGACTACGTGTTCTGGCAGATGGTCGATTGGTCGTACGACATCGAACTGCTCGGGCAGTCCCTGCACTTGCTGGAGAGCCACGATGTCTTGCAGGGCGTCCGCTTCGACACCGTATCGTGGCGCGGCCTGTGGCGGCGATCGGACAACGCACTCAAGGGCTTGATCTCGGTTGTCAATTACCTGCTGGTGCGCGGCCTTTTCCGGCTGCCGCTGGCTGACTATCAAAACGTCACGGTCTATCCGCGGAAGCTGATTCAATCGGTCGCGCTCGAGGCGGAAAGCGCCTTCACGAACCCCGAATGCCTGCTTAAGGTCTGGTGGAAAGAGGCCCGGTTCCAAGAGGTGCCGGTCAAGTTTTTGAAGCGGCAGCGCGGCGTCGCCAAAGGAACGCGGCCAGCCGCGATTTGGGCCGCCGTGCGCGACATCCTTTACTGGTGGACCCGTTGGATCGTGCTGGGACGGCGCGATGATTTTGGCCGTGGGCAAGTGAGCCATTGGTCCGAGTCGCTGTTGGCCCGACCACTCGGCAATCAGGCGCCGCAGGCAACCCCGGCACTCGATTCTCCGCTGCGGAAGGCCGCTTAGGCACGCCGCGCTGAAGCCACGACACTCGGAAAGGAAGCCGAGAGCCATGAGTTATTCGCCCACAATCGTCGAGCACGCTGCCATCAAACCGCGCACGGCAGTCATTTTGCAACCCAGCTATTTGCCATGGTTGGGATACTTCGCGCAAATCCAGCGGTGCGACGTCTTCGTCGTCTACGACGACGTGCAGTACGACAAGCACTCCTGGCGAAATCGGAATCGGATCAAAACAGCGCAGGGTATGCAGTGGCTTTCAGTGCCGGTCGCCACGCACGGGAAGAACAAGCCATTGGTGCGCGACGTGCGCATCGCCAATGAGCAGGATTGGCGCCGCAAGCACCTGTCGTCGATCCGCCAGCAATACGCCAAGGCGCCCTTCTTCGACCGCTATATCGGCGTGTTCGAAGAGCTATACGCCCGCGAATGGACGCTTCTTCTGGAACTCAATCACGCCTTTCTGTTGGCGCTGTGCGATGCCCTGGGCCTGGAGCGGGACATCCGCTTTTCGTCCGACCTGGCGGTGCCCGGCGCCAGCGTCGACCGCCTGATCGGCATCTGCCGTACGCTGGGTGCCGCACGCTTCTACGAGGGAGCTGCGGGGCGCGACTATATCGACGACAACACCTTCGTCGCCGCCGGTGTGACGATTCAGTACCAGGACTATCGACACCCAGAATACCCACAACTTCACGGCCCCTTTCAACCTTATCTCTCCGTGATCGATTTGCTCTTTAATTGCGGACCTGACAGTTTGGAGATCCTGACGCAATGAAAACTTTTCTTGTCACTGGCGGAGCCGGTTTCATCGGCAGCAACTTCGTCCACAGCGTTTATCGCAAATATCCGGACGCGAAGATTCTCGTCCTGGATTTGTTGACCTACGCCGGCAGCGTCGACAACCTGCCAAAATCCAACAGCAAGTCGCAGGACGAGCGGGTCGAGTTCTGGTATGGCGACATCCGCAACGCGTCGTTGGTCGATTCCCTCGTCGCGCGATCCGACATCGTCTGCCACTTCGCGGCCGAAACCCACGTCACGCGATCGATCTACGACAACCATCACTTCTTCGAAACCGACGTGCTGGGCACCCAGGTCATTGCCAACTCGGTCCTCCGGCATCGCGACAACGTCGAGCGCTTCGTGCATGTTTCGACCTCCGAGGTCTACGGCACCGCGCTGGCCGAGAAAATGAACGAAGAGCACCCGCTGCTGCCGCTGAGCCCCTATGCCGGCGCCAAGGCCGGCGCCGATCGGCTGGTCTATTCCTACTGGGCCACCTATGGAATTCCCGCGATTATCGTCCGGCCGTTCAACAATTACGGTCCGCGTCAACACCTCGAGAAGTTGATCCCACGGTTTGTCACGAGTTGCCTGCTCGACGAGCAATTGCGCGTCCACGGCGACGGGTCCGCCGCGCGCGACTTCCTGTTCGTCAAGGACACCTGTGCGGCGATCGACCTGCTGGCGCATGCCGAATTGGATAAAGTCGCCGGCCAGGTTTTCAACTTAGGCTCGAGTCAGCACCATTCCATCCTCGACATCGCCCGCATCATTTGCAAAAAGATGGGCAAGTCCGAAAACATCATCTCTTATGTCGGCGACCGGCCCGGACAAGTCTTCCGGCATACGGCCGATTGCTCCAAGATCCAGCGCATGCTGGGCTGGGAGCCCAGCGTGCCATTCGACGAAGGGTTGGACCGCACGATCGCCTGGTACGACGATTGCCGTGATTGGTGGCGCAAGCAGATGTGGATGCGCGAGATTCCCATCGTCACGCGGAGCGGCCAGCGCGAGATGCACTAAATGACCAGAATCCCCTTTTTCCTGCACGACCTGGGCCAGCCGGAACTCGACTCGATCGCCGAGGTCTTCCAGGGTCCGCTGCTAACGACCGGCGAGACGGTACGGCGCGTCGAATCGCGCTTTGCCGAGTACTTAGGTTGCCGGCATGCGCTGGGTGTCACCAGTTGCACCGGAGCCCTGCACCTGTCGCTCGTGGCGCTGGGAATCGGACCCGGCGACGAGGTCATCACCACGCCGTTGACCTTCATCGCCACGGCCACGGCCATCGTCGAGGCCGGGGCCCGCCCGGTATTTGTCGACGTCGAACCGGACACGGGCCTGCTGGATCCGCAACGGGTCTCCGAAGCCATCACCCCGCGCACGCGGGCCATCGTGCCGGTGCATTTGTACGGACAGATGTGCGACATGCGGGCCCTGCGTGCAATTGCAGACCGCCACGGGCTATATCTCATCGAAGACGCGGCGCATTGCATCGAAGGCCGCCGCGATGGCGTCCAGCCAGGCCAGTTGGGCGACACGGCTTGCTTCTCGTTTTATGCGACGAAGAACCTGACGTGTGGCGAAGGCGGGGCGGTTGTTACCAACGACGCGGCACGCGCCGAAAAACTGCGACTCCTACGGTCGCACGGCATGAGTCGCGGTGCGGCCGATCGGCTCCGCGAGGGCTACCAACATTGGGACATGACGGTTTTCGGCTGGAAATACAATATGTCGAATATCGAGGCGGCGATCCTGTTGCCGCAACTCGATCGGCTGGAAGCCAATTGGGAGCGGCGCACACTGTTGGCCGAGCACTACGAGCGGCTGCTGGCCGGACTGCCGCACCTCTCCTGGCCGCAGACACCAGCCGGCACGCGGCACGCCCGGCACCTCTTTGTGATTCGCGTGCCCGACGGACTGCGCGACGCGGTGCTCGGTTGCTTGCAACAAAACGGTATCGGAGTCGTGGTGAACTATCGTGCAATTCACCTCCTTACGTGGTTCCGCGAAACGTACGGCTACCGGCCGGGCGATTTCCCAATCGCCGAGGGCTGGGGAGATAGCCTGATCTCTTTGCCGTTCTATCCCCGCATGCCACTGGAGCACGCCGACGAGGTCGCGACTGAACTGCGCGCGGCACTCTCCGCCCGAACGCCAGTCGCCACGACCACCTGACCTGTGGCGCCGACCGGCGTCCGACTTCCCTACTTCGCTACTTCGCTTCCATCCTCGCGGCCCCATCGAGCCGGATGACCGTGCCGTTGAGCAGGCGGTTTTCGATCACTTGCTCGACCAGCGCGGCGTATTCGTCGGGATGCCCGAAGCGAGGCGGAAAGGGGATCTGCTTGACGAGCGATTCCCGTGCTTCGGCAGTGACCTGCTGCATCATGGGCGTTTCGAAGACGCCCGGGGCGATCGCCACGACGCGGATGCCAAAGCGGGCCAGCTCGCGCGCGGCCGGCAGCGTGAGCGCGGCGACACCCCCCTTGCTGGCCGCGTAGGCCGCCTGGCCAATCTGGCCTTCGAACGCCGCGATCGATGCCGTGTTCACAATCACGCCGCGCTCGTCTTCGGTTTCAGGCGGCGAGGACGACATGGCAGCGGCCGCTAGCCGCAGCACGTTGAACGTGCCCACCAGGTTGACTTGCACGACGCGGCTGAACAGCTCCAGGTCGTGCGGCCCCGAACGGCCGACAATTCGCCCAGCGGCAATCACGCCGGCGCACTGCACCACGCCGCGCAAAGGGCCGGGCGCGGCTGCCAGCGCCTGCTCGACATCGGCGGCTTGCGTCACGTCCACGCGGACAAATCGGGCCAGCGGGCCCAGCTCGTCGGCCAATGGCACTCCAGCCGCCAAGTTCAAATCGGCGATCACCACCTGTGCCCCTCGCCCCACGAGCCGGCGAGCGCACGCGGCGCCCAATCCCGAAGCGCCGCCCGTGATCAGGAACGTACGTCCAGCGATTTCCATGTATAGTACCCCAAAAGAGTCCATTGTCCGTGGTCAGTTGTCCGTTGCGACTCGACTGAGCTCGCCGAAGTCAACTGACCAATGACCACGGACCACGGACAACTGACCACGGACTATGTTGATGGGCATTTTATATCTGGAACCGCTGCCGCCGCGAGCCAGCAAATCGGAAGTGCTGAAATGGCTAGCCGACTCGGGCCATATCGAGCGTTCGAAGATCGGACGGATCGATCTGCAAGGCAAGCGGGCGGCCGTGCAAGTGCCCGACGGGCGGCTGGAGCGCTTGGCCCGCCAACTAGATGGGACCACTTTCGGCGAGCGCCGCATCCGGGCTTGGGCCGAAATGCCCGATGCCGTGGGAAGGGGCGGCGAGGACCATTTTCAGCGTTTGGCCCGGCTCTTGGATGTCGAGGCCAAGGCCGCAGCCGAGCGCACGCTCGGCTTGGGTCGCCGGATGTCGGATGCCGACGCCGAACGCCTGGGGAACAGCCTGGTCGAGCTGATCATCGACGACGAGGATACGAGCCTTGGCGGCCGGTTTTTATTGACCCTGGTCAAACGGAATCGGCAACTGCCGATCCCCTGGACGCGCCTGGGGCCCGGTACTCCCGTGCTGCTCTCGGCCATGCGATCGACCGGCGATGAGCACCTGCGCGGCGTGGTGGCCCAGCGCACTCCGCGCGCCATTCGCGTCGTGGTTAACCAGCAACCGGAGGATGACGACGTCGAGGCCTGGCGGCTGGACCTCGCTGATGACGCCGTGGCCACCGAGCGGCAGCGCACCGGCCTGGCCCGCGCGCGCCAGGCGGGTGGCGATCGGTTGGCCGAGTTGCGACAAGTGCTGCTGGGCGAGCGCGCGCCGCGGTTCAAAACGCCGCCGAAGTTCGAGTTTCTGACGCCCTTGAATGCTGATCAGCAGGCGGCCGTGGCTCTGGCCATGTCGGCCGAAGACGTGATGCTCGTCCACGGGCCGCCGGGCACCGGTAAAACGACGGTCGTGGTCGAGATCATTCGCCAGGCTATTGCCCGCGGCGAAAAGGTGTTGGCCTGCGCCCCCAGCAACCTGGCGGTCGACAATATCCTGGAGCGGCTGGTGGCGGCCGGCGAGCATGCCGTGCGGCTGGGGCATCCGGCCCGCGTGCTCGAGTCGCTACGTGAGCACACGCTCGATCACCAGGTGGACGAGCATCCCGACGTGCGGCTGGCCCATCGCCTGGCGAAAGATGCCATGGCGCTGTTTCGCAAGGCGTCGCGCTACACGCGGGCCAAGCCCGAGCCGGGCGCTCGCGGGCAGATGCGACAAGACGCGCGTCAACTGCTGGCGGATGCCCGGCGGCTGGAAGCCCAGGCAGCCGAGCACGTGCTGGACCGCGCGGCCGTGGTGTGCGCCACGACCACTGGCCTGGATCGCGACCTGGTCGGCCAGCGGCGATTCGACCTGGTCGTGATCGACGAGGCCTGCCAGAGCACGGAGCCCGGTTCGTGGATTCCGCTGGCCTGGGCGGGCCGGCTGGTGCTGGCCGGCGATCATCAGCAACTGCCGCCCACGATCCTTTCGTCCGAGGCTGCGGCCGAAGGCTTTGGCGTTAGCCTGTTCGAGCGCTTGGCCGACATGCTCGGCGACCCGTCCACGCGGCTGTTGACCGTGCAATACCGCATGCACGAGGCGATCATGGGCTTTTCGTCGGCCGAATTCTACGGCGGCCAGCTCGTGGCCGACGAAACGGCCCGTGGGCGGCTGCTGGCCGACTTGCCCGGCATGCTCGAGGAGGCCGCAGTCGAGGCTCCGCTGGAGTTCGTCGATACGGCCGGCGCCGGCTACGACGAGCAGATGGAACCGGATGGCGAGAGCCGCCGCAACCCGCTCGAAGCACGCCTGGTGCAGAAGCGCATCGAGCGGCTGCTGGCTTTGGGCGTGCAGCCGGCGGACATCGCCGTGATTACGCCCTACGCGGCCCAGGCCCGGCTACTGCGCGAGATGATCACTGCCGAAGGCTTGGAAATCGACACGGTCGACGGGTTCCAGGGGCGCGAAAAGGAAGTGATTGTCATTTCCCTGGTGCGCTCCAATTCAGCAGGCGAAGTCGGATTTTTGGCCGACGTGCGGCGGATGAACGTGGCGCTGACCCGCGCGCGTCGCAAGCTGATCGTGATTGGCGACAGTGCCACGCTGGCGTCGCATCCATTTTACGCCCGCTGGTTGGAATATATCGAAGCCCGTGGCGCCTATCGCTCGGTTTGGGAAGAGCCGGTCGAGTAAAGCGGCGCTGCTTGACGGCTTCGGTGGCGTGCCGGATGATATTGCTGACACCAGGACCGGCGAACGCTGCATGACACCCGAGCAACCCGACAAAAATCCCGACCATGACGGCCCGCGCGACGACGGGACCAGCCATCCTGGCCAAGACTCAGGGTCGCCGCCGCCGGGGTCGTTGAACGAGCAGATTCAGCATGTTCCGGTCAGTGCCCGGGTTCCGCCTGGCGTCAGCCGGGGGGTGTTCAGCACGGGGGTCATCGTTTTCGACGGCCCCAACGAGTTCGTGCTCGATTTTGTGCTGCGGCTGGGCGCGCCGCACGTGGTCGCCTCTCGGGTGGTGATGCCGCACCAGGTGCTCGCGCAGTTCCTGGCTGCGCTCCGCGAGAACATCACCCTTTACGAAGGCCGCTTCGGCAAGCCGGCGGCCATGCCGGTGCCCAAGAATCCCGAAGGGCAAAAGACGACGATTGCCGACTTGTACGAGCAGCTCAAGTTGCCCGACGAGATGCTCAGCGGCGTGTATGCCAACGCGGTGATGATTGGGCACACGCCCTCGGAGTTCTGGTTCGATTTCATTGCCAACTTCTATCCGCGTTCGTGCGTGTCGGCCCGTGTGTTTCTCAGTGCCCAGCAGGTCCCCGGTTTGGCAGAGACGCTCAACACCTCGTTTCAGCAGCATCTGCGCAAGCGGACCGGGCCGCCCGAGTCGCCCGAGCCGCCACCACCTCCGGCCGGCTAATGCCCTCCGCGGCTTGGCTGAGAAATCCGACCGGTAGTGACGACAATTATTTCTATTTCGCACGCAGCGGTGTGGCCGGCCCATACGGCTCGTTCAACGATGCCGGACCATCGCTATTCGCGCTGCCGCAACACATTGCGGTCATTAAAGATAGCTCAAAATGCAAACATTGACGCTGGTCATGGCAAGGCTATTATTAATCATATTCCACTAAGGCGCACCCTAAGCCACGATTGAAGTACGCCATGCCAGATCAGCTCCTGGACCGCGAACTGAGACTGTACATCGACGTTTCCCAGCAGTGGAAGGCGGATCACCAGGAGGCACTGGGGTGTTATAAATTCGAGGACATTCTAGCGCGGGGAGTTCAGGTTTTCGGGCTGATTGTCAATACGGACGAGAATTGGCGAGCCGCGATCTGCGCTGGCCGCATCCAATTTGAGGAAGCGGCCCGGGACGAAATTCTTGCCGCTTTTCGTTTGTGGCTGCAGCCCTGCGATGCCATTTTGCAGCATCTCGCGTACTTCGAGGGAGCCGGGTTCGACGTGAAGCACGCCTATGATTTCCGCAGTTGCGTCCGCGAATGCCAGGGAATCCTGACGCCCGACGAACAGTTCTTCGTGGATGACCGGCTGGTAGAGTTGCGGGACGAAGCGCTCGATCAACATCGAAATGGGAATTGCCTTGAGCACAGGGCAAGCTAACGTCCGCACCGGCGCGTACAAACGCCAGCTTAGGCAACTGCCGCAAAAGATCCAGAGCGCCGCAGACGATGCCTTCCGGCTCTTTCTCCAAAACTCTGCCCACCCGCTGCTCGACGCTCACGCGTTGACAGACACCAAGAAGGGGCGGCATCGAAACGGCAGTCGCGCGATTTCCGTCACTTATCGATATCGGGCCATCTACGTCGTCGATGGCCCGACCAATGTCTGGTACTGGATTGGATCCCACGAGGATTACAACAACTTCGTTGGAAAGATCTAATCGCCCAACTGCCAACGAAATTACGATTCCGCCTCAGCAGCAATCGGGGTGATCCAATACCGAGGTGTCCGATAGTGGGCACGACCGACGCGGCAGGCTATGATGACGCGGCCGCTGGTCGAATCCATCCGCCTGCACCCACCCGCCGGAGTTCCTGCCATGTGCCGATCGCTCGCCGCGAAGACGTACTTGATGGTGCTCATTTGCGCCGCGCTGAACCCTGGGAGCCCTGCGCGGGCCGCCGAACCGGCGGCAGAGTCGAAGCCGCAATATCAGTTCGAAGCCATCACGATCGATGCGGCCACGGCCGACGAACCGCTGGCCCCGGCCCTGTCGGTGCAAAAAGCGGTCGGCTACCTGGATCAAGGCGCGCTGGCCTGGTCGGGCTCGAAAAAATGCGTCACCTGCCATACCAACGGCGTGTATCTAACCGTGCGGCCGGCACTGACGGCACGCTTGGGTCCGCCCGACGCCAAGGTTCGCGAGTTCTTCGTCGAAACGCTCAAGCAAAAGCAGGCCGCCAAGCCCGAATCGCTCAAGAAGGGCACGGCGCCCGAGCAGGTGATCTACCTGGCAGCCGGCCTGGCTGAATGGGACCGGCACGTGACCGGCCGGCTTTCGCCCGAGACCGACGCGGCGCTGAAGTTGATGCTCGCCATTCAGCGTGACGACGGCACGTGGGGCGCCGCCGCCTGTTGGCCGCCCTACGAATCTGATTCGTATCAGCCGGCCACGGTTGCTGCCATGGCACTGGCCGCTGCGCCCGGCTGGCTCGAAAACGTGAAGGACGAATCGCTGCGGGCTGCGGTCGCACGCTTGAAGAAATATCTCACCACCACCGAGCCGCCGCACGACTACGGCCGCGTCGTGCTGTTGTGGGCCAGCACTCGGCTGCCGGGCATCCTGGACAAAGCCCAGCAAGCCAAGCTCGTCGACATGCTGCTCAGGCATCAGCGAGCCGACGGCGGCTGGTCGATCCGCAACTTTGCCCGGCCGGAGCAATGGGGCAGCGGCAATCGGGCGGCCAAGCTCGAAGCCGAGCCCGAGTTTGCCGATCCTCCCAGCGACGGCCACATGACCGGTCTGGCGCTGGTGGTGCTCGCCGAAAGCGGGCTGCCCAAGACCGATAAGCGCGTACAGGCCGGCCTGGACTGGCTCAAGACGCACCAGCGCGCCAGCGGCCGCTGGTGGACGCGGTCGCTCAACACGGACAAATTTCACTTCATCACTTTCAGCGGCACGGCTTATCCGTTGCTCGCGCTGTCGCTGTATAATGCGTGGCCGGCTCCGCCTGCCGGCAGCACGGCCGCGCTCGATGCGGCCGGCGGGCGATGAACCTCTTGTGTACGAGCCGAGTTTGCCGGTGGATGTGGATCACGCCAACGCCCCTGTCTTGAGGTCGCCGGTTCGTCTGGGGCAGTTGGCGTTAAAGGTCGTCGCAATTTCGGTCGCGGCGGCTTCGATCGCCGGCTGGCTGGGCGGCCGCTGGCTGTGGCCGTGCGAGCTGGCCTGTCACTTTCGCGTGCAGTACTTCTGGCTGCTGGCCGGTTGCAGCCTGGCATACGTGCTCCTACGGCGTTATCGGCCGGCCGCGGCGCTGGCGGCCGTGGCCGCAGCCAATCTGGCGGTGGTGCTGCCAATCTATTGGCCGGCTTCCGGCGGCGAGGCCACCGGGCCGCGCTTGCGATTGGTCTCGTGCAACGTGCTGATGAGCAACCACAGTTACGGGCCTCTCATCTCGCTGCTGCGGCAAAACGAGCCCGACATGTTCGCGCTGATGGAAGTCGATCGCGCCTGGCTGGGCGCGCTGGCACCGCTGCAAACGACGTATCCCCACTCGCGTGCCATCCTGCAAGGCGGCCGGTTTGGCATTGCGCTGTACAGCCGCAAGCCGTGGAAGACAATCGACGAGCTTTCGATGGGCCCGCATCACGCGCCGGTGCTGCGAGCCCTGTTCGAGGACAAGGGCCAGCGCTACGTGGTCTATTGCACGCATACCATGTCGCCGGCGACGCGCTGGCAAGCAGGCCTGCGCAACCAGGAGTTGCTGGACCTGGCGCGGATGATCGGCGCCGAGCACGACCCGGTAGTGCTGGCCGGCGATCTGAATTCGACCGGCTGGTCGCCACGATTTGCCGATCTGCTGACCGACGCCCGCTTGAAAGACAGCCGGCAGGGCATCGGCGTGCAGGCCTCGTGGCCGACGGAATTCATGCTCTTAGGCATTCCGATCGACCATTGCCTGGTCTCGCCCGAGATCCAGGTGCTATCCCGCAAGGTGGGCGAGCGCGTCGGCTCGGACCATTTTCCGATCATGATCGAACTGCGTCTGCCCAAGGGCGACACGCTGCACTCAATGCGCCAGCGGGCGACTCGCTGACGGCGACGGATCGTCGCTGCCAGCGTGCAGAGAAGCCGCCAACCGCTGCATGCCCTCGTCGGTCGAGACATGCGGCCGATAGCCGAAATCCCGCCGGGCCTGGCTGATGTCGAAATAGTGGTCGCGCCCCAGTTGGGCCGCCAAGAAGCGCGTCATGGGCGGCTCGCCAGGCAGGCGGAGCAAACGAAAGCCGGTCTCGAGCGTTGCGCCCGCCAGCCAGGCAGCGCGATACGAAATCGCCCTCCGAACCGGCTCCAGCCCGGCCAGGCCCAGCAACTGATCGATCCATTTCCAGCAATTCACTGGCTCGCCCTGCGTGATGAAGTACGCCTTGCCGGCCACGGCCGAGCCTGGCGCTAAGCAATCGGCCGCCAGCAGATGCGCGGCCGCGGCGTTGTCCACGTACACCATGTCGATCAGATTTTCGCCCCGCCCGACGCGCACCAGCCGGCCGCGACGCGCCCGATCGAGCAAGCGCGGAATCAGATGCCGGTCGCGCGGGCCCCAGATCAAATGCGGCCGCAAGGCGCACGTAACAAGGCCATCGCGCCCACTGGCAGCCAGCACCGCTTGTTCGGCCAGCGCTTTGCTGTGTGGATAGTGGCACAGCCAATGACGCGGATACGGCGCCCGCTCGTCGATATTGCGCTGGTCGCCGCCGGCAAACGTCACACTGGGACTGCTGGTGTAAATCAGCCGGCCGATACCGTGCGCTTGGCAACCTTCGATAACGTGCTGCGTGCCAAGCGTATTGGTCTCGTAATAATGCCGCCACGGCCCCCAAATGCCGGCCACGCCAGCTACGTGAAACACCGTATCGACGCCGCGGCAGGCGTTCAGCACAGCCTGGCGGTCGCGCACATCGCCCAGCGCGGTCTCTGCTCCCAGCGTGTCGAGTTCGCGGCTGGCTTGCCGGCAAAGTACGCGGACCCGATCTCCCCGCGCGGCCAGTTGCTCGGCGATGTATTGACCGAGGAATCCGGTCGCCCCGGTGACCAGCGCGTGCATAGGCCAGCAGCCTGCCCGACAAGAGTTTCAGTCGATCGGTTCGGGCAGCCGGTGGGCGGCCCACACGGCCAGCTTCTCGCGAAAGATCTTAGCGTTGTGACGGATATCGACCGGAAAACTCCGATGAAACAAAAAGTGCTGGATGCCGCGCGTATGGGCGTGCTGCTCGGCCAGTGCCCGCAACTCGGCGATCAGTTGCCGCCGGCGGCTTGGGCGGTAAGGCATCTGGCCCGGCCGAGGCTGGCAAATGATGACCGGCATCTGCTGACCCGAGCGCCCGATGCCGACCAGCGCGCTGCGGGCGACGGCGGGGTGCTGGTTAAAAATCGCTTCGCAAGCGATGGTGTACATCGGCCCGGCGGCCGTGAGCACTCGATGGGCCATGCGGCCGCAAAACCAGAAGCGCTCCTGCTCGTCGAGATAGCCGACGTCGCCCATGCGATGCCAGCACGTTTCGCCATCGAGAATTTTGCCCAGACGATTGCTCTCGACGCGGGTGACATACTCGCGCGTGACGACCGGACCGCGGACGATCAGCTCGCCGATCTCGCCCGGCTGGCGGGGCTCGATTTGCGTGGGCTGGGTGATCGGACCATCAACCGGCCGGATGACCTTCCACTCGATGCCCGGAAATCGCCGGCCCACGCAGGTGCCGCCGCCGGTGCGCCAGCGGAATTGGGTTTCGGCCAGCACTTCCCCGGCTTCGATCGAGGCGACGGGCAAGGCTTCGGTCGCGCCGTAGGGCGTATACACCCGACCTTGATCGGGCAGGCAGGCCTTCATGCGCGCCAGCACTTCGGGCGGCACCGGCGCACCGGCCGAGAGCACGCGCCGCAATGAGTTCAGCCGTACGCGCTCGGCGGCGCAGTACCGGCCGACGCGATCCCAAATGGCCGGCGAACCAAAGGCCTGCGTGACCTGCCAATCGTCGATGGCTTCGACGATGCGCCGCGGATTGACGCGCGCCGGATGCGACGCGTCCATGTCGGGAATCACGGTCGTCACGCCCAGCGCGCAATTGAATAGCGCAAACAGCGGAAAGGCGGCCAGATCGATTTCGCCGGGGCGGATCGCGTACTGATCGCGCAGCTCGTCGACTTGTCGATCGAAGTTGCCGTGCCGATAGAGCACGCCTTTGGCCGGCCCAGTGCTGCCGGTCGTGAAGATGATGGCCGCCGGCGTATCAGCGTTGGTCTCGGCCAGTTCAGATCCCTGCCACGGCCGGCTACGCAACGCGCTGAGCATGACATCGCCCAGCGCCCAGCGTTTGCTCACCGTGACGTTGTACCGCGCCAGCGGAAATCGCGACCGGAACAGCCGGCGGATGACCTGCGCAACGGGGATCGCGATAAATCCTTCCGGCTGGGTCTCGGCGAGGCAGGCCAGTGCCCGGCGCCGGCCCATGCCCGGATCGATCAACACCGCCACGGCGCCGACTTTGAACAGTGCAAACACAATGGCGATGAAATCAATTCCCGGCCGCACCAGGACCGCGATCCGCATGCCCGGGGCGATGCCCAGCTCGCGCAGGCCGCCGGCCAGCACGTCGCTGTCGCGATCCAGCTCGCGAAAGCTGACCGTGCGGTACGTGCGGCGCTTGCCACGCGCGGCGGGCTCGACCACCGCCACCGCTTCGGGCATGCGCCCGGCCATGGCCGTCAGCCGCGCGGCAACGTTGACGGTGCGCCGGACTTGGGTCAGCGGCGCGGTCGCCGGAACTGTTGAATTCAACGACAAACACGCGCTCCTTGTGCTCTGCTCACCGATGCCTTGCTTTCGTTCACTGCTTCGACCAGATAATCCAGCAGCAGCGCGGCGACGTCCACGTCGGCCGCCCGCGCCAGCGCCTTCCAGCCCGGCACCGCATTGACTTCGATCGTATACATCCGCCCATCGCGGCCGGGCAGCAGGTCTACGCCAGCCACCGGCGCGCCGACCGCAGCGGCCGCCCGCCGGGCGATTTCCACCAGGTGGTCGTCCGGCTCA
>DATATB010000147.1:0-23752 GCA_036268995.1 Pirellulales bacterium | reverse complement strand
GAGAAAGCGGTGCTTTTTGAAAATGCTGCTTGCTGAGTCCATCGCTCGTTGATGGTGGCGCAAAGTTCAGACGCTGCAACTGTCCGTCACATAGTGATTTGTAAAAACGCTAGCTTGTTCACAGCAGTGGGGCGAGGCTCCCGCCGAGCCAGGCGCCAGGCTCGGCAGGAGCCTCGCCCTCCCATGTATGCGCCGAGCATCGAGTTTGAAAACATATCTAGTCCGCGAAGCCGGTTGGGCGGTTATAAAGTTTGTCGCGTGTGGCCCACAGTCCGGCCGAAGGCGTGGGAATAAAGAAAAAATCTTCGCCGTCGGCCGTGCGGTTCCAGCCCTCTTTCAGCCGCTCGGGTTGATAGCGAGCGAGCGTGGCTTGCAGATCGGCATAGCCGAAGTTCACGCCTTCGATCTCCTCGCGGTTCAAATGGCCGGGAGCATACGTGATCTTGAACCGGCCTTCGGAAGAACCGTGGATCAAGTGGGCCGTGGCGTGGGCCAGGTCCTGCATGTCGGCCTGGCGGCGATATTGCTCCAGCACGCGCGGCGTGCCGCAGTAACCGTATTTGCGGATCAGCCGATCGACGTCCGGCTGCTCGCCAAAGCGCTTCAGCCCCGGGGCAATGATCAGCAGTTCGCCCTCGTCGGCCAGAGCCATGCGTGTGCGATACACGGCCTTGTTAGCGACCCAGGTGCTGACGAACTCGTCGGCCTGCATGACGCAGACCATTTTCTTCACCGGCTCATCAAACACCGTGATGTTCTGCTCGCGCGACTGCCGGGCCGCGGAGAGATAGGTCTCCAGGTCGTCGCCGACGTACACGCCCGTGTGTACCAGGTCGTTATGTGCGTCGCGGGCCATGACGACTTGTATGTAAAAGTCGGGCAACTTGCCCAAGTAGCGGTCTTCGGCCTGGTTGAAGCAGGCGCGGACGGGAGTGACTAGATTGCCCAGGTTGTTTTCGATGCCGCAACTGGCGGCCATCATGTGCGCGGCGCAGATCAGGTCCTTGCCGCCCAGCCCGATGAAATAGTTTTTGTTGTGGTTGGCAAAGCCCAGCACCTCGTGCGGCACAACGTGGCCGACGTTAATGATCAGGTCCCAGGGCTCGGTCATCAGCGAGCGGTTGAGCGAAATCGGCAGCGGCCAATCGGCGATCGAGCCCGACGCCACGGCGACATCTTGCCCCGAGATTTCGCCAATCGTCACGCAGCCGTCGCGCCAATCGTGAGCATGGATCCGCTCGTTGGGAATCGCGCCGAACATGCGGCGATTTTCGTCCGGCGTATGCGGCACGTGCTGACCGAGCGTGGGGATTACGTGGACATCGGCCTCGCCCGACAGCCGGTTGTAAAGCATCTCGGTGATCTGGCCGGCGCCCGAGTGGGCTCGCGTAATGTCCGGCGGCAGCAACAGCACGCGCCGCGGCCGCGCGCAAATGCGGCTGCGGGCCTCGGCCACCGCCTGGTCGATCAACTGCTGCAAACGCTCGGGTCCTATTCGGTCGGCTCGCTCGGCAATCCAAGGCATGCGGAAGGCATCCGGAGGTACTTATATTGAGGGCGACGTGAGCCGACAATCGTAACGTACGCACTTCGGCGACCGCAAGCCGCCACGGGGCATGTGGGTTTGGCGATTTGGCGCGGGGGGACTCCCCAGGCTTACGCCATGGGGCTCGCCTGCCAGCGGGAACTGGAATAGAGTGGATTTGGTGTTCATTCGCGTCCAGATGCGCATGCCAAGATGACCGCTCCACGCACCAGTGCTGCTGAACTTGCCCGGGCGCTGGATGGCGCTGTGGCGCCAGTGTATGTGCTGGATGGCCGGCGGCGCATCATCTTCATGAACGCGGCCTGCCGCCGGTGGCTGGGTGAGCGGGCCGCCGCTGCCGTGGGGCGCGAATGCCGCTACCACACGATTGCCGACGCATCGGGCCAGGTGCCGATTGCCGATCTGCTTTGCCCGCCGCCCGAGGTGTTTGCCGGGCAGCCGGCTATCGCGGAAGTGAGCCTCTCAGAGCTGCCGGCCGGCGAAATGCCGCTGAGGCGAGTCGAATTCATCCCGCTTACCGGCGAGGGAGACGAAGCGGCGGCCGTGTTGGCGATCGTTTCGGCTCCGCAGTTGCCGCCAAACGAGCCGCCGGCGGTTGATGGCGAGCGGCCCGTGCAATTGCACGCCCGGCTGCAGCAATTACTGGCCGCGCGGCAGCGGCGATTCGGCTTCGATTGGCTGGTGGGCGATTCGGCTGGCATGCGGCGCGTCCGGGCGCAGGCAGCGCTGGTGGCAGGCAGCACGGCCGCGACGCTCGTGATCGGGCCATCTGGCAGCGGCCGCCGGCGCCTGGCTCATGCGCTGCACGAGGCTCGCGCCGAAGCCAGCCGCGGGCCGCTGGTGCCGCTGGCCTGCTCGCTCGTCAGCACCGATCTGCTGCTGGCCGGCGTGCAATCGCTCAAACGCGGCAAGACACCGGCGGCCACTGAGCGGATCGGCACGCTGCTCTTGGAAGACGTGGATCAATTGCCGGCCGAGTCGCAAGCGGTGCTCGCCGGTGTGCTGCGGGCGACCGATTCGCCGCTTCGCATCCTCGCCACGAGCACGCGGCCGCTGATGGACCTGGCCGAGGCCGGGCAATTCGACGTCGAGCTTGCGGCCATGCTCAGCACGATGACGATCGATCTGCAGCCGCTGGCCGATCGGCCGGAGGATCTACCGCTGGTTGCGCAGCGATTGCTGGAAGAAACCAACGCCGCCGGAGCGAAACAGCTCTCGGGCTTTTCGGCCGAAGCACTCGACGCCTTGGCAGGTTATGATTGGCCGGGCGATTTGAAGGAGTTGGCGGAGTTGGTGGCCGAGGCTCATGCCCAGGCCGAAGGCCACCAGGTGCAGGCGCGCGATTTGCCCGGCTGCGTGCGGCTAGCGGCCGATGCCAGCCGCTTTGGCCGCAAGCCGGACGAAACCATCGTGCTAGAGCAATTTATGGCCGAAATCGAACGCGAGCTGATCGAGCGGGCCTTGGCCCGCGCGCGCGGCAACAAGGCCAAAGCGGCCCGGCTGCTGGGTATGACCCGGCCGCGGCTCTATCGCCGGCTCGTTCAGCTGGGGCTCGAAGAGCCGGTGATCTTTGAAGAGAAGACGGACTCGTGATAGCCCTCAGCAGCAAGGAGCCAGTTTGAGTTCACAAGGAAGTTGGACCACGATCGAAGTCGCCGGCCACGCGTGCGACGTGTTCGATCCGGCCGAGCACTGCCGGCCGGATCGCGCGGTTGTCTATCTGCATGGCCGGCACGTGACGCGCCTCGCCGACAATGCGGTGTTTACCGCCGAGTTCGCGCGCCACGGGCTGCGCGTGATTGCCCCGCAAACCGCCCGTAGTTGGTGGTCGGACAAGATTTTAGATGAGTTTGATAAAAACATTTCGGCCGAGCATTACCTGATCGATGAAGTGCTGCCGGCCATTGCCGAGCGGTGGGGCGTGCTGCCGCCGCTGGTGGCCTTGCTAGGAACGAGCATGGGCGGGCAAGGCGCTTTGCGGCTGGCCTTCAAACATCCGCGATTGTTTCCAGTCACGGCCGGCATCTCGCCGGCCATCGACTACCAGGTCCGCTATTACGAGGATGACGCGATCGCGCAGATGTACCCGGACCCTGAGTCGGTCCGGCAAGACACGGCCACGCTGCACGTGCATCCGCTCAACTGGCCGCGAAACACCTGGTTCGCTTGCGATCCGCTGGACGTTCGCTGGCACGAAAGCGCCGAGCGGCTGCACATGAAAATGTCGGCGTTAGGCATCATGCACGAATACGACGGCGAAACGTCCGCCGGCGGACACGGCTGGCAATACTACAATCACATGGCGCCGCGTGCCGTCGGCTTTGTGGCCGAGCGGTTGGAACAAGAGCAGCGCCGCGTGCCATAAAGCACCCTCGGCCGAACGTCCCATTCCACAAGGCGAGCCCCACGGCGTAAGCCTGGGGAGTCCCCCCGCTCCCCGCTCACCGCTTAGTCGGCACAGCACTCGGCGGGTTCGTCAGATCGAGCATTTGGACCTTGTCGACTTCCACGCGATTGGTCGACGGCCAGAACAGGATTTTGCGTGCCGCCGCTTCCGAGGGGACGGCGCCATTGCGCACCTGCCGGAACAGCCGCGCATCGGTCCGCCCGTTACCTTCGAGAATCAGCAGATCCTTGGCCTGGGCGTAAGTCAGCCGGGCCGAGCGGGCCGTGAACATCGTGTTTTCAACCACCGTGTTGCCGGTCGCCTCGAGCTCGTAGGAATGTTCGTCCTGCTTGCCGGTCGGCACTTCGGCCACCGACAGCCGCTCGCTGGTCAGCATCACGCCTTGCTCGCCCCAGGTCTCGGGCCGGTCGGGATCGAGCTGCCCGTCCCAGGTGGCCACCGGCCCATACACCGTGCGCACCTGGTTTTCGAAAGTCATTTCTTTCCGCCGCAGGTTGCCGATCAGCCCACGCTCGAAGCGCACGGCCAGATAACTCAGGCCTTCGGCTCCGGGCGGCCGCTTCGGCGTCGAGGTGGCAGGCGTCGAGCCGCCGGGCAGCGCCAGCTTGTGGTCGCCATTGTCCACGCGCACGCTGCGTAGCCAGCCGGGCCCCACGCCGCTGACGTCGCCAGTGGGTTGATGCAGTCGCAGTTCGGCGGCGAACAAATAATCGATCGACATCAGCTTGGGCCCCTCCAGCGTGCGATTCTCGAGGAACGCGCCCTGCGTACACGTGATCCGCTCGATCTCCGGACGCGTTTGCGGCGCTTTGGCGCCCAGCGCGACCGGCGAACTGAACATGGCTTCGAGCATCTCGGTCCGCAATGCGCGTGGGCCTTGCTGGGCCAGCACCTGCCGATAAAAGCGGGCCACCTGACCGTCGAAGTGCATGTGCCCCTGCCACGTGACTTCCAGCTTCTGCGGCTCGGCGACGTGCTTGCCGTCCAGATCGCGATCGACCGGCACGGTCATCAGCCCGTGGCTGTCGGTCCAGAGCGTGTTCTTCGCGCGGTCCATGTGGATCTTTTCGGAGGTCAGTGTCATCCCGCGGGCCTCGATATAACCCGGCTGGCCGACGACGGTCACCAGCGCCGCGTCGGGCTGGGGCATGAGCGCGTGCAACTGCTGGCCGACGATCAGTAGCGGCTTCTCGCCGGGGGCGCGGGTCTGCGTTTCGCGCAGCTTGACGTTGTGTTCGACGATTACTTCGGACACGCGCGTGACGGGTCCCTCGATCTGGATGCGCACGCGCAGCAGCTCGCCATCTACGTTGAATCGCGATTGGGGCGGCAAGCCTTCCAGCGGCGGGCTAGCCGGAACCGCCCGCGGCGGGGTCGCGATCGTGCCCGGAGCAATGGATTCGCCCGCGGGCGCGGCGCGCGGTAACGCGGGCGCCTGGACACCGCGCGGCGTCAGGACTGGGCCGGAAACGAGCGACGGGCCGGCCGCGGGTGGCCGATCGGCCTGGGGCGGCGGGCCGAGCGACTCGGCCGCCGGCTGCATCGTAGCCGGCAGTGCGGGCGGCTGGGGAGTGACCATGCCCGGCGGAGTTGCCGGCTCGGCGGCCGGCTTGCTCGCGGCCATGCTACGCGCCAGGCCCTTGACTTGCTCGAACCAGGCTTGCAACTGTCCGACCGCGCCGGTCATTTGCGGCGAATCGATTTTCACGTGACCGATCGCCATGAGCCGATCGGGAATGAACTCCATGCTGCCCGGCGATGACTTGGTCGATGCCGGCGCATCGATCAGCCAGAAGTGGATTTCCTCGGCATCGAGCACGCCACGGCCGACCATGTGCAAATGCGCGTCCCCTTCGACCGACAGCAAATGATTGCTCTCGTGCGGACGGAAATGCAAGCGGCGCGTCCAGCGGGCTTCGATTTGCTGATTCGGATTGTCGGGCGAAGTGCCGTTCAGCCAGCCGCGCCCCAGGGCGATGAAGCGGCCCACGCGGCCGGCGGCGTCGGGTTGAAAAAACACTTCGCGCGAATGGATCACGCGCCCGTGCTGGCTGAGTTCCACTTCCTCGTGCCCGTGCAGCGTGACGCCGCCCGTCTTCAGGTCGTACTCGATCTGCTGTCCGCGCGCGCTGAAGTCGTTCGAGGGGCCATGCACGGTGACGGGGTTGCCGACGGCCTCGGCCCGCACGGCCTGCAGGTTCGAGGCCGTCTTGTCGTTGGCCGGCACGCCGGGCTTGGGCGCCGTCGCTTCGAAAAAGACCGAGAGCAACTGGCAGGTTAGTTGGTCGCTGGGGCCCGACGGGTTGATCCGCAACACGTCGACGTGGTCTTGGAAGGTGGCCAGGTTCTTGAGGAAGTCGAAGCGGAACGGCCCGCGGCAGCGGATCTCGACCGGCGGACTGGGTTTCGACTCGCCACCGGTAGCCGGCTTTTGGCCGGGCATGCCGCGATTGTTGCTGGGATGGATGTGCATTTCGACGTGCTCGCTCAGTTGCAGCAGCGTCATGCCGCGAAAGCCGCGTTTCGACCCCTGCGGCGCCATGTCGATTTGCATGGCCCGGCCGTGACCGTAGTTTGGCCCTAACTGAAAATCCACCGGTTGGGCCGTCCAGAGCTGCTGCTCGGAGAGATCCACGTCGCGCGTTTTGATCAGCAAGTCGTCCTGCGGCCCTGGGTCGCGCTGATCGCTGTGAATGGTGACGGGCCCCATCAGCTTGCCGGCCCTGGGCTTGCCGACCTTGGCTTGCTTGATGTCGACCGAAGCGTCGAACTGCAGAATCGCACCCTCGGGCGACCGCACGATGATGGCTCGCCGCTGCCGGTCTTCTTCGTTGTCGAAGTTGCCTTCTGGCAGAAAGATCATGGTGCAGGGGCGGATCTCGACTTTGCCTTCGCCCAGGTTGCGGTAGTTCTTGACCAGCAGCATGCCCTGCGCCGTTTCCAGGATCTTGGGCACCGTAAGCTCCCAGTCTCCCTTGCGGAACCACATGCCCAGCGCCTTGGCCTGCTGTTCGCTGGCGCTTTGCATGTGCCGCTCAGCGCTTTCCACGTCGTCATCGGAAACCGCGCTGGAGTTGTGTTCGGCGGCCGCCGGCTCGATGAAGGGCACCGCCACGAGCGCGTAGACCCAGTACAGCACGATGACCGCTGCCAGGCTCGACGCGATGCGTGTGAGACGTGGAATCAAAGTTTCGACGGGGCTTGTTGCGTGATGGGGAGCGAGCAGACCAGTTCTACGGATCGTACTTCTGCACGAGATCGTTCCAGCGGCCTTGCGCCTTGAGGATCACTTCGATCGCCTCGCGCACGGCACCGTGTCCGCCCGATTGCTTCGTGACATAGCCGGCCGCACTGCGCACTTCGGCGGCCGCTTCCGGTACCGTGATCGCCAGCCCGGCCGCGCGCATGGGGGCCAGGTCCGGCAGGTCGTCGCCGATGTAGCACACCTGCGCGGGCTCGAGCCGCAGCTCGGCCAGGATTTCTTTCATGGCCGCCAGCTTGTTCTCCACGCCTTGCCGCACGATTTCGATGCCCAGCTCGGCCGAGCGCAGATTGACGATGTGCGAGTTGCGGCCGGTGAGCACGCCGAACTTGCCGCCGGCCCGCGCCCAGAGCTTGATGGCCAGGCCGTCGCGAATATGGAACCGCTTGCTTTCGATCCCCTCGTTGTTGAAGACGATGCTGCCGTCGGTCAGCACGCCGTCCACGTCGGACAGAATCAGCTCGATTGCCTGGTAAACTTGTTTGGCCACAGTCATGGTTGTGCCGGATGCGGCTGACGAATCAGCCGGCTAAAAGTGCGAAATGAAAAAGGCGCCCCTCATACGGGGTCGTCCGGAATCATACCGACCAGGTCCGTGATGTCGAGCAATCCGACCGGCTGGCCGGCCGCGTCGACGACCGGCAGCTCGCTGATTTTGCGTTCGGCCATGATCGCCACGGCATCGGTCAACATCGAACCCTGCGGCACGGTGCACGGCCGCCGCGTCATGACTTCGCGAATCGGCCGATCGAAGTCGGCATCGCGCCGGGTTTCGAATAGCCGGGCCAGGTCGCTATCGGTGAAGATGCCCGACAGCGTGCCGTCGGGCGTTGTGAGCATGATGGCGCCGCTGCGGCGGCCGGGCCGGCTGAGCGCGGCGAAGACTTCGCGCACCGTTTGCGATTCGTCGGCCACGCGACACTCGGCCAGCGGCCGCATCGGTTCTTCCACGCGGCTGAGCGAACGGCCCAAGCTGCCGGCCGGATGGACGCGGGCAAAGTCGGCATGGCCAAAGTCTTGCAGTCGGCTCAGCACCAAGGCCAGCGCATCGCCGAGCGCCAGCATGGCGGTCGTGCTCGTGCTGGGGGCCAAACCCAGCGGGCAGGCCTCGCGCAGCGGCCCTAGTTCCAATGTGACGGCCGCCGCACGGCCCAGCGAGCTGTTTTGCCGCGCGGTGATGGCGATGATCGGCACGTGCATGCGCGCCAGACTGGGCAGCAGCCGCAGCACTTCTTCGGTTTCGCCGCTTTGCGAGAGCACGAGCACGACGTCGTCGCCGTGGACGCGGCCCAAGTCGCCGTGCACGGCGTCGGCCGGGTGCAAAAAGATGCTCCGCGTGCCGGTCGATGCCAAAGTGGCCGAGACTTTGCGCCCTACGAGTCCGGCCTTGCCCATGCCGCTGACAATCACATTGCCGCGGCACGCGCTCAGCAGGTCCAGCGCCGTGCAGAATCGGGCGTCCAGCCGGCCGCTGAGTTTGGCCAGTGCCTGGGCCTCGATCTGGATGATCTGCCGGGCATAGTGCAACTGCTCCAGGGGCGCGAGCGGCGCCCGGCGAACTGCTTCCGTGCTCACGAGATGCCTTCCTTGACCGCATGCCCCGAGGGTGCGCAGTGAGAGGGGCGGATTCTAGCCGTCGCGCGACGAAGCGACAATGCAAAGAAGGTGTGCTAGCGTAATGCGGCGCAAGGGCGGAAACACTTCAGGGTGCCACTGCTGGCTTGTCCAGCAGTGCAACGCCGACGCGCGGTCAGATTCGACCAAGCCCTGCCGCGGACCGAGCCCGTACCGGCGGCTATCGCTTCGATCCACTGCTGGACAAGCCAGCAGTGGCACCCGTTGAAAAACCGATCAGCATGAATCGTGATGCTAGCTGATCCGAAGCGCGAGGCACCTGTGAGCCCGCGAGGCCTGCACCGCTGGCGGGAATATTACCGGGCGCATCAGCGCTTATCGTTGTTCTTGGCACCAGGCACGGCGGCCGGGTCGTGCTCTTCTTGCGGCGGCCAGTCCTGCAGAGCGTCGCTGGTGAACAAATCGTCGTACTGTGTCTGCGCCAGCCGGATCAATAGCAGCTTCTGCTGCGGCTTCTGAGCGCCGGGCTCCATGAAGAACTGGTAGCCCAAACTGCCTGGCCGGTCGGGTAGTCCGGTCACAATCAGCATCTGGCCGGGCGAGAGCACCAGCGGCATGCGCAGAAAGTCGTACTTTTCGTGCGGCGGACCGAATTCGATCTTCATCATGCCTTCGCCGGGCTCGAAACGCCGCTGCGCATCGCCGTGCTCGATTTCGGGCACCAACTCCAAACGCACCCGGCCGTCGCCTTCCAGCAGGGCGTGCGCGGCCAGCAAGCCCATCACCTGGCGATAGGTCCGACCGCGCAGCCCGCCATCGGCCTCGCGTACCAGCACGGGCAGTTCGGCATGCCGGCTGTTCTCGCCGGTGCAGATGATGTTGGTCCGCCGCCCGGAGACGATCCGCACCATCCGATGCCGCACGATGGGCTCGTTTTCGAAATCGACCACCTGCTTGACCTGTGACTCGTCCGGCGGCTGGTCGCTCATTTTCAAGAGCCGCTCGAGCGCCACCGGCAAACGCGTGCCGATCACGCCCGCCCGCAATCCGTTGGCGGCCAGCAGCCTGCGCAGCTCGGTGGGTAGCGGTTGCTCGTCGACTTCGTTCCACAGTTCGCCGTTAACGACCGTGTCGCCCAGCGGCACCCTGGCGACGACGACATCCAAGGCCACGGTTTCGATGGCCGGCCGCGCAGCATTTTGCCGACCCGGTGGCGGATGCTCCCAGACCGCGCAGCCGCTAGCACTTAGCGACACGAGCAAGCCGAGGACCACTCCGCGCAAGGTATGCCACATTCCGCTGACGAGCCCAAGGCGCCAGGCCAGGCTTGCAGTAAGCAGGCGAGGCCGAAGAGATAAGGCCGCGAACGCTATCGCCGCGTCGACTTAGTGTCAAGTCCGGCGCAACGCGACAGCAGCGGGGGATTGCCGACGAGCGGCCATCGCATAGCTTGCCGGTTTTGCGGTTTGCGGCATGCCCCAAAGGCGGGGAGCGAGTGCGAAGAATCTATCCCACGCTCACCGAACTGGCGTGTTTGGCGCTCTGCTAGTTATACTGGTATTCAGTAGCAGATCGGGCGCGAAGCGTCGGTGCGGCAGCGTTCGGATCTTATGGCCAGCCGCCGACAGCCGCCGCCCTCGCTCCCGCGGAGCCCTTGGCATCATGGATCTGAGCAAGTCGGTCCCGTCGATTCGGGTTTTGCGAGGGGCAAACGTCGGTCAATCGTACGTGTTGTCCGCCCAGGAGACCTTGCTGGGCCGCGACGCGGATTGCGGCATCATGATCCCGCTGCAAACGATTTCGCGGCATCATGCCCGGATCGTGCGGGGCGACGAAGGTGTCTTCATCGAAGATCTGCGCAGCCTCAATGGCACGCTCGTCAACGGCCGCCGGATCGACTCGCGGCAACTGCTCCACCACGGCGACCGCATCGAGATCCACGACCTGGTGCTGGCCTATCGCGAGAATTCGGACAACCCGCTGTCGAGCGATTCCGCTCCCGCCGAAAAAGAGTTGTCGCTCCACCGTTCGCCGGCCCGCGGCTCGCGGCGGACGTCGGTCGTCAGCTCGATCGACGTGCTGGCCGCCGGCGATCATCGGCTGGAGTTGGACGCCAACGCCAAGCTGCGGGCGATCCTGGAAATCATCCGCAGCGTCGGCTCGTCGCTCGATATCGACGAGGTCATGTCCAAGGTGCTAGACAGCTTGCTGCGGATTTTTCCGCAGGCGGCCCGTTGTTATGTGCTCTTGGCCGACGGTCCCGAGAACCGCTTGACGCCCAAGGCCATTCGCAATCGCAGCGGTCAGTCGGACGACACCTGCACGATTGGCCCGGTCGATACCGATGTGGCGCGGCAAGTCATGATGTTGGGCCGGGCCATCCTCAGCGCCGACGCGGCCGACGACAGCCGGGCCACGGTCGATGACAGCGTGCTGGGCGAATCGGCCAGCCGCTCGAGCATGTGCGCCCCGCTCGTGGCCCCCTCGTGCGAACCCTCGGGCGTGTTGCAGATCGACACCGATGACGTGCTGCATCCCTTCACGCAGCAGGATCTCGAAGTCGTGGCCAGCCTGGCCGGCCTGGTGGGGCAGCTGATTGCCTTCGCCCGTTGGCACGAGCGGCGGCGGGCCGAAGCGGCGCTTGAGCGCGAACATGCGGCCATCGAGCGCGAGCGGCGGCGTCTGCGTGCCGTGCTCGACATTCTGCCCGTCGGCGTGTTCATCGCCGACGCCACTGGCCGCCTGCTGGAAACCAATCCGGAGGCCAAGGCCTTGTGGGGCGGGAGCACGCCGCTATCGTCCTCGCCCAAGCAATACGGCGAGGATTACAAGACCTTTTGGGCCGAGAGCGGCCGGCGCCTCGAGTCGCACGAATTCGGCCTCTCGCGTGCGCTGACCACCGGCGAAATCTGCATCGGCGAGGAAGTCGAGATCGAAACCTTCGACGGCCGCCGGGCCACGGTCCTGAGCTATGCCCTGCCCATTCGCGATGGTGACGACCGCATCGTGGGCGGCGTGGCGGTGAACGTCGACATCACGGCCCGCAAGGCCATCATGGAGTCGCTCAAGGACGCCGATCGCCGCAAGGACGAATTCCTGGCGATGCTCGCGCACGAGCTGCGCAATCCGCTGGCTCCGATCCGCAACGCGCTGGGCCTGCTCAAAGCGGAAGACCTCGATCCGCCCACCGTGTCCTGGGCCATGGACATGATGGAACGGCAGGTGGACCACCTGGTGCGGTTGGTCGACGACCTGCTCGACGTGTCGCGCGCCACGCAGGGCAAGATCAAGCTCCGCAAACGCCGCGTGGATCTCAACCAGATCGTGGCGCACGCCATCGAAACGGCCCGGCCTTTGATCGATTTGCAGCAGCACGAGCTGGCCGTGTCGATGCCGGCCGATCCGGTGTGGCTGGATTGCGACGACATCCGGCTGACGCAAGTCGTGGCCAACCTGCTGAACAACGCGTCGAAATACACCGATCGCGGCGGCAAGATTTCCATCGTCGGCTCGTGCGAGCAAGGCAATGCCGTGCTGCGCGTGCGCGATTCGGGCATCGGCATCGCCGCCGACGTGCTGCCGCACGTCTTCGATCTGTTCACGCAGGCCGACCGCTCGCTGGACCGCTCGCACGGCGGATTGGGCATCGGCCTGTGCCTGGTGAAAAAGCTCGTGGATCTGCACGGCGGATCGGCCGAAGCCCACAGCGAGGGTCCCGGCCGGGGGAGCGAATTCGTCGTGCGCATGCCGCTGGCCGAAGCGCCGGCCGAACCCGAAGCCCGCGACGCCGCGCCCCAGCCGGCCGCGAGTTGCCGCGTGCTCGTGGTCGACGACAATCTCGACGCGGCCACCACGCTGGGCATGATGTTCGCCGCCTGGCATCACCAGGTCGAAGTCGCGCACGACGGCCTGGCCGCCTTGGAAAAAGCCCGGCATCAACATCCCGACATCATGCTGCTGGATATCGGGTTGCCGGGCATCGACGGCTACGAAGTCGCCCGGCAATTGCGCAGCGAAAGCGGCTTCGAAAACATGCTGCTCGTGGCCATCACCGGCTATGGGCAGGAGGATGACCGGCGCCGTTCGCAGGAAGCCGGCTTCGATTTGCACCTGGTCAAGCCGGTCGACTCGCGGATGTTGAAGAGCCTCGTGGCCGAATACGAGTGCCGCCGCAGCCCCGAAGCCGCCGCACGCGTGAGCTTGATGCCAATGGCGAAAGCAGAATGCTGACGGCAGGCTGCCGGCCGGTTCGCGCTCAGGTGGCCGCTTTGAGCAATCGCAATGAGCTGCCGGTGCTGCGGAGTTGATCGAACGTGCATTGCCGCGGTGCCTTGTCCGGCCGCCAGCGCACCAACCGCGTGCCGTGGCGAAATCGGCCAGAGGTGATCTGGTCGTACTCCACTTCGATCACCAGCCGGGTCGCCAGCGGTTCCCACTCGCTCGAGCGTTTCGTGCTCCAGCGGCTCGGCCCGCCCGGCTTGCGGCCCGTGAAGCCCGGCGGCGAAATCAACTTGCGCAGCTTGGGCGTCAACTCTTTGCGTTGCTGGTGGCTCATGCCGGACAAGTAGCCGACGTGATTGAGCAGCCCATCGTCGTCGTACAGCCCCAGCAGCAGCGAGCCGACGATGGGCTCGCCCGAGGCGTAGCGGAAACCGCCGACCACGCAGTCGGCGGTCCGTAGCGGCTTGATTTTTTGCATGCCCGTGCGAAGCCCGGCCTGGTAGGGCAGGTCGAGCCGCTTGGCCATCACGCCGTCGGTCGTGCCGCCGGCGCTTTGGTACCACCGCCGGGCTGTGCGGTAGTCCGTCGTGGCGGGCGACAAGCGAATCTGGCTGGCCGGCGCAAAGTATTTTTCGGCAAAGACCGCCAGCCGCTGTCGCCGCTCCAGCAGCGGCAGCGTGAGAAGCGACTTGCCACGCGTATCGGCCAGCAAATCGAACGCGATCACCAGGGCCGGATGCTCGTGGGCCAGCTTCTTCACCCGGCTGGCGGCCGGATGGATGCGCTGCAACAGATCGTCGAACGACAGCCGATTGCCGACGGGAATCACGATTTCGCCGTCGAGCACGCAGCGCGTCGGCCGCAGCTTTGCGAACTGTTCGACGACCTCTGGGAAATAGCGACCCAACGGCTGGCCCGACTTGGACTGAATCTGCACCTGCTTGCCGTCTTTGAAGATCAGGGCGCGAAAGCCGTCCCATTTGGGCTCGTATTGCCACTGGTTGCCGCGCGGCACCTCGTCCACCAGTTCGGCTTCCATCGGCTCCAGCGGAGGTTTGAGTTCCAGCGGCATGGCGATCGTTCACCGGGGAGCGAACGGCCCATGAATGGGCCGGCTAGTTGGTTTTGACCGTTTTGATCAAAAAGTTTTCCAAGCGTACGCGGCCGCGCGCCGCCAACAGCGGCTTCCACAGGTCGCCAAGCTCGGCAATCCGCTGGGGCATGTTGTCGATGCGGAAATCCTCGATGGCAATGCCCTGCTCGATCTCGTCCCAGCTCACCGGCGCCGAGACCGGCGCTTGCGGTTTGGGCCGGACCGAATACACCGATGCCAACGTGCGTCCCCAGGCATTCTGGTTGTAATCCACCAGCACGCGCCCGCGGGGCCGCTTGGCGATGCGATATTCTGCCGTGATCAGTTGCGGGTGCAGCGATTCGAGTCCTTGGGCAAACTGTTTGGCAAAGGACCAGACTTGTTTTTGCGTCGGGCCGCGCACGATTGGCACGTACACGTGGATGCCACGCGAGCCGGTGGTCTTGGCCAGGCAAGACATCTTCAACTGCTTGAGCGCATCGCGGACCACGATCGCCGTCTCGGCCACGCGCCCGAAATCGGCCCCTTCCACCGGATCGAGATCAAAGTGCAGGTAGTCGGGCCGGTCGACGTCGTCGCAGCGCGCGTACCAGGGATTCAAGTCGATGCAGCCCAGATTGATGACCCACAACAGCGACGCCAGATCCTGCACGATTGGAAACGCGATCGTATTGCCCGATGCATGCTCGATCGAGCACGTCGCGATCCAATCGGGGCGGGGGCTCGGTGCGCGCTTCATAAAGAAGAATTCGCCGGCCGCGCCGTTGGGATAGCGCTTCATGACCATTGCCCGATCGAGCAAGTGCGGCAGCAGCACCGGCGAAACGGCCAGGTAGTAGCGCAGCAAGTCGCCCTTGGTGATGCCCAACTCCGGCCAGAACAGCTTGTCGAGATTGGTTAAAGCCACCTGGCGGCCGTCGATTTCGAGCGTCGCGTTCCGCTCGCCGCTGGGAATTTCGAGCCCACGCGGGGTCCGCCGCCTGGCCTTCGGTCGCCCGGCTTTCGGCGGACGCGATTGCTTACGCGTCGAAGGGTGATGATTGCGAGTTGCGGGCCGGCGTGTGGTCATGCCCTGGCGCCACAGCAAATGCCGGGCCAGCTAGCAATGGCCGATTCTTAAGGCACCAGCCGCAAGCCGCGCGGCAGGCTTTCGCCGAACACCAGGCCTTGCTCGTCGGCGGCCAGTTCGCCCCCTTCGCGCACCAGTTCCAAAAAATGCGACGGGGCTGCGTGCAGTTTGAGCCAGGCGAGCACTTCGTCGCGGAGCCCGCCACCGAGATCGCGATAACGGTCACCGGTCTTGCGAGCCAACTGCATGATGGCCAGTCCCATGGTCTCGGCCGGTTGCCGCATGGTCATCAGCCGCTCAATCCAACCGGCGGCGACGTCGGCCGCGAGCACTGTGTTCAGCGGCCCATACATCGGGCAGCGCGAGCCGATGCGGCCGACGGCCCACACCGCCGCGCTGCGGACGGCGGCCGTTTTCTCTCGCGCGGCCAGGTCCAAGGCGATCGTGCCCAACTCGGCTTTGGCCTGCGGCGCGAGCCATTCGAGCGAGCCGAGAAATCGCCACAGCTCGGCCGCCTCGTGCGAACCTAGCCGCAGCTCCGAGCCGCGACCTTTGGCCAGCGAGCGTTGGGCTGCCCGCAAGTCGCCCAGCAGCGGCTCGGCCAGTGCCCGCTGCTGCCCGGCCGGCAATCCTCCGGCAATGCGCCGCCAGAGAATCCACCATTCGGCTCGGCACATCGGCCCGGCGTGAACCAGCCGGCCTTGCAGCAGCCGCCACGTTTGCGCCACGCGCCAATCATCCAGTGCCATTCCATAACCCGGCCGCAAGCCAAAGCCCAGCAGGTTCAGCCAGCGGGCTTCGTGCGTTTCGCTCTTGCGCCGGCCGCTTTCATGCTCGACGAGCGATTCCCACAACGCCCGCAACAGCGACGGCGGCCAATCCGAGCGTGGCATGCCGGCGGCTTCGGCCAGGCGTTTGGCCAGGCCTTCCGGCTTGTCCGATTGACTGCTCGTTTTGCCAAACGTGCCGGCAATCAAGCGGCGGCAGTCTTCGACAACCTGGGTTTCGACAATACCTTGCCGCTCGCCCAGGCCGGTGTGCCCGGTCATATCCGTGTGCGTGGCGGCGCGCACGTCGAACTCCAGCCGCCAGGTGCGCGGGCCGTCGCTCTGGGCGCACCATAATTCGAGCGTGCCGATTTCAGTAAGCCGGCCGCGCAGGCTGACGTCCACCGCCTCGGCCCCGGCCGATTTCTTGCCGATGTCCAGCACCGTGCGGATCGGCGGCAGCGGCGTCAATTGCTCGGGATCGAAATCCAGCAATTGCCCGGCAGCCACCGACACGAGCGTGCTGGACACATACAGCGGAAACTCGACCGGTTGGCGCACCAGCAGCTTGAATCGCCGCTCGTCGAGCTGGACGGTTTGCCCCTCCTCGACGCCCGCCGGCATCAGACACACGGCCGATGTCGAACCGTCCGCGGCTTCGACACCGATGAAGTACGATCGGGCCAGCGCGGCCGAAATCCGCACACCCACTCCGCGGCGCACCATGCCGTAGTAAGCCGCCCCGCGCGCCACGGCCAGATCGAGCCGATCGTTGGCCAACACCAGCGGCCGCCAGCCTTTCGATCCACCGAACCACGAGCCGAGCACTTCCAGCAGTCGGTCTTTGAGCAGCGTCGAGGCAAAGAAGCCGCCGTTGAAGAGCACGACGTCGGGCCGAGCCGGATTGTGATCGGCTACTTTTTCGCTCGTATCGCGATGCGCACTCAAGAACGCGGCCAGGTACCGCGTGATGGCCGGATCGGCCGCATATGGCAATCCGAACTCCTGAAAACCCGAGCGGCGGGCCGTGGGCCGGTCGGAGAGCTGCACCGCCGGCAAAAAGCCTTCGACCAGCAATTGCCGCACTTCGTCGCGAGTCACTTCCGCTTGCAGCGCGCCGCCGATCAACCGTGTGCCCGTCGCGGGAATGCTCACGACCAGCCGCTCGGGAGCGTCGTCGGCCAGCAGCGTTTCTTTGACATGCCGGGCTTGCTGCACCAGCACGGCCCATTGCCGCGGCTCGAGCTGACCGCCCGTCGCCAGCCGCCGCTCGATGTCGTGCGCCAGCGCCAGGTCGAGGTTGTCGCCCCCGAGGATCAGATGCTCGCCGACGGCCACGCGCTGGAACTGTACTTTGTCGCCGGCCGCGGGAGTCGCGCGAATCAGCGTGAAGTCGGACGTGCCGCCGCCAATGTCGCAGACCAGGATTTTCTGGCCCGGCGAGATGGCCTGTTCCCAGCGATCGCCCTGCGTGTGGATCCAGGCATAGAACGCCGCCTGGGGCTCTTCGACCAGCACCACGCGCGGCAAGCCCGCGGCGGCCGCGGCTTTGATCGTCAGCTCGCGGGCCACTTCGTCGAACGAAGCCGGCAGCGTGAGCACCACATCTTGCGCCTCGAGCGGTTCGTCCGGATGGCGCTGGTTCCAGGCTGCTCGCAGATGGGCCAGGTAGCGGCTGCTGGCCTCGACGGGCGACATCCTTCGCGCGTCGACCGCTCCGTGCCATGGCAACAGCTCGGCCAGCCGGTCGACGCCCGGGTGGCAGAGCCAGCTCTTGGCCGAAGTGATGAGCCGCCCCGGCACGCGCGCCCCATGCTCGCGGGCAAACAGCCCCACGGCATCTTCCGGATCGTCTTTGCCGCTCCAAGGCAGCCGCAGCGCGCCGGCGGCAAACTCGCCGCTGGCACGCTGATAATGAAACGACGGCAGCGTTTGCCGGGCTTCGACCACGCCGGCAGCCACCAACTGCGGCACGGCAAAATCGCTCACGCGCCAATCTTCGGCGCGAGTGTCGACATAGGCCAAGGCCGAGTTCGTGGTCCCCAGGTCGATGCCGACCACATAGCGACTGGCGGGCCTGTCTGCGGCAAGGCTCACGCGGGCTGCGCCTCGGCGTCTTCACGCACGCTGAATTCAAGTTTCCACCGATGGGCCGACACCGTGCTCACGCACCACAGCTCGAACACGCCCAGCTCCGTGATCGTCGAATGGAAGCGGACCGGCACGTACTGATCTTGCAATTCTTCGGCCGGCGGCAAGCTGGCTTCAAGCGAGTCGGTCTCGACGATTTCGTCCTCGCTCCAAGCCGCGATCAATTGCCCCGGCACGTCCTGCTTGCGCACCAGCGAGCTGAAGAAGCGAAACACGGCCGGCTCGCCCACGACCAGGCCAATCTCGTCGCCCGGTACGTCGGTTTCGGTCCCTTCTTCCATGCCGAAGGGCACGACGCACAACGCCCGTAGCGGCCGCTGAGCGCCGGGGATGGCCAGGCCGGCCGTTTCGATGCCGACGTAATAACTGCGGGCCGTGCCGCCACGGATGCGCACGCCTTTACCATGCTTGGCCGCGCCGTAGTACGCCGCGCCGCGGGCCACGGCCAGATCCAGATCGTGATTGCCGGCCAGCGAACGCGGGGCCAGCTTGCCGGGAAACCAGCCGCCGAGCACTTCGAACAGCCGCTCGCGCAGCAGATCGGCTTTGAACACGCCGCCGTTGAGCAGCACGTGCGTGGGCCGCGCCGGCCCTTGCTCGGCATCGCCTTGCGCAGCAAGAAACGCCGCCAGGTGCCGCGTGACGGCCGCGTCGGTCTCGAACGGCAGGCCGATTTCGCGAAAACCGCTGGCGCGGTTCTTTGCCGGCTTGTCGGTGATGTCGCAGGCCGGAAAAAATCCATCGGCCAAGAGCGTGGCGGCTGCTTTGCGATCCAAATCGGCCGACACCGTGCCGCCGATGAGCTTGCTGCCGCGGCCCAACACGGCGACCGGATGTTTTTTCGGCCCGTCGGCAGTCAGCAAGGTCTCTTTGGCAGCCCGGCAACTGTGCCACAGCGCTACCGATTGCCAGGGATCGAGCTGCACGCCTTTGCCCGCGAACACGGCGGCCATCGAATGGGCCAGCGCCAGATCCATGTTGTCGCCGCCGACGAGAATATGATTGCCGACGGCCAGCCGCCGCAGCATCAGCTCGCCGTGTTCTTCGGTGACACCGATCAAGGTGAAGTCGCTCGTGCCGCCGCCGACGTCGCACACCAGCAATGTGTCGCCCACCTTCAGCTCGCGCCGCCACGCTTCGCCCTGATCGGCCAGCCAGGCGTACACGGCCGCTTGCGGTTCCTCGAGCAGCACTACCGACTCGGAAAGGCCGGCCGCAATGGCGGCTTCGCGCGTCAACTCGCGGGCGCTGGCATCGAACGAGGCCGGCACGGTCAGTACGACGTGCTGCTCGCCAATCGGCGCATCGGGAAACGCGGCTTGCCAGGCCTCGGCCAGATGTTGCAAATAGCGGCGCGAAGCTTCGACCGGTGAGACTTTGGCCACTTCCGCCGGTGCATTGAATGGCAGAATTGGCTGCCGCCGGTCCACGCGGCTGTGGGCCAGCCAGCTCTTGGCGGCCGCCACGGTGCGCGTCGGCACTTCGGCCGCTTGCCGCCGCGCCAACTCGCCCACCGCGTCGGCGCACTTCTTCTGCCACGGTAAACTCAAGGTGCCGCCGGCCCGGTCTTGCTCGGTGCCCAAGTACAGGAACGACGGCAGCACATTGCGGGCTTCGACCGTCGAGGCGGCCACGAGCTGCGGAATCGGCAGGATCTCGACGCGTGCCCCTTCCACGTCCAGCGGCACGTAGGCCAGCACGCTATTGGTCGTGCCCAGGTCGATTCCGATCACATACCGCGCGGTCATCTTCAATTCTCTCTTCGTAATCCCTCTCCCACGCGAGAGGACTGTCGTCTCTCTTCGTAATCCCTCTCCCTCCGGGAGAGGTTAGGTGAGGGGACGACCTCTCACCGCTCTCCCTTACCCGATCTCCACTTCCGCCGGCGCCACAACCTTTGCCGCCTCAGCGCCGCCGGTCCACTCGGGCAACTCGCAGCGGGTGGCCAGCCAGCCATGATGGCACAGCTTGCCTTGGAATGGCGGCTCGCCCGTGACGTTGCCCACCAGCTTGAATCGTGCCGCACCGGGTCCGGCCGGCACGCTCACCGGCGAGCCTTCGGCGGCCTCGACCACCGGCTGCAAGGCGAACATCCGCTCCAGGACGCCCTGGCACTGGCGATGCACGTCGCGCACCGCCGCGCCGATTTGCGCGTCGCTGTAGGCAGCGATCGGCTCTTGCAGAAAATCCACTAGCCGCCCCTCGCGCTGCAAAGCGGCCAGCAGGCTCACGGCTTCGCTACGGACCGGCTTGGCCGGCACCGGCTTGGACGGTGACGAAGGTTTTTCCGCCGCTGCCGCCGGTTTATCCAGCAAGCGTTCGCCGGCGAGCACGCGGGCGACTTGTCCGGCGAGCTCGACATCCATCAGCACGCGAAAAAAACTGCGTAGTGCGGTTCCCAGCCTGCTCATGCCGTTTCGATCCCCGACTAAACCATGACACCCGCGCCGCCGAACAATCAGCGCCGCGAAAGCCGGTAGTTTAGCAGGAAAGGGCCAGCGCCCGGCAGGGGGGCAGACAACTGACTACTGACAACTGACAAACGTCAGCCGATCATTTCACTCACGAGCTTGCCGTCGGCGACCAGGGGCAAGGGCCGGCCGAGGCGATCGTGCAGCATGGTGTCGGGCGGAACGCCGAGCAGATGATATGCGGTCGAAAGAATGTCCTTGGGCGAAACGGGTCGGTCGACCACGTCGGCCGCGTGCCGGTCCGAGCGGCCAATCACCTGGCCCGCGTGGACGCCGCCGCCGGCGAACATGCCGCAGTAGGCCCGCGACCAGTGGCCGCGTCCGCCGCCGCGGACATTCTGCAAGAGCGGCGTGCGGCCATGCTCGCTGATGCAGGCCACGAGCGTCGAGTCCAGCAGGCCGCGCGCTTCGAGATCCAGGATGAGCGTCGACAAGGCCCGATCGAGGCCCGGCAGCAGTTCGTCCTTCAAACGCGGGTAATGATCGAAATGGGTATCCCAGGCGCTGTTGGCCGTGCCGTACTCGTCCCAGAAGACGGTCACGAGTTGCGAGCCGGCTTCGACCAGCCGCCGCGCGGCCAGCGTCGCCTGGCCAAACAGCGTCATGCCGTAGCGCTCGCGCAGGGCCTGATCCTCGCGACGCAGATCGAGCGCCGAGCGCATGTCGGGCGACGCCATCAGCGAAAAGGCCATCTGCTGAAAACGCGTATGCGTCTCGACGCCCGGCGTGCGGCTCAAGTCGCGCCGCTGATCGTCGAATTGCGCCAGTAGCGACCGCCGCTGATTCAATCGATCGAGCGTGATCTCGGGCGGAAGCTGGGCGGCCGGCGAGAGCACGAACCGGCTGTCGGCCGAAATGCCCAGGTACGGGTCGGCCACGTCGTTATCGACGTTGCCGCGCCAACGCGCGACCGACCGCGTGGCCTGGCCTTCGAATTCGGTCCAGACCGGGTCGTACTTGCTGCCCAGGAAGCCGCCATACGGCCCGCCACGGGCGAACTCCTTGGCCCGGCTGCTGAATTGAAAGGGCATGCCGATCGACCGCGGCACCGGCGGCTGCGGCGCATGGCGGCCTTCGGCCAGAAAATCGAGCACCGAACCGATGTAAGGCCAATGCCGGCGGTCGGCCGGGTTCAACTCCATCGGCACGTCCACCTGCGGTACGCCGGTGAGCGTGTAAGCGGCCGAATGAATGTTGAAGGGATGCGTCATCGAACGCACGACGGTGGCCCGATCCAGCACGCGGGCCAGGTGCGGCAAATGCTCGCAGATGCGCAGGCCGGGCACGGCCGTGTCGATCGTGCCCAGCTCACCGCGGATTTCGGCCGGAGCGTCGGGCTTGGGATCAAAAAGCTCGAGCTGGCTGGGCGCGCCGTATAGATACAGAATGATGCAAGCCTTGGCCCGGCCCAACGAGCCGCCTTGCGGCTGGGCGGCCGCTGCGGCCCGCAACCGCCACAGATCGCCGAGGCCCAGCCCCAGCAGCCCCGCGCCGCCGGCATGCAGCAAGTCGCGGCGCGAAAGGCCGTCGCACAGTTGCCGCTTTGAGCCCAGGACGCGAAGCATCGCCGGACGCCCTCATGGTGGTTCGAATAGCAAAGTCAGCTCGCAGCATTATCGTAGCCGAGCCGGCGGCCGAAATGAAGCTTTTCGGCGGAAGTGGATGTATGCGGTGCCGCGCTCAATACGCGTTCTGATGCCGGAAGCCGCGCCAGATGGTGAGCAGCAGGATCTTGAAATCGAGCCACAGCGACCAGTGGCTGATGTAGTACAGGTCGCACTCCAGCCGCCGGCGGGGCGACGTGTTGCCGCGCCAGCCGTTGACCTGTGCCCAGCCGGTGATGCCCGCCTTGACCTGGTGCCGCTGCGAATAGTTGGGAATCTGGCGGCGCAGCTTTTCGATGAAGAAGCCGCGCTCCGGCCGCGGTCCCACCAGGCTCATGTCGCCGGCCAGCACATTGAACAATTGCGGCAGCTCGTCCAGGCTCCAGCGCCGCATGAACCGGCCCAAAGCCGTGCAGCGCTCGTCGCCGGGCCGTGCCCAGACCGGCCCGGTCGCCTGTTCGGCATCGACATGCATGCTGCGAAACTTGAGCATGTCAAAAGAGCGCTCGCCCAGGCCCGTGCGCTTCTGCCGATACAGCACCGGGCCGGGGCTCGTGGCTTTGATCAGCGCAGCCAGCAGCAGCATTACCGGGCTTAACAGCACCAGGGCCGCCGTGCCGAGCACCAGATCGGTGCTCCGTTTGGCCAGGCTGCCCCAGCCGTAGTGCGGGTTGCCGCGCAGGCTCAAGAACGAGACGCCGTCGATTTCCAGATTGCGCACGCGCATGCCTGCCAGGTTCGGCAGGTCGGGCACGAGTTGCACTTCGACCAGCAGATCTTCCAAAGCCTCGTAGACCTGCGGCAATTGGCCGTAGCGCGCCAGCGGCAGTGCGATAAACACGTGGTCGATCTGATGCCGCTGCACGATCGTGCCGAGCTGATCCACGGTGCCCAGCCGCGGCAGCAGCAGCGGTTCGTGCCGGGCCGGTTCGTCGACAAAGCCGACCGCTTCCAAGCCGGTCCAACTGTTGGCCGAAATCGTTTCGCTCACCATGCGGCCGGTACGGCCGGTGCCGACGATGACGGCACGGCCGTAGTTCAAGCCGCGGCTGCGGAGGATTTTGAGCACTTGCCACAGCACGCGCCGCGCGGCGGTGAGTGCCAGGGCGTTGAGCACGAGGAACACTGTCATGCCCAGGCGCGAGTCGTAAGGGGCACGCCGATAGAAGGTGACCGTGATATCCAGCAGGAACAGCAGGCCGCTGGCCTGACAGACCACCGACACTTCGCGCGGCAGCTCACGAAGCCGATGCACCTCGTACAGCCCACTCGACCGATAGGCGGCCGCGGCCAGCAGCAGGACCATCGGCAATCCGGTCGCTACTGAAAAGGGGTTTGGCACCCCATACGGCGCCGGCCACAGCATGTAGCGGACATAATAGGCGACAAACCACGTGCCGGCCGTCACCAGCAGATCGCAGGCGAGAAAGACGAGCCCGAGCTTTTGGCCGTGTCGACGATACATGCAGTTTTTGCGTTGCGCCGAAGCCGCCAGCGTCAGAAAAAGACGCTGTTTTGGCCGCGTGCTTGTAGCAATCCGCCCGGCGCGGGTCAATCGCAGCCCCCGCCACGCGTGCATGCATGCA
>DATATB010000146.1:0-59254 GCA_036268995.1 Pirellulales bacterium | reverse complement strand
AGGTCAACTGCGAGGCGCTGTAGTTTGGATCGGTAGTCTGCAACAGCGACGTGGTGATGGTCGAAGTATCGCCGGCCGCCGTGGTCAGCGCCACATTGTTTTTCACCACCGGGTCGTCCGCGACATTGAGCGTGAACGCCTCTGAATCGGGGCCGCCGGAGGTGTTCTGCGCACTGTCGGTGACTTCCAACAACATGTTCGCCGTGCCGCTGAAGCCCGCCTTGGGCGTGATCGTCACCGTCATGATGCCGGTGGTGCTGGTGTTGGCCGAATAGCTCTGGGTGATGGTCGCGTCCGTCGCCGCTTCATACTGCGTCCCGCCGGACGGCAGTTCCAGGAGTGTCACGGTCGGGTCCGCCGAGTTGCCGTTGGTGTCGGTCACCGGCACCATAAAGGTGACGCTCGTGTTTTCCTGCGCGGCGAGAATCGGGGTCGTCGGGGCTGACGGACTGATCGTGAAGGGGGCCGATTGGCCGAATGGCGTCGTGAAGAATGGCGCGTCGTGGAGCGGGGTGGTTGTGTTGGGGAGTGTATCGGCTGCCCCTTGGATATTAAACGTCGTGCTGTCGCTATCTGAATTGCTGTCGGTGGCGGTGACGGTGATCGCCGACGAACCGGTGTAGCCGGCCGGAATGAAAACCTGCATGACCGCGTTCACGTTGTCCTGGAGCAGCGTGGCGCTGTTGATCGTGATCGGATGCGTCGGCTGGCTTTGTTCCGGCGGGGTGCTGGAATTATCCTGGACCGCTGTGCCCATCATGTCTTGCAGGATATCGAAGCCGCTGGTCACCTGGCCGAAGATCGTGTATTGGTAGTCGCCCATCGACTCGTAGGTCGTGCCCAGATCCGTGTCCGTGATGAAGATCTGCGAATCGTCAGTGTTGTGGCCACTGTCGGCCATGGCCACCAGGCCGGGGCTGTTGAAAGTCAACTCCGGAGTGTATTCGTCGAAGATCGCCCCCAGGGTGCTGCCACCCTGGCCGTTGTTGCTGGTCGAACCGGTTTGGGCAATGAAGTTGTCGAGGACGCGGAAGAAATCCAGACCGTCGTAGAAGTCGGGGCTCTGGTTCACCAGGTCTTCGATATGGGCCACGGTGTTGGGCGTCAGCGTGCCGAACAATTGAATGACAATGTCGCCCGTGAACGGGTTCCCGCTTCCGTCGGTCCCGCTGATGTTGAAATCCAGCGATTCAACGCCCGTGCCTCCGACGACGTTCTGCATGACGACGGGGGTCAGCGTGGAATCGCTGCTGCTGACGTTGTAGCTGACCGTGGCGCCGCTGTCGGTGTCGGTCGAGTTGAGCGGCAGATAGAGATATTTGCCGTCGGGGCTGGTCCAGGTATTGCTCGTTTGGCTGGTGAGCAGGCCGGTCGGATCGATGGTCACCGACAGCATGTTTCGCGTTTCAAGCGATTCGAACAGCAAACGGCGCGGGCCATAGCCCTTCAAGTGCTTTCCCAAAAGGTCTTTGCGATCATTACGTTCACGCTTCAAACGGCGGCGAATCATGACCACTGGACGTAACTCCCAACTGACTGAAAGGAATCGATGAGTCGAGCGCTAGAAATGTGGTAGAAAGCCGGAATGCGCCCGGTTTGGCAAGAAAAAAGACTACTACCCTTCTTCACTCTAATTCAGCCGCGCAAAGGCGGAAAGCAAAAGTTTTTTAGTTTTAAGCCGTAATTTCGGGGGTCTGCGACATTTTGTCGCTGCTCGTCGGCCTAGCGGATGCCGCAGCCGGCTTAGCGGCGGGTGCTTGCACGCAAATCGCATAAATATTAACGGGCTGAGTGCATCGCGGCGCGCGCAAATTCCAAATCAAGGTGCATCACTTGAAGCGGCACAAGTGTGCTACAGACACCTCTCCTTGCCGCCGAACCGTGACGCTCCAAGTGCCGCGGCAGGCCCTTTCGTGTTACTGCGAAACAGGTTAAAACCGCATTTCTGGTCCGTCCGGTTGGACTCGGGCCGCTGATCGCGCACCGCTGCGAATCGCGCCCCGCGACCGGATCGATCCCCGCCGCCGATGGGCACTGGCCGTCGATGGACACGGGTCATCAAGGGACAAATGGCTGCTGAGGATCATGCGAATGAAGGCGATTCTGCTGGAAAAACCGGGCAAGTTCGAGCGCGTCGAGGTGTCCGAGCCGGCACGCCCGGCCGCCGGCGAAGTCCTGGTGCGCGTGCATCGGGTGGGCATTTGCGGCACCGATATCAGCGGCTACCTGGGCAAAATGCCGTTCTACAGCTACCCACGGATTCCCGGCCATGAGCTGGGCGTCGAAGTGCTGGAGCTGGGCCCCGGTGTCACGCATCTCAAGCCGGGCGATCGCTGCTCGGTCGAGCCGTACATGAATTGCCAGCAGTGCTTTGCCTGCCGGCATGGCGGCGGCAATTGCTGCGAGAAACTGCAAGTGCTCGGCGTCCACACCGACGGCGGCCTGCGTCCGCAGTTCATCGTGCCGGCCCGCAAGCTGCACCCCTCGGCCAAACTCACCCTCGATCAGTTGGCACTGGTCGAGACCTTGGCAATCGGCTGCCACGCGGTGGCGCGCTCGGGCGCCAAGGGGGGCGACAACGTGCTGGTGATCGGGGCCGGCCCGATCGGCCTGGCCACGCTCGAGTTCGTCAAGCTCAGCGGGGCGCGGACGATCGTGCTGGACATGAATGCCCAGCGGCTGGAGTTCTGCCGCCAAAAGATGGGCGTCGAGCACACGGTGCAGTTCAAAGGCGACGGCTCGGAGTTGGGCGAGCTCGAAGCGCTCACCGACGGGGCCTTGCCCACCGTCGTGATCGATGCCACCGGCAGCTCCAAGAGCATGTCGCACGCGCTGAATTACGTGTCTCATACGGGCCGGCTGGTGTTTGTCGGCATCACGACCGAGAACGTCACCTTTCCGCATCCGCTGATGCACCGCCGCGAGCTGACGCTCTACGCCTCGCGCAATGCGCTGCCGGAAGATTTCGACCGCATTATCAAGCTGATCGAAGACCAACGGCTCGATACGGGCCCGTGGATCACGCATCGCTCGCGGTTCGACGAGCTGATCGGCAATTTTCCTGCCTACACGCGCCCCGAAACGGGCGTCATCAAAGCGATGGTCGAAATCGACTGACGAGGTACGTGCGCCATGGCCCTGGTTCTTGAAAAATACTCCTTCGGCATGGGCGATCGTTTCGCCCACCAGGCCGAGGCCCAATTGCGGGCCTGCATCCTGGCCGCCGAGCAAGGGGCCGAAGTCGCCCCGGTCTGGAACAAATCGCATCGCGAACACACGACCGTCGGCTCGCAGCCCGACAGCGTGCGGCATGCGGCCGACGCGGCGGTGCGGGCGCTGGGCTGGAAGCGGCCCTACCACGTCGATGCCGACCATATCCGCTTGGAAACCGTCGACGGTTTTATCGCTTCGTCCGATTTCTATACCATCGACGTGGCCGATGCGATCGGCCAGCCCGCCGACGCGGCGGCCGTGCGGGCCTTTGTCGATCGCCACGCCGACCTGGCCGGCCGGCTGACGATCCCCGGCATCGGCCAGCCGTTGGAAATCTCGCGGGCCGAGATCGAGCGAATCGCCGCCAAGTATCTGCGGGCCGTGCAAGACGCCGGGGCCATTTACCGGCACATTGCCCAGGCCAAAGGCGCCGGCCAGTTCATCACCGAAGTTTCGATGGACGAAACCGACAGCCCACAAACTCCGCCCGAGCTGCTGGTAATCCTCGCTGCGTTGGCCGACGAACAAATCCCGCTGCAGACGATCGCTCCGAAATTCACGGGACGATTCAACAAGGGCGTCGATTACGTCGGCGATCTCGAGAAGTTCGAGCAAGAGTTCCAGGACGACCTGGCCGTGATCGCGCTGGCCATCGGCAAGTTCGGGCTGCCGGCCAATCTCAAGCTCAGCGTGCATTCCGGGAGCGACAAGTTTTCGATCTATGCCCCGATCCGCCGGGCGCTGGCGCGGACGGGCGCCGGGTTGCATATCAAGACCGCCGGCACCACGTGGCTGGAAGAAGTCATCGGCCTGGCCGAATCGGATGGCGAGGGGTTGGCATTGGCCAAGCAGATTTATGCCCAAGCCTTGAGCAAGCGCGAGGCGCTGTGCGCCCCTTACGCGGCCGTCATCGATATCGATCCGCGCCGGCTCCCTTCGGCCGACGAAGTGCAGGGCTGGTCGTCGGAGCGGTTCGTCGGCGCGTTGCGGCACGATCCGCGCTCGCCGCTGTTCAATGCTGATCTGCGTCAATTGATTCACGTCGGCTACAAAATCGCCGCGCAGCTCGGCGAGCGCTATCTCGACATGCTCGAAGCCTGCCGCGAGACCATTGCCAAAAACGTCACCGAAAACCTGTACGAGCGGCATCTCAAGCCGCTGTTCATCGAAGGCAAAACATCACGACCGCAAAAATGAAAGGCGAAGGCCTGGAACAGAAGACCGCAAAGAGCGCGAAGAAGAAGCAAAGACCTTAGCGCTCTTCGCGCCCTTCTGTTCAACTCGTTTCCTCGTTCTGCCTAGCGGACGTCCTCGAAGAACCTAACTCCGCGGTAGCTGCCATGAGTATCCGTTCGTGTGTCACGGTCAGCCTGGTCGAGGCGGCTCGGGGCGGGCCATTCGTCTTTTGGGACGATCTGCCGGCCGCCTGCCGGCAAGCCCGGGAGTTGGGCTTCGACGCCATCGAGATTTTTCCACCTTCGCCCTCGGCCATCGACGTCGAAGCCGTGCGGAAACTGCTCGCCGACCATGAACTCAAGCTGGCGGCCGTCGGCACCGGAGCGGGCTGGGTGTTGAATCATTTGCGTCTCACCGGTCCCGAGCCGGGCGAGCGCGATCGGGCCCGGCGCTACGTCCGCGGCATCATCGACGTGGCCGGCCCGCTGGGCGCTTCGGCGATCATCGGTTCGATGCAAGGCCGCTGGGGCGACGGCGTCGATCGAGACATGGCGCTGGGGCATTTAAAGTCGGCGCTCGGCGAGTTGGGCGAGCATGCCAGGCAATACAACGTGCCGCTGATTTACGAGCCGCTCAACCGCTACGAAACAAACCTGGTGAACACCGTGGCCGACGGTGTGAGCCTGCTCAAGTCGCTGGCCGGCGCCAACGTCGTCTTGCTGGCGGACTTGTTCCACATGAACATCGAGGAGGCCGATCTGGCCGCGGCGCTGGTGGCCGGGGCCGGCTATATCGGCCACGTGCATTTCGTCGACAGCAACCGCCGCCCGGCCGGCTATGGCCATATGGACTATGCCCCCATCGCGGCCGCACTGCGCGAGACCGGCTACGACGGATATTTATCGGCCGAAGCGTTTGCCTGGCCCGACAGCCTGCAAGCCGCCCGGCAAACGATCGACACCTTTAGAACATTCTTCGGCGGCTAAGTATGCTTAAGCATCATCTGATCCATCCCAAGATTCTCGAAGTGCTGGGCCGCGCGGGGCATCATGCCAAGGTGCTGATTGCCGACGGCAATTACCCCGCCTCGTCGACGCTGGGTCCGCGCGCCGAGCTGGTGAGCCTGAATCTCTCGCCCGGCGTGGTGAGTTGTGCGCAAGTGCTCGCGGCCTTGGTGAGCGCCGTGCCCATCGAAGCGGCCTACACCATGCAGCCCGAGACGAGCGGCCCTTACGTCATTCCGGGCGATCCGCCGGTGTGGGCCGACTACGCCCGCGTTTTTTCGGACGCCGGGCTGGCCGTGAAACTCGAGCCGATCGAAAAGTGGGAATTCTACAAGCACGTGAACACGCCCGATCACGTGCTCACCATTCAAACGGCCGATCAGCAGCGCTACGCCAACCTGCTGCTGGCGATCGGCGTGCGGATGGAATGAGACAGCGCTCGTTCAGTTGTCGATCCATTGCTCAACTCTTCCCACGTCTTGTGTCACAACCCAGACCTGTTCGCTGCGAGGCAGTTGTTCACTCAGCCGCTGCTTCGCCGCTTCGGCTTCGTCAGCGGTTGAAAACCGAAGCATTGGCCGGTCCTCGCCGAGAAGGACGGAAGCACCGTCGTCGATCATCGCTTTACGGCATTCCTCGGCCGTCACGCTGTCGCCCTTACGAATCGCGGGAATGAGCTGAAACGGCAGCATTCCGGCCGCACTGGCTTCGGGGACCGTCAACCCGCTGGCTAGCGCAATTCGGTCCCGTTCTTGCTGCCCCAAGCCATCGCGATACGCGCGGAGGATGATGGCCGTCCGTTCTTCCATCGATAACCGGTCAAAGTCATCCCAAATGACTAGAACCCGAGTTTTGCCCGTCGGGAATTCCTCTTCGTAAATGGTCGGCTGCCCGGACGGCCGATTTTGTTTCAACTCGTCCGCAAGTCGCGCGGACAATTCGCCACCCTCGCGGCGGGCCAGTTCTTCAAAACGTCGGACCTTTCGCGGCATTTCGTTCACCTTACAAGAGCATTGTATTGGTTAGCAGCCACTCGGCCGACGTTCGTACCTGGCGCAACTCATAGCCGTACGGAACATTCTTATGATAACGTAACGTCTCGTTCCAATGCTCGCTGACGCGCTGAGCCTGCCGTTGAATATCCAAACCGAGCCGTACATCAAACATGACCGCGGGATTGGTATTTGCTTCCACGACAAGGAGTTCCGCCCAAGCACGGACGTTATGCCCGGCAGCGCCTTGCGGCCAAAGCATGCCTAGGCCCTTCCCAAGGGCAATTGCCTGCCATAAATCTGCTTTCGTAATGGGTGCTTGGCGGCCAAATCCAGTTAACGAGAAATACGCCGCTTTGATCGCCATTTCGGCGCTGTACCCCCATAAGTAAACTGCGGCCATCCGACGGCCGCTCGCGGCCAACTGCAGCCCGTCGTTCAATCGGGCTTCAGCTGCCTTGCGGAACTCGTCAATGCTGTCGGGCCGGCAACGGGCAAGCAGTCGTCTTGGCATCGGAAGCTCGACAAGCTGCCGCTCGGGGTAGTCCGTTCATCGAACAATGCTTAGATTATAGCCGGTGAACCAGTCGGCGTGGATCGTTCGTCCTGGTGCAGCCACATTCACATGGAAAGCTACCACCGTGGAACATCGCGCGTTAGGCAAGACGGGTTTGTCGCTGCCGGTGCTGAGCTTCGGGGCCTCGTCGCTGGGGCAGGAGTTCCGGCCAGTGGATCTGAACGAAGCGCTGAAGGCAGTGCGCGTGGCGCTGGACTTGGGCATGAACTTCATCGATACGTCGCCCTACTACGGCCGCGGCATGTCGGAGGTGCTGCTGGGCGTGGCGCTGCGCGGCGTGCCGCGCGATCAATATCTGCTGGGCACCAAGCTGGGCCGCTACGACGCGGCGCATTTTGATTTTTCGGCCAAGCGCGTGGTCGAAAGCGTCGACGTCAGCCTGCACCGCCTGGGCGTCGATCATCTCGATATCTGCCTCTGCCACGACATCGAGTTTGTCGACATGGCGCAGATCGTCGAAGAGACGCTGCCGGCCCTGCGCCGCGTGCAGCAACAGGGCAAGGTCCGCTTCGTCGGCATCAGCGGCTACCCGATGAAGGTCTTTCGCTACGTGCTCGACCGCACCTCGCTGGACGTGATCTTGTCGTACAACCAATACACGCTGCAAAACCGCAAGCTGCTGTCGATCGTGCCCTACCTGCAAGCCAAGGGAGTCGGCATCATCAACGCCGCGCCCTTCGGCGCGCGGCTGCTGACCAACGCCCCGTTGCCGGCTTGGCACAAAGCGTCCGAGGCCGTGAAGACAGCTTGTCGCAGGGCCGCCGAGCAGTGTGCGGCGCGCGGTGTCGATATCGCACAGTTAGCCGTGCAATTCTCGATTCGCGACCGCGACATTGCGACGTGCGTCGTCGGCTCGGCCAATCCGGAGAATGTGCGGAAATGGGCCGCCTGGGCGTCTCAGCCCATCGACGAGCAACTCTTGGCCCAGGTGGAACAAACGCTCGCCCCGGTCATGGACCAGGGGCATATCGAAGGCCTGCCCGAAAACAACTGAGCCCCCGCTGGGCTCGGCTTTCAATTCTCAGCACGTCCGGTTGTTTGGCGACCGGCGCGGCATGTTTTCGCCCGCGTCGATCGGCATGCGGGCATTGCATGTCTCTTTCGGCCGCAACAAATCCGGTTTGATCGGGACTTGGTATGTCAATTGCTAGTTAAACCGGCAGCGAGTCACGAACTACTATTTTTCCAGGAGATATAGCCATGATCACGTTCGCTGAATTGGCGATGGCGCCGGGCGGTTGGATTGCTTGGATTATCACCGGCCTGATTGCAGGCTGGCTGTGCGGCATGGTCATGCGGGGCGGCGGCTATGGATTCATTGGCGATACGATCCTGGGATTGATCGGCGCGCTGATCGGCGGGATCATCACCGGCTTCTTCGTCACCGGCGTAGCTGGCTTCTGGGGTTCGATCGTGGTCGCCTTCATCGGCGCCTGCATCCTCGTGGCCATCTCCCGCGCCTTCACCGGCCGGCGAAGCATGGTCCCCTAGGTCGCCGAAAAATCGCGAAACCCAAGCCCACGGACTGCGGTCCGTGGGTTTTTTTACGCGCACAAGTCGCGCCGTCACCCCGGGATCATCCACGTCGCCAGATAAGCTTGCACCATCGTCAGCAAGCCGACCAGCGCGGCCAGGGCGATGCTGTGGCCGAAGACAAATCGCAGGATCTGGCCTTCCTGACCGGTCTGCTCAGTGGCGACCGCGGCCACCACGATGCTTTGGGCGTCGATCATCTTGCCCATCACGCCGCCGGTGCTGTTGGAGGCGACAATCAGCAGCGGCGGCAGGTTCAATTGCTCGGCCGTGATGCGCTGCAAGCCGCCGAAGAGGGCATTGGACGAAGTGTCCGACCCGGTGAGCGCCACGCCCAGCCAGCCCAGCAGCGGCGCAAAGAACGGATACCACCAGCCGGTATGCGTAAAGGCCAGCCCCAGCGTGGCGTCGCTGCCGCAGTACTTCGTCGTGAACGCCAAGGCCAACATGCAGGCAATCGTCAGTAGTGCCCAGCGCATCTTGACGCAGGTGCTCACCAGTTCGGCCAGGAATACGCCCGCCGAGATTCGCAGCCAGCAGGCCGAGAGGATCGCGGCCAGAAAGATGCCAGTACCGGTGGTCGAGAGCCAATTGAATTCGTACACGGCCTTTTCCGGCTCGGCCGCGCGATCCGAGCCCTGCGGCACGGTGGCCACCGGGGCCGTGCGATAAATGCGATTGTGCAGCAGCGGCATTTCAACCGTGAGCACCGACACGCCGCGCAGCGCGTTGGGCCGCTCGTCCGTGCCGCCGTTGAGCAGCGTTTTGAAGTCGGGCCAGCCCCACAGAAAAACCATCAGCGAAAGCAGCACCCAGGGGCCCCAGGCATAGGCAATCTGCCGGCCCGATAGTGGCGGTCCGGCCTGCGGCGCCTGCTGCGGCTCGTCGGCGAATCGCCAGACCTCGGCCGGTTGCCAAAATTGCAAAAAGATCGCCAGCAGCACCAGCGAGCCGAGCCCGCCCACGACGTCCACGAGCCCCGGGCCGTGCAAGTTGGCGATCAGACATTGAATTCCGGCAAAGCTTCCGCCGCTGACCAGCACCGCCGGCCAGCAGCCGCGCAGTCCGCGCCAGCCCGACATCACCACCACCAGCCAGGCTGGCACGATCAGCGAGAACAGCGGCAGTTGGCGGCCGGCCATCTGGCACAAGGCCATTTCGTCCAGGCCGGAGATCTTGGCCAATGTGATGATCGGCGTCCCCAGGGCGCCAAAAGCCACCGGCGCGGTGTTGGCCAGCAAGGCCAGCCCGGCCGCGTATAGCGGCGAGAATCCCAGCCCGATCATCAGCGCCGCCGAAATGGCCACCGGCGTGCCGAAACCCGCCGCGCCTTCGATAAAAGCGCCGAACGAATAGGCGATCAGCAGACCCTGCATCCGCCGGTCGGGCGAAATGATGAGCACCGATCGCTTGACGACTTCGAACTGCCCGCTGCGGACCGTGAGGTGATACAAGAACACGGCGGCCAGCACGATCCAGCCGATCGGCAGCAACCCGAACGCGGCGCCATAGCACGCGGCGGCCGCCGCGCTCGACGCCGGCATGCCAAACCCCCACACGGCACTGGCCAGCGCCACGGCCAAGCCCAAGGCTGCCGCCCGATGCGCCGCCACCCCCAGCACCAACAAGCCCAACAGCACGACGATCGGCGCCGCCGCCAGCAGCGTCGACAACACGGGTGACCCTAGCGGATCGTAAACTTGCACCCAAGTTTCGGTCACGACAGGGTCGCCTCAAAAACAAAGCCGTCTGGCGTCACTCGCATCCTCGGTAATCTGTCACTGGAATCGCTATTTGCCGCAGCCGTGTTCACTGGCTGGTCGCCCGGCCAACCAGGGCGCCACTGTGATCGTAAAAATGGCTCACGCCGGCTTGCGGCGCGTGTACGTGACCCACGTACTTGCCGCTGGGGTCGTAAAAGTTCGTTTGCCCGGCTCCGCCGCCGGCCGCGTGCCCGGCAGGAGCGCCGTTGCGGTCATAGTAGCGGATGCCGCCTGTGTTGTCGCGGACCGCATGTCCGGCATATGCGCCGGCCGAATCGTAATAGCGCGTGGTGGCCCCTTCGGTCGTGGCCCGGCCGGTAAGCGCGCCCGAGCTGCCGTAGAAATGAATGTTGCCCGCCGGGTCGCTGGTCGAGCGGCCGCTGACGGCCCCCTGTTGGTTGTAATAGTGGGTCGTGCCTGGGGAGAGCACGGCGTGCCGGCGTCCAAACGGGCTGGGATCATCGGCCGCCCGGCCGATGGCCGCGATCGAGGTCAGGATCAGCGCGGCAAGCAGGATCGGGATCGGTCGACGCTCTGGCGTGCGCATCGCGTATGCTCCTAGGGTTCGGCGGAAGTGAATCGTAAATCCGCGTGCGGCGTCGCACAACCATTTCCCGGCGGCGCCCGGCACCGCGCTGGCGGCAAGGCATGAGAAGGAAAACCACTAAGAGCTCGAAGAACACGAAGATAAAAAGAAAGGAGCCGGACCACGGATTTCACGAATGGCACGGATGGGAAAAAATGATGACAGTGGCCCATGGCCGCCTTCGGCAGTGCGAAAGAATTCTTAGGACCGAAAACGATGCTCCTGGCCGCGGTCGCATCGTGTCGTAAAATAGGGGCCTGCATTCCAACCCGGGGCGATCGTCGTCATCAGAGTGCGAGATGATCCAAGCGAATTTGAGTGGTGGAGTCGGTCTGACGCGGCGCCGGTTCGGATCGTTCCTGCCTGTAATCCTTTCCATGTTGGTTTCCGCTCAGCTACTGGCCGACGAAGTCGCGCGACCAGAGATTCCGCTGCCCACGAAACGGTGGGACTCACTGCCGGAAGAGGTCAAGGACGTGCATGTCGGCCCCGATGGGCGGCATTGGTATGAAGTGGCGCGCGCAGATCACCGTCGCTCGCTGGAGGCAATCAAGGAGGATTTACAGCGCGAGTTCAACCGGCCGAACCCACGAATCTCCGAGGCCGCTTTGGCGCTGCTTGAGCCAAGCGGAGCCGCGTGGTTTTATCTCGACGCGCGACATATTTTAGCCCGGTTCGATGGTAAACGCTGGATTGAGCTTAATGCGGGGCCGGAATGCCGTTTCGTCGGCCATTGCGCAACCCTAGGGCAGGTTTGCGAAGAGAGTACGAATTGGTTTGCCGATGGGATCTGTTGGTTCCGCGACTCCGCCGGTATTCATCGCTTCGACGGCAACGGCTGGACCTATCAAGCAATTCCGGCCAAGCCTGGCTTCAACGGTGCACCGCGGCTGGCCGTTAGCCCCAACGGCAAATTGGCGGCGGCGCACGTCGTCGATACGCTGGACTTCTGGATCTTCGAAAATGGCAAGTGGAGCGTTCGTCATCCGTTTGCCGGCCGCCGCAAGCAAGTGCAGCAGTTCGTCATCACAGACGAAGGCGTCATTTGGTTGACGGAGCTTTATGGCCTGGACTCGTTTACAAAAGAACCGGGGTCAGAGCTGGAAACCAATCCGTTTCCTGCGATCGTGCGCGATTTAGGCAGTCCGCAATTCCAGAAGCGAGAAGCCGCGACCCGTCGGCTGAAAACGCTGGGCCAAGGCGTCCTTCCAAAGATTGAAGACGAGCTGAAAAAAACTGACGATCCCGAAGTGCGGCGGCGCTTGAATGATGCCGCCCATAACCTGGCCAAGGCGCCGAAGAAGAGAGCAGTCGAGTTTGGCAACTGCATGATTTCCGGGAATTTCGTCGGACTATATCGCGACCAACGAGGACGGGTGTTCGTGGCGGCGGCAGAAGTTAAGGCTGCGGATCATCCGGTCGGGCCCGGACTGGTCATCCTCGACCCAGATGGCAGCAGCCATCATTTTCTTGGACCGGTGGAAATCCAGGGCTGGAGCCGATCGTACAGCGGCCAGCCGCCTCCGCTGTTAACTTCGGACGGAAAAGGCGTTTGGCTGTCGCTCATCAAGGCAGATCGCGCCAGCGGCTTGTTCGATCTGCAAAGCGGTCGCGTTCTCGCGGACGTTCCGCACGCCGCCTACGACCATCTATTAGCCATTGATCAGGACGGCCGAGTTTTTACCGCGCGCAGCAGCTCGCTGTCGGCGCACAAGAATCAAGGAATCATGGTCTTTTCGCCAGGCATGCCCGACCGGCGGCCGCCTCTTGAAGTGCAAGCGCTGCCGGGCGAACCCGTGTCTGCATTGATGGCGGGTGCCGGGTCGATATGGGCGTTGCAAAATAACGTCGGCTTCAAACACTTTGATGGCACATCCTGGAAAGCCCTCGCTGAAAAGAAGGCGCAGGGGCAATTGCTCGCTGCCGGAACCGGCGGAATCATGTTGGCTCGAGGCGATCAAGGCTACCTGCTCTTCCGAAACGACGATCTGATCGGTACCGCGCAGATTTTGAAAACTCTAATTGAAGATCATCGAGAAATCATCGCTCAAGCCTTTCGCTTCGGGGCTCCAGGCTGCCTTAAATTGCAGACGAATTGGATGAACGAGACGCAGCGATTCAATTTTCGTGCGATGTTGCCCGACGGCATCGGACTGGTGGCCGATGCCAAGAAAAACATCTGGCTGCGTCTCCAGAGCGAGTTGCACGTTCTGCACGACAACGGTTGGTTGCGGACTCGCGAACTGTTGGAAGAAGCCGGACGGCGACATCCGACCATCGAGTACCTATCGCCAATCGGCGAGTCCAAGGTATTTGCGTCCGAGCTGAGGCACCGAGGAAAGGCCTTCATCGGCGAGATTGCCAACGGCGGAATCAAGTTTTCTCCAGTTGCTTGCTGCCCCACCCGGCCTTTCGCGGCAAAGTGCATGTTGGATCGCGACGGCGACTTGTGGATCACGGGCGATAGCGTTCGCAGTCCCGATGCCGTCGGCTATCTGCATGGCCAGATCGTCGTCCGACTCGGGGACGATGGATCAAAGCAGGAGCTGCAAGATGCCGGCGAGCCAATCCTGGCCGACGAATCTGGCAACATGTGGCTCGCTGGCGCGCAAGGCGAGCCCGGCAACCGCGTAAATCTTTGGCGGAATGGACGCAAGGTTCAAAGCATCGACCTGCCAGCCACATTTGAAGTATTTGCCGCTTGCTGCAATGGGCCGGGATCGGTCTTCTTGTGGACGGCCGCCGGCTTGCAACACCTTCTCGCTGATACGCCCGCACAGGACCACTATCGTATCGACAAGACGTACGCAGTGACCGGCCTGCCGAGTCACACGTTGTTTACGGCATACAGCAACGAAGGTTATCTTCTGGTACAAAGCCAAGCCAATAAGGCCCGTGAGCAAACGTTTCCGATACAGCTAATCAAACTGCCAAGCAATCGCTGACGTAATTTGGCGGATAGTTAGCGGCAATCCAACGTGCTTGAACTTTTCAGTCGAAGCCAACACAGGAGCAAGCGCCATGATCCGATGGGTACGTCTTTTCAGTGGGTGCGCAGCGCTGGCCCTCACGCTGGTCGCGGCGGCTCCGGCCTTCGCGCAACGTGCAAGCGATAAGCCGCTTGAAATAAAGGCGGCGGCCCCCGTGACGCTGACAAGCTCGCGGCCGGGCGAAGTGCTCAATGTGTGGCCTGATAAGGCGCCCAACGAGCCCGACAAGATTCCGGAGGAAGCTCATGCGATGGGCAAGACCGGCGAGTCCGAGCGGATCGAAAATGTTTCGCAGCCGACGCTGGCGATCTACCGGCCTGCCGCCGATGCCAATAATGGCGCGGCACTGCTGATTGCGCCTGGCGGCGGCTACCGCATGCTGGCGTGGAACAAGGAGGGGCTCGAAATCGCGCAGTGGGCCAACTCGTTGGGCATGACCGCCGTCGTGCTCAAGTATCGAGTGCCACGGCGGTCGGATCAGCCCGCCAGCGGCGCGCCGCTGCAACCACTTCAGGACGCGCAGCGCGCGTTGAGCATGATCCGCAGCCGGGCCAGCAATTGGGGCATCAACCCGAAGAAGATCGGCATGATTGGCTTTTCGGCAGGCGGCAGCCTGACTGCGAATTTGTCGACGAATTCGGAGAAGCGCGCGTATCCGGCGATCGATGCCATTGACCAGACGAGTTGCCGCCCCGACTTCGCCGTGCTGATCTACGCCGGCGGGATCGTCGACAAAGAAACCGGCAAGCTCTCGCCCCAGTTTCAGGTCACCAAGCAAACACCGCCCATGTTCTTCGCGGTAGCCGGCGACGACTTATCGGCCGCCGACAACAGCATCAAACTCTACCAGGCCGAGCGCGCCGCCGGCCTGCCGGCCGAACTGCATGTGTATGCGCGCGGCGGCCACGGCTTCGGCCTGAGGGCTGCCGCTGGATCCGGAGCAGTCACTTGGCCAACAGCCTGCCAGGTCTGGCTGCGTGACATCGGGATGTTGCCCTCGGCTGGCAGCTAATGGCCAGATAGCGGATACGAAGAAGAAAAAAGAAGAAGCCTGACCACGGATTTCACGGATGGCACGGATGGGAAAAGAGATGGGTTCTGTTGAACTTCGTTTTTTATCCGTGTTATCAGTGAAATCCGTGGTTCATCTCTTCGTAATTTCTTCGTAATTTGAGAATGGAGGCTTTCGCACGTGGCGAGCGCAAACGCAGCAACCTGGAATCACGCTGATTGCCAGGAGAACTACGCCACGATCCTGATCGATCCTCCGTGGCGGTTCGCCAACCGGACGGGCAAGATGGCGCCCGAGCACAAACGCTTGCGGCGCTACCCGACGATGAGCATGGCCGAAATCGCCGCCTTGCCGCTGGGCCGGCTGGCGGCCGCGCGATCTCATCTCTACATGTGGTGCCCCAACGCGCTGCTGCTTGATGGACTGCAAATCATGCAAGCCTGGGGTTTTCAATACAAGACGAACCTCGTGTGGTACAAGGTCCGCAAAGACGGCGGCCCCGACGGGCGCGGGGTCGGCTTTTATTTTCGCAACGTCACCGAGCTGCTGCTATTTGGCGTCAAAGGCCGGCTGCGGACGCTCAAGCCCGGCCGCACGCAGGTGAACGTCGTGATTACGCGCAAGCAGGAGCACTCGCGCAAGCCGGACGAAGTGTACGAGTTAATCGAGCAATGCAGCCCCGGGCCGTTCCTCGAGCTATTCGCCCGCTTCCGCCGCCCGGGCTGGGAGCAATGGGGCGACGAGATCGAGACCTACGAGGAATCCCGCCGGGTGCATCGCGGCTACAACGGCACTCTTTTCAAGACGACAAAGGCATGAACCACGGATTTCACGGATGAACACGGATAGAAGAAAACAATGTCGAAGGATTAGGCGTTAGACCATTTGGCGTATCCGCGCCATCCGTGAAATCCGTGGTCCTTCCGCTTCTTCCATTTCTTCGTGGTCTTCTTTGTCTGCAGGCCTTCAGAAATCCACCACCTGCATCTTGGGGGCGGTGGGGAGGACGAAGATCTTGCCGTCGCCCATGCGGCCGGTGCGGGCGACCTCGACGATCTTGCGCACGACTTCTTCCACGCGGGCGTCGTCGACCCAGAGGTTGATTTCGACCTTGGGGAGAAAGGCCTGCGAATACTCACTGCCGGCATATTGATCGAGATAGCTCTTCTGCCGGCCGTAGCCCTTCACCTCGCGCACGCTCACTGCCTCCAGCGGCGCCCGCTTGAGGCTCTCGAGTACCTTCTCGGCCAGGTAGGGCTTGATGATCGCCACGACTTGTTTCATGGCGGATAGTCCGAGGCCATTGAGGACTGGAAACGGATTAGCTGAAACTCTTAACTGAAAAAGCTGCCGTCGCCGAACAGATTGAACGTGGGGCGCGTGACCACTTCCATGTCGCCGCGGATCTCGACCTGGCAAGCCAGCCGCATGTTCTCTTCGTTGCCGATATAGGCGAACGCGGCGGGACCGGCCTTCAGATTGGCCTTCTCGAGCATGCCCATCGGGCTGGCATTCTCGTGGCCCTTGGCGATCAGCACGCGGCACGTGCCGCAGGTGCCCAGGCCGTGGCAATTGAAAACTTCGTTGAGCCCGGCCCCCAGTCCGTTCATGCCGTTGTAGATCCGGACTCCGGCCTTGATCGCCTCCTTGCGCAAGTTGGCGCCCTCGGGCACTTGCACTTGTTTCTTATCCGTGACGAAAGTGACAATCGGCATCGACGTTCCTGTGGTCGTGGGTGCGGCGGTTGAGCGTTGAACGGTCGGGCAAACTTCGCCATCGCGATGCACCGCCGGAGCATTCGACTTCCGGCAAGGGGTCGCTAGCGATAATTTAGCGTATCGCCGCGGCGTGCGAAACGGGCCGGCCGACCCGTCCCGGGGCACTCGGCTCGGCCGGCTGGGAGGGCGTGTTTCGCCGCTCGGGCCACAGCAGGGCCAGTTCGTCCATGCCCAGCAGGCGGGCCACTCCGAATACGGCGATCATGCCGGCAGCCACAGGCCCGGCCACGCGAATCAAGGCCCAGTGCCCGCCGGTGGGCAGGGCCATGAGCACCAGAATGCTGCACACGGCCATGCCGGCGGTGGCCGCGGCCGATTGCCAGGCCGAGCGCCGCAAGGCTGGCCAGACGAGCGTCCGCGCGCCGTTGTTAAGGTGACCCTGGTCAAAAGCCCAAGCCAGGCCGGCCAGTTGCACCACGCCGGCCACCGAAGTGCTGAGTGCCAGGCCGCACTCGCCCAGCGGCCAGACCAGCAGCAGATTCAGCAGCACATTCACCGCCATCGCCAGCCAGGCCATCCGCAGCGGCGTGCGCTGGTCGCCCCGGGCAAAATAGCCCCGCACCAAGACCGGCGCTGCACAAAACGCCCAGACGCCCAGCCCATAGCAGGCGATCATCTGCGACAGTCGCGCGGCATCGGCGGCCGTGACCTCGCCGTGGCGAAAGAAGAGCGTCGCCAGCGGCTCGGACAGCAGTACCAGCCCCACACTGGCCGGCAGACCCAGGAACAAGACCAATCGCAGGCCAGCGGACAGCTCCGCGCCCAACTCGTGCCGGGCACCGCGGGCAGCGTGTCGGCTCAAGACGGGAAAAATAGCCGTCGCCACGGCCAATCCCAAGATGCCCAGCGGAAACTGATACAGTCGCTCGGCGAAATAAATCGCCGCGGCAGCGCCCGGCCGAAATGGATAATCGACAACGCCACCCAGCCAGCCGATCGCTTGTCCCGGCTCCGAGGCCGTCAGCCCCCAGGCCATCAGGCTGTCGAGCAGCGTATTGATTTGCGTCACTGCCAGGCCCACGATCATCGGCCCGGTCGCGGCCACCACCTTGATCACCGCGGCCCGGCTGGCCTGCCAGTTATAGTGCCAGCGGAATCCCAGCCGCCCCAGGGCCCGGGCTTGCACGGCCACCTGCACGCAACCGGCCACGAGGATCGAGACCGCCACGACGTACGCCCGCTGCTGGTGATCCAGATCGAAGATCGAAGCTGCCAGCCAGACGCCGATCAACCAGATGATATTCAGCAGCGCGGGCGCCAGCGCCGGCAGGCCAAAGCGGCCCAAGGCTTGGAGCGTGGCCGAGAGTTGGGCTGCCAGGCAAACCAATAGCAAGTAGGGCAGCAGCACGGCCGAGAGCCCCAGCAACTGCGAGGTCTGAGGATCACCGGCACAAAACCACGCGGCAACCGCCAATCCGCCTTCGCCGATTACCACGATTGCGGCCAACAGCGCGGCCAACAGCGCCAGCCCGACGGAAGCAAATTGCCACGCTCGGGGCCGATCGCGCTCCAACTCCTCGGAGAGCACCGGCAAGTACGCGGCGGCCAGGGCTCCCTCGCCAAACAGGCGGCGGAACAAGTTGGGGATGCGGAATGCCAGCACAAAGGCATCCATCACGCCATCGCCCGACAGGCCCAACAGCGAGGCCGTGGCCATGTCGCGCGCCAGGCCCAACACGCGGCTGGCCAGCGTGCCGAGGCTGGTGATCGAAAGTCCGCGTAGCGGGGCTGGATGGGGTGCTCGGGTCATGCGGGCGGCATGGTAAACAATTTTGCCGCTCCCGCGGAGACCAGCCGGCAAACCTTACGGTCCGCCCGGCGAGCCGGGAGCGTCAGCGACCGGAGGAAACAAAAAATTGGCTCGCCACGCCTCCCGGCAACCTTGCGCAACCGGCATACTGGGCCAGCACTTAACTCCGCCCGGTCGCAAAACCGATTTCCCCTGCGATGGCCACGCCGATAAACTAGGGATGCCCGTCGATTGAAATGGGCTCCCGCCGGGCGCCGCAGGCCACACCAGCACCAGAAAGGAAGCTCCGCTCTCATGGCCGAACGCACGAAATACCAGCAGAAAATCATCCGCAACTACTACGAGAACCAGGAATCGATCTCGTTGCAGAAGCTGGGTGAGGACGTGACCGAGCTGTTCCTGGCCGAAGGCAAAGCCCGCGGCCGGCTGTGGACCCGGATCCAGGGGCATCTGGAAAAGCTCAAAGTGCCGGCCAGCCGCATCGAGCACGTCGTCAAAAGCGACAATCCGTCGTTGCTCGCCAAACTGCTGGAAGAGTTGCTCGCCAAGAAATAAAAAGTCTTGTCCGCTCGGCCGATCATGCTCGTAAACCTCGCGCACGTCAGCCGCCGATACGGTCAGCTCCAGGCCCTTCGCGATGTCTGCCTGCAACTCGAGCCGGGCACGATCGGGCTGGTAGGCAACAACGGCGCCGGCAAGAGCACGCTGCTCAAAATCCTGTTGGGCTTACTCAAGCCCGACTCGGGACAAGGCACGATCCTGGGCGTCGATCTGGCCGAAGCCGGCAGCCGGCTGCGCGGCCGCATCGGCTACATGCCTGAGGCGGCCGCTACTGTGCCGTTGCTCAAGGGCGTCGAGTTTGTGGCCCTCTCCGGCGACCTGTATGGCATGCCCCATCGCGATGCCCAGCGGCGTGCGCACGAGGTGCTCAACTACGTCGGCCTGGGCGAGCTGCGCTATCGACGTTTGGAGGAATACTCGACCGGCAATGTGCAGCGGCTCAAGCTGGCCGCGGCGCTGGTGCACGATCCGCAATTGCTGCTTTTGGACGAACCGACCAACGGCCTCGATCCGGCCGGCCGCGTCACGATGCTGGAGTTGCTCAAGGATCTGATTGCCCAGACCGGCAAAAGCATCATTCTTTGCACGCACCTGCTGGGCGACGTCGAGCGCCTCTGCCAGCAAGTCGTGATGCTCGATCGCGGCACGGTCGTGCGCTCTGGCAGCATCGAGTCGCTGCGTGCCGGTGTTGCCAATCGCTTCGAGCTGGGCTGGGAGGGCAACGGCGAAGCACTGGTCGCGGCTTTGGAACACGCCGGCGTGATGGTCGAGCGGCCCGGCGAAGCGCCCAAGCTGCTGGTGACGGCGCCGGCCGGAGCGGGCACCGGCTTGTTCTTCGAGCTGGCCGCGCGAGCGGGCGTGGTGCTCACGCACCTCAAACGCGATGAGGAAGATCTGGAGCGGCTGTTTTTCCGCATGACGGACCAGCATCCGCCGCCGGTCCACGATCATGCTCCCGCTCCACTGGCCGAGGGTGTGGCGCATGGGAATTGATCGCGCGCATTATCACGGCTGGGAAGGCAAGCTGCGCTGGCCCTCGGTCGGTTGCCTGGCGCTGGTGCGCGTGGCCCTGCTGCAAGTCTTTCGCCGCAAGAGCTATTGGATCGTGATCGCCCTATGCCTGGTCCAATTCCTGTTCTTTTTCGCGGCGATTTACGCGATCACGCAGGCCACGGTGCCGGTGCAGACGCAGCAAAACATCCTGCGCACGTTCGGCTTCAGCGCCGAAGGCCCCAGCGGCGAGGAGAGCGGCTATACGCGATTCATGGGCCGGCAGAGCCTGGTGGTCATGATCCTGCTGGCCTTTTCGGGCAGCCTGCTGGTCGGCTCGGATTTTCGGAACAAGTCGCTGCCGTTTTACCTCTCGCGCCGCATCGACCGCCGGCACTACATTTTCGGCAAGCTGCTGGCGGTCAGCGTGCTGGTCTCGCTGCTGACCACGTTGCCGGCCCTGGCGCTCTACGTCGAGTTCGGGCTGTTCACCGGCTCGATCGATTATTGGCTCAACGATTGGCGCTCACTCGTGGCCGTGCTCGTCTATGGGCTGGTGCTCTGCGTCACGCTGAGCATTACGCTGGTTACGCTCAGCGCATACTTGCAGCGGATGGCGCCGATCGCGATCACCTGGTGCAGCTTGTTCCTGCTCTTGCGGCGGCTGGCCGCGTATCTGGCCACCGAGACGGGCCACTCGGCCTGGCTGCTGCTCGATCCCTGGCACGACATTCACGAGGCCGGGCAACTTTGCTTCGCTCAGCAGGCAGTCGCAGGGCAGCCGCAACTCGGCTGGTGGTCACTGGCCATTCTCGCCAGTGTATGTACGCTGTGTCTGGCGGCGCTAGTGCATCGCGTGCGGGCCGTCGATATCGTGCAGTAACAGGCAAATTGTGAATCGCCCATCCGGTTAGCGCCATGACCGCCGAATTGACTTTCGACCGCGTGACCAAGTTTTACGGCTCGGTGATCGGCGTCAATGACGTGGACTGCCAGATCGGGCCGGGCATCACGGGACTGTTGGGCGCCAACGGAGCGGGCAAAAGCACGCTCATCAAGCTGGCCAGCGGCCAGCTTCGCGCGAGCTTGGGTCGCGTGCTTGTCGGCGGCCACGACGCCTGGAGCACCGCGGCCAAGCGCCTGCTCGGCTATTGCCCCGACCTGAATACGTTTTACGAAGAAATGACCGGCTGCGAATTCGTCTGGACCATGGCCTCGCTCTACGGCTACCCACGCCGCGAGCTCAAAGAGCGCACCGACCGGGCGCTGGAAGAAGTGGGCATGGCCAACTTGTCCGAGCGGCGCATGGCCGGTTGCAGCCACGGCATGCGGCAGCGGATCAAGATCGCTCAGGCACTCGTACACGATCCGCCGATTTTGCTGCTGGACGAACCGCTCAGCGGCGTCGATCCGGGAGGCCGCCGCAGCATCAACGAACTGCTCTTTCAACTGGCCGAGCGCGGCAAGGCAATTCTCATCTCCAGCCATATCCTGGTCGAAATCGAGCACCTGGCCGACCGCGTGCTGATGATCGCCCGCGGACGGCTGATTGCCTCGGGCACGCTGGCCGAAGTGCGCAGCCAGATGGAAGACCATCCGCAACTGGTCGAGATCGCCTGTGAGCAAACGCGGCGCCTGGCCGCGCTGTTGATCGAATCCGAAACCGTGCTCAGCGCCGAGCTGCACGCCGGCCGGCTCCAGGTGCGCACAGCCAATGCGCGTCGGTTCTTCGCGGCCTTGAACGAGCTGGTGCTCGAGCAGGGAATCGAAATCGAGCGGCTGGAAACGCTCGACGCTGGCGCCGACGCTATCTTCAACTACTTGCAACAGAGCACGCGATGACCCCGTTGCGCGCCTGGCTGATGCTCGTCTGGCTGTCGTTTCGGCGGCTGCTCTGGTCGTCCAACGCGCTGATGGCGTTGGTGCCGCTGGCCGGCTGCCTGTTGTTCCTGCTCAAGCGGCGCTTCGGAGAGCATGGATTTTCGGAGCATCAATTCGATCGCTTCAGCAATGGCTTTTTGATCGAGATTTATCTGTCGATCGTCGTGCCGCTGTGTACGTTGGCCTTCGCCGCCGGCAGCATTGGCGGCGAGCGCGAGGACCGCACGCTGCTGTTCATCCTGGTGCGGCCGCTGGCGCGCTGGGCCGTGCTGCTGGCCAAGGTCGCGGCCACGCTGCCGCTGGCATTAGGCATTACCTGCGGCGCCTTGTTCGTCTTTTGCACGCTGGCCGGCGAAGTGGGCCAGGCGGCCTGGAGCGACTACGTGCCCGCCGTGTTCTTGGCGACGCTGGCCTACGTCGGCCTGTTTCATCTATTCGCCGTAGCATTCCGCTACTCGACAATCGTAGCACTCGTCTACGCGCTGCTGGTCGAAGTGCTGCTGGGACACGCGCCCGGCATCATCAAGCGCGTGGCCGTGAACTACTACGGCCGCACGCTGATGTACGCGGCCGGCGAACCCGACGGTCTCGCTCCGCCCGACCCGCACTGGTTCGAGCCTTTTTCGCCGAACGTGGCCCAGTGGACGTTACTCGGTTTCTTCGTCGTTTCCCTGGTCATCGCCGCGCTCATCTTCCAGCGCCGCGAATACCGCGATTTGACGTGAGGCGGAGCGGGCTGCGGAAGTGCGCCTGCAGCCGCGAGGTGGTCGTCTCAGTAATTCGCTCGGACGAGAGTCGCTTGCGGGATTTCAATTCAGTAAGATTGCGTTCTCGGCATTAACGTCGGAGCCACACGTGCATCGAAAATGCCACGGACGCCTTTCTGCGGAAGTGTCTCTCAAACTAATCGTTGACGGCCAGGTGATTGAATTGGGGCAGGTCGGCCCGGAATTCGTGCGACTGCGAGAGCCGATGCAGGGACTTGAAGGAAAAGCCGCCCAGCTTGTAATCAGGGTCGGCTCCACACGAAAGATACAGGAAATCATCCTGGCGCAGCGCTCTTCGACGGATCCGAAAAGCATATCGTATTGGTAAATCACACGCCCGGGCGACCCATCCTATGCGCACGACTTGGACGTTTCATTCGGCCGGACAACTTTTGTTTGGCTCAGGCGCGGTGGCACAGCTCGGCGCGCTGGTCAAAGAGCTGTCGATCAAGCGCTTGCTGCTGGTCACCGATCGGCATCTGGCCACGGCCGGCGTGTTGGTGCCGGTCGAAGCGGCGCTGGGTGAGGCCGGCATCGACGTCGAGGTGTTCGACGGCGGGCAACCGGAGCCGTCGCTCGATCTGGTCGACGATTGCCTGGCGCTGGGCCGGCAGTTTGAGCCGCAAGGCGTGCTAGGTTTGGGTGGCGGCAGCAACATGGACCTGGCCAAGTGCGTGGCCCTGGTGCTGACGCATGGCGGCACGCTGCGCGATTACGTGGGCGATAGCCGCGTGCCGGGGCCCGTGATGCCCATCGTGTGCGTGCCGACCACCGCAGGCACCGGATCGGAGGTGACGGCCGCCGCCGTGCTCACCGACACGGCCAACCAGGTCAAGGTTGGCGTGCTGAGCAATTATCTGCGGCCGCGGCTGGCGCTGGTCGATCCGCGCTTGACGCTCTCTTGCCCGGCCAAGGTCACGGCGGATAGCGGCATCGACGCCCTGACGCACGCGATCGAAGCCTACACCGCGGTGGACAATGCCGTCTTTCCGCTGCCGGCCGGCGAGACGAGCGTGTACCAGGGCCGCCATCCGCTGGGCGATTGCCTGGCCGAAAAGGCGATCGCGCTCATCGGCCGGCACCTGGTACGGGCCGTGCGCGAACCGGCGAACCTGGCCGATCGCGAAGGCATGGCCCTAGCCGCCACGCTGGCTGGACTCGCGTTTTCCAACGTCGGCGTGGCGCTCGTGCATGCGATGGAGTACCCCGTCGGCGGGCTGACGCACTGCTCGCACGGCGCCGGCAATGGGCTGCTGCTGCCGTTTGTGATGCGTTTCAACCTGCCCGAGCGGCAAGCCGAGTTCGCCGCGATTGCCCGGCTGCTGGGCGAGGATACTTCCGGCCTGAGCGTCGAGCAGTCGGCCGAGCGGGCCATTGCGGGCGTCGAGCGGCTGAAGGCCGAAATTGGCATTCCCGCACGGCTGAGCGATTTGGGCATTACGGCCGGTCAGATTCCCATACTGGCCGAGAAGGCCCTGGCCATCAAACGCATCCTGCGCGTCAATCCGCGCCCCGTCAGCCAGCCCGACATCGAACAGATCTTCCGCTGGGCACTCTAACCGCTACGCGCGTCACGACCGGCACTCGGTCTGCAACGCAAGAACCGCCGGTAGCAGCCTGCGCTCTAAAGCCCGGCGCTGGCGACTGGCGCGGCTCTAGCCGCTGGGGGGCCGCGGCGAAGATCCTTGCCCGGCAAGACCCCTGGGGGTCGATATCACGCTTTGTCGCTCCCATGCAAGTGCGCGAGAGCTTGTTCAGCGGTGTGGAATTTGCGGAGGAATATCGGCTCATGGCAAAAGATACGTTTCGCATCGTCACGCGCGGCGCCGACGGCAAAATCCGCATTCGCGACTATAACAAGGCGGAATCGCTGCAAAAGATGCACACGCAAATCGGCATCGACGATTGCAGCACCGACCTGGGTCTGCGCGGCCAGCCAGTGTTTCACGGGCTGATCGGCCCGATGCCTGAAGGCAAGAACATCGTCCGCTACGAATCGCCCGAGGTATTCGAGACGCTGACCAAAGAGTGGAGCACGGCGAAGGCCACGCGCCGCAGCCGGACCAAAAAGCCCGATGCCCTGCTGGCCGACAATCTGCTGGCCGAGAACGTGCCGCCGGCAATGCCGGAAGCCTGAGGGTTGGCGGCTTCTCAACGCCCCCCGCGGACCGCAGTCCGTGGGCTTAGCGCTTTTCTAGGCGCGAGGCGCCTTATCGCGATTGAGTGCCGACCGGGGCGGCGGCGGCTGTTTTCGGCGATGAACCAGCGGCCACGGCCGGGGCGTTTGATGAAGGCGGCGACGTGGGGCTGGGCGCCGTCGGTGGCGGCCCGGCGACCGCAATGCGGCTCGTGATCTCTTCGTTCACCATCCGCGTCCGCACGACGGGCACTTTGACCGTCGTCGTCACGGGCACGAGTTGCCGCTGGCCCACCGGTAGCTTTGCCGTTTCGGTGCGCGTCACCATCCGCGTCACGGGCACAAGCCGCTGGGCGAGGTAGGGCTTGGCAAACGGGTTCCAGCGATTGACCACGAACATTTCGCTGCGGTACTCGGTCACCGGCACCTGAACCGTGCGAACCGAGTCTTGCAGCGTAGTGTCGACCTTCTCGCGATAGACGGTGTGCTGCTGGTCGACGAGCACCGTTTCGGTCACGGGATGCTGCACCGTGTACCGCGTTTCGCGGTAGGTGATGCCGTTTTCCTGGTAATAGCGGACATCGGCGGCCTCGAGTGGCCCCGTGACAGCCAGAATGGCGAGCCATCCGCTAAGAATCGACAGTCGGAGCAACATCGTCCTTACTTCCCGATGCGCCTCCCCTTGGCAGCATAGAGGCCGGTGCCTGGGGGCAGCCGGCTCTATCCGATATTCGGCACGTTCCTTATAACTGCTTGAATCGAAATGGGCGGTGATTCCGAGTTTTATCGGCCCCCGCCCGGTTTTTGCTTCCCGCCGAGAGATGCTGTCTGTGAATGCCATCAATCCTCAACTGCTGGCGATGCTGGTATGCCCCGCCACGCGCACGCCTCTGAAGATTGCCGACGACCGGCTGATCCAAGCCGCCAACCGGCGGATCGCTCGCCGCGAACTGCGCAACCAAGCCGGCGTCGTCCTGGAAACACCGCTGGACGGTGGCCTGCTCCGCGGCGACCGGCTGGGCTTGTACCCGATCGTCGATGGCATTCCCATTCTGCTGATCGATGAATGCATTCCGCTCGAGCAGCTGCCGGAAGAAGAAGACTCCCCAGGCTGACGCCATGGGGCTCGCCTTTGACGAAGCTATCAGTGGCACGAGCCAGGAGGCCAGCTATGTCCAAGACGATTTTCCAAAAGATCATCGACCGCGAAATCTCGGCAGAGATTGTCTACGAAGATCCGCAGTGCTTCGCCATTCGCGACATCAATCCGCAGGCGCCGACGCACCTGCTGGTAGTGCCGCGGCGGCCGATTCCTTCGATGGCGAGCATCGAAGAGGGTGATGCCGCGCTAGTGGGGCATCTGTTCGTCGTCATTCGCCGCCTGGCCGAACAGCTCGGCCTCGCGACCGGCTACCGCGTCACGATCAACTGCGGGCCCGACGCCGGTCAGACCGTCGATCATCTGCATCTCCACCTGCTCGGCGGCCGGCAACTCGGCTGGCCGCCCGGTTGAAAGACGCTGCCGCTGCTGCACGCCTTGCCGAGCCGGACTACCCGCATGGACGAGAAACTCCGCCGCCGTCGCTTCCTTCGACCGTACACACACGCGAGGCAGTTTCCTCACCTATCCAGTATGGACGACGCCGCGATTCGTGTTCTAGCCCGACGCGGCATGACCCGGCGCCCCGGGTTGATCGCTGTGATGAAGTTCCGCAACGTGGTGGTATTTTCCGCGATGATCGCCGCAGCAGCGACGCTCGAGCGCACTACGAGTCTGGGGTTGGGCGGGGCCCTTATGGTCGCTGGTGGCGGAGCCACACTGTGCCTTCTGTGTTGGAATCTCGTCTGGGTCAACACAGTGATCTTCGCGCTGACGAAAGACGAAGTCGACCGCAGCAACCAGTAGATTCGATTAGGCAATCCGCGTCGGCAACGCCGCTTTCACTCGCTTGGTCTCGGCGGCGACCGGGTCGCCATCGTCGGCTCGGGCGGGGCGAGTTGCGGTGCACGCCCGCGGCCAGGCTTTGCCGCTTTGAAGCCGACGACAAAGCGCGTTCCTTGGCCTTGAGCAGTTTGAACATCGATGCGGCCGCCGAGGCTCGCGGCCATTTTGCGGGCGATCGGTAGTCCCAAGCCCGAGCCGGTCCTGCCGCCGCCCAGCGCGCTCGAAGCGCGGAAGAACGGCTCGAAGATGCGCGGCAGATCCTCTGGGGCGATGCCGGGGCCTTGGTCCGCAACCGCGAATCCCGTCTCGGTGCTTTCGGTCCAGACTGAAATCGTGATTGGCGATCCCGGCTCACTGTACTTGCAGGCGTTGTCCAGCAGGTTGTCGAAAATCTGCGACAGCAACACCGGCTGCGCGTCGACCCACGCAGGCCGATCACTCGCAACGGCCGAACGAAAATCGGCCGCCCGCGCATGGTGACTCCAGCGCTGGAGTTGCTCGGGAATCCAGACGTTGAGATCGACCGGCTCGGTTTGCACGGCGGCCGCGTCGGATTCGTTTCGGGCAAGAAACAGCAACGATTCGATCATCTGCCGCATGCGCGTGGCTTCGTGGTGAATCCGATCCAGCGCTTCCTCGTACTCGCCGGCCGGCCGCTGCCGCCGCCGGATGACCTCGACCAGGCTTAACAGCCCGCTGATCGGCGTGCGTAACTGGTGCGATGCGTCGCTGGCAAAGCGCCGCTGCCGATCGGACGAGGCGTGCAGCCGGTCGAGCAGACCGTTGAAGGCAATCGTCAACTGTTCCAGTTCGTCGTGGCTGCCGGGACTGGGCAAGCGCCCGGCCGCATCGTTGGCCGGGATTTGCCGGGCAGCGATAGCTAAGCGGCTCACCGGCGCCAACGCTTGCCGGCAGAACTGCCGGCCAGCCACCGCACAGGCCAGCCATGCGACCAGCGACAGCCCAGCCAAAACGAGTTCCAATTGGTGGAGGCTGGCGCGCATGGGCTCGGGAGATAGTCCGGCGGTGAGGGTCAATTCCGAGTATTCGCCCTCGTCGTTGGCCTCGTCATCCTCCGAATCTTTCCGGCCGCGCGCCAACATCTCGGCCAGCCGCAGCCGCCGAGCCGCCAGGCGCCAGCCGGGCACGCTTTCGTACACGGTCGCCTCGGGCGGCCCAGCGGGCCACGCCGCGGGCAGCCACGAAACCGGAAAATTGCCGCCGCGCGAGTTTGCGGACTGGTCGATCAGCGGTCCCCGCGGAGCGGCAATCGCCCAGCGGGCCGATTCCACCGAGTTGTCCAGCCCCAGCGTCAGCCGCCGCTCTTGCGGTTTCCATTCCATGCCGTCGGGCTCGACGTGCAACGCGGCTTCGAGCGCATCGAGCGTGCCGGACAGCCGCTGGTCCAGTTGGCGCTCCAAATGGTGAGCCGCCAGCGCGCACAACGCGAGCGAGAAGACGGCCAGGATCAAGGCCAAGGCCGCGAGAAAAAAAGCGGATAAACGGTTGACCAGACTCATGGCACTTCCTGGTCCGTCGAGCCGGGAGAATCGCCGAACAAGTAGCCGCGGCCGCGCTCGGTGTGAATCAGCCGGTCACCATGCGCTTCGAGCTTGCGCCGCAGATCCTTGATATGCACTTCGAGCGTATTGGACAGGCCGTCGTAGCGCTCGTCCCACACGTGCTCGTAGATCCGCGTGCGCGAGAGGACCTCATTCGGATGACGCAGAAAGTACACGAGCAGCGAGTATTCCTTCGCGGTCAGATCCACGCTCTGGCCGGCACGCCGCACACGCTGAGTCTTGAGATCGAGCTGCAAGTCTCGAAAGATCAGCACGCTATCCGCCCGGTCTTCGCGCCGCCGCAGCAGCGCGCGAATCCGGGCCAGCAACTCTTCGAACGCAAACGGCTTGCACAAGTAGTCGTCGGCGCCGGCGTCCAGGCCTTGCACGCGCTCGTCGATCGCGTCGCGCGCCGTCAAAAACAGCACGGGTGTCTGCCGGTCAGACTGCCGCAGTCGCTTCAATACGCTCAAACCGTCTTCAACCGGCAGCCACCAATCGAGCACCACCACGTCCCAGCGCTCGCCCTGCAACGCGGCCCAGGCGGAGGCGCCATCAGCGGCTCGCAACACGGAGAAACCCTCTTCTCGCAGGCCGCGGACCAGGGAATCCCCGATCAGGTCGTCGTCTTCGACGATCAGAATGCGGATGCCCATCGCTTCGCTCGCTTGCCCGGTGGAAGTCCCCCGGGCGATTATACGCCAGCTGGCGCCCGGCCGAGCGTGGATGTTTGCCTGATGGCAAGCCGAGGCCGTCGCAGCGGGCTCTCGCAACGGCGACGCGAGGTGGCGCGCCTGGCATCCCAGGCCTGGCTGACGCGTTCGATCGCGTTGATCAGGTAGAGCACCGCCTTACCGACGGGCACGCCGATCGCGATGCCCAGGCAAATCGGTCCCAGCACGCCCAACAGCTCGATGGTCTCCATGGTTCGGCTCCTCGAAGATTTTCCAGATGGCTGCGAGCAATGCGTCTCGCAGTCCACAAGGAAAGTCTAGAGTGGCACCATGAAGGGCCGTTGAGCCCAAGATAAATTCCTCTTTATCTTGGCTTAGGAGCAGGCTCACTCTGTGAGCCGTCGCTCGGCAGGGGTCGGTTGGCGAAGGGGGAGACTTCTCGCGCAGTGGTTACGGCACACGGAATGTGGCCTGCTACTTAGTTCAGCGAGTCGCTATCGCGGGCGAAATCTTGCGTGGCATCGTGCGGATAGAAGTAGCGGCCGATGCGATCGGCCAGCACCTTGATGAACTGCCGGCGGAATTCCTCTTCCGGTTTCTCCGAGGTGGGCACGCCCGTGTTGGGCGGATACACCAACTGCGGCATGTGGCTCTCGAAGGCGATCTTGCCGTGGTCTTTCATGTCGATGACCTGCACGGCCACCTGCGCCTTGCCTTGATACAGGGTCTGGCCCTGGTAGATGCTGAAGTGCTCCAGGTCGATGCCGACCACCATGTCGGCGTCCAGCGCTTCGCCGATTTCGTTGAATTCGGTCCACTCGTGCTCGTCGGTCCACTCGCTGACTTTTTGCGCGTCGATGATCTGGATCTTGCTCTGGTGCTGCCTCAACAAAATGCCGAGCTGCCTGGCGATTTCGGCGTGGACGTTGCCGGTCGTGTACTGCAACTCCACCACCGGCCGGCAGACGATTGCCACGCGTTTGCTCTTGAGGCCTGGGAACTCGGGGTCGACGTCGTTGCCCTTGATGATGTACATGGCGCCAGCCAAGGCATTCACACAGCCGCTCTGGCAGGCAATCAGCATTCCGCCAATCAATGCGGCCAGCAGCATGACCCCGAAGTTCCGAAGGGTGCGATCCATCGCTCGATTACCTGTGGGCTAAACCGCGACTGGGAGATGTGAGACGGTTGTCGACAAGCAGACGTGTGTTCGATCGCTCTCGGCCGATCAGCCGGGCAGGATGCGCCGCAGCCAGTCGATCAAGATCACGGCCGTGACCGCCAGGCCCGCCGTTGCCAGCAGCAGATCGCTGGGCCGGCCAAGCACCGGCCGGCCGCGAATTGCCGAAGCCAGCATCCAGGGTCCGGCCAGCATTGCCGCCAGCGCCAGCAGCGGACCGCCCGCATTGGCTGCCACCGCGGCGGCCAACTGGCCGCGCAGCGTGTGCGCCCAAGCGGTCGTCATGCCGCAAAACGGGCAACGGAGCCCAAACCAGGTGGAAAACGTGCATGGCGGCAAGCCTAAATGCTCGTGCGTTCCGAATCCGCGCGGATCCGGCTGCAAGCAAGCGGCAATCACCAGCGCCAGCAACAGGCCGCCGCCCAGCAGCGCCAGAAAACACCTGGCCGCAGGCGACAACCGGACATGAACTTGTTGGCTGGACTGGTCCACAACGAACAATCAGAAAGGTGCGGAAAGATAGCGGCCGCCGCAGCCGGCCGCAAGAGAGATTTGGCAAATCAGAACGATGAATGCGGAATGATGAATATTGAATCGCGGAAACAATGTCTTGCATTCATCATTCCGCATTCATCGTTCATCGTTCATCATTTTCCCCATGTACGTTCGCGGCAACCTTCGCCGTACCCACTCCGTCGCCGTCGATCCGCAGCCGGCGGATCGCGATCGCTCGGCCGGTTTGCTCGTCGACGTCGACGATCGAGCCGCAGAGGCGGACGTCCTTCTCGGCCACTTCGAATTGCGCGGGCACGAAAGTGCGCGTGGCTTCCATCACGCGATCGATCCGCCGCCCCAAAATGCTTTCGTACGGTCCGGTCATGCCCACGTCGCACTGAAAGGCCGTGCCGCCGGGCAGAATCGCTTCGTCAGCGGTGGGCACGTGCGTGTGCGTGCCGAGCACGGCCGACACGCGGCCGTCCAGGTGCCGGCCCATCAGTTGCTTGTCGCTCGTGGCCTCGGCATGAAAGTCGACGACGATCACCTTGATCTCGGCCGGCAATTGGGCCAGCACGCGGTCGGCCGCCGCCCACGGACAATCGACCGGCCGCATGAACACCCGGCCCAACAGGCTGATCACCGCCACGCGCGTGCCGCCACGCGCCTCGACCACGGCGAATTCGCGGCCGGGAGCCTCCGGCGGAAAATTCGCCGGCTTGACGATGTTCGACTCGCTGGCCAGAACGCTGCTAATCTCGCTGCGCCGAAAGATGTGGTCGCCCAGCGTCACGCAATCGACGCCGGCGGCCAGCAGTTGACGATAGATGGCCGGCGTGATGCCCGAGCCGGCTGCCGCGTTCTCGCCATTGGCGATGACCAGGTCCAACGGCTCCTGCCGGATCAAATCGGGCAGCACCTGTTCGATGATCCGGCGGCCCGGCTTGCCCACGATATCGCCAATCAACAGGATGCGCACGCGGATGGACCTCTCTTCTTTATAAAGCCGCGACCGCTCACTCGCGGAAACTCAGCGGCCAAGCGCCGCACCGATTGTCCCCGCGACCAGCAGTCGCGGCTTTATGATCGAGTGCACCGCTTCAGCGCGCCATGTCGGTGAATCGCGATTCGCGGAGCACGGTCACCTTGATTTCGCCGGGATACGTCAACTGTTCTTCAAAGGCCTTGGCGATGTCGTGGCAAATCTTGGCGGCCGAGGCATCCGTGGTGTCCTTGGCGCTGGCGATCACGCGCAACTCGCGGCCGGCCTGAATGGCAAACGCCTGCTCCACGCCGGGAAATCCACCGGCGATCGTCTCCAGTTCTTCCATCCGCTTGATGTACCGCTCGAGCGTCTCGCGCCGCGCGCCGGGTCGCGAAGCGCTGCACGCGTCGGCCGCGGCCACCAGCACGGTGTACGGATTCTCGATTCGCAGATCGTCGTGATGCCCCAGCGCCGCGTGCACCACTTCGGGCCGTTCGCCGTAGCGCTTGAGCAACTCGGCGCCGATCTTGGGATGCCCGCCCTCGGCGTCGTGGTCGGCGGCCTTGCCGATGTCGTGCAGCAGTCCGCAGCGCCGGGCCAGCCGGCCGTCGAGGCCCAACTCCTCGGCCATCAAGCCGCTGAGGAAAGCCACTTCGATCGAATGCCGCAGCACGTTCTGGCTGTAGCTGGTGCGAAAGCGCAGGCGGCCCAACAGGTGCACGATCCGCTCGTTCAAGGCGCCGACGTCGGCCTCTTGCGCGGCCTCCTCGCCCAGCTTTTGCAGGTGCTGCTCCAGCTCGCGCTGCGTTTCGTTGACGATTTCTTCGATGCGCGCCGGATGGATGCGACCGTCGGCGATCAGCTTGTTGAGCGACAGCCGGGCCACCTCGCGGCGCACCGGATCGAAGCCGCTGACGATCACCACGCCGGGCGTGTCGTCGATGATCACGTCCACGCCGGTGGCTTTTTCGAAGGCGCGAATGTTGCGTCCCTCGCGGCCGATGATGCGGCCTTTCATTTCGTCGTTGGGAATGTCGACGGTGCTGGTCGTGGTTTCGGCCGTGTGGCCGGCCGCGTAGCGCTGCAGGGCGGTGATCAGGATGTCGCGGCTCTTTTCCTCGCAGATTTCGGCCATCCGCCGCTCGTGCTTGAGAATCAGGGCGCCCGCCTCGTGCTGCAGCTCGCTGTCGAGCCGCTCCAGCAGCCGCCGCGTGGCCTCTTCTTTGCTCAAGCCGCTCAGCTGGTGCAGCGTTTGCCGCTGCATGTCCAGCACCTTGGCCAGCTCTTCGTTGCGGCGGTTGGCTTCTTCGATGCGTTCGGCCAGCTTGCGCTGGTTGCTCTCGACCATTTTTTCCTGCTTGCGCAGCTGGTCGGACTGCTGCTCGAGCGCGTCTTGGCGCTTATCGAGGAGGCGTTCGCGCTCGTGCAGTTCCTGGCGGAGTTGACCGAGTTCTTTTTCGCCATCGGCCTTTTGCTGGATGGCCATGCCTTTGATTTCCAGCTCGGCTTCCTTGCGCCGAGTGTCGATGTCGCGTTCGGCCCGCTCGACGATGTCGCGGGCTCGTTTTTCGGCATCCGTGTTGCGCAGGTAGTCCAGCAGCTTGACGAATGCGAAAGTCAGTGCGGCGGCCAGGACGGCCGTAAGAATCACGAGGACAGGTTGCACGGTATTGATAACCCCCGCGCCTGGTGCCACGGCCTGACCAGGCCGGCACCGAGACGCCGTTTGAAGACGTATGGGTCTCCAGGGAGCGCAAGAACTTCGAGCCGCGGAGCGAGTTCCGCATGGGCCGAGCGCGATAAGAACAGCACCCAGGCCTGGGGGCGAGTGGCCCTCAAGCCCAAGCAAGCGATCGCAGCGCTGGATTTAGCGCACGAGCAAAACGCGGCCGCTAGCGCGCGGTCCTACCAGGGGAACGTTTAGCTGGTCCTGTTTCCTTCGGCTGGCCGGTATCCTTCCGCCCGTCCGCCGCCGGACCCAAATCGTTTCCCGAAAACCATCGAAAGCACGTGTCCCCAACCCGCGCCGCCGCTGCCTATCCTGCTGCTGCGCATTCTGCTGCCGCCGCTCCAACTCCCCTCGGCACAGACCGCGACGGTCATGGCCAGTGGGGCGCTCCCAAATTGGGCGCTGCCAAAGTTCCATCCGGCCATCGCGGACGAATCAGAACCACGCGGTTCTGACGTGCGCGGCCTGACAACCTCGGCCTGGGGAACGGGCTGCTCGCTGGTGAGCAAACCGAGCAGTTGCTGCAGAAGGATGACTAGCAGGTGCATCGCGTGCGGGGCCCGGCTCTCGATGTGTGGTAAGTTGTTGCTACCCGTGATGAATCCGTCGCAAAATCGCTTAAACTGTCCCTCGCTGCGCCGGCCTGTTGTTCGACTGTCCAGGCGCCGTGGAGACTTTGGTTGACGATTACTGCATGTGTCGCTTCGACCGACGCGGCCAATTTGCCCTACCTTAGGGACTGTTTGCCCGGCCTTAGGGCCAATAAAAAAACGGGTCCATCGCGGCAGCGGGCCACAGCTCGCCACGCCGAAAGCAAAGCGTACAGCACATTGATCCTAACAAAGACTTCACGGACTGCAACTAAATTTATCGTCGGGCTGAAAGCTGCAAGCATGGCTCCCAATCGGAGGTTACGTCCACGCCGCAGGCCCGCCGCTATCGCGATTGACAGGCCCGGTACGCCGTGAGCGAGCCTTCATCCTTCATCGCGGGGCTGGCCCGCGCCTGGCCTCCGACCGCCTGGCGCGAGGTGGGCGTCGTCGTCGCGGTCTCGGGCGGACCCGACAGTTTGGCACTCGCCCGGGGCTTGCTTGAACTGCGGCAGCCGGGGCCGGGCCGGCTCATGTTGGCCCATTTCAATCATGGCTTGCGGCCCGAAGCCGACCAGGACGAACAGTTCGTGGTCGAGCTGGGTCGTGCACTGGGCGTGCCCTGCCACGTCGGCCGCTCTTGTGTGCGTGAGCAGGCCGCCGAACAGGGCGACGGCATTGAAGCCGCCGCGCGGCAGGCCCGCTACGACTTCCTGCACCGGACGGCGCATCAGGCCGGCGCCCGTTACATTGCCACGGCCCACACGGCCGACGACCAGGTCGAAACCATTTTGCACCGTATCGTGCGCGGCACGGGGCTGGCCGGCCTGGCGGGCATCCCGCGCTCGCGGCCGCTCGATCCCGGCCTGGCCCTGATCCGGCCGCTGCTGGCCGTGCGTCGCAGCGAGGTCATCGAGTATCTCGCATCCATCGGCCAGCCTTATTGCACCGATCGGTCCAACACCGACTTGCGCTTTACCCGCAACCGTGTTCGCCGGCTGTTGGTGCCACTGCTCGAAGAACAATTCAACCCCCAAGTGCAGGAGGCGCTTTTGCGGCTCGGCCGGCTGGCCGGCGAGTCGCAGGAAGTTGTGCGCAGCCTGGCCGAAGCGGCCGCTGCCCGCTCGGTGGTTTCGTCCAATGCACAGACTCTAGAAATCGACATTCGCCAAATTGCCGGCCAGCCGCGGTGCGTGCTGCGCGAGATGCTCGTCGGCCTGTGGAAGCAACAAGACTGGCCGCTGCAATCGATGGGCTTGGCCGAATGGGACCGCCTGGCCGAAGCCCTGGCCGCAGCGCAAGACATCCCACGCTGGACCCTTCCCGGCGGAGTATCGGCCGAAGTGCAAGGCGAGCGGCTGCGCTTGACCCGGCCGGCCAAGTAGGTCCGGCGAGCCGAGCCGGACCAGGACCACCAAGCGACTCGAATAGCGCCCTCGGCGCCGCTGGAGCTCACGGCACCTACGGGCAGTGGGTTACTGCGCGCCTTAAAGCTGCATAGAATGTGGCGACCGGCCCGTCGGCCACGACTCAATTCGAAAACGAAAAGCATCGCCTATGCCCAGTGTTGTTTGTGCCCAGTGGATTGCCGAGCCGGCAACCGCACAAGATTGGTATGTGCTGGTCATGCTCACCTTGCTGGGCGGCGCGGTCGGCAGCTTCATCAACGTGGTGGTGTACCGCCTGCCGGCCGGCAAGAGCCTGCTGTGGCCGGGTTCGAGTTGCCCGCGCTGCGGCAAGAAGATTCGTTGGCTGGACAATCTTCCGGTCTTGGGGTGGCTCAAGCTGCGCGGCCGCTGCCGCGATTGCCGCGAGCCAATTTCCAAGCGCTATCCCCTGGTCGAATTGCTGACGGCGCTGGTGTTTCTCGGACTGGCATTAATCGAGCCGCTCAACGATGCCCACAATCTACCCGACCGCCTCGGCTATGTGCCCGGCGCTGCGGAACTCTATGTGTTGGCACTCGGCGGATGGCAGCTTTGGGGCGTGTATGCGTACCATCTTGTGCTGCTGTGCGGCCTGGAGTGCGCGATGCTGTTGGAATACGACGGCCACGGTGTGAAGCACCGGCTGATGTGGCCGGTGTGGCTGGTGGGCTTGCTCGGGCCGCTGGCGTGGGTGCAGCTTCGCCCGATCTCCGCGTTCGAGGTGGACGTGCTGGTCAAACAGTTCGGCCCCCAAACGATCACACAGGCCTGGGTCGATGGTCTGGCCGGCCTAGCGGTGGGCCTCGTGATGGGCATGCTGGCCAGCCCGCTCGCGCAGCTTGGCCCTAGCGGCCGGCACGGCGTCCGCACGCTGCTCTTTGCTTCCACCGCCGTCGGGGTGTTCTTGGGCTGGCAGGCCGGCTCGATCCTGATGGTGTTGACCAGCGTGTTGTTCGCGATGATCACTGTCTATCGGCCGCTGTGGCAGCGATTGGCGCGGGTGCCGTTTGCCGGGCTGCTGTGGATCGGTGCGATCGCCTGGATTGTCGATTGGCGCCGCATCGTCGCCTACGATCTTCGCACGGCCGGCGGCGCGACGGGCTGGCTGCTGGCCTGCTGCGGAGGCATCGTCCTGCTCGCGTCGCTGTTGGGTCACTGGGCCGGCCGGCACCGCGCGCGTGCGACGCCGGAACCGCCGCCGCCAAACTGAAAACCATCGCGATTGAGAATCATTGCATGACTCCGGCCACTTCGGAATCGTCGGCAGCACGCGTGGCCTTCGTCACGGGCAGCGGAGCGAAGCGCTTGGGGCAGTCCATTGCCCAGGCGCTGGCCGCCCGCGGCTATCGGCTGGCGCTGCACGCCCATCAGAATGTCGAAGGCGCCCGGCAGACGGCCGCCGAGTTCGCCGCCGCGGGCACCGATGCCATCGTGCTCTCCGGCGATCTGCGCGACGAAGACGCGGTGCGAGCGATGGTCGACCAGACGTGGAACCATTTCGGCCGGATCGATGCCCTGGTGAACACGGCTGCCGTTTGGCAGCGGAAGAAGCTCGAGGACGTGCGCGCGGCCGACGTGCGCAATCATTTCGAAGTCAACGTGCTGGGCAGCTTTTTGTGTTCGCAGCAAGTCGGCCTGCGAATGGTCGGGCAGCAGCAGGGCGGAGCGATCGTCACCTTTGGCGATTGGGCCATCGCCCGGCCGTACATGGAGTACGCGGCTTATTTTCCGTCCAAGGGCGCAATTCCGGCCATGACGCGGTCGCTGGCCGTCGAGCTGGGCCGGCGCAATCCCAAGGTGCGGGTCAACGCGATCCTGCCCGGCCCTGTGCTGTTTAATCCCGACACGCCCGTCACCGAACGGATGGAAGCCATCGCCGAGACGCTGGTCCAGCGCGAAGGGCATCCCAGCAACGTGGCCGATGCCGTGATCCTGCTCTTGGAAAACGAATTCATCACCGGCACCTGTTTGCCGGTAGACGGCGGCCGCACGATTTTCGCCGGCTAGGATCGGTCAGTCGGCGCGGCAAAGCACAACGCATCGGGTAAGATAAGGGCATGCATCGCTGCAAAACACTTTTCGCGTACACACTTTTCGCGATCGCGATCACCGGGCTGGGAGTCTTTTACGGCTCGGTGATGGATGGCTCTCTATTTCCGCCTTCCGGAGGCGGATGGCGTTGTTACGCTGATTGCGTCGCAGCCGCGTGGGGTCTCGTATTGTTGCTTGCGTTGACCGCAGGCGTTCCTTTTGGCACCGCAGCTTTCGCGCGTTGGCTGACAGGTAAGATTTCTGGCTAGCGAATTTCGGACGCCAGCCACGGCCTGTCATCGCGGACAGCTCCCCTTGCTGCGGCCATCCGCTTATACCAAGATTGCTTGGGACCAATTTGGCGAACAGCCGGAGTGGCCTTGCCATGTCGCGCCGATCCAAGGCCGCGCCGGGATTTTTGGTTCAAAGGTTTCAAAGAATCGATTTTAGTGAACGACATTTATTCGCGTGATCAGTGGCTTTCTTTCGCATTCCTGAAAGTGTTTTCCGTAGTACAATGGCAGCGTGGTAGCCAAACGGGGGCGCCGACGGCCCGCCGGGCGATCGGTTAACCGAAATAATTCGGATCCGGGCGAGCGCGGAAGAGCGCCATATTCTGAAGCGCGCCGCCGTTGGCAACCTATCCGAGTGGGCTCGTGAAAAAACTGCTGCGGGCTGGCAAGCGGACTCGTTAGCGGAACGCGGGGAATCGACCTCGTCCGGATTGCAGCGTTCCGTAAAACGCCCTATAAAGTCGCTGCGCCGGCAAAGGCCCGGGGCACCTTCGTGGGTGGTGCCGAACTCACGGTAGCGGTACAAATGATCCGTTGCGTCGTGTGTCTGAGCCGAGTTTGGCAATTCTCCTGGCACGAATGACTACCCGGCGGCGATGATGGTTTGCGCTTCTCGCCGACGAGGGCCTCAAAAACGCCGCCTTTCGCCGAATAAGGCCTACGTCTTGGATAGAATGGTATCCTGACTCTAGGAGCAATCAGGGCATGCTATCCCAAATTGAAATCACTAACTATCGCGGATTCAAGTCCTACCGCATGAAGGATTTGAATCGGGTTAATCTCTTCGTAGGCAAAAATAACAGCGGAAAAACCGCACTGCTGGAGGGTATCCAGCTTTTGACTTCTGGCGGCGATCCAGGGGTGCTAGGCGAAATCGCCGAGCGCAGGGGCGAGATCCTTTTCGGTCGACCCGACTCCCCTGGTTATGCCGCCCGGTCCTCCATCGACATTGCACACCTATTCCACGGACATTCCCTAGTAAACGATACTGGCTTCTCGGTTAAGGGCGACAATGGCTACCAACCTGTATCGGTAAAGGTCTTTGCCCAAAAAGGGCGAGAAGACTCGCCAGAGAGGCGGGTGCTAAGAGATGATTCTGCCGGTTTTTTCCTCAAAGTTGCCGGGGGCAGAAAATCGGACGAACGGGAAGAGGACCGCAAGTTCCGTATTTCACGAGAAGGTGGCGTTGATTTTGAGGTACCCTCGCGGATAAGAAGGGCCAATCCTGCGCATCGAAACCGTGGTCCGCAAGTAAGATTTGTCGGCCCTGATTCGCTGAACTCAATCGAAATGGCCATCATGTGGGATGAGATCACCCTGGCTGGGAAGGAAGCAGATGTTGCCGGTGCGATGCGATTACTTGAGGAAAATCTCGAGTCAGTTCATCTGCTGACTGGGATGTTTGCCTCCGGCTTCTTTCCTGGCAGAGGTGGAATCGTCGTAGGGATGAAGGGGCAGGATGGCCGTTTGCCATTGGGGAGCATGGGGGACGGAATTCGACGCATGATGGCACTTTCAACCTCGCTCGCATTTACAAAAAATGGATGCCTTTTTGTAGATGAAATAGACACGGGACTTCATTACTCTGTGATGACTGACATGTGGAAGATGGTTATCTCAACAGCCGTCGATGAGAAGACGCAGGTCTTTGCCACTACCCACAGCTGGGACTGCATCGAAGGCCTGGCTAGACTGTGCGAATGCGAGCCTGCGCTTACCGATAGCGTCGCAATTCATAAGATCGACCGCAACATTCCCCACAGTGTAGCGTTCTCCGGCGATTCAGTTGTAAAGATGTCCAAGGCTCACATCGATCCCCGATGATGACTATCCCCGACCGACCTCCTAACCTATACGTCGAGGGGGCAGCCGACATTAGCGTCGTAAGCGGCCTTTTGTTGCGGCATGGACTGAATACGGAGAAAGGCAAAAAGTTTCTGTGCATCAAAAACACGGGGAATGTAAAGTCCGTTCTCGAAATCATTCCCGAGGTAATTCGTGCGAGCACGTCCAGCCCAGTTGGTTTTATCATTGACATTGATATACAGGCTAAGGACCGCTGGAGCGCAGTCAAGGCGAAGCTAAAGCAAGCTGATATCGACGCCCCGGACACGTGCCCAGCGTCTGGGTATCTCGGTAACATGCCTGGCTATCCATATCACTTTGGCATTTGGCTGATGCCGGATTGCATCACCGACCACGGGAAAATCGAACACTTGGTCAGCACTCTTATTCCCGACGGGGAGCCGCTTTGGCCTCACGCCATCAGTTGCGTACAGCAGGCAATTACGATCGTTGATAACGCAAACCGGGACTCAGGCGCCACTAGGCAGTGGGAGAGATTTCGCGACGTTGACCGTATAAAGTCCGAGATTTACACATGGCTCTCCTGGCAGATATGCCCGGACACACCGCTGGGCGGAGCAATCACGCGCAAGATACTTGGGCACGATTCGGCGATGGCGATGTGCTTCTTGAAGTGGCTCGCTGCCTTATACGGATTTGAGGGATTGGCCGGTTTCTCTATGCCGTGAAGGTGGATTGCTAACTTAACCGCGCCGGCCATTTCCCGCACTCCCGCCGGTACCCACCTTCTGCGCAATGGCGCCTCCGCAGTACAGCGCGCACGGACGAACTCGACCCATACGAGGTGCCGAAGGAAGACGGTCGCGAAAATAGATGCTCGGTAATGCGTATATCGACGTCAGTCGCTAGCGAGATCGGTTCGAAGTTGCTTGTCGCAATAAATGGCGTCGCGATAATCATCGCGGCGGATCGCGGTTTTGGCCGACACAGCCTCGTCGGACGACTTTTCGGCATCGTCGTGGGCGTACAGCTGTTCACGAAGAAAATCGGCGGCTCTCATTCGCTCTGCATTGCCTGGCGAAATTCCGGCAACAAAACTGAGCGGCGCCAAACGCGCGGCCCTGGTCATCACCCAAGCCCGATTTCAATTGACAAGGGCTGCGGCCAGGGGTTAAGGTCATGGATAAGCGGCCGCCGATTGATCGGCTGTTGGCGCTGAGACTATCGGCGCACGCAGTCCTCAAACCCACCTGGCCCGTGATGTCGGTTACTGTTCCCGCCTAATAGACTGTGCTTCGGATCGGGCTGATACTGCCCACGCATTCCCGACCGTCCGCCTGATAATTCCTTCCGACTCCGAGGGCCGAGCTGCAATGATACGCATTGGTGCAGCAGCTTTGGTGCTGGCGATTTTCGCGGCCGCGGCAGGCAGTAGCCGTGCGGCGCCCAAGGTTGTTCCGCCGAAGCCCGGCGAGCCGAAAGTCAATTATCTGCAGCCGGCGGCCGCCGAGTCGGGCGAGACCGTCGAGCTGGCCTTTCATGGCACCAACGTCGCTGCCGCCACTGGCGTCCTGACGAATCTGCCCGGCGCCGAAGCCAAGGCGGTTCCGCCGGGCAAGGGAGATAACAAGGACACGGTCAGCCGCTGGCGGCTGACGATCCCGCCCGGCACGCCGCTGGGCTATTACGGCATCCGGCTGGCGAACCCCGGCGGCATCAGCAATTTGCGACTGCTGATGATCGATGACCTGCCGACGTTGGCCGAAAGCGCCGGCAACAAGACCCGCGAGACGGCCCAGCCGTTGAGCTTGCCGGTGGCCGTGGAGGGCATGGCCGAGCCCGAGACCTACGATTACTTCCGCTTTCGCGCCGAGCGCGGCCAGCGGCTGGCCGTTGAGGTCGTGTCTCGGCGGCTCGGTTCGCCGATGGATCCGGTCGTCCGGCTGTTGCGAGCCAATGGTCAACTCGAAAACGAGTTGGCCTACAGCGACGACGACGAAGCCTTGGGCGCCGACGGCCGATTCGTACACACCTTTGCCGAGGCAGGCGATTACCTGCTGGAGCTGCGCGACATTCGTTATTCGGGCGGGGCCGACTATCGCTACCGGCTGCGGCTGGGCGATTTTCCACTGGCCACCGCCACGTTCCCGCTAGGCGTGCAGACTGGAGCGACGATGAGGCTGAGCGTCGTCGGCAACGCGCTGGCCATGCTGCCGCCGCTGTCCGTCTCGGTGCCGACCGAAGCGCCGCTGCCGTTTCTGCGGCTGGCCGCGCACTATGACGGCGGCAAGGGTTCGACGCCGCTGGTGGTGCTGGCCGGCGAAGAGCCGGAGCAAGTTGAGTTCGAGCCGAACAACTCGCTGGAAACCGCCTCGCCGATCGAGTTGGTCGGCGCGGTCAATGGCCGCTTCCAGGCGCCGCACGACCGCGATTATTTCCAGTTCAAGGCGAAGAAGGGCGAGCATTGGCTGCTGGTGGGCCGCACGCGGACGTTGGGCGTGCCCACCGATCTGTTTCTGCGGCTGTACGACGCGGCCGGCAAGCAACTGACCGAGGTCGAAGACACGGCCGGCGAAGAGGGGACGATCGACTACACGATTCCAGCCGACGGCACGTATCGGCTGATGGTCGAAGACCTGCTCAATCGCGGCGGCCCCGAGCAAGTGTATCGCGTCGAGTTTTCGCGCTATCAGCCCAGCTTCAGTCTGTCGATCGATGCGGAAAAAATCACCGTGCCTTACAAGGGCGTGCTGGCACTCAAAGTGTCGGCCGTTCGCCGTGGATACAAAGGCCCGATCGAGCTCAAGCTGACCGGTAAAGATCTCCCCTTCGCGCCGCAGACGATCACGATTGCCGACGGCAAGAAGGACGCGGTCTTCGTCGTGCCGCTGTCGCCGGGCGTCGAGCCCGGCCGCTATGGCCTTTGCCAGATCGTGGGCCACGCGAAGATTGACGGCAAGGATTTTTCGACGGTCGCCGGCAATCCGACGGCCCTGCACACGGCGCTCTCGGCCTTGGCCACGCTGCCGCCGGACCTCGATGGCTGGCTGGCCTACGGCGTCGGCCAAGTGACGCCCGACTTCTTTACGCTCAAACCCGATGCCACGACCATCAACTATCCGCAACTCGTCGGCACGGCCTCGCTCAAGCTCAAGGCGACGCGCGTGGGCAAGTTTGCCGACGCGATTGCGTTGACGGTCGAAGGGCTACCGCCGGGCATCAGCCTCAAGCCGGTGTCGATTGCCAAGGGCAAGACCGAAGCCACGCTCGAATTCACCGGTCCGGTGGCTCTCGCCGAGGCCTCGTATGCGTTGCGACTGGTGGGCAAAGGCACATTTGAAAATCAGCCGGGCGAAGTCGTGATCGATAAGCTGGAACTGCGCGTGACCAGCCCAGTGGCGAAACCGAAGTAGGAGGATCCTATGAAACGCCTCGCAAGCCGCCGAAACGGAACCCGTCGCATTGTGGTTGCGACTTCCGCGCTGTTCACGCTGACATGGCTCGCTTTGGTCTCGGCGTTGCCGGTCCAAGCCGCGAGCGACGTCAAGCTCGAGCCGATCGTCGTGGGCCAGCCGCAGAAGATCGAAGTACAGCCGCAGGCAATCGAACTGGCCAGCCCGCGGCGCGAAATGCACGTGGTCGTCTCGGCCTTGTACGCTGGCGGCGCGGTGCAGGATCTGACGCGGGTCGCCACAATCACCGCGGCCGATCCGAGCATTGTGGCCGTCAAGCATGGCGTGGTGCGGCCGCTGGCCAACGGCCAGACGCAATTGAACGTGGAAGTCGGCGGCCACACGCTGCACATTCCGGTCCGCGTCAGCGGCCAGCAGGCGGCCGACCCGGTGTCGTTCAACTACGGCGCGCTGGTGGCCTTGACCAAGCAGGGCTGCAATCAGGGAGCCTGTCATGGTTCGCCCAGCGGCAAGGGAGGCTTTCGCCTTTCGTTGCGGGCCTACGACCCGGTGCTCGATACCGAGACGCTGATCCGCGAGGCATTCAATCGCCGCACGAATATGTATGAGCCGGAAAACAGCCTGCTGTTGCGCAAGCCGCTGATGGAAATCGCGCACGGCGGCGGCCGCCGGCTAAATAAAAACGACGCGAGCTACCAACTGCTGCGCGACTGGATTGCCGAGGGCTGCCAGGCCGATGCCGAAGGCGCGCCGACCTGTGTGAAGGTGGACGTGTATCCCCGGCAGCGTGTGTTGCACCGTCCGGCCCATACGCAGCAGTTGCTGGTGCTGGCCCACTTTTCAGACGGCTCGGTGCGTGACATCACGTCGATGGCCGCATACTCCAGCTCCGACGAGGCGGTGGCCACGGTCGACAGCGACGGCCACGTGGTGGCGGGCGACCGCGGCGAGGCGGCCATCCTGGTGCGCTATCTGGAGAAGATGGAAACGTCGTCACTGACGTTCCTCAAAGATATTCCCGGCTTCAAATGGCCCAGCCCGCCGGAGAACAACTTCGTCGATCACTTCGTGTTCGAGAAGCTCAAGCAGTTGCAGATTCTGCCCTCGGGTCTGTGCAACGACGAAGAGTTCATTCGCCGCGTGTATCTCGACACGGTCGGCCTGCTGCCCACGATTGCCGAAACGCGCAAGTTCGCCACCGACAAGTCGCCGGACAAGCGGACCGCGCTGATCGATCGCTTGCTGGCCGATCCGCAGTATTCGGAATTCTGGGCGCTAAAGTGGGGCGATTTGCTGCGGCTGCGCAACAACAAGATGACCGCCTCGGGCGTACACAAGTTCCATCGCTGGCTTGTGCGGGCCATGAGCGAGAACGTGCCGTACAACCAATTCGTGCGTGAGATTCTCACGGCCGAAGGCAGCACGTTCCAGAATCCGCCGGCCAATTATTTCCGCACCGCAGCCGACACCAACGACTGCATCGAAACCACCTCGCAACTGTTCCTGGGCATTCGCATCCAGTGCGCCAAGTGCCACAACCATCCGTTCGAGCGCTGGACGCAGGACAACTACTACGGCATCGGGGCCTTCTTCCAGCGCGTGCAGCGCAAGAAGATTCCGGCCGACGACGAGATGGTCGTCTGGGTGGCCCGACAGGGCGAAGTGACCCAGCCGCGCACTGGCAAGCAAATGAAGCCGTGGCTGCCGCTCAAGGGCGATGCCGATTTGCCGGGCGAAGACGATCGCCGGCAGGCGTTTGCTGATTGGCTGACCGGCGGCGGCAATCCCTTCTTTGCCAAAATGCAGGTCAATCGGCTGTGGGGCCAGTTGATGGGCCGCGGCATCGTCGAGCCCGTGGACGACTTCCGCGACTCGAACCCGCCGGCCAGCGCTGCGCTGTTGGATGCCCTGGCGCGCGACTTTGTCGAGCATGGGTTCGACAACAAGCGCACGCTGCGACTGGTGCTCGCCAGCCGCACCTACCAGCTCAGCAGCCGCAAGAACGATTTGAACAAGGACGACGTCAAGTATTTCTCGCACGCCCGCACGCGTCTGCTCTCGGCCGAGCAATTGCTCGACGCGATTTGCCAGGTGACCGGCGTGGACGAGAAATACGCCGGCCTGCCGGCGGGCACGCACGCCACGCAGTTGCCCAGCCCGGACGTGGATAACTATTTCCTCAAAGTTTTCGGGCAGCCGGCCCGCGAAACGGCCTGCCAATGCGAGCGTTCGACCGAGTCGAACCTGTCGCAGGCGCTCCAGATGATCAACGGGCCACTGGTACACGGCAAGATTCGCGACGCCAAGAACCGGCTGCGGCTGCTCATGGCCTCGGGACGCAAGCCGGCCGACGTGGTGCAAGAGCTGTACATGGCGGCCTTCAGCCGCGCGCCCAGCGAGCCCGAGATGAAAGCCGCCGTGCATCACATTCAAGCCAGCGGCGACCCGATGCGCGGGCTGGAAGACGTTTGCTGGGCGCTGTTGAACGCCAACGAGTTCTTGTTCCAACATTGATAATGCATAACCGTAGGTGCCGCGAGCCGAGCGGCACCCGATCTCGGCGCAAGACTTTGCTTTGCATTGTGGTCCGGCTCGGCTCGCCGGACCTACGGTTGCCATTACGCATCGGCTTGCATCATTGAATCAAGGTAACGCTCGCATGCCCAAGTGGATTCCCTATATCGCGATGCTCGCTTTCGTAGCTGGGCCAGTCCTGGCGGCCGATAGCAAGGACAAGAAAGCCGACAGTAAGGCGCCGGCCAAGTCCGCGGCGACTGCGAAAGCGCCGGCTGCAAAACCTGCGGCGCCGGCTCCGGTCAAGCCCGCCACGGCGGCAAAGCCGGTCGCCAAGCCGGCTGCCAAACCCGTCCCGCGCGGCGTGCCCTCGGTCAGCTTCAGCAAACAGATTGCCCCGATCCTGCTAAAGAACTGCGCGGGCTGCCACGGCACGACCGAGCCCAAGGGCGAGTATCAACTGCACACGTTTGCCTTGGCCACCAAGCCGGGCGAAAGCGGCGACATGCCGATCACGCCGGGCAAGCTGGATTCCAGTTACCTCTACAAGCTCGTCAGTTCGAAGGACGCGGACGAGCGCATGCCCAAGGACGCCGATCCGCTGCCGGCTGCGCAGATCGCGCTGGTGAAGTTGTGGATCGAGCAGGGCGCGCGCTTCGACGGCCCCGACAAGCAGGCCCCGTTGGCTTCGCTGGTGCCGCGCAAAATCCACACGGCTCCGCCGGCAAGCTACCGCGTGCCCATTGCAGTGACGGCCTTGTGTTTCCGTCCCGACGGCAAAGAGCTAGCCATCGGCGGCTACCACGAGATCACGATCTGGGATCCGGCCAGCGGCAAACTGCTGCGGCGGATCAAGAACGTCGAGCAGCGAATCTATGGGCTGGACTACAAGTCGGACGGCAGCCTGCTGGCCGCGGCCGGCGGCACGCCGGGCGAAAGTGGCGAGGTGGCCCTGTACGATCCGACCAAGGCCGTGCTGGTGCGCGTGCTGGCCACGACCAACGACGTGGCCTTCGGCGTGGCGTTCAATCCACAGGGCACGAAGCTGGCCGCCTGCGCCGCTGATCGCTCGATCCGCATCTTCGACGTGGCCAAGGGTGCCGAAGAGCGACTCATCGAGGACCATGCCGACTGGGTGATGGGCGTGGCCTGGAACAAGGACGGCACGCAACTGGCCTCGGCCAGCCGCGACAAGACCTCGAAGGTTTTTGACTTGAAAACCGGCGAATCCCTGGCCACGTATCCCGGCCACGGCGAAACCGTCTACAGCGTGCAATTCACTCCCGACGGCAAGCAGGTGATGAGCGCCGGCGGCGACAAGAAGGTGCATTTCTGGAACCCCACCGACGGCAAGCAGGCCGCGGTGGTCACCGGATTCTCCGGCGAAGTGTTCCGAGTCGAGCTAAAGGGCGGCCGGCTGTTCAGTTGCTCGTCCGACCGCATGGCCCGCGAGCACAAGGCGGCCGACCGCGCGCAAGTGCGGGTCTTCAGCGGCCACAAGGACTATGTCTACGCCCTGGACTTTAACGAGCCGACTTCGCGCCTGGCCACCGGCAGCTTCGATGGCGAAGTGCGGATCTGGGACGCCGCCAGCGGCAAGCAACTGCTCGCCTTCCAAGCCGCCCCCGGCTATCCGCCGCCGAGCACGGCTCAAGTGAAGAAGTAGACCGGACGTTTTCGCGGCGCAGTTACGGCACATGAATGTGCCGGCTGCTTTGGACGATCCGGCATGTCGCGGAGAGTTTGCCGACTGCGACGACTCTGCAGTTGCGATGCTGCCGCCTGTTCGAAATTTGCTGGTCCGAGCGCCGGCTGCCGGACGATCGCACTAAACGGACCCTCGACCGTCTGGGGCGCTGGCGCTTCGCGATCATTTGCTCGGGCTGGAAGCTGGTTTGCTAGCATGAACAGCACTCGCACTCCTACCATACGCCGATTGCTCACGCGAAGCGCAATGGTGCTTTCGCTGGTGGCGCTGACCTGGTGCTCGATTCGGGCAGCGGCTCCCGCAGCCGAGCCGGTGGCAGTGCCGCCCGCGGCATCGGCGGTCAATTCAACGCCGGTCGTCAGCGGGCCGCAGGGCGGCGAGTTCGTGCCCTGGCAAGGGCTCAGCCCGGCGGCGCCGTATCCGATTCAAGGCATCGACCAGGCCGAGAACTATTATCCGGTCGATTGGAGCGCCAAGCGGCCGATGGACTGGCAGCCGTTTGCCCAAGGCGAGTACGTGGGCCACGACCGTCTGCAACACGTGCCCGAATACCGGCTGCGCGTGGACGACGTGCTCGAGCTGGTGTTTCGCGTCACGCGCAACCAGACGGTGCGGCCGTACACGCTGAACGTGGGCGATGAGGTGAAAATCGAATCGGCGGCCGATCCCACGCTTGACCGCACGCTGCTGGTGCAGCCCGACGGCACGATCACGCTGCGGCTGATCGGCCAGTTGAAAGCCACGCGGCGCACCGTGCCGCAGTTGCGCGACTCGCTCGAAGAAGCCTACAAGAAATACTACCACGCGCCGACCATCACCGTGACGCCGATCAAGGTGAACACACGGCTCGAAGACTTGCGGGCCACGGTGGACAACCGCTTTGGCACCGGCGGCCAGTCGCGCGATGCCCGGGTCACGCCCGAGGGCTCGATCGCCCTGCCAGCCATCGGCTCGGTGCCGGCGCAGGGCTTGACGCTGGCCGAGTTGAAGCGCGAGTTGGACGAGCGGTTTGCGCTGAAGGTCGACGGTTTGGAAGTCACGCCGATACTGGTGACGCGTGCCCCGCGCTATTTTTACGTGTTGGGCGAAGTCGCGCATCCCGGCCGCTTCAGTCTGGAAGGGCCGACGACCACGATGCAGGCCATCAGCCTGGCCGGCGGTTGGAACCTGGGCGGCAATCTGCGGCAGGTAGTGATTTTTCGCCGCGGCGACGATTGGCGGCTGATGGCCACGATGCTCGACGTCCGCGGTGCGCTGTACGCCAAGGTGCCCACTCCGGCCGACGAAGTCTGGCTCAACGATTCGGACGTAGTCGTGGTGCCCAAGGCGCCGATCCGCGTGTTCGACGACTATGTGAGCCTGGCCTTCACCCAGGGCCTGTACTCCATCATGCCGTTCCACGGGGCGGCGGCCCTGAACATGTATTCCTATTTGCCCGGTGCGACGGCCATCTTCTCAAGCGCCCCGGCGGCCAGCGGCTCGTAGTTCAACCTTCAGTCGTCACGGGCTTGCGTCCGCGGATCAACCGCTGGCGATACGAGGCCAGCAGCGCCAGTAGTTCGCGCTTCTCTTGGGCGCTCAGAATCCAACCGGTGAAGAGCGTGACGCCCAGCACGGCGACCGCCACCGGCAAGGCGGTGACGAGTCCACCGCAGCACGCGGCCGGCAGCAAGCTGACCAGGATTGCGCCGCGATCCGGCGTGAGTCCGCGTACATAGCTCAGCACGAACAGCAGCGCGAGCGTCGCCACGTTGCCGGCCAAGGCGGACCAGACGGCGCCGATCAATCCCAGCCGCGTGAGCAGCACCAGGTTCAGCCCGACATTGACCGCCAGCCCGACGCCGTAGGCCACGCTCACCAGGCTCACCCGCTCGTCGCAACACAAGTACGTTCGAGCGACGCAGCCCAGCGAATTCCACAGGCAATAGCCCACGGTCAGCGGCAGCAAGGTCAGGCCGACGGCGTATTTGCCATGAAAGAAGATCTCGAACAACACAGGGGCGGTGAGCAGCACGGCCACGCCGAACGCGAACACCGCCAGGCCCAGGGTTTTGAGAAACAGGTTCAAGCGCCTGGATACGGTCTGCATGCGGCCGGCTTCCCAATCATGCGTCAGATGCGGCAGCAGCATGGTGCCCAGCAGGCCGGCAAACTGGATCAGCAGCAGCGGAATCAGCCGCGCGGCGTGGTATTGTCCCACCGCGTTCAAGGCCGTGTCGGCGTCCATGTCCGACCAGTGGATAATCATATAGCGGTCCACAATCGCAAACAGGTTGGCCAACCAGTTGGTGGCCCACAGCGAGAGCGCGTAGGGAATCAACTTGTGCCAAAAGCTGGCGTGCGCGATCGGCTGCTCGACGTGCGGCGCGGCTTGCCAGGCATGCCACATGTAGGGCACGGCCACCAGCAATGTTCCGGCGGCGGCGCCGCCGTAGGCAATGACCACGCTCAGAGCGCCGGACGGCCACGCCAGCAGCAGGCCAATGCCCAACACGGCAAACAGTCCCGTGTTCACCACTTGCAAGAGCGACGACACGCGCTGCATTCGCAAGGCCGTGAACAGGTCGACCGTGTAGTTGTAACCGATCACCAAGACCAGCGTCATCGACAGCGCGTGAATCAGGATCACCTGGTCGTCGCGCCCGAAGACGAACTGCGAGAATTGCGGCGCGCAGTAGGCGACGACGCTCGACACGATGGCCGCCAGAATGGCCACGGTGTAGCCCGTGCGACGAAAGAACAGCCGGTACTGTCCGCGAACGCGAAAGAATTCCAGGTACCGGCCGAAGGCGCCGGGCAGGCTGAAGATCGCCGCCGGGGCAGCCAGCATCAGAAAGCTGAAGCACATTTCCCACTCGCCCAGTTCCTCGGGCGTGAGCCAGCGGCAGAACAGCATCCCGCGCACGAATCCGGCGCCGCGTTGCAAAATCGTCAGCACCAGCAGAATGACGACGCTATCGGCCAGCGTGTCGACCACCAGCGCGCGGCGCGGCGGCGCGGCGACGTGCGGCGGCACGCTGGCTTCTTCGGCGGGCGTCGGCTGGGCAAGCGGTGAGTTCAAGTTCGGGCGCGTCCGATTAGCGTCAAACGGTTGAAGGACCCGTCATCGCAGCCGCCAATTGTGCAGCGTCTGCTTTGTGGGCAGTGCGACCGGCCGCCTTGCGCAGCACCGGCCAAAGCGTGACGGCCCAAAGGGCATATTACAAGCCCCCCGACCACACGCCGCCCTCGATCGTCTCCAAGGAGAGAATAACTCAGTAAGTGCCACCAGGTTTCGCGCTGGACGCTGTTTAGCCACACGGGCGCGGAACCCCGCGCGAAACGTGGACTTTCATCCACAAGCCGGCCGCGATGCGTTGCATTCCGGCAACACTCCGACGACCGTTTCCCCCCACTTTGTCGGTCCTCGGCGCGCGTGCGGTTGCGTCGGTTGATCGTGAGCCAATGGGTTCTTTTTCGCACCGCCTAGCGCTAAGATAAGGCCGACAAGCTTTTATGCCGAGGACCAGTGCCATGACGACCCAGCCAGTTTTGATCGCCGGACGTTGGCGTCCGGCCGCGGCCACGACCAGCTTTCATGCCGAAAACCCCGCCACCGGCGAGCGTCTGCCGGAGGAATATCCGGTCAGTGATTGGTCCGATTGCGATGCCGCGCTGACCGCCGCCGCTCGAGCGGCCGAACAATTGCGGCTGCTGCCGCCCGAGCGGCTGGCCGATTTTCTCGACCACTATGCCGAGCGCATCGAGCAGCGAGCCGACGAAATCGCGACGATGGCCCAGCAAGAGACGGGCTATCCCCTCCGCCCGCGCTTGGCCGAGGCCGAGTTGCCGCGCACCACCGGGCAACTGCGCCAGGCGGCCGCCGCCGTCCGCGAACAATCGTGGTCGCTGCCGACGATCGACACGAAGCTCAACATCCGCTCGTGCCTGGCGCCGCTGGGGCCGGTGTGCGTGTTCGGGCCGAACAATTTTCCGCTCGCTTTCAACAGCATCGGCGGAGGTGACTTCGCGGCCGCGATTGCCGCCGGCAATCCCGTGATCGGTAAGGCCAACACGTCGCATCCCGGCACGAGTCGCCTGCTGGCCGAAGAGGCCGAGCAGGCCGTCGCGGAAACCGGACTGCCGCCGGCTAGCGTGCAACTGATCTATCGACTGAGCCACGCCGACGGCGGCCGGCTCGTGGCCGACCCGCGCGTCGGCGCCACGGCTTACACCGGCAGCCGCTCGGCCGGGCTCAAGCTCAAATCGGCCGCCGACGCCGCCGGCAAACCCATCTATCTCGAACTCTCGAGCATCAACCCGATCGTCATCCTGCCCGGCGCACTGGCCGAGCGCGGCGAGAAGATCGCCGATGAGTTCACCGGGAGCTGCCTGTTGGGCACGGGGCAGATGTGCACGAACCCCGGGCTGGTAGTGCTGATGGAAAGCCCGCAGGCCGAGCAGTTTCTGACGGCGGCGGCCGCGCGGTTTGGCAAGGCGCCAACCGCGACGCTGTTGTCGCGCGGCGTGGCACAATCGCTGGCCGGCGGCGTCGAGCGGCTAGTCGCGGCGGGCGCTGCGATCGTCATCGGCGGTCAGGCGCAAGCCGGACCCGGCTACCGCTATGCCAACACGCTGCTGCGAGTGTCCGGCGAACAATTTCTCGCCAATCCGGCTGCTCTGCAAGACGAGGCATTCGGCAATGCTTCGCTCGTGGTCGTGGCCGCGCATGCCCGGCAGGCGGCGACCGTGCTGGAACAGTTGGAGGGCAACCTCACCGGTTGCATCTACTCCGACAGTCGCGGCGGCGATGACGCGCTCTATGCCCAACTCGAACCTCTCTTGCGAGTCCGCGTCGGCCGGCTGTTGAATGACAAAATGCCAACCGGCGTGGCCGTGAGTCCGGCCATGAACCACGGCGGCCCCTACCCGGCGACCGGCCATCCGAGCTTTACGGCCGTCGGCATCCCGGCCTCGATCCGGCGCTTTGCGATGCTGGCCTGCTACGACAACGTCCGTCCACGCCGCTTGCCGCTAGTGTTACAGGACCGCAACCCCACCGGCCGCACCTGGCGCCTCATCGACGGCGTCTGGACCCAAGCCGACGTGAACGGCTAAGAGTCGCGCGCGTAACCCTTCTCCCCCTGGGAGAAGATGGCCGAAGGCCAGATGAGGGTGGAATACGCGCGACTACGGTCCGGCACCTGCCTGAACCGCGAGGCTACCCGGCGCATGTCGCCGACCGACGGTCGTGTGCGTATGATTGGAAAGCGCCGCCCAGTGGCGCCGTTGAATCATGCGGGCCGAAGGCAGGGGAGATGACTGACATGTTGCGAACAGGTTTTGTGCAGGGCCATTTACGGACGATCGCCGCGCAGGAAGGTGCTAGCGGGGATACGCCGCCGCGACCGCAAAGCGGTCCGCGCGACCGCGATAGCGATCTGCTGGATGCGTATTCCAGGGCCGTGATCGACGTGGTCGAGGTGGTTTCGCCGGCGGTGCTGGGCTTGTCGGTCACGTTCGATTCGGGACAGCGGGCAACCGGCTCGGGTTTTCTGATCAGTCCCGATGGCCTGGCCATTACCAACAGCCATGTGGCAGGCGGCAGCCGCCGAGTGACTGCCGAAACCGACGAGGGCGACCGCATCGACGCGGCCGTGGTGGGCGACGACCCGGCCACGGACCTGGCCCTGCTGCGGCTCCAGGCAAACGATCTGCCGTACGCCCAACTGGGAGATTCCGACGCGCTGCGCGTCGGGCAACTGGTGATTGCCATGGGCAGCCCGCTGGGGCTGCAATCGACCGTCTCGACCGGCGTGGTCAGCGCCCTGCGGCGGACGATGCGCGGCCGCGACGGCCGGCTGATCGAGAATGTGATCCAGCATGCGGCACCGATCAACCCGGGCAATTCCGGCGGCCCGCTGGTCGACTCGCGCGGCCGTGTCGTGGGCGTGAACACAGCGATCATCGCCATGGCCCAAGGGCTGGGTTTCGCGGTGCCGAGTTCGACGGTCGATTGGGTCGTGGGCGAGATCGTGACGCACGGCCGCGTGCGCCGCCGGCAGTTGGGTGTGGTCGCCACCGCCGTTCGACTGCCGCGCAAGCTGGTCGCTCAGCTCGACCTGCTGGCCGGCGAAGCGGTCGAGGTGATGGAAGTGGCCGCCGGCGGCATGGCCGAGCGAGCCGGCATGCGGGCCGGCGACATTATTGTTTCGATGGACGATCGCGTGGTCACGTCCGTCGATGATCTGCACCGTCTGCTGGCGATCATCCCGGCCAATCGTGAGTTCGAATTGCAAATCGTGCGGGGGTCATCCACGCGCGTGATCACGATCGGGGTATAACGCGTCCCTTGAAAGAAACAGGTGCCTCCATGCACGCCACACGCATCGCTCTGTTCGTTTCGCTCTTTTATCTTTCGGCAGCTTATGCGCAGGCAGAACCGGCCAAAGACGCCGTTCAACCACAGGCTTCGCCGCCGGCCGCAACTGCGCCTGCGGCTAAAGCTACAAAATCCGCGGCCGAAGAAATCGCCAGCCGGCCCGAGCCTTGGCGTTATCAGTGGTACGACAATCACTGGTGGTTCTACACGCCGCAAAACACCTGGCTGTATTACAATTCCAGCGGCTGGCACCCGTGGGAGGCCTCGGCAACCACGTATTCGGCGCCCAGGTATTACCGCTCGTACAGTACCCAAAAGCACGTCGATCCGGGCCATTCGCTGGACACGACCGGCAACTATCCGCGCTATTGGCTCTGGCAGCGGCTGGGCAACTAAACGTCAACCGGTCCACCTGGAATCGAGGCCCTGATGCCGCCAAGTCGGCGAGTCGCCCTATCCGCTCTCGCTCTGCCGCTGGCTTGGCTGCTGTGCGTGTCGCCAGCGCGCTGCGCTGACGCAGACGACGTCGACGTCACGACGTTGAAGAATAAGGTGCTGTGCGGCTATCAAGGCTGGTTTCGCTGCCCGGGCGATGACACTGGCGAAGGCTGGGTTCACTGGAGCCGCAACGGCAAGCGGCTGGCGCCCGACACGCTGACGTTCGAAATGTGGCCCGACATGGCGGAGTACACGCCGGCCGAACGCTACCCCGCGCCCGGCTTCAACTATCCCGACGGGCGAGCGGCCGAGCTCTTTAGTTCGGCAAATGCACAAACCGTGCTGCGGCACTTCCAGTGGCAGCGGCAATACGGCATCGACGGCGTGTGGCTCCAGCATTTCGTCGTCGACTTGCCCGGCGGCCCAATCCAGCAGCGGTATCCCTCGCGACGTCGGGTCCTGGAGCACGTGATCGATGCGGCCCGCCAGACCGGCCGGGCTTGGGCCTTGTCGTACGATATGGCCGGCATGCCGGCGGAGCGGATTTACGACGTGCTCACGGCAGATTGGAAAAAGATGGTCGATGAGCGGATCACCGCCGGGCCGCGCTATCTACACGAAGGCGGCCGGCCGGTTGTGCAAGTCTGGGGCTTCTATCGCTCAAGCGCCGGCAACAGCGTGACGCCGGAGGTGGCCCACAAGTTGATCGACTTTTTCAAAGCTCCGGGTCCGTATTCGGCCTATCTGCTCGGCGGCGGCGATTGGGACTGGCGCCGCGACCCCCAGTGGCAGGAGATCGTGTTTCGGTTCGATGCCTACGCTCCGTGGAACGTGGGCAATCAGCGCCGCGACGCGCAGGGCGACGTGCACGCTTCGACCGGCTGGTGGGCCGCTGACAAGCAGGCCTGCGAGCAGCGCGGCGTGCGCTGGCTGCCGGTCGTGTATCCGGGCTTCAGTTGGGACAATCTCAAACAGAAGCCGCCGGGCACGACCACGATTGCCCGCCGCGGCGGCCGCTTTCTATGGGAGCAGTTTCACGAGCTGTCCGCGCTGCACGTCGACGGCGTGTACGTGGCCATGTTCGACGAAGTGGACGAGGGGACGGCGATCTTTAAGGTCAGCAGCCAGCCGCCGACGCAGGCCCATTTTGTCGGCTATGACGGCCTGCCCAGCGACTGGTACTTGCGGCTAATCGGCGAAGCTGCCGACCGACTCAAGGAAAATCGCCCGATCCCGCCCGAGATCCCAATCAAGCCGTGAGCGGCTGGGGCTGCGACGTCGGCGATCCGTGGAACTACTCGGCCATGTCTTCGCCAACACCTTCTTCGTCGCCCCAATATTCGCTTTCATCTTCCATACCGTATTTCTTGGCGACCTGGGGATCGGTCGTGATTAGGCGCACATAGTCGCCGCCGGTTCCACCACTAGATTCGAGCGTCACGCCGTCCGCCCGCATCGCTTCGAGCGTGCGAGCCGCGTCTTGAAGCGTCGCGATCAGTTCGTCGAGCGAGGTGGCAGTTGACTGGAACTGATTCCGCCAGAGCTTGATATAGCGCCTTTTTTGGCGATGAGTGGCATCCCATAGTTCCCGATATTTCTCGCGAACGGACTCATCGAGTTCCATGCCAAGTTCTTGCGGCAGATCGAGCAGCTTGATCAGCTCCTGCACGTCGGCCAGATCTTTCATGCGGTCTGAACCGGTGAGACCAGAAGCCAGCTTCAGTTCGACGAGCCGCGACAGATTGAGAACTTTGATGCCATCACGCTCGATCGTCAGGGAATCGGGGTCGGGAAACTTCACCGGCTTCGGTTTTCCGTTGCCCGGATACTCGCCTGATACGAGAAACTCGATCTTCACCCGTGACTCGACGTCTCGCAGATTCTTGCTCCGCTCGAACGGCCGTACGTACCCTCGGCCGTCGAGAGCCGCATGAATCGCTTTGAGGGCATCGCGCGTCACCAGGATATCGATAACTTCGGTAAAGCGGCGATATCCATGTTGAAACAGGGCCATGCCACCGACGATGGCGTACGGAACTCCCAACTCGTTCAGCCGGCTGGCGATTCTGCGCAGCGACTCCTGGACCGCGCCTTTGCCCTCGAAGAACAGGCTGCCTTCGCTCATCGCCCACCTCAAATCGTTGGCCAGCCGGCCTTCGTAGGTCAGAATGTCTGGATCGCTCGTCGACCCAGGCTCGCTGATTTCTGGGCGTGTAGCCATTTTTGCCGCTCTATGCCGTAATCGCCTTTCTGGATTCTACTTGATGCCATTCCAGAATGCGGGCGACAATCGCCTCACGACGGCTGGCGGATGTCGTCGGCGTCGTGTTTGTGGAAGCGGGCGATGATTTCCCAGGCCTCGTGCGGCGTTTCGGCGTAGTTGACCAGGTCGAGATGCTCGTCGCGGATCACGCCTTCGTCGGCCAGAAACTGAAAGTCGACGACCTGCTCCCAGTACGCGCGGCCGAACATGACGATCGGGATCGCCTGCATGCGATGCGTTTGCCGTAGCGTCAAGGCATCGAACAGCTCGTCCAACGTGCCGAACCCGCCGGGAAAGACCACCAGGGCTTGGGCCCGCAGCAGGAAATGAAATTTGCGCATGGCGAAATAATGGAACGAAAAGCACAGCTCGGGCGTGACATACGCGTTGGGGACCTGCTCTTCCGGCAACTTGATATTCAAGCCGATGGATTTGGCCCCCACGTCGTATGCCCCGCGATTGCCGGCTTCCATGATGCCGGGTCCGCCGCCGGTCATGATCACGTAATGCCGGTCGGCGGTTTGGCTCTGCCCCTTTTTCGAGACCAGGGCTGCAAACTGCCGAGCGGCTTCGTAGTACTTCGACTTGTCCGACAGCCGGCGAGCCCGATCCGCCAGCCGTGTCAGCCGCGCATCTCCCGGCGCCGCGGCCAGTGCCTCTTCCGCTTCGCGCAGCCGCTGGGCCGCGGCTGCCGGTTCCCAAATCTGCGTGCCGCCAAACAGCACGATCGTCGAACGCACCTGCTGCTCGGCAAAAGCCAGCTCCGGCTTGAGCAGTTCCAACTGCACCCGCACCGGCCGCAGCTCGGGCCGGGCCAGGAACTTCAAATCGCGCTCGGCCAGCTCGTAGCTGGGCGAGTCGACGATCGCCCGCACATCTGGCCGCACGGATTGGGCACCGCTCATGATGCAAGCTCCAGGTCGATGCTTTCGCCCAGTCGCGGCACATGCGTCGACCAGCCGCGCGTGCGGCGCAGCTCTTCGGCCAGTGCCAGCGCGCTGGCTTTTTCGCCATGCGTCACAAACATGCCGCGCGGCGGCGCCAGTGGCTCGAGCCAACGCAACAACTCGCGATGGCCGGCATGGCCGCTGAGGCTCGACATCTCGTGCACCGCCGCCCGCACCGGCACGTCGCGGCCGAAGATGCGCAGCCAACGGGCGCCGTCTTGCAACGCCCGGCCGCGGGTCCCTTCGGCCATGTACCCGCCCAGCAAGATCGTGTTCTTTTCAACCGGCAGCCGCTGCTGTAAATGATGCAGGATGCGGCCGCCGGTCATCATGCCGCTGGAGGCGATGATCACGGCCGGCCCTTGCACGTGGTTGATCTGCTTGGACTCGTCCACGCTGTGGGCCAGGTGCAGGTTGGCCGCCTCGAAGCCGGTCGTGGCATTCGGCAACTTCGATTGCGACAAGTCAATTTCCTCAGGATACGACGCGAAAATCTGCGTGGCTGACACGGCCATCGGGCTGTCGAGAAACACCGGCACCGTCGGCATGCGTCCCTGCCGCGTCAGCAGCGACAACAAGTAGATCAATTGCTGTGCCCGGCCCACGGCAAATGCGGCCACGACCACCACGCCGCCGCGGGCGATGGCCGCTTGCATCAGCCCCGCCAATTGATCGAGCACCTTTTCGTCCGGATGTTCGCGATTGCCGTACGTGCTTTCGCAGACGAGGTAATCGCAAGCCGGCGGAGGGCTCGGATCGTGGTACAGCGGCGCGTCGTAGCGGCCGATGTCGCCGGAAAACACGATCCGTAGCGGCTTCGCGCCACTGCGCACCTCGACTTCGATCATGCTTGCGCCCAGCAAGTGACCCGCGTCGTGATAGCGACACCAGATCGGGCCGGCCGCCTGGAACCATTGGTCGCGCGATTGGAGTTCCGTGAGCTTGAGGGCGGTCGCCACGTCGGCCGTGTTGTAGAGCGGCAAGGCGGGCGCGTGCCTCGACAAGCGTTTGCGATTGAAGTAGTCGGCGTCCTCTTCCTGGTTCTTGGCCGAATCCAGCAGCATGATCTCCATCAGATCGCGCGTCGGCGGCGTGCAATAGACGGGGCCCTGGAAGCCCAGCTTCACGAATCGCGGCAAATAGCCCGTGTGGTCGATATGCGCGTGGGTCAGCACCACGCTATCCACCTTGCCGGCCGCCAGGGGCAGTGGATCCCAGTTCTTGGCCCGCAGCTCTTTCAGCCCCTGGAACAGGCCGCAATCCACCAGCACGCGGACTCCCTCGGCCTCGAGCAGGTACTTCGAGCCGGTGACGGTTTCGGCCGCACCATAAAAGCTGAGCCGTGTCATGCGCAGGCACCTGGGTGTTGAATCAATTCGACCGGGATCGACCGCCGCATCGGCCGCGTGCGTTAGATAGTCTAGTCGGCGCCGGCGGCCGTGCCATGCCCAAGTGTGCTGAACCAACGGCCAGACGCCCTGGAAGAAATTCCACGTAAACGCTTGCCGCCCGGCTTGTTACGCGACGTCAGAGTTGAACGGATGACGATCCAGCCTAGAATCGAGCTAATAGCCGACCCAGCGGATAGCGAGCCGGTGGTCCTTGATGAAAGGAGTGCGGCAATGGCTTTCAATCACGTGAGCGTCGTGCTGGTCCACGGCGCCTGGGCCGATGGATCAAGCTGGACAAAGGTCATTGCGCCGCTCGTGGGTGACGGGGTTAAGGTGGTCGCCGCGCCGCTGCCACTAACATCACTGCCAGACGATGTATCGGCGCTCGAGCGAACCCTGGAGCGCGTCGCGGGGCCGATCGTCCTGGTCGGCCACGCCTATGCCGGCGCTGTGATCGCATCCGCGCGCGACGAAAAGGTCAAGTCGCTCGTCTACGTGACTGCGTTGGCCCCCGACGAGGGCGAAACCGTTGCCGATATCTTCTACCGCACCGACCCGCACCCGCTGGCGCCCAAGTTGGCTCCCGATCAGCACGGGCTGATCTATTTGCCCGAGAGCGCCTTCGCCACCGCCTTCGCTCAAAATGCTACCCCGGAGGAACAGGCCGTGCTGGCGGCGGTGCAGCGACCGATCTCGCCGGCCTGCATTAGCGTGGCCGTCGGCCGGCCCCTGTGGAAGGACCGTCCGACCTGGTTCCTCGTGGCCGAGCAGGACCGCATGATCGTCCAGGAG
>DATATB010000145.1:0-124220 GCA_036268995.1 Pirellulales bacterium | reverse complement strand
CCCTTGCCGCTTATCGCCAAGAACGATCTCGCTTCAACTATTAACTGGCAATGCGCCCGAAAATAGCCGCATTTTTGCGGACAAAATACAGGGACACAATACTTTTGTGGCCGCATTATTGCTACGCGATATTATCATAATGTTGACAACGGCAATGTTGGATATTAACATCGCATGCACTGCAAGCAAATCCTGGAGGCGGCAATGAGGGTGACCTTTGATTTCGCGGCCGGCAAAATTGCGATCGACGGCGACGGCCCCGAATTGTTAAAGCTGCTCGAGGCGGCGCGCAATGTAGCGCCAAGCATTTCCGAGATTCAGGTCTCGATGAACCGCGAGCCGCAGGTCCAGCCGGCGCCTAGTCAGAGCGCTGTCGGGGCAGCCAATCCTACTTCTCATGCTGGCTTAACCCTACGGCAGTTCGTTCGGCCACTGCGACTTGACAATGCCGCAGAACGGGTCGCGGCAATCGCGTTCTATAAGAAGACGCACGAAGGAGTTGACACCTTCTCGCCGCGAGAAATGGACGGCTGGTTCACGCAAGCTGGATTGCAAAAGCCGTCCCAAATGCCGGTGGCTGTGTTCGATGCAAAACGCAAATATGGCTACCTGGAAAGCGGCGGGCACGGCAAGTGGCGCCTAACGAACAACGGCGAAAACTTGGTGAACGGCAAGCTGCACCAGCCGACGGAAGCGACCTAACTTCCGACAGGCACACTAGTGGCCCGCCAGCATGTTGCACGCCCCCGCGCCGCTACAGCGAAGACTGTAGCCGATTCCCACTGGAGGCTATTTCTCGTGCGGCGATGGAAATCGGCCGCAACGTCCGCGGGTTGGCGACGGTTCATGGAACTCGCGCCTAGGTAAGCGTCCTTTGCCAATGGCACCTCCTTGTTAACGCCCGACACGCCGGAGAATCACCTTACGTGGCGCCACGCCGTTGGCTTGATTCGCAGACGACCGCCCCGATGGGTGCGGCCGCACTTGATGAAAGCGCCGCGAACCAGCTACCATCGACGGTTACTGAAAGACGTTCCTTAAGTGAGTGCAAACCACGTCATGGTCGACTCTCCGGTAATTCAACGCGCGCTCGTCAGCGTGAGCGATAAGTCGGGGCTGGCGGAATTCGCTGCGCGGCTGGTGGCGGCCAAGGTCAGCATCCTGTCGACCGGCGGCACGCGCAAGTTCCTCGAAAGCCACGGCATCGCGGTCGAGGACGTGGCCGACTATACGCAAATGCCCGAAATGATGGATGGCCGGGTCAAGACGCTGCACCCGCGCATTTTTGGCGGCATTCTCTTTCGTCGCGATCGGGCCGAAGACCGGCAGGCCTTAGAGCAGCACGGGATCAAGCCGATCGACATGGTCGTGGTCAATCTGTATCCCTTTGCCGCGACCATTGCCCGACCGGGCGTGAGCGATGCCGAGGCCATCGAGCAGATCGATATCGGCGGGCCGTCGCTGGTGCGAGCGGCTGCCAAGAACCATGCCTTCGTCACCGTGGCCACCGCGCCGGATCAATACGCGGCGATCGCCGATCAGCTTGCGGAAAATCGCTCGACGACTTACGAGCTGCGGCGGCAACTGGCCGGCGCGGCTTATGCGCATACGGCCGGCTACGACGCGGCGATTGCCGAATATTTTGCCCGTTCAGAAAGCGGCCAGGCGTTTCCGCCGCAGTTGCAACTGGCGCTGGAGCGATTGGAACTGCTCCGCTACGGCGAAAACCCGCATCAGCAGGCGGCCCTGTACGGCGAGCCGCATGCGCCGGCCGATAGCCTGGTCTCCGCGCGCAAGTTGCATGGCAAGGAGCTGTCGTACAACAACCTGCTCGATCTGGATAGCGCGCTGGCCATCGTCAAAGCGCTGCCGGACCCGGCAGCGGCCGTGATCAAGCATAACAATCCTTGCGGCGCAGCGACGGCCAAGCAGTTGGCCGATGCGGCGCGCGCGGCGCTGGACGGCGATCCGCTGAGCGCGTTCGGCTCGGTGCTGGCCTTTAACCGCGCCGTGGATGCAGCCACGGCCGAACTGCTGAGCGAGCCGGGCCGTTTTGTCGAGGCGATCGTGGCTCCCAGCTTCGAGCCGGCGGCCTTCGAAATCCTGACGACGCGGCCGAAGTGGAAGGCCAATGTGCGGCTGTTGGAAGTGGGCGCGCTGCAACCGCCGGCGCTGCGGCGAGATTATCGCACCGTCAGCGGCGGACTGCTGGTGCAGACGGCCGACAACCTGCCCGACGACGAGTCCGAGTGGAAGGTTGTCACCGAGAAGCAGCCGAGCGAGTCGCAATGGCGCGACTTGCGGTTTGCCTGGCTGCTGGCGCGGTTTGTTAAATCCAATGCCATAGCGCTGGCCCAATCGCAGGCTTTGTGCGGAGTCGGCGCGGGGCAAATGAGCCGCGTGGACTCGGTGCAAATCGCGATTCAAAAGGCCGGTGATCGGGCTCGCGGCTCGGCGCTGGGCTCCGATGCCTTCTTTCCGTTTGCCGACGGCGTGCAAGCCGCGGCCGGCGCCGGCGTAGCCGCCATCATTCAGCCGGGCGGCTCGCGTAATGACGACGAGGTGATCCGCGCTTGCAACGAGCTAGGCGTGACCATGATCTTTACCGGCCGGCGGCACTTCAAGCACTAATAAGAATCGTGGACACTATTCTCGATCAGATCGTGGCCACCAAACGCAGCGAGGTGGCGGCAGCCCGACGGGCGGTGGGCGAAGCCCAGCTCGAGCGGCAGTTGGCCGACGCGCCGCCGGTGCGCGACTTCTTCGCCCCGCTGGCCCAGAGTGGGCCCATCCGGCTGATTGCCGAAGTGAAAAAGGCCAGCCCCTCGAAAGGCATCATCCGCGCCGACTTCGATCCGTTGGCAATCGCTCGGACATACGCCGAGCACGGCGCTGCGTGCTTGAGCGTGTTGACCGACGTCGAGTATTTTCAGGGCAGCCTCGAATATCTGCGGCACGTGCGGCAGGCGGTGGCCACGCCGGTGCTGCGCAAGGACTTTATTATCGACGCGTATCAACTTCTGGAAGCCCGGGCGGCCGGAGCCGACGCGGTGCTGCTGATCGCCGAATGTCTGGACGACTGCCAATTGCGAAGCCTGCACAATCGGGCGTTGGAGTTGGGCATGACGCCGCTCGTGGAACTCTACGAGCCGGCGAATCTCGACCGCGTGCTGGCTGCGGGCGCCACGCTCATTGGCATCAACAATCGCGACCTGCGGACTTTCAAAACCGACCTGGACCACACGCTGCGGATGGCCGAGCGCGTGCCCGACGAGTGCGTGCTGGTGGGCGAGAGCGGCATCCGCACGCGGGCCGACGTCCTGCGGCTCGAGTCGGCCGGCGTGGACGCCATGCTGGTCGGCGAAACGCTGATGGCCCAAGCCGACATCGGCGCGGCCGTTGACGAGCTACTCGGCACCGCTTGATTTTTCGATCAGCAGCCGGGCCAGCTTGCGGCCGGTGACGCTGAGCGGAAAATCGGCCAGTTCGGCCGGTCGCACCCAGCGGCTGGCGGCAATGCCTGCGCCGGCCGGCTTTCCGCCGAGATGTCGGGCTTCGTAGCAATGCAGCGTGATGCGAAACCGCGTCACCGAGTGCTTGAGAGTGACCAGCGGTTCTAGCGGCGCGACTTCCAGGCCGAAGCGGTCGTCGAGCGCCTGCTGGGCTTCGTCGGCCAGGTTTGCGGGCTTGCCGGCCAGGGGGAAGCGCGGAAAATCCCATAGCCCGGCCCAGCGGCCGCCTTCGCCGCGCTCGACGAGCAACACGCGCTGAGCTCGCCGCACGACGACCGCCGCTTCGCGCACGGCCGTGCTGGGCGGTTTGACGGCCAGGCGACCCGTTGCTTCTTGCAGGCCGGCCTGCTGGGCCTGGCACAGCGACCGCAGCGGACACTCGTGGCAGCGCGGGGCACGCGGCGTGCAGACCTGGCCGCCCAGTTCCATCAGGGCTTGATTGAACGTGCCGGCGCCCCGGGTCGGCACCAGTTCCTCGGCCAGTTGCCAGAGAATCTGCCGGCCGGCGGGCGATTGCGGATCGCCGCCGAAGGCAATCAGCCGGCTGAGCAGGCGAAACGTGTTTGCTTCCAGAATCGGCTGCGACTGATCGAAGGCGATCGAAAGAATCGCGCCAGCCGTATAGCGGCCGATGCCCGGCAGGGCCAGGACCTGGGCCCGATCGGCCGGGAAGCGGCCGCCATGCTCGCGGACGAGCACTTGCGCCGCGGCGTGGAGCTGGCGAGCGCGCCGGTAGTAGCCAAGGCCTTCCCAGTGTCGCAGCACGAGCTCTTGCGGCGCGGCGGCCAAGGCGCCGATCGTGGGAAATGCCGCCAGGAAGCGAGGAAAATACCCCTCGACCGTGGCCACCTGGGTCTGCTGCAGCATGATCTCGCTGACCCAGACGGCATAAGGGTCGCGCGTCCGCCGCCAGGGCAGATCGCGGGCATTCCGTCCGTACCAGGCCAGCAGCCTGCGACGCAACTGCCGCCGCCACGGGCCGTCGCACCGCACGCCTGAGTCGGCCGCCTCCAAGCTCATGTGAGTTACCAGATCCCTTGGACTCGGCTTAGAAATGTGCAAAGGGCGCGAGTCGACTCTCTGATGGTCACCGGAGGTGTCGGCTTCGTGCGCCCATGGACCAGAAAATTTCGATACTCGCGCACCCGATGGACCGCATCCGTGTCGGCCTGCGGGATATGGCCGCGATCCCTGACCCGGTTAACAAGCGTCTCCGTTGCCCTGGGCTTGCGGATGTGCATCGCAGTGATGAAGTGCTGAAGCGCTGTTTCGAACTCCGACAAGACGCGGATGATGTAAGTTCCCTCGAGCCTCGCGGAAGCGGTGCCGATGTCCGGCCGCCTCACCTGGTGCTCCAGGATGGACGGGTCGTTATTCACTGCCGCAATAAGCCTGTCGGTGCCAAAACGGATCGCTCCATGTTCGCGTTCGACGGCCTTGATCCGTCCCATCCAGTTAAACGCATCATTGGGCATGGGCTTTCATCTCGCCCAGTACCTTACGAAGGGTCGCCTTCGTCAGCCGCCTTGCCGGGACCTCGAGCATATTTGCGACGGCCGGCACCGCCTGAGAAACGTAGTGAACGTTCCATCGGTTGTTGTAATAGTACAAGCTGGCGATGTCGTCGTACGATGGCATTAGATAAAGGTCGACGAGCCCTTCTGTGCCCGGAGCGGCTCGCGCGATGGGCTCCAGAAACAATCGGACCGTCTCCTGCTGAATGAGAAGACCGGGAGCGTCGTAGTTCCCGATCTCGGCGTCATCCATCTTCTTCGTCACGATTCTCGTCGCCCAGTCGAGCTCGCCCGCCCATTCCTCCACATTCGCGACCAAGACACCAAGTTTCTCAAGCCATTCGTGCCGGGCGGTTGCGCGCTGCCGGGCTATTTGTTCCAGCGACTTCCGCGCTTCGTCCTGCATCGGAGGTCTAATCCAGTTGAACGTCGCCTCGTCCCCGTGCCCCTGGACGGACACGATGTAATCTGGCGGCTGATGCGGTTCCTCTTCAACGCGTGCCTGGCGGATGCCTTTAGGCACGAACGTGAATCGAAGCGCGCCGGCGGTGGCAGGATCGTCGTAAATACTGACCATGAATGCCGGTTCTGCCACATGCCGCCGAGCCATCTGACTTCTCTGCAATCTATTGCACCGCGTGCAGTTCCCAAATGGATGTGGCGCTTTCGCGGCATCCTTGCTTAGGTATGATTGTAAGTGAGTTGCGGCCCCGTCGAAAGGCTTGCGCCGCCGCACAGCACGCGCTCAACTCCAATAGCCGGCAATAAACCGCTCAACCGCGATCTGGTCGCTCCCGGCCAGCCGCGGCCTCAGTCGCGGGCTCCCGTCTGCGACCAATTTCCCCGCAATTGCGACACGGGGCTGGCAGGCTTGCTCTGGACGGTGCAAAATCGGCAGTCGCGGCGATTTGATGTCTGTTCGATTACACACGAGTCCGGATCCTCTAGCGGTGAGCCCCAAACGCAAACCTTCCAAAGCGGCAGGCAACAAGCGGCGACCGGCTGCGCCGGCGGAAGCCCAGCCGGACTCGAAGCTCGCGATCGCGCGGCACGGCGGAAACGAGTGGAAGCTGGTGCACCCGCGCTGCGTGCGCGAGCGGGAAGACGACATGGCCGAGGTGCGCCGCATGCTCGACGAGGGCGAAGTCGACGTGGCGATTGACGAGCTGCGCTGGCTGCTGGAAGACTGCGGCGAGTTGATCGAGGCCCACCGGCTGCTCGGCGAGATCGCCTTGGCCGACGGTGACTTGGAGCTGGCGCGAGGGCATTTCGGCTATGCCGTTCAACTGGGTCGCGCGGCGACAGGCCCGGCACTGGCGGGCACGCTGCCTGGCCATCTGCCCGAGAACGCGGCCTTGCACGAGTCGGCCAAGGGGCTGGCCTGGTGCTTGCACGAAATGGGCCGCGACAAGCTGGCGCTGGAAGTTGTCGAAGAAGCGCTCGCCTGGGATCCGCAGGATCCACTGGGACTGGGCGACTGGCTCGCGCAGTGGCAGAGCCAACCGCCGCAGCGCACCGAACCATAGCGCGGCGCGAGCGCCGCGCTTACGGTTCGGTCAGGACATTCTCGCAAGCGAGCGTTAGTACCCTTCGCGACCCAGAACCTTTGAATCGGCACGCATGTAGAACGGAACCCGGCGGGGGCGCGTGCTGTAGTTATTGCGGTAGCCGTACGAAGGCTGCGCCGGCTGATACGAATAACTGCGATAACCGCGGGTCTGCGGCTGCACATAGTTCGTCGCCGGTTGGTTCGTCGTGCGATTTGTCGGAGCCACGTTGGCAGGCGGCGCCGTGACGACAGCGCCCGGCTGAGTGCGCGGCGCGACGCTTTGCATCTGACGTGTCGCAGGCGCTTGCGCGGCAACCGGAGCTTGCGCCATTTGCGGTCGAACCACGGTGGTCGGCGCTACGGCCGTTGCGGCTGCCGGCGCGGTGCTCGTCGGCGGGCTATAGCTGTAAGCCCGGGTGCTGCGGCGCACCGTCTGATCGACGTTGTTTCCTAGGATCTTGGAATCGGCTCGCTCCCAGGGTGGCGCTGCTTGCAGCGTTCCAGCGATGAGCGAAAGCGTGATGGCCAGCGCGAGTTTTGTGCGTGCATGCATGATTCAACCTCCGGCAATGAAACCCCTTACAACGAGAAAACCACTTCAGCCGACTACCACTACTATACCCCTGCCTGATTCAATAGGCCAGTTTTTAGAATGCAAGTTCCCGGGGGCTGGTTGTCGACCGAGTGCCGGGCAGCTAGAATCCGCGCCCGGCCGCGGTACCCGCGGCCCCCGCATGCCAGGGCTTAAAAGTGAACCCCAGCGATTTGCCCGACGAGCCCGTGACCACTGACCGGGGAGCCGTTTTGGCTCAGATCCTGATTTGCGACGGTTGCTGCTGCGGGCGTGTGGAACGGGGCTATCCGCCGGTTCCGCGGGACTGGCTCAAATCCCAGTGGAAGGCGCGCAAGCTCAACCGGCACGTCCAGTTGACGATGAGCGGCTGCCTCGGGCCGTGTGACGTGGCCAATGTCGTTGCAATCCTCTCTCGCGACGGCTGCACCTGGCTGGGCGAGCTGACCCGCGAAGATCAATACGAGGCCTTGCTCGCCTGGGCCGTCGCCGCGGCCGAGTCCGGCGTTCTGCCGCCGCTGCCGGTCGATCTGGCGCGGCATCGATTCAGCCGTTTCGACGCTGCGATTGGCACGCCGCTTTCGGTGTCCGGCGCGACTGGCCCGTGAGGCCGCTTGTGGCGGCCGGAGCCGAGTTCTAAGATTGAGCCCGGCAAGCGAGCGGCAAGGACACGCAGGGGCAAGCTATCCCCCCGAACCATAAGGATTTTGTATGCTGGAGCGGAGACCGATCTTCCCCAATGTGATTGAAATCAATCACCAGGCGGGCGAGCGGCTCGGCTGCAACGTCTATCTGGTATATGAAGGCAACGAATGGATTTTGATCGACATCGGCTATGAAGAGACCGTCGATGAAATCGTCGAAATGATCCGGCAGATGGATTTTCCGCTGTCCAACTGCAAGGCGATCATCGCCACGCACGCCGACGTCGACCATATCCAGGGATTGGCCAAGCTCAAGCAGATTCTCAAGGCACCGGTCATCGGCCACCCGCTGGCGGCCACTCCCTTGGCCGAAGGCGACCGCATCAAGACGTTCGCCGAGATTACGGCCCAAAAAATCGAAATGCCGATGCCACCGGTCAAGCTCGACAGCTTGGTCGACGAAGGGGACAAAATCCCCGTCGGCAAACTGGAGCTCGAAGTCTGGCACACGCCCGGCCATACCGACAGCCAGCTTTCATTCCGACTAGGCGAGCTATTGTTCAGCGGCGACAACATCTACCGCGACGGCTGCGTGGGCGTGATCGATGCCCATCATGGAAGCGACATTCGGGCCTTCTTGCGCTCGCTGAGGCGGATTCGCGAGTCCAACGTGGCGTGGCTGCTGCCGAGCCACGGCCCGATCTTCCGCAAGGATGACAAGCTGCTGGATCAAACCATCGCACGGCTGGACGGTTATCTGCACATGGCCGACTTCGGCACCTGCGCGATCGATTGGCCGCTAATGGACGACTGGGACCGCGAACTGGCCGAAGGCCGCATGCCAACTTAGCCGGCGGTTTTAACCGCCGCGGGCGGCTGATTCGGGTCGACAATCAGCACGTTGTCGCCAAAATCCTCGGCGTCGGGTTCATCCACCGGCCGGCCGTGCTTGTCGAACTTGACGTCGGCCTGCGCGGTCTTCTTCTTGGCCACGACCATCAGCCGTTCGTACAGCGGGCCGGCGTCAATGCCCTTGATTTCGGCCGTGGCCTGGGCCACTTCGCCCAGGTAGCGCAGAAATACTTGCCGGCGATCGCCTTCCTGCTTCACGCGCTGGCGGCGGCGAACAAACATCGCCAGCTTGCGACCCACGGCCTGCAGTGCCAACCGCAGCTCGCGCTGAATGTCGGGATAGCTGGCCACCGCTTCCTTCGATTCGCTGGTAAAAGGCACCCACACGCTGGCCATGTGCACGAGCATCGTCACCGGCCCGCTGGGCAGCGAGCCCCGCGATTGGCTCAGGCCGTAGCTGCGCCAATTCGTGTTCATGATGGCTTGCGTGATGGCGCACGCGCCGGGCTGAAATTGCAGCGGCACGCGGTTGGCATACCGCATCACCGACATGGACTGCCCTTCGTCCAGGTTCACGCTGCGCATGGCGGTATGCAGCTTGCCGATTTCGGCCGGCTTGAGCTTGGCGGGGCTGGCGCGATTGCCGAGTTCGGCTTCTTTCAGAATGCGTTCGGCCCCGTCGCTGCCCACGCCGGAAAAATGCGAGATCAAGAATTGCCGCAGCGTGCGGGCGTCGGTCTCGGCCAGCATTTCGGTGAGTGTCTCGAGCGATACGCGCGTGGCGGCGCCTTGGCCGCCGTACGACAGCGCGACTTCGATCAGAAACGGGTTGCCGCGATACACGCTGGGCGGCCGCGTGGCGGCCACGTAGAACTCGCCGCTCACCACGTGCGACAAGCCTTTGAGCAGCAACTGCTCGCCGATGGGCACCAGGCAATCGGTGGCCGGAGCGGGAATCTTCGTGTCTTGGATCGCCTTGAACAGCTTTTCGACTTCGAGCCGGCCGATCTTCGTCGCGCGCGTCCGCGGAGTCAGCCCGGCGGTTTCGCAGATTTTTCGGGCCACGGCCGGGCTGACGCGCGAAAAACTGTCGGTCAGAAATTGCGCCAGCGTGTTGGCCTTCGTGGCTTGCAGCATGGTGACGAGCATGCCCAACTCGACGCCATACGGATGCGGCTTGATCTCCTTGGGCTCGGGCGGCAGATGATCGGCCGCGCGCGAGTAGACCATTTCGTTGTCGTCGGGATCCTTGTAATGCACGGTGACGTGCGGGTTGGCGATGGCCGTCTGCTCGAGATATTCGTCCACGCTGCCGCGGCCTCGCTGGTACTTGGCCTCCAGCTCGATCGTGACGCGCGTACCGTGCGGCACGTCGGTCCATTCGATGCCGAACTTCTCCATCTGTTTCGCGTCGCCCGGTTCGACGTCGACGCCTTCGCCCTTGCCGTTGAGGATCTCGGGCTTGTTCTTCTTGGTGTCGATCTGAATCTCGAAATAATGGGCCGGCTTCTTCGGCCCAGTGCGCGAGATGACTTTGACGGGCTTGCCGGTGGTCAGCACGCCGTACATGCCGGCGGCGCTGATGCCGATGCCCTGCTGGCCGCGGCTCATGCGCAGGCGGTGGAACTTCGAGCCATATAGCAGCTTGCCGAAGATGTTGGGGATTTGCTCCTTGACGATGCCCGGCCCGTTGTCCTGCACGCCGACTTTGAAGCGGTTGGTGCCGGTGGTTTGGACGTGGACCCAGATTTCGGGCAGGATGCCGGCCTCTTCGCAGGCGTCCAAGGCGTTGTCGACGGCCTCTTTGATCGTCGTGAGCAAGGCCTTGCGGGGGTTGTCGAAGCCCAACAAGTGGCGGTTCTTGGCGAAAAACTCGCTGACCGAAATGTCGCGCTGCCCGGCGGCCATCGTTTCGGCCGTGGCCCGGCGCTTGTGCACGGCGGGCGGACTGGCCGGGCTGCCGTTGGCGGCGGCCGGTGCGTGACCATTGGCGACGGGAGCGGCCTCGCTCGCGTCGGATGCTTCCGCAGCCGGTTTTTCGGCCGCTCGGTCTGTGCGGCGAGGGATCCGTCCCGATCTGTTTTGCACACTGGCCAAAGCACTTTCCTCCGCCAAGAAGACCACCCGACCGAAAAAGCGAAACCGGGCAAAGGCTGCCGGCTGGAGGAATTATAGCGGCCGCGGCTGGGACCTCCCAGGCGGGTTTGCCGGCGGGAAAACCGGCCCGGAAGGCACGGTTTGGCCGGCTGCATGAATCCCCCCACGGACCGCAGGCCGTGGGCTTTGGTCTCCACCGTGCCGCCCGATCGTAGCGTTTTACGCGGTGGCGCCGGTTGTCAGATGCACGGCGTCAAACTTGGAGCGAGCCGCAGATGCAGGTCGAGATTTGTCCTGGGCGCGGCCGAAGACGGACTCTCTTTGGCCGCACCGCAAGCCGCGCGATCGATGGATCGATTCGCGTCGAATTCTTGATAAGGAGATCGCCGATGGTGGTGCGCATCCGACTGCTGCTGGCCGCACTGGCGCTTGTCGTGGCCGGCGCCGTGCTCGATGGCTCGGCGGGCGAAGCCCAGGCCCAGACCACTTGCCAGGTGGGCCCGCAGTACGACCTGTTCTACAACTACTACGTGGGCCCGCCGGGTGTGCCGGCCGCCATGTTCGTTTCGCCGCGGCCGACGCCGACGTTTGTCGGGCATACCTACGTCACCTACCAGCCGCTGCTTCCCAACGAATTTCTTTACCGGCACCATCGCGTGTACCGGCGCTACGCCGGTGGCGTGCGGCCGGTGAATACGACTTTGGTGCGTTGGTGGTAAGGACCAGCGGACCAGAAAGAGAGCCGTCGACGATGACACGCCGCGCGTTTGCCTTGGCCCTGCTAATGGTCGTGTCCGCAGCTTCGCTGGCCGAAGCTGCCGGACCTCTCTATCACGTGCCACGCTGCTGGGTGGCGGCCCGGTATCCGTGGCACGGCGCGTACTACGACCCGGCCTGGGGCGCTCCGACGGCCCTGGTCGTGCCGCCCACCGCCTCGCTACAAACCAAGTGGGCGTGGGGCGTCACCAATACCGACGTGGTGCCGATCTATCACCAGTTCGGTCGCCAATATCCGGGCGGGTATGTCGGCCCTTACGGCTTTGTTCCGACCCCGCCGATTCCCGGCAGCACCGATGAGTTCGGCGTGTACTACGTCCGCGGACCATGGTAATACCACACAAACTGGGACTGCTTCTGAGCGTCAGCCGAGCAGCGTTTGCGCGTTGGCGTGACGCACAGCTTCCAACTGTGCACCGGCGAGCGGCGATTCTTGCAGCTTCAATGCCGACGACTCGAAGTAATAAAACGGCGCGTACGAGCCGAACAGCACGCGCTTGAGCCCGACCTGATCGATCAAACGCTTCACGCCGCCGACGCCTTCGAGCATGGCGATGTCGAAGCTCACGTTGCCGGCCGCGACCAGTTGGTCGGTTTGCTCGACGCGCATCGCGCGAAACGCGTTGGCGATCACGAGCTTGAGCCCCGGCACTTGCCGCACGATGTCCGCCAGCGGCTTGACGTCGACGTGCGCGGCCCGCACCAGGGCCGACTGCGTGCGCTCGTCTTCCATGCTCAAAGCCAACTGCACGATCAGCCCCCGCTTGGCGGCTAGAGCGAGCAAGCGGACAAAGACCGGGTCGTCGAGCTTGTAGCCGTGGTAATTCGGATGCAGGCGAATGCCCCGCATTCGATGCACCTCGTGGCAGCGCCGAAGGTCGTCTTCCCAGTCGGGCAGCGTCGGATTGATCGAGCCGAAAGGCAGGAGCAAATCGGGCGCCACACGGCAATCGGCCGCCAGCCGCTCGTTCACCCCGCCCAGATCGCGAAACAACAACCCTTCGAAGCTGCCGGCCCAGGCCTGGCTGACGCCGCTTTTCTTGAGCAGCTCGACGAGCGTTTCCGGCGTGTCGCCACGCAGCCGGCGGGTAGGCCAGCGGGAGAGATAGACGTTGGTGTCGATGAGGAGAGGCATGGGAAGTGAAAAGTGAAAAGTGAAAAATAAAAGAGGCGATGGCCGGCGAGCCCCTTGGCGTTAGCCTGGGGAGTCTTTTTGCGTCGACATCGTTTGCCCGTTACGCAGGCAGTTGGATGCCTTTGGACTGGAGGATCGGGGTCATCATGCGGCGCAAATTGCCGCCCAGGATCAGCTTCTTGTCGGCCTCGGACAGATCGGCGCCTTGGACCTTGGCCAATTGGCTGGCAAAGCTCCGGCCGCCGGCATCGCTGCCGTAAATCACGCGCTCGGCGCCCAGCTCGCGAACGGCCATTTCGGTGATGCCGGCCGTGGGATCGGAGCCGGCCAGATCGACCGAGATGTTCGGATACGCCCGAACCGCGCGGATGCCCAGCTCCCAGGTTCCGCCCGTGTGGCCGCAGATCAGCGGCACGTCCGGATGCCGCCTGGCGACCGCCACCAGGTCGTCGGGCGTGGACTCGCCGGGGTACTGCGTCTTGTCGGTCTTGAACCAGGTGTGCTGAAAGATCACGGCTTTCAGCTCGTGCGCACGGACGATGATCGGATCGATTTCGGCAAAGCTGACGCGCTTTGCCACCCAGAGTTTGATGCCGACCATGGGGCCCTTGGCCACGCAGCGCTCGATCTCCTCCAAGCTGACGTCGACGTGTTCGCCGCTGACATAGACGAAGCCGAAGGCCCGATCGTGCCAGTGCGAAAGGGCCTGCAGGATGTAGTCGTTGTCGTCGCGCAGCCGCTGGGGCGTGGGATTGTGCACCAGCGAAGGTCCGAGATAGATGCACAGCCGTTCGATGCCCAGCCGGTCGGCGTACTCGACTAGACGTGCCATGCGCTCGTCGGCAGTCTTGCCCGGCACACCCATCAAATGGCAATGCAAGTCCCAGATCATCGATTTTCTCCACACCAATATCAAGCCGCGACCGGTGGTCACGGGAGCGCGACCACCGGTCGCGGCTTTATTATGAGCGGCGCGGCGGCGGCCGTGGCACTGGACAAACGATCAAGCTGGCCCACTCACGCAAAGTACACAATGCCGGGAAATAAACAGCCGGGGCGGGTTCAAATCGCCGCGCGCGCTTCTTAAAATGCAGGCGCCGTCGAGCCAGGCACGCGTCGGCATCTTGTACCCGGTGGATACGCAATTCCGCTCGAGTGCCGGCGGTGTTTCGAAAAACGCGAATCAGAAAGGACTGTTCCATGCTCAAGCACGTGTTGGGGATTTGTTCGTTGGCGCTGCTGGGGATTCCGGCCATTGCCGTGGCCCATGAAGACGAGGCGGCGCAGAACGCCGTGTGCATCCTGGTGCCGAAGTCCGACAGCGAAGTTAAAGGCTTCCTCCGGCTCACGCAGCGCGACGGCTACGTCGAGGTCAAGGGCAAGGTGCGCGGATTGAAGCCGGGCGAGCACGGCTTCCATGTGCACATGTACGGCGATCTGAGCACCAAAGACGGCATGGCGGCCGGCGGGCACTTCAATCCCGGCGGCCACAAGCACGGCGGCCCGAACTCGCCCGATCATCATGCCGGCGACCTGGGCAATATCAAGGCTGGCGAGGACGGCGTAGCCGAAGTGGACACCAAGGCCGAAGGCGTCAGCCTGTCGTCGCTGTTGGGCCGCTCGATCGTGGTGCACGGCGATGCCGACGATCTGACGAGCCAACCCTCCGGCAATGCCGGCCCGCGCGTGGCCGTGGGCGTCATCGGTTTGTCGGCACCGCCAATGCCGAAGTAACCCCCGCAGCCACTGCCGCAGGCTCATCCGGGCGCCGCCACGCGTTGTGGGCGGCGCCCTTTTTTATTGCGCCGCGCGCCACGTCAGCCGGCCAGGCAGCCCGGGTCGACTCGATATTGATTGGTCTCACGGCGCGGGCGGCCACTAAAAAACGTGGCACACAACTCGCGGCACACCGACTGCACATAATCTCCGTCGTCGGAGGCGTACAGCACATGGCCCGAGCGCGAAATGATTTGCCAAAGGCCCGTTTCTCCATCGAATCGTGAGCGATAGGTGGCTTGCATCGTTGCCAGGCTCCAGCATGAAAGAGGATACGAGTCGATGCATCAACCAAAGCGAATGTTGTGCCAACAGCGGATCAAGGCTGAGAGCGCATTAAGGCAGGAAAACTCGCTAAGCGGGAGATGATAGCCGGGGCCAAAACTCGCGTTTTTAACGTCTTATTGCCAGCGTGCGGCTTTGCAATTTTTTCCAATCTTACACAGCCAGATCGCCGTATTCGGTGGTGATTGACGAGCTTCGAGGCGCGTTGGACCTTCGGCAGTCCACTTCAAATCAAAACAGACGACCGGTCTAGACTCACGATCGAGAGCATCTCGCCCTTTGCAAAACAAACGCCAGCACTTGGATTTACCGATAACAAAACCGGCGTTGAAGCCGCGATTCGAGCGGCCGAATGAAACCAGTAGCGCCAGTCATGTAATTAGCGCCATAATTCGCAACTCCCCCTTTTTGTTACGGCATTCATCAGCTAGATGTTTTGAAGGAGCCTTTGCAGCGTGTTACATGTCATGTCAAGATAAGCGTTATTGTGGCGATTGATGTGAAAACATGGTGATCGCCGCCGCAATGGCTAAGCGCGTTTGGCACGCATCATTTGACGACCAGCTTTGGCGAGCATGAGTGGCTCGCCGCGCATTGACGGGCAAGGGGCAAGTTTGCATGCAGATGCCAATTCTTCCCGATCACGTTTGGGAAAAAATCAAGCCACTCTTGGGTGAGCAACCTAAGAATATGCGCGGTGGCCGCCCGAGAATGGACGATCGCGCTTGCCTGATGGGCGTGATCCACGTGCTGCGCACGGGCGTGCGCTGGCAGCGATTGCCGGCGGATATGGGTTGCGGCTCGGGCATGACCTGCTGGCGCCGTCTGCGGGCGTGGCAGCGCGACGGCACCTGGGACGCGATCGTGACGATCCTCAAAGCCGAACTTCCGGATGCGGAAACCATCAATTGGTCTCGCGCGATTGTCTCGCCGCGCTTTGGACAGCGCAAGCGCCGCCTGTCGGATTCCCAACCGACCGATGGAGATGGCGATGGCGATGGCCAAGCGCCAGCCGCCAACATTGTGCCCTTTCCGTCGTCGACTAGCGATCCGCTCAAGGCCGACGAAACGACCTGACCGGTTGTCGAATGTCGAAAGTTCGAATGTCTCGCCAGCAGTGCGACCACGCTAGCGGCTACGCGCCCAGCGGTGGAAGAGGGCCATGTCTGCCGCCAGCACTTCCGCCGTTTGATAAGTTCCGGCCAATTCGCTGACAACCAAACCTTGATAGTCGTATTCGGCCAGCAAGGTGAACACGGCCGAGACCATTTCGGGCGAAGCATGCATCGGCCGATGCGCCGCCTGTCCCGGTTGATAGCCTGGCATGTGGACGTGCCACAGCTTATGGCCGTAGCGGTCGAGAAACGCTCGCACCGCGTGCAGCAATCGCTCGAGCGGTCCGTCGGCCAGCGTGTAGAGCCAGAGATGCTCCACGTCGAGCGTCAGGCCGGGATGATTCTCGGCCCAGGCTTCGAACTCGGCGGGCGAAAGCTCGTGGTTCTCAACCGCCAGCCGCAAGCCGCCGTCGAGTTCGAGCAAGCGCGCGCCAAACTGATCGTAGAGCGGCTGGTGGATCACCATGGCCGGACAGTCCAACGCACGATACAGGCTGACGGCGTCGGCCAGCGCTTGCTCGTCGCGCGGCTCGCGATTGGGGAAATGCACCACGTAGCCGAAAGGGTAGCGCGCACATCGCTCGGCCACTGCGCGCCAATTGGCCAGCACCGCCGCGTCGGTCCAAATCTCGGCGTAGCGATAACCGGCGTCGCGCGCCAGGGTCATGGCGGCTTCGTGCGGCGCGAACTTCGTAGCCAACTTCAGCATGCGTGACGGCCGGCGGGATAAGCCGGCACAAGCGAGTGGCCCTCTTTAATTAGTCGATCGCCTTGGTCTAGTCGATGGCTTCTGCCGCTGTGGCGTAAACGGCCGCCTCTTGCAAACCTTGCAGGGCATCGATCACGCTGATTTCGCCGCTGGCCGCATGTGTCTTGAGATAGCGACGCATGAAGTCGACGGTTTCATCGATGACGTCGGCCTGCAATAGCAACAGGTCGCCTGCACGCAGTTTTTTCAGCGCCAGGTCGACCGCCTTGATCGCGCCGAAGATGTCGTGGACTTCCGACACTCGGGATCCGGCCGCCAGCCCTTTGCGGAAGATGCCAATAATTTCGCCGGCCGGGCGTCCACGCAGGTAGTGGTCTTCGTACAGGATCACGTGGTCGAAGCTATCGCCCAGTAGTTCGCCCTGGCGGATCATGTCGCTATCGCGGCGATCACCGGCGGCCGAGTACACGGCCAGACGGCGCTGGCTGGGAAAGCAGTCGAGCGCCTCGACGAGCGACGACAGGGCCGAGACATTGTGGCCGTAGTCGATAATCACCGTGGCGCCGTTGATTTCGAGCAGGTTGAAGCGCCCCGGCACGTGCTGCATGTCGGCGGCGAACGATTCCAGGCCGGCCCGAATGCTCTCGCGTGACAGGCCCAAGGCCCAAGCAGCGGCGGTGCCGGCCAGGGCATTTTCGACTTGGAAGCCGATGCGCCCGCCCAAGGTCAGCGGCACTTTGGCCAGTGCCGTCACGACGACTTCGCGCTCGCCTTCGGCGGCCACGATTTCGCCTTCGCGAACGTAGACGGCGCGGCCGCCTTTTTCGCGATGCGCGGCGAGCACGGGATCGCGCGGGTCACGCGCGAAAAAGATGATCGGCGCCGGCGAACGCTTCGCCATTTCGGCCACCAACGGGTCGTCGGCCTTGAGCACCGCGGCGCCCGTCGGCAGCAGCGTATCAACCACCGAGCATTTGACTTTGGCCAGTTGCTCGGGCGTGTCGATGCCGGCCAGGCCGAGGTGATCGCCTTCGCCAATGTTGGTGACCACGGCCACTTCGCAGCGGTCGAAACCCAACCCTTCGCGCAGGATGCCGCCGCGGGCAGCCTCGAACACCGCCACGTCGATCGCCGGATTCGAGAGCACGGCGCGGGCACTCTTCGGCCCACTGCAATCGCCCGCCTCGATGCGGCGCGTCCCCAGGAAGATGCCGTCGGTGCACGACATGCCGACGCGCCGGCCGGTGCCAGCCACGATATGGGCCAACAAGCGGGTGGTGGTCGTCTTGCCGTTGGTGCCGGTGACCGCGGCGATTGGAATGCGGCCGCTTTGTCCATCGGCAAACAGGGTATCGATAATCGCTTCGCCCACCGGCCGCGGCTTGCCGCTGGAAGGTTCGATGTGCATCCGCAAGCCGGGGCTGGCGTTGACCTCGATGATCATGCCGCCCTGCGATTCCAGCGGACGGCCGATATCCAGACACACGACGTCGATGCCCGCCACGTCCAGGCCGACGACATTCGCGGCTTCGATGGCCCGGGCGGCCACGTCGGGGTGCACCAGGTCGGTCACGTCAGCGGCCGTTCCGCCGGTGCTGAGGTTTGCATTGCGGCGAACGAGCACGCATGCGCCCGCCGGCGGCACCGCCTCGGGCGACAGGCCTTGTTCGGCCAGCACGGCCAGGGCGATCGGATCCAGACGAATCTTGCTCAGCGCGGTGGCATGGTCGTCGCCGCGCCGGGGATCCAGATTCACCGCATCGACCAGCTCGGCCACCGTATGCACACCGTCGCCCAGCACTTGGGCCGGCTCGCGGCGGGCCGCCGCGATCATCCGGCCGCCGATGACCAGAATGCGATAATCCGCCCCGGGGGCGAATTTTTCGACCATGATGTCCGGGCTTTCGCGGCTGGTGGCCTGGTAGGCGGCCAGCACCTGCTCGCGCGTCGAAAGATTCGTAGCCACGCCCCGGCCCTGGCTGCCAAACTGCGGCTTGACGACCACCGGCACGCCAATGTCCTCGGCCGCTTCCCACGCGTCGTCGGCCGAAGTCACCGGCCGGCCTTCCGGCACCGGCACCCCTACGGCCCGCAACAAATCGCGGGTCAGATCTTTGTCCTGGGCAATCTCCTCGGCAACCGCGCCCGTGCGATCGGTCTGAGCGGCCAGAATGCGGCGCTGCTGCGAGCCATAACCCAACTGCACCATGCTGCCGGTGTTCATCCGGCGAACGGGAATGCCGCGGGCTTGAGCCGCCCGGACGATCGACTTGGTGCTGGGGCCCAGGCAGACGCGCTGGCAAATCTCGCGGAGCTTGGCGACTTCAACGTCGATATCGAAGGCACGGTCGTACACGGCCGCCAGGCACAACCGGTGGCCGGTCTCCAGGCAAGCGCGAGCGAGTTCCTCTTCTTCGTATTCAATGGCGACTTTGTAGTAGCCTTCGCCCAGCGTTTCGCGGGCACGGCCATAGCCGACCGTCGAGCCGGCCAGGCTTTGCAGTTCCAAGGTCACGTGCTCGAGGATGTGGGCCAGGTAAGTGCCGCGGCGGAGGCGTTCGAAAAAGCCGCCCCGCTCGCCGACGCTGCAACGATGCTCGATCATCGTCGGCAGCCAGCCCATGATCCGGTCGTTAAAACCGGTAATCTCGTCAGAAGGTGAATCCTTCAGATCGCCCAGGTCGACCCAGGCTTCGAGCACGGGAAAATTGGCCCAAAAGTTCGGGCCCCGCAACGCTAGGACTTTACGAATTTCCATGTCTGGCTCATCCCACCGCGTGTATGTAGAACTTTGACGACAAGTCGTGAAAAGTTACGCTCGCTTTGCAAAGAATTCGCCCGGCAAGGTCACCACCAGCGGCCGCCGCCGCTCTCCTGGATCTTGCTAGCTCGTCAGAATTGAAATGATGAGAGATGTGTGTGCAACGCCTCGAGCGAGCAGATCGCATTCAACTACGGGCGAAGCTCCCCGAATGTTTGTGTCGACCGAAAAATAACCATTCCTGAAGCTTTCAAGCTCGCCACTGCGCCAAGCATACGCGCGGTCGATGCTACGGCCGAGCAACCTGCCGCTCAAGACCGACGTTTTGACGTGGTGAATGCGCGCCCTACTGATTTGAATCCCGTGCCGGTGGTCCATCACCACCACACACATTAGCCCCGCCCGATGCGTACCAGCGCCGCGCCGATGCATTTCGGCGCCTCGCCGTTTGCGGGGCAAAGCCATCGTGGCAGCCAAATTCCACGGCCGCCATGCCGGGATCAAGAAAACGCCAGTGTCGGCGAAACACTCAATATTCTAAGCGAGGCCGAACACCGTAGAAGAGCTTTTAATGGCGTCGGAGCGAGCGGGCTTCGCAGCTTTTGGGCTACCGGCTACGGCAGTCGCTACTGCCCGTTCGCCGGCCTGGCGAAAACCCGTGATAAACCGCTCGACAAGGCTCCAAACATACCGCATCGCGCTAGCGTCGTTAAGCGAAAAAACGGCAGGATTTGCCAAACAGTGAAGATTTACCAGCTCGGCGGTCGACACAAGAACCGCTTTCCTCAACGACGAAGCTTCGCCTAGAATTAGGCGTTTGGTATCCTTTGCCGGTTTTTTCCGCAAACCGGTAGCTGCCACCCCCGCCCACTTGAGCGTATTTTGCAGGTTTTTCGGCGGATTAGGGCCTCGGCCGAGACGGCCGGCCTTATGGAGCACGATGTTGGACGCAGCCGAAAACTCGAGCCAGGTGCCCGAAAACTGGCGCGACGCCGTCGCCGCCCACCTCGAGGCTGGCGAGTCCATTCTCGCCTGGTTCGAGTCTGATTTGGATCAGTCGCTCCGGTTTGCCAAGACGCTGGTCGTGCTTTCGCAGCGTCGCCTGCTGAGCTTGCCATCGATGGCGATCTCGGGTGGCAATCGCGACCATGTCCAATGCCAGAGCTGGGCTTTTGCGGCAATCGGCCAGGTGCGTGCCCGCGAGCATGCCGGCTTGGGAACCCTCGAACTGCTGTCTCCGACCAGCCGACTGGCGCACTGGCGCTATACAGGCGCCGCCGCGTCCGAAGCCCAGGTCTTCGCCCGCCGCGCCACGAGCGCGATCAGCGGCCTGACCAAATTTGAGCTCAACGAGCCGGAAGCCGTATGCCCGGGCTGCGGCGCCGTCATCGCCGGTGATCAGGCCGACTGCCCCGCCTGCAAGCCCGCGGTCGGCCCGCCGGTGACGCGCTCGCTGTGGCGCATCGCGCGATTCGCCAAGCCGCGGGCCGGCATGATCCTGCTGGGCTTTGTGCTGATGCTGGCCAGCACGTCGGCCGGCCTGGTGCCGCCGTATCTGACCATTCCGCTTACTAATCGCGTGCTCGTGCCGTTCGAAGCGGGCGCACCGGCCAACTACCGCCTGCTGACGATGTACCTGGCCGGCATGCTGGGTGCCGCGCTGCTGGCCTGGGTGCTGGGCGTCACGCGCACCTACGTGCTGGCGTGGGTCAGCGAGCGCATCAGCGCCGACATGCGCACCGAAACGTATTCGCACTTGCAGAAGTTGTCGCTCGAGTTCTTTGGCGGCAAGCGCACCGGCGATTTGATGAGCCGCATCGGCCCCGACACCGACCGCATTTGCACGTTCCTCTCGGTGAACCTGCTCGATTTCTGCACCGACGTGCTGATGATCGCGCTCACGACCGCGACGCTGTTTTCCATCGACCCGCTGCTGGCCCTAGTGACCCTGTGCCCGTTTCCTTTGATTGCCTGGCTGATCCACAGCGTGCGCAGCCGGCTGCGCCGCGGCTTTGATCAAGGCGGCCGGGCCTTTGCCCGCATGACCAGTGTGCTGGCCGACACCATTCCCGGTATCCGCGTGGTCAAGGCGTTTGCCCAGGAGCAGCACGAGATCGATCGCTTTCGCCGCGCCAACGACGGCATTCTGGCCGCCAACGATCGGATCAACAGCACGTGGTCGTTCTTCGGTCCCACGGTGTCGCTGCTGACCGAGACCGGCCTGCTCGTGGTCTGGGCTGCCGGCGCCTACCGGCTGCTCTCGCGGTTGGACCCGGCGATCAACGTCGGTGTGCTCGTCGGCTTCACCAACTACATCGGTCGCTTTTATACACGGCTGGATTCGATGAGCCGCATGGTTTCGGCGACGCAGCGCGCGGCGGCCGGAGCGCAACGGATTTTCGAGATCCTCGATCGCGTGCCCAGCGTCCCCGAACCGCTCAATCCCGTCTCCCTGCAGCAATTTCAAGGCGGGATCGAGCTGCAAAACGTCGGCTTTCGCTACGGCAATCGCCCGGTGGTCGAAGGCGTGAATCTTTCGATCCGCCCCGGCGAAATGATCGGCCTGGTGGGGCCCAGCGGCGCCGGCAAGAGCACGCTGGTGAACCTCGTCTGCCGCTTCTACGACGTGGGCGAAGGAGCCATCAAGGTCGACGGCGTCGACATTCGTTCGTTTTCGGTGCACGAGTATCGCCGGCATATCGGCATCGTGCTGCAAGAGCCGTTCTTGTTCTACGGCACGATCGCCGAAAACATCGCGTACGGCCGGCCCGACACATCGCGCGACGAAGTCATTGCCGCCGCCAAGGCCGCCCGTGCCCACGAATTCATTCTGCGCTTGGCCGACGGCTACGACTCGCTGGTCGGGGAGCGCGGCCAGTCGCTCTCGGGCGGCGAACGCCAGCGAATTTCGATCGCCCGCGCGCTACTGATCGATCCCCGCATTCTGATCCTCGACGAGGCCACCAGCGCCGTCGACACCGAAACGGAGCGCGAGATTCAAGAGGCGCTCGACAACTTGATTCAAGGCCGCACGACGATCGCCATTGCCCACCGCCTGAGCACTCTGCGGCGGGCCGACCGGCTGGTCGTCATGGAACGCGGCCGCATCGTAGAAGTCGGCCAGCACGGCGAACTATTGAAAACCCCCGGCGCCTACGCCCGGCTGCACCAGGCCCAACTCGAGTTGGCCCACGGCGCAATTTAATACTGACCCCGCGCCACTGACAACTGACAACTGACAACTGACAACCCAACCTCTATGGCCATGCACGTGGACCGGACCAGCGAGCTGAATTTTGGCTTGCACTTCGACGCCTTCGACCGCCTGGTGCTGGTCGATGCCGATGGCCAGCGCCACATTGGGGTCGAGCCGGTGCGGGCTTTTCCGCTCACGGATCCCGACCGCTGGATTTCGATTTGCGACGCCGAGGGGCGCGAAATCGCGCTCATCGAAGATTCGTCGCTGCTGCCCGACCGCATGCGCGAACCGCTGGAAAAAGAACTCAGCCTGCGCGCGTTCTTGCCCCGCATCGAGCGCATCGTGCGCGTGACGGGCACGGATCCCACGCAATGGGAAGTTCAAACCGACCGTGGCCCCTCCACCTTCCTCGTCAAAAGCGACGACGAGATTCGCCGCTTCGGCCCACAAAAGGCCATGCTCATCGACGCCCACGGCACGCGTTATGTGATCGAAGACGTTCGTGCGCTGGACCATGCCAGCCGCCGATTGCTCGAACGCTATCTGTAAAAAGCCAGCCACAAAGTGCGCAAAACGTCGCACTGCGCCCGGTAATTGCCCCTGCGGGCATTGCCAGCACTGCGATTTTGTGTACAAATGCCGTGAGGTTTTTATTTGACACCCACCCGATGGCGTGGTATTTCATTAGCTACATTCGCCCGGGACGGCTCGCTTGAGATATGTGATGGGGGCGGGTGAGTTTGCGATCAATCGGCAGAGCAATGAAACGTCGAAGCCGTAACGATCGAGGCGCCGGCTGACGCAGCCGCGAACGATTCGCATGTCCAAAGACGACGGGCCCATCGCCGATTACGAGTTGGTGTCTGGTTTCGAGCTGGCGCGATCGAAGCTGCTGACGCCCGAATTCGCCGACTGCCTGGACAAGCCCTTGGCATTCTGGGCCGTGCCCAGCGATCGTCGGCTTCCGCTGGCGCTGATGGCCAAGCCGCTGGGCGAGTTGCTGGGGACGTCGTTGACCGAGCTGTTTGCCACGCCCGGCATCGGCCGCAAGAAGATCCGCACCATGATCGAATTGCTCGGCCGAGCCAGCCGGCGCGACGAGGCCGACGCGATCAAGCCGCACATGGTCGTCACCAACAACGGCCGGACCCTGGACCATCGCCACCCGGGCGAATTCCTGCCGTCGGCCGAGACGACCGAAATTTGCGAGCTGACTTGGAGCCAGTGGCGCGAGAATATCCGGCAGCATCGACTGGGCGATCAGCCGCTGGGGCGCTTCGCACCGGCCTTGTGGCATTTGCCGCGCGTCATCTGGAGCACGCCGCTGGCCGCGTATCTCGATCTGTCGTTGGCCGACATGCGCGCGCTGAAGACGTACGGCGAAAAGCGGGTCAGCGCCGTGCTCGAAATCTTCGGCGCCCTGCACACGATCCTGGTTCCCGTCGCCTGCGGATCGCACCTGGCGGTGCGCATTCAGCCGCGCTTCACTTGGGAAATCGAAAACTGGATCGACGACCGATTGGCGGCCAACCGGCCGCCGGACAATGACGACATCCGCCGCGGTTTTGTCGAGCCACTGCTGGGCCAAGTGCAAATCGACGGCGGCGAATCGCTCCGCCGGCTGATGGAAAGCCGGCTGGGCATCTCCGGCAACGAAACCAGCATTCGCGCCCTGGCGCGCAGCATGGATCTGACCCGCGCCCGCGTCTATCAGCTCCTCGAAGAGATTCACTCGATGATGCAGGTGCGCTGGCCCGACGGCCGCCACGCCATCACGCGGCTGGAAACCTGGCTGTCCCAACACGCCGATGGCTCGCAGGCGCTAGCCAGTTTTCGTCGCTCCACCGACCTCTTTTTCCCTGACAAGCACGCCGCCGCCCTGCCCGATCCCGCCGACGACGCTTCCGCGCTCTCGTGAGCTAAGTCGATCGAGTGCTGCGAATTCTCACGAATTCCGCTACCGCTGCGGATTGTTCGGGCTAGTCGAGTGACAGTAGCCGCGCCGCGTTGGCGTAATCGATCTTTTTGCGCACGTCGGCGGGCAGGTGCATTTGTTCGAGGATCTCGAACTGGGGAACGCGCTGATCGGGCGAGAGATAATCGCTGCCATACAACAACCGATCGGCGCGACGAATGAGAAATTCCCGCGCCCATTTGGGATCGCGGCTGAGCGCGTTGGCGCCGCTGCCGGCCGACAGGTCGCCGTAGATGTTCGGATACTTGTCCATCAGCCGATCGACCGTCCCGCCCGGCGTCACGGGGGCGTGCGGATAAAGGGCCAGCTCCGCGGTGCCGGCATCGCCGGAGATCGAGGCCCACCAACCTTGCGCATGACCGATAAATACGGTTTTCGGGAACTTGCGCAGCATACTTTCCAGCCCGGGCAGGCCGGGAGCATCCATATTCCGTTGATTGTCCAGGTGAAATAGGATCGGCAAGTGCAGCTCGCCGCACGCCTCGTACAACTGCTGGCTGCGCGGGTCGTCGACCTTCACACCCGGCTTGTGCTCGCCAAAACCTTTGGCGCCGGCCTCGACATACGACTGCAAGATCTTACGCAGCCCCTTGGGCCCGCCCTGGAAGCTGGCCCGCGGATCGATGCAGCAAAACGGGACCAGCCGATCGCGAAACGGCCGCGTCTGGGCCAGCACGTACTCGGTCGATATCGGAAAAGTCGACGATTCGGGCGAGACCAGCGGCAGCACGGCCGCTTTGGCTACCTGGTGCGCATCCATCCAGCGCAACAACGCCTCGGCCGTCAGCAGCGTTGTCGTATTCCACACAGTGCCCAAGTGTGTATGGATGTCGACGACTCGACCCGGCGTCGGCGGCGCTTCGTCAGCCGTCACAACGTTTCGACTCAGCACGCCGCCGGCCGCCAGCGCGCAGGCCGATGCCAGCCAGCCGCGGCGATCGATGCGGCTGGCCGTGGCGGAAACGGATTCGCTCATGACGATGCTCCGAAAAAGAATGGCCGGGCCGATCCTGCGCTTCATAGCCAGAGTTGCAGCCGGCCGTCGAACATGTCGGGCACGGCCTGGCTGACAAAATCGCGAATCTGTTTGCTGTTGTAACGCGTGCTGAAGTGCGCGGCCACGATCATTTCGTTGCGAAAACGCTCGCGCCGCTCGACCAGGTCGTCCAAGTGCATGTGGCCGTACTTGTGAATCTTGTCCTTGCGGTGCTTGGGCGACATGAACGTCAGCTCGGTGATCAGTACCTGCGCCTCGTACATGGCCGGGCACGCGTCCAGTCCCTCGGGCGAGCTATCGCCGAGGTAGGCCAGCTTCGCCACGCGCCGCTCTTCGGTCACATCGGTGCCCGACAGCCGCAGGTCGCGGATTTCGTTGCCCGACAACTGGCTGAACTCGGGCCGCAGCTTGCGGCGCCGCTCCCAGACGACAAAGCCCAGCGAGGGGACCGTGTGGCGCGTGGCCGAAACCGTGACGACGTGCTCGCGCGACAGCTCGACTTCGTCGCCCGGATTGATCGGCAGCAGATGGCACGGCATGCGCCCGCGATCCAGCTTCGTAAACAGCTTCAAGATTCGCTCGACGGTTTCGATCGCGTGCGGCGGCAGGTAAATGATCGGCGGCTCCATCTTCATCATCCGCCGCCGGGCCACGTACACCGGCAGGGCCGCGATGTGATCCAAGTGCGTGTGCGTGACAAACCACACGGCCGTCGACATGAACGCCCAGGGCTGGGCCCCCAGATCGAAGCCGATTTTCAGTTCCGGCACGCGCCAATACGTTTGCACCGCCGCCCGCGAATAGCCTTCGATTGTCATGTCGCGGTGGACGAGCGTTTTGACGGGCAGATTATGGATCATGCGATGGTCCGGAGGCAGTCGGTAGCGTGGTGATGAACAGCGGAAAACGAGCCCCACAGTGTAGGGCATGAGCATGCGAGCGTCTTGATGGTTCGCATTGAAAAATTTGAGTTCTGGCGCCGGCCGGTTGGCGGTTCCGACAGCCCCCGTCGGACCGCAGGACTGCGGATGGCACGGGCTTTGCTTCCAAACGTAGTCTGCGCGAGTCGAGCGATTCACGTAACCGGGGATCTGAGCCGAGGAACGAAACGATGGGCTTCGAATTGCCACGCGACCCGGCCAGCGAATGTCCGCGCCAACTACTCCTGATCGCGGATGATTTTGGCAGATCCGTTGAGATCAATGAGGCCGTTGTGCAGGCCCATCGTGCTGGGACAATCACCGGCGCGAGCCTGATGGTTGCCGGCCAGGCGTGCGAACATGCGGTGCGATTGGCTCGTCAAACGCCCACGCTAGCGGTTGGCTTGCACTTGGTCGTCGCCGGCGGCCGGGCGTGTCTGCCGCCGGCCGAATTGCCCGACCTGGTCGATTCAGCAGGAGAATTTCCAGCCAGTCCCGCGGCGGCAGGTTTGCGATACGCTTTGCTGCCGGCGGCCCGCGAGCAGCTTGCCCGGGAGTTGCGCGCTCAGTTCGAGCGATTCGCGGACACTGGCCTGCGGATGGCGCACGTCGACGGCCATATGCATCTGCATCTGCACCCGACGATCTTCCGGCTCTTGCTCCCGCTGTTGATCGAGTACGAAGTGCCGCGCGTGCGGCTGCCGCGCGACGAACTGCTGCGGGCATTGGCTTGGGACCATCGTCGCTTCGTCCAAAAGGCCGCCTTGGCAGCCGTGTTCGGCGGACTCTCGTATTTTGCCGGCAGGCGGCTGGCGGCGCTGGGCATTGCCACCACCCAGCGGACGTACGGATTGTTTCAGAGCGGCAACATGGCCGAGGGCTACGTGCTCGGTCTGCTGAGTGATCTCCGCGCGGCATCGGCCGAGATTTATTTTCATCCGACAACCGGTCCCCGGCTCGACGAACTCGGCCCAAACCCGGTCGATTTGGCCACGCTCGTCAGCCCCAAGATTCGGCAAATCGTCGCCGAGCTACGGCAAGGCGGCGATGGTCAACTCCCTGACGAACAACGTGATGATGCTGCACAAGGTGCTTTGCAATGTTCATCCAAAGCTTGCTGCTGATTCTTCTCCTGACGAGTCTCGCTTACTGGCTCGTGGTATGGGTCAGCGCCCGAAAGTTTTTCAAGCATCAGCAGCCGGTATCTGAAAGTTATCGGCCGGCCGTGTCGATTCTCAAACCGGTCAAAGGGCTTGATCCGCACGCCTATGAAAACTTCGCCAGCTTTTGCCGCCAGAGTTACACCGGACAATGTGAGGTCCTGTTCGGCGTCAACGATGCGGCTGATCCGGCCGTGCGCGTCGTGAAGAAGTTGCAAGCCGATTTTCCATCCGTGCCGATCCGCCTGGTGGTCGTGCGGCCCGGCGCAATGAACGCCAAGGTGGGAATTCTCGATCGGTTGTCACGCGAAGCTCAGCACGACGTGCTGGTCGTGGCCGACGCCGATATCCGCGTCCAGCCCGGCTATCTCAACGCAGTCGTGGCGCCGCTGGCCGATCCGAGCGTAGGCCTGGTCACCTGCTTGTATCGCGCCGTGCAACCTGAGAACCTGGCTGCCCGGCTCGAGGCGCTGTACATCAACACCGTATTTCTGCCCGAGGCCATCTTGGGCACGCGGTTGCCGGGTGCCCGCTTTGCGTTCGGTTCCACGCTCGCCTTGCGGCGCGGCGACCTGGAGCGCATTGGCGGCTACCGCGCGATTGCAGATTACCTGGCCGACGACTATCAACTCGCCGCACGCATCGCGGCCCTCGGCCTGGAGGTGCGGCTGTCGGGCTCGACGGTTGCCGACGTGCTGGGAGCCGGCCGCCTGGCCGATCAATGGCACCGCCAAGTCCGCTGGGCACGCACGATTCGCGTCAACCGGCCGCGACAATATCCCGGCCTGCTGATTACCTATTCGATTGCGATCGCCTTGCTGCTGGCCGCCAGCACCGGTTGGGCCGCCTGGTCGCTGGTCTTGCTGGTCGCGGCGATTGTTTGGCGCTGGCTGGTGGCGTGGCGAGTGCTGGTTTACGCCCGCACCCGCATCGTGCTACGGAACCTGGCGTGTCTGCCGCTGGCCGATTTGATGAACACGGCCGTGTGGGCGGCCGGAGCGCTGGGCGACACGATCCTGTGGCGCGGCCGCAAGCTGCGGCTGCTGCCCGACGGCCGGCTGACAACTCTGCCAGACGTTGATCAAGCGGCGCCGCGCTGGTTGGCCGCCGCGGTCCGCGGTTTGGATCGCTGGCTGAGGCGGCGGCAGGGTATTCACGAGATCAGCCACGATCCGCAGTGCCTGGTCCGCCTGGCAGTGTGCTCGGCCGACCATGAACTACGACTGGCCGACGGCACGCATTTGCCAACCGGTGCGCCATTCGGCGATCTGCACTTCTGGAACGAACACGTCCCGCGGATTCCCGCGGCCGGGCCGAACCTGGCTTGGGCCCGATCGCTCGAGGACGGCTTGCGGCACTCCCTGGTCGACCTGGCCCAAGCCGCCGTCCAGCGGCCCGACATGCAGCCCATCGCAGCCTATCGGGCCGAGATGCCGGCAGTCGGACGCGGCGGACGGTGCCGGCTGCTGCGGATGGCCCGCCAACTGGGATTCGAAGCGATCCCGCGGCCGGCGGCGCGCGGCTTCGGCCCACGCTTCGTCTTGTTCTGGCAAAACGTTTACCTGTGGGCACTGATGCGCGTGTTCAATCCCGGGGCGCTGCGCGCCGGTTGGCTCAAGCGCGGGCGTTTCGAGTTCTGGATTTCGCGCCAGTCGCTGGTCGGCAAGCACGGCGCATCGAGCGCGGCCCTGACCGCGGGCGGTTGAAAGCCATGATTCTGCTTCTGTCGACAGCCTGGGCAGCCCTGGTCGCGGGGCTGATCGCGCGCGCGATCGTGCAGTTCCGCGGCTACCGATCTTTGACCGCCGCCACGGTGGACGACGCGCCGCTGGTGCTATTGATCGTGCCGGCCCGCAACGAGAGCCAAAATATCGGCCGCTGCCTGTCGGGCCTGTTGGCCCAGGATTATTCACGCTCGCAACTACGCGTCGCCGTCATCGACGACCACTCGCAGGACGATACGGCGCAGATCGTGCGCCGCTTCGCTGCGGCCGACGAGCGTTGCCGGCTCATCCAAGGGCAGCCATTACCGCCAGGTTGGACCGGCAAGTCGTTCGCCTGCTGGCAAGGCGCCGCCAGTGAATCAGCAAGCAGCGAACCGGACGCCGGTAGCGGGCCGGCCTCGTGGCTGTGTTTTCTCGATGCCGATACGACGCCCGAGCCCGGCTTGATCGCCGCGACCATCGCGCATTGCCGCGACGAGCGCCTCGACCTGCTCTCGGTCGAGCCGTTTCAACAATTGGGCACGTTCTGGGAACGGATGATCCTGCCCTCGGGCATGCTGCTGCTGGCCTTCAGCCAGGATTTGCGGCGCGTGAACGATCCGGCCGATCCGGCCGCGGCGGCCAACGGGCAATTTCTGCTGTTCCGGCGCAGTGCGTACGAGGCCATCGGCGGACACGCGGCCGTGCGCACGGAGATTTGCGAGGACACTGCGCTGGCCAGGCGGATCAAGCGGCGCGGGCTGCGGATGCAGTTGGTCGGCGGCGAAAATTTTATTAGCACGCGGATGTACACCGGTTTGCGGCCGCTGTGGGAAGGACTGTCGAAAAATCTGACCGAGACCGTCGGCGGGCCGATGCGGACGCTCGTGCTGGCGGCGGCCGGCTTGCTGCTGGGATGGGCCGTGCCTTTGATCCCGGCCGCGGCCGCGATCCATCTGGCAAATGCCGGCGGGCCTGCCTCTACGCTGGCCTGCGTGCTGGCCGGGTGCGGATCGCTGGCGCTGCTGGGCATGCAGATTGGCACTCTGCGGCATCTGCGGGCCGCGTGGTGGCACGCCCTGCTATTGCCGATCGCGTACACGGTGGCGGCGGCGCTCGCCTGTCATGCGGTGTGGAAGCGCTGGCGAGGCTGCGTCGCCTGGAAAGGCCGCACCTACGAAACCGCCGCGCCGAGCGCCGCAGGGCATCCGGCCGCCGCTAAATAAGGATCGAACTCGGCCATGGATTTTAATCCGCACCTGGATTCCGACTTGGACATGGCCGAACGCCCGGCGGCACCTGGCGGCAAGGCGGCGTGGCCAATATGGATCGGCCTGGCCGCGGTGACCGTTTACCTGCTGCGCTATGTGCTATTGCCGTTTGTGCTGGCGGCGGGCCTGGCGTACGTCTGTTTTCCCGCGCGGAACTGGCTTGTGACGCGACTGCGATTTCCACGCGCGCTGGCCTGCGCGGCGCTGGTGGGCGTCGTCGTGCTCTTGCTCTGTGGGTTTGGCTACCTGGCCGCCAACCAGTTGGCCAGTGACGTGGGGCAATTCGCGCAACATGCGCCGGACGTCATCGAGCAAGCAGCCCGTTGGTGCTTGGGCGGCGAAGGGCAAACCGTGCTGGGCCATCATCTAACGCCGCAAAGCGTGCGCCAGCGCGTGCTGGCCACGGCTGCCCACCTGCTGCCGGCGCAGCAACTCGAGCTGTGGGTGGGCATGGGCGCGGGCAGCGTGCTGGCCGTGTTTCTGGTTTGCGTGCTGCTGTTTTACTTTCTGCTATCGGGTCCGCGGCTGGTGCAAGGCGTGCTGTGGCTGCTGCCGCCGGCAAAGCGGCCGGCCGGCCAGAGGTTTGTCCAGGAATTGAACCCGATCCTGGCCCACTATGTCCGCGGCGTGTTGGCCGTATTCATCTATACGGCGATTGCCGCCTGGGTCGGCATTGCGCTGGTGCTGCGGCTGCCGCACGCGCCGCTGTTGGCCGTCGTGATGGCCGTGCTGGAATTGATTCCGGTGGTGGGGCCAGTCAGTGCGGCGCTGATCGTGGGCCTGGTCGCCGTGGGTCAGGGGAGCCTGTGGCAAGTCGTCGCGGCCGGCGTGTTCTGCCTGATCTTGCGCTTGTCGATCGACCAGTTCGTCGGGCCGCTGGTGCTGGGCCGCGCCGTGACGCTGCATCCCGTGACGATCATCTTCGCCTTCCTGGCCGGCGGCGCCTTGTGGGGCCTTTTGGGCGTGATCCTGGCCGTGCCCGCGGCGGCCATCATCAAGCTGGCCGTGGCACACGCGTACGGCGAAACGGCCGATTGACGAACCGCCGAGCAGCGGAATTCGTGCGAAGTCCGAACGTGTTACTTGTTTGCCGCCTGGGGATTTGCTGCGGCAGGCGGCTGCGGCTTGCGGCCTTGGATGGCCATGGCCTCGATCAACAGCACGTCGTACTTGGCGACCATTTCGGGCCCGCTCAAATTCGGATTGTACGTCCGAGTGCTTTTGAGCAACTGCTCGGCCTGGCTGGCCTTGAGTTCGCGCTCGTCCTTGGTTTTCAATTGCTTTGCTTCTTGCACCAGGCAGAATGCCGCGTTGTAGATCACCTCGTAATACTCCGGTGGCTTTTTACCGCGCATGCGCTGCAACATGGTCCGCAGTTCGGTCCATTGAGCGACTGCATCGCGGAAATGCTTGGAATCCTCCTCGCTCCAACCTTGCAAGATTCGCCCGCGCTCCATGCGCGGTTCCAGGGACCGCGGATTGTCGGCGATCAGCTTGTCGACGTCGGTCAGTGCTTCGGCGTATTTCTTTTCGGCCCGCTTAATGCCGATCAATCGCGATCGGACGCGCGTGATGGCCGACTTGACGTGAGGGTCGTTGCCCACAAAGGCCGGGTCCCCCTCGTGATCGATCACGAATTGATACATTTGGCCTGCCTTGTCGTTGAGCCCGAGTTCAAAGCAGGTGTCGCCCACCAGCACGGTGCCGACCAGACCGAGTTCCTTGCGCTTGGCCATGGGCTCGATCATTTTGCCGAGCAATTGCTTGTTGGCGGCCACGGCAGCCGTGGCGGCCGACAAGGCTTTGGCGTCGGCCTTGCCCCCGATCAAAGTCGCTTCCGCCGTCTTCCAGTTATTCTTGACGGTCGAGACAAACTTGAGCAGCACGTTGTTGACGGCCGGCACGTCTTCGCCGACGGCCATCAGCAGGTTCGCGACTCCCTCGGCCTTGGCCATCTCGGCGGTGGCGATGTAGGCGCGAACGCCGTCGGTGCAGGCCCGTAGCGTGAACTTATCGAGGCTCTTGGGCTTGTCCTTTTGCATGCCGGCGATGACCGGATCCAGCAGCGGCACGGCCAGGGCGGGCTCGTTCCCGTCGAGATAAACTTCGGCCAGCAAGAGCGTGGTATCGGGCACTCCCTTGTCGGGCGGCCCGCCGGCGGCCTGCTTGGTGCGCGCGGCCTCGAGCGAACCAGTCAGTTCCTCGACGATCTTCTTCCGCTCGGCGGCCAGCGCCGCCTGGTCGGCGCCGGCCGACTGTCGCTCGCGGAGATGCAGCACCCAGCGCGTCATGCCGGCCCAGTACAGAGCCGACGGATAATGGTCGGAAGCCGGGTTCACAGCCTCGAACACCTTGATGGCCTCTTGCGGCTTGCTTTGCGCCAGGTTGACTTTGCCCAGCGCGATCCGGGCTTCGTCGGCCTGCGACAATTCCGGCCAGGTCTTGACCGTGAAGTCCGTGATCTTCATCAACCGCTCGAGCGCCTCGGGCTTGCCGCCAGAAGCGATGTACAGCGACAGTGCCGCGTTAACCGCCAATGCCGCCGCCGTCGGGGCAACTTTCGGGTCGGTGGTCTTGTCGGTGGCCAGGGCTTCGGCCGCATCCAGGGCCTCGGCCGTCTTGCCGCTGTAAAAGTACGCGCCCGCCAGCGCCATGCGCGTCACGGGGATCAGCTTCTGGTCGGCCGCCAGCTTGCTGGCCTTTGCCATTTCCAGCCCGGCCTGGTAGGCCGCGAGAGCCTCGTCCCAGCGGGCCCCCTTGGCGGCGTCGTCGCCGACGGCCAAGGCCTCTTTGATATCATTGAATTCACCACCCCCTTCAACGTGCGAAAGCGTGCGCTTGAGCAGGATGGCCTCTTGCATGTAAGGGCCGGGAATCGCGGCCGCCTTGGTGAGCAACAGTTTCGCATGCTGCTCGATCTTTTTGCGTTCGTCGCCTTCCAGCTTCTTGGCTTTTTCCAGCTCGGTTTCGGCCAGTAGCATGGCAATGCTCTGGTAAGCCAGCGACCGCTGTTGCGGCGGCTTGGCGTAACGCTCGCGCATCCAGTCTTCGGCCTCGGTGATGATTTCGTCGCGCTTGATTTCCGCGTCGGCCGTCTTCATCTGGACTTCGAGCACTTGGGCCTCGGCCAGCTTGATCTCGAGGCGGCTCCGCTCGACCTCCGCGAACAGGTTCTCCCACTCGGGCTCGATTTTGACGTTGCCTTCGGGCGCGTTGGCCAGCACCTCGTCGTACACGTCCAGCGCCAGTAGCTCGTCGCCCATTTCGTCCGCCGCCTTGCCGTGATACAGGTGGGCATAGAGGCCCACGCGGAGCTGGCGGTTGTATTGATAGATGCCGTCGAACTCCTTGATGGCGGCCAGGAAGGCCGCCTTGCGCTTCGGGTCTTTTTTGTCGGTGTAGGTCCGGCCCAACTTGTAATCCGCCCCGCCCAGCTTGAAGCGGGCGCCCAGCAGTTGCGATTCGGCAATCTCGACCTTGGTCGGCGCAGCCACTTTCGAGGTGCGAACCGGCCGGCGCACTGGTTTTTCCGCAGCGGCTTCGGCCGCCTTTTTCTCTTCGTCCACGGCCGCGACAAATTGTGTCTGGTACAACTCGACCGCCTTCGCATACTTCGGCCGCGCTTCGTCAAAGTCTTTGCGGGCGTCGAGGAACAGCGGGGTCTTGGGATCTTTTTTTGCAGCACGCAGCGCCAGGGCCAGCACCTTGTCGCCGCGCTCGGAGGCCAGATCGCCGAAGGCCACGAACGCGGCCGCCGCGCGCGGATGGTCGGCATGCTCCTTCAAAAACTTTTCCAGATACTCCTGCGCCGCCGTCAGCTTCTGAGCCGACTCGTCGGCATTCAGCGTCTCGGCCGCCGCCACGCGCAGCGCCGTGGCCATCTCCAGGTCCAGCACCGCGCGGAAATCGGCGGGCAAGTCCGACCGGACACTGACTTGCTTTAGGTAATCGACGGCCAGATCGCCATAGCCGCGCTCGTAGAGCCCGTCGAGAAACGGAATGAACGCCTCGTCGGCCCTGGCGGCGGGAACCGCGAGGCACGCACAGCAAACGAGCAGACCAGCAAACAACCGCGTGGCGTAGAGAAAATATCGCATGAGGAAAAACAGCTTGGGGGGATGATTCAGAGAACAGGAAAACGGAGGTAACGTCGGGTAGGCGCCGCCCGCCGTGGGCCGCTATTGCGCCCGCCGCCGGGCCTGGTCCTTCTTGTCCAGTGTATAGAGCGGCAAATAACGATAATAGACCTCCAGCGTGAGCGCCGCCAGACTTGTGGTCATGATCCGGCCACCCGTGTCCGAGCCGGTGTCGGCAGTGGGCTTTTGCGGATCCCAACTGCCGGCCGCGCAGCCCTCCTTGACCTGCGACTCGATCAAAGTACGCCGCATAGCGAAATTCCATTTGTCCCAGTCGGCGTCCGGCGTGTTGTGCATGACCTGGGTGGCGTAGTACCAGTAATAGCTGTTGCGGCGCTGGATGTCGGGCAACAGCTTCAACAGGTAGGCTCGGCCCTCGGCCAGCGATGGATCGTCTATTTTGGCCCCGAGATACTGCGTGCACAGCAGGCCGACGGCCGTCATTGTGGCCGAAGGGCCGCTCTCGGGCAGGTAGCCGAAAAGCCCCCCTTGTTTGCTCTTGGACGAGGCCGATTTGAGGTATTTTTTGCCCAGTTCAATGACATTGCGGTCAACCGCCAGGCCGGCCATCTGGCCGCTCTTGAGCGCCATCAATTGCCAGCCCGTGACCGACGTATCGCCCGGCTGGCCGGGAGTGTAGCGCCAACCGCCGTCGTCCTTGTTCTGGGCCGACTCGATGAACTTGATAGCGGCCTGGGCGGAGGCGCCGATTCGCTTGTCCTTGCTCATGCCGAAGGCTTCGCAGAGGCAGATCGTGGCCAGGCCGTGCGAGTACATTTCTGCCTGCGTGCCTTTTCCCAAGCTGCCGACGGCGGCGTCCTGGTGCTTCACGAGCCAGAACAGCCCGCCATAGACGCTTTTTTGATACGGCCCCTTGGACTGGTGCGTCTGCCCGGCCGCCAGGAACGGCAGTACGGCAAAGGCCGTGGCCGCCGGGTCGCATTTGACTTTACCGGCCCCGGTGCAAGTGGTGTCCTTGCATAGCCGCGCATAGTCGCCAAGGCTCCAGCCGCCGTCCGGCGACTGATGACGTGCGAACCAAATCAGCGCTGCCGCGACGGCGGATCGTGTCGCCTTCGTATCGCCGCCGGCCGGCGGATTCTTGAGCCCGCCCACACGCCCGATAAACGCCGGTGCGGGCAAGCCCGTGCGATCGCCTTTGATCTTAGGCCCATCCCCTGGGGGTTGCAGCGATCGCGAGTCGAACATCGCCAATGCGGTTGCCGCGTTTGGGCCGGTCGGTTCGACAAAATCCGCACCCGTGCCGCCGTTCACTCCGGGCGGCTCGACCGTCGTAGGATCTGGCGGCAAGTCTAAAATGCCGGCCGTGTCTGGCGGCGGCGTCACGTCCAACGGAGGCGGGTCCAGCACCGACTCCTTGATCACCAAATGATCCAGCGGCACGTCGTTGGGAATCACGGTGTCGACCACCACGTCGATTGCCGGCGGACGTTCGATCAATACCCGCGTGACGTGTACGGTGCCTAGCACCAGGGCCACGACGACAAACAAGGCCAGGTGGCCGACGACGCTAGCGGCCCAGAAGGGGCCGACGCGCGAGACCCAGGCGAGCAAGGCCGCAACCAGCGGGTGGCTGCGCTGGGATTGAAGCTGACAACGGGGCAGATCGACGCTGGACATGACGAGCGCCTCCTCTTGGCACGACCACGGTCCCGCGCGGGCACGGAAAGAAATGAGTCCGCCCGGCCGACAGTCTAGGTCTGTTCCGAACGCCTATCGAGCCGGGGGCCATGCCCACGCTTGGTGGGCATCTCTGTTCCGATGGCGCCCGGCGCCTCACACGCATGCCCACGCGGGGTGGGCATGGCACCCACTGCGCGCCGGCCATGATTGGTTGCCGACGGCTACTTGGCGTCGTTCATCGCGACCTTGCCGCCGGCTTCGTCCTTCTTGTCGAGTTGATACAACGGCAGATAGCGGTAGTAGACCTCGAGCGTGAGCGTGGCCAGGCTGGTGGTCATGATCCGGCCGCCCGTCTCGGCCGCGTGGCCATCGGGCAGCGGCTTGTGCGGATCCCAACTGCCGGCGGCGCAGCCTTCCTTGACTTGCGTTTCGATCAGCGTGCGGCGCATGGCCCGGTTCCAGGTATCCCACTCGGGGCCCGGCAGGTTGTGCATGACCTGGGTCGCGTAATACCAGTAGTAGCTGTTGCGGGTCTTGTTGGTCGGCAACAGCTTCATGATATAGGCCTCGCCTTCGATCATGGGGTCGTCCTTGCGCTTGACCCCCATGTACTGGCTGCACAGCAGGCCGACGGCCGTCATCGTGGGCGAGGGGGCGCTCTCGGGCAGGTAGCCGAACAGGCCGCCCTGCTTGCTCTTGGCCGAGGCCAGCTTGAGATAATGTTTGGCCAGGTCCATCACGCCTTTGTCCACCGTGAGGCCGGCCATGATCGCGCTTTTCAGCGCCATGATCTGCCAGCCGACCACGGAGGTGTCGCCGGCCTGGCCAGGCGTGTAGCGCCAGCCGCCGTCTTCCTTATTCTGCGCGGTCTCAATGAACTTGATGGCTGCCTGCGCCGCGGCGCCGATTTGCTTGTCCTTGCTCAGGCCAAACGCTTCGCACAAGCAGATGCTGGCCAGGCCGTGCGTGTACATCTCGGAGCCGGTGCCCTTGCCCAGGCTGCCGGTCGCCGGATCCTGGTGCTTGACGAGCCAGAACAGGCCGCCGTAGATCGTCTTTTGATAAGGGCCCTTGCTCAGATGGGTCTGGCCGGCGGCCAGGAACGGCAGCATGGCGAAAGCCGTGGCCGCCGGGTCGCTCTTGATCTTGCCGGCGCCGGTGCAAGTGCTGTCCTTGCACTGGCGAGTGTACTCGCCCAAGCTCCAGCCGCCGTCGTCCCCTTGATGCCGGGCGAACCAGTTGAGGGCCGCCGCCACGGCGCGTTCGCTCTGCCGCGTGCCGCCGAAGGCCGCTACCGCCTCGCGCCTGCCGGAGCCGCGGCCGCCAAAGCCGGCGCCCGCTCCACCGCTGCCGGCATTGGTGCCCGTGCCCACGCCGGTGCCCACGCCGCCTTTGCCGGTGACCACGGCGCCTTCGCCGATAGCTTTGACGTCAAAACCGCCCAGGCCGCCGAGATTGTTCGTGGCGTTGGCCATGCCGCCGCCGGCCTCGGTGAACACGGCCGAGTTGTCGTTGAACTGCTCGGTCTGCTCCATCTGCGGAGCTTCGTTCAAGGTCAGCGTCTCGGTGGTCAGTTCCGTGGCGTCCAGCGGCGTGTCGCCCACCTCGAAATGTTCCAGCGGCGGCTGGTCGGGAAGCACGGTTTCGACTTCGGCTTCGAACTCCGGAGCGTCCATGATTTTTTGGGCCACGTGTACCGTGCCCAACACCAGGCCGAAAATCACAAGCACCACCAGGTGCCCGGCAATGCTTACCGCCCAGAAGGGACCGACATGGCGGATCCAGGCTGCCAGCGTTTCGCTAACGAAGCCTCGCGAGGCAGTCCCGGTCCCAACGTCGTCGATCATTTCCGCTTGTGCCATGGCTCGCGCCTCAGTTTGTCGTCACGGATAGGTGCTTTTTTACGGTTCGGCCGAAGGAACGCGCGGGATGCGGCAGCAGCTAGGGAGATTCATTATGTCGGTTGGGATCGATCCAGTCCAGCGCGCCGGCCACCGCTCGGCGACCGGGCAGGTTCACGTCGTGGCCGGCGGTTTGCTCGTCGTCGGGCCCCTCGCCCTGTTCGGCCTTCTCGATCCAATCCTGGACCGCCTGGTGCTCTTGATCGTCGGAGCCGAACGCCGACCGCTTTTTGGGGTGCCGCATCCGCCAGATCCAGCTACCGACCGTGGCCGTCAACACCGTCAATCCGATACCCAGCACCAGCCACATGTCGCGCGGATTGGATTTCTGGTCGCGCAGCATGGCCGCGGCCGGATTATCACGCCAGCGCAGGCGGCCGATCAGCAGCGGGGCGAATCGCCGGGTATTGTACGCTTCGTAGCTTATGTCCTTGAGAAAATAGCCGACGAACATGGCGTCTTCCTCGACTTTGGCGCCCAGCGGCAACTCGGGCGGCTTTTCGCTGAAGACCACCACGTAAGGGTTCGAAAGCGAGTCATTGTCCGTCACGCCCCAAGCCTCGAACGTTTGCTTCATACCGGCCGGGTTTTCCGGGGCGTCGAATCTGACTACCCGCACCACGCGCAACTTGAGCTGCACCAATTCGCCGCGGTGCTTTTCCGGCTCCTGGGCAAAATGCGTGAACATCACGTCCACGCCGCCGCGCTTGGCGCGTTTTTGCAACTCGTTGAACGACTGATTGCGGCTCCAGCGCATCAGCCGCCAATACGCCGGCATGTCGACAGCCGCCAAGTCCTCCTTGTCGCTGAGGGCCTGAAACTGTTCTTTGGCCGCGTCGCGCTCTTCGGGATCGGCATCCAGCGGGCCTTCGAGGCCTGGTTCAGGATCGATGGTTTCCCAGGCGTACGAGTCTTCCTTTTTTGCCGCGGCCGGCGGCGCCTGGGGGATCGCAGGGTCCTGGGCGTCCCCACCGATCGCAGTTGGTGGATTTGAGCTGGATTGCGGCGCGGCTGGCGCACCGGCTCCCGGCGCGTTGGCGGCCGAATCCTTTGCCTCTGGCGCCGTGGCAAAGAACTTCCACATGTTCGGGTCGGCGGCGCGGCTGGCCAGCAGCCACAAAATCCCCAGCATGCCGATCATCGAAATGATGCGACGCACCTCTCGTCCGCTGAGAACGGATTGCTGCGGCGATGGTCGGCGAAAACGACGCATGGAGGAGAATGATGAAGTAGGAATAATGAATGAAAGAACGATCAGGGTTTGCTATTCGCCATTGGGCAGTTCGGCAAGGCTGACACTGGTGAGCCGCTTGCCGTCGGCCAGCTTCTGGTGAGCACAAATGTCCATGACTTGCATGAGCGGTTGATATTGCAGGCCGGCGCTGGCCTCGATTACGACCCGGTCGAACCTATTGTGCCCGTCGCCGAGCGCTAGTTTCAGCCGCTGATCAAGCTGCAGTAATCCTTCGACCGAGCCATCTCCCAACACCAGTTCGCCGATCTGTCCCGAGCCATTGGCGACGACGCGAATCGGCAACAGGTTTAATTCCCGCAGTGGGTCCACCTCGTCGTTAGCCGGGATGATCCGCGACGGCGTTTGGGTCATCCGAGCCGATTGAGCCGGCGGCAAGTGCAGATCGATCTGGCCTTCAATCGGGGCGGGCTTGAACGTGAGAATGAAAAAAGTGAGCAGTTGAAAAGCCATATCCAGCATGGCGGCCAGGTTCAATTCAACGTTCGCTTGCTTGGACCGCCGGCGTATCACGATGAACATCCCCTATTCATCATTCATCATTCCGCATTCAGCATTTCCGTCGGCTATCCGCCGCCACCGTCGGTTGGCAATTCGACAAAGCTGAGCTTGTTCAGCGGCTTGCCGTCAGACAGCTTTTGATGCGTGCAAACGTCGATCACCTTCATCAAGTTTTCGTAGTGCAGGCCCGAGCCGACTTGGATTACGACCTGGTCGAACGGACTGCCCGGGTCGGCCAGCACTTCTTTCAGCCGCGTTTCGAGCTGGGGTAAGCTGGCGACATTGCCTTCGCCAATCGCCATCGAGCCGATCTGGCCCGAGGGAGTGGGAAAGACGCTGATGATCAGCGAGTTCACCCCTTGGACGGGATCGGTGTTGTTCGTGTTCGAGCCGGCCTGCTGCTTGGCGTTGACATTGGTGATGGGCTGCGGCGGCGGCAGGCGCAGATCGATCTGACCTTCGATCGGAGCGGGCTTGAAGGTCAGGATGAAGAACGTCAGAAGCTGAAACGCCATGTCCAGCATGGCGGCCAGGTTCAGCGTAACGTCTTCCTGCTTGCGTCGCTTGCGGCTCATTGAGGGCGCTCGTCTTGGGGGGACCGGCTAATCCGACTTGTTCATCGCCTTGAGCGCGAACTTGCGGTAGCCGTGGTCCTGGCATAACTTGATCACGTTGTTCAGCAGCTTGAAGGGCGTGGTCTTGTCGGCCCGGATCACGACCGTGGTCGGCAAGTCGTCGCCCATCTTGATGGTGGGCTTGGTTTTTCGGGCCGCCAGCAGGCTGGCCTGCGCCTCGCCGGCGATATAGGCTGCGGGCTCTTTGGGCATGCCGTAGACGTTCAGCTTGCCGTGCAGGTCGATGTTCAGGATCAGCAGCTCGTCCTGTCCCTTGGTATCGACGGGCCGGGCCGAGCCGACGACCGGCAGCTTGAGCGTCAGATCCAACGACGCGGCCTTGAAGTTGATCACCAGCATAAAGAAGGTGACCAACTGAAACACCATGTCGAGCATGGGCGTCAGATTCGGTTCCGCGCCCTCACCGCCACCGTGTGACATATCAAAGTACCCTGACTTGTGCCCGCGCTACGGAGGCAGACCGCCTCTTTCGAATCGAAATGCTTAGGCGCCGGCGGTCACCTTGGCGCCGGACGGCGCGGCCCCGCCCTTGCCGCGAGCGGCATTGGACAACCGCCGGACGAACTCGTCGGCCTCGAGCATCGAAGCGGCCGTCAGGCCCATCACGCGGTTTTTGAACACGGCAAAAAAGTAAATGGCGGGCACCGACAAGAACACGCCCTCGAACGTGAGGATCAGCGCTTCGGAAATACCACCGGCCACCGCGCTGGCCTTGAGCTGCGTGTCCGACAGCGCGATCACGCTGAAACTGGCGATCATGCCCTTGAGCGTGCCCAGCAGCCCGATCATCGGGCCCAGCGTGCCGAGCACGGCGAGCATGCTAATTTTCTTTTCCATTTCCACCACGATGACTTCGCCGACGTGTTGCATGGCCTCGCGGGCATCGGCCAGACCATTGGACAGTTCGGCCAGGCCGGCCGAGACAATGCGGCTGTAGGCGGAGTCGTCTTCGCGGACCACTGCATAGATACCCTTGAAGTCGCGTTTCTCCAGCAGGGCATCACACTCTTCGGTGACTTCCGGCGGCGTGACGACTTGCGGTCGCAACTCGACGAACAACCGGCCCACGGTGGCGATAAAGTACATCGACAACAGCAACAGCACCAAGCCGATCGAGCCCGACGACTCGATGATCCACCAGATATAGTTCTTTTGTTCGGGTGCTTCGCCTTCCTTCTTTTCTTCGGCAGCCTTGGCTCCCTCCTGGGCCGGCGCGGGCGTCGGTGTGAAGGTTCCGAAAGCGGCCAGCGCAACGAACATCGCCAGCACAATCGCCAGCCGACGAGACAGCGGGACGGGGGCACAAGACATTGGCGAATCCTCTTCTGTTGCTTTCCGATACGCCGGCACTGCCGGGTTTACAAGCGAGTAAAGTAATTAGCGGCGTTACGATGCAATCCCAGAATCGGACTGCGGCGCAGCGCTTCCGAGACAAGGCGTTCCAAGAACTGTGATTTCCATTTCCGGTCGGCGACCGGCCGAAACGAGGGAATGGGCCGGCATCCGGGCCGAACGCAGTCCCGTGAAAAACTGGAGGCTGGGACAAACGCGCCCCGCCGGCGGGCTGAGGAAAACGCATCCCAAAACGAAGCACCACGTGTTGATGCGACCCGCGACAGGAAGCTGCATGCGATCCTAACAGCGCAAAAATAGAGGGTCAAGCAATTAATCCATCGCAACTTGCGGCGGCCGCCGGCTGCGGCAAAATGTCCTGTCCGGCGGGCACGATCAGCCGTGCAGCCGCAGTCCAAATCGCAGCAAAAAAACCGCGGCCAGCGGCCACCGGCGCTTGCCTCCGGGGGGTGTGCGCGCGGATAAAATCAGATAAAACGGCGCTCCCTCCGCCATGAACCATTACACTTCGACCACACTCGGATCCGAACTCTCCACCGGCTCTTGCGCCGGCTCGGACCTCACGCTTGTCGACCCACACGCCCGGCGCGTGGCAATCGTAGCCAACCCTTTCAGCGGTGCCCGGCGCAACGGCGAAGTGGTTGGCAAGCTGGTTGCCGCACTCCGATCGCACAAGCTCGAGCCACACGAAATCCGAAACCTCGACGAATTGGCGGCCGTGCGCTCGCCGGAAACAGGCGGGCAGTACCGCTGCGTCGTGGCTGCCGGCGGAGACGGCACGCTGCATCGCGTGCTCAACGAGCGGCTGGGGGTGCCCATTGCCGTGCTGCCGCTGGGTAACGAAAACCTGTTCGCGCGTCATTTCGGTTTCCAGCGCGATCCAGTGGCCATTGCCCAGGCGATCGCCGACGGCCGGATTCGACCCAGCGACTTGGGCTCGGTCAATGGGCAGTTGTTCAGCATCGTGGTCAGTGCCGGGTTCGATGGCGAGGTGGTCCACCGGCTGGCCGAGTGGCGCAGCCGCGGCCACCAGTTGCGGCGGGTCAACAGCCTGGCGTACGTGGTGCCGCTGGTGGCGGCTGCCTGTTCGTATCGATATCCGGTGGTGGAATTGCAGGCCGATGGCCAAACGGTCCGCGGCGCGCTGGCGATGATCTTCAACTTGCCGATCTACGGGCTGCGGCTGCGATTTACCCCCGACGCCTGCTGCGACGACGGCTGGCTGGATTGGGTCGTCTTTACGCGGCCGGGCCGGCTGCCGCTGGCCAGCTATGCCCTGTCCGTCGCACTGGGGCGTCACGAGGCCCGTGCGGATGTGCTGCACGGCCGCTGCCGCCGGCTGACGATGACAAGCGAAGCGGTTGTGCCGGTGGAAGTCGACGGCGAGGCCGCCGGCCATACGCCTTTAGCGGTGGAAGTGGTTCCGCGGGCAGTACACGTCATCGTGCCGGCAAATGCCGCGGGATAAACCGCTCGCCCGGTCGGTGCACTGCAAGCAGCGCATCGGCGGCTGCATTAAATGCGTGCTAACCTTGCTTCACACGCCGGGCGAGATGCTGATTGCACGCAGCGGCTCGGCGCGCGATGTTAACGAGAAGACCCGGCCCAACCGACCATGCTGCGCCGGAGCGAGCACACTTCTCGTGGTCACGACTAGGAGAGACGCATCATGACCTGGACACGACTGTTGATCGCCATCGGACTGTTGGCGGCCGTAGCCGCTTCGGCGCAAGAACCCAGCGGCCAGCAGGGCACGTCGGACACGGCCGGGCAGGTGAACGAACTGGACGTGCGCTATATGCGCGTCCGGCTGGCGCTGTCAAAACTCGAACTGGATCGCGTCCAGCAAATCAACAAGCGGATTCCCGGCACGTTTACGAAAGCGGCGGTGGAGGCGATCGATCACTCCGTAACCATCGACGAAGAACAGCTCAAAGCGCTCACACAGAAAGGCGGCCAGCGCATCCCGCTTTACATCATTGCCGCCGAGGCCAACCTCAGCGCAGCGCAACAGTCGCTGCAACGCGTGCTGGCCATTAACCAGCAGAACCCCGGCACCATTTCGCCCATGGAAGTCGAGCGATTGCGGCTCACGGCGGAACTGGCAAGCGTAGGGCTGGAAAAAGCCCGCAGCATCAAGCCGCAAAACGAATCCCAGTTTCTGCAATGGCAAATCGACCGCTTGCGCGAGGACTTGTACCAGCTTCACACGCGCTTGGCCCAATTCTCGCGGATGAATTGAGCGCAGCCGCAGGGAACACGGCCGCAGCGGGTCACGCGCGGAATGTAAGCGTGTAGCGCCAAGAGATCGTTTGCGGCCAGCGCCCTTCGGGCAGTGCCACGGCCAGTTGCAAGTTTTGCTGCCCGAGCATCCACGTCGGCGCTGAATGATGCTCCAGCGGCTCGATCGCCAGTTCGAGCGGGCCGAGCCATACGTGGGTCGGCGACCAATCGAACGTGCGCTCGGTCTCGAGCCGGTAACTGCTGCCGAGCCAGTCGGGCGGTGAGGCGGCCCGGCAGGCGACCTCGAACGCGGCCTGGCGGCCGCCAGCCGAGACTTCCACGGCGGCCGACCAATGCGAGCGGCCGGCCATGCCTACCAGCAAGGCAGCTTGCCGGCCGTCGGGGCACGGCTGAAAATGCACTTGCTGCAGCGGAGGGCTGGCCGGCCAGGGCTCGTCCGCCGAGCCTTCGACCGACGCGATCTGTGGCTCGTAATGGTCGCCGTCGGCCAGACACACGCGATGCTCGATGCGGTCTCCGCTGCGGACGAAGACGATCCGCCAGCCGGCACCGATTAACTCGCCGGCCGGCTTCACGACGGGTCGCTCGCTTTGCCTACTCGCCAGCGCAAAAAGGCGTCGAGAAAGCCCTGGATGTTGCCGTCCAGCACGCTCTGGAAGTTGCCGACCAGGAATCCCGTGCGAGCGTCTTTGACGCGTTGGTCGGGATGCAGGAAATAATTGCGAATCTGCGAGCCGAAGCCGGTCTTGGCCTGCGACTGGTATTTGGCGGCTTGCTCGGCTTCGCGTTTTTCTTCTTCAATGCGAGCCATGCGCGCGCGGAGCATTTTCATGGCCGTCGCCCGATTCTTATGCTGGCTGCGTTCGTTCTGGCATTGCACCACGATGCCCGTGGGCAGGTGCGTCAGCCGGATGGCGCTCGAGGTCTTGTTGACATGCTGGCCGCCGGCGCCGCTGGCGCGGAACACGTCTTCGCGGATGTCCTCGTCGTTGATTTCGATCTCCGCGCTCTCGCCGATTTCGGGCGACACGTCGACGGCCGCGAAACTGGTCTGCCGCTTGCCTTCCGCATTGAACGGGCTGATGCGCACCAGCCGGTGCATGCCGGTCTCGCCCTTGAGATAGCCGTAGGCCATCGGGCCGCGGATGGCGATCGTCGCGCTGCTGATGCCGGCCTCGTCGTTGTCCTGCCGGTCGAGCACCTCGACGTCGTACTCGTGCTTCTGCGCCCATTGAATGTACATGCGCAGCAGCATTTCGGCCCAGTCGTTGGCATCGACGCCGCCATCGCGGGCATTGATCGAGAGCAGTGCGGGGGCCGCATCGTGCGGGCCATTAAGCAATGCCTTGAGCTCCAGGTCATCGAGCGCCGCCTCCAGCCGCTCGAGCTCCGGCCGGACTTCGACCGCCATAGCTTCGTCTTCGGCGGCCATCTCGATCAGCACGGCCAAATCGTCACTGGCGCCGGTTACTTCGCGCACGGGCTTGACCACGGCGGAGAGCGCCTTCAGCTCCGCCATCGTGGCCTGAGCCCGTTCCTGGTTGTCCCAGAAGCCGCTTTGGGCCATTTCGTGCTCGATGGCCTCGATGCGTCCTTGCTTCGCAGCCAGGTCAAAGAGAATCTCGGAGTTGGGTGACTCGCAGGCGAATCTGTTCCGCTCGATCCAATAGTTCGCGGTCCATCACATCCTTCTTTGCACAGGGCACGAATACAGGCACGCTGGGGATTATATCAGTTCTGCGCCTTCGGGTGCCATGCCCCGCACCGCATGGCGCGTAAAGTGGCAGGCTCACTTCGCGTCCGTTTCGCGGCGGCCATGCTCGTAGTTGTCGGTCGATTGAGCGTCGATGGCGGCCGCGGGCTCGGCACCGGGCTGCAGCCAGACCTCGCCAAAGAGATGGTCCTGCTGCGCTTCGACCGTGTGGTGCCGCACCAATTCGAGAATGGCCAGGAAGATGCCGACCAGCGTCGACTTGTGCATGCCCGGCTGAAACAACTCGCCGAGCGCCAGCCGGCCGCGGGCCACGAGCTGATCGCGAATGCGGCCCATGAACACGTGGATCGGCGTGTCGTCGTAGACGATGCTGTTGGAGTGGGCCGCATCTTCGTGCTGGCGCATGATCCGGCCGAAGGCGCTGACCAGGTCCCACAATTCGACCTCGTGGATCGGCTCGTCGGCCAGGCTGCGCTCACGAACCGGCAGGTCGCTCGAGAGTCGCGGGTAGCGCTCCTGCCAGGCCCGGCCGCGCTCTTCCAGCATGCTGGCCGCGTCCTTGAACTTTTTGTACTCCAGCAGTTGCCGCACCAGCTCTTGCCGCGGATCCTCCAGGGCCTCTTCCACTTCGTCGGCGTGCGGCAGCACCATGCGGCTTTTGATTTCCACCAGCGTGCTGGCCATTTCGAGAAAATCGCCGACGGAGTTCACGTCCAGGACTTCGAGCACGGCCAGGTGGTCGAGAAACTGCTTCGTGACCAGCGCTACTGGAATATCGACGATCTCCAGCTCGTGTTTGCGCACGAGATAGAGCAGCAGGTCCAAAGGACCGCGAAAGATCGCCAAATCCACGCGAAAAGCCATGGGTCGACTCTAGCTGTCGTAGTAGCTTAGCTTCCGCGGCGGCTGGTCGCATGCGTGAGCTCGTGGCGGCCCGCAAGCTGCCGGCAGGTGCGCAGGATGCCGGCCACGTCCAGCCCCAGGTCGGCCAGCAGTTCGCCGCGTTCGCCGTGCTCGATGAAGCGGTCTGGGACGCCCAGCCGCCGGATGTTGCCGGCCGGCAGGCCCGCGTCGGCCGCGGCCTCGAGCACTGCGCTGCCAAATCCCCCGGCCAGTGCGCCTTCTTCCACGGTGACGACAAACGGGCAGGTTTCCACGGCCCGCAAAATGGTCTCGCTATCCAGCGGCTTGATGAAGCGGGCGTTGATGACGCCGACATCCAGGCCTTCGCTGCGCAACTGGGCGGCCGCCTTCACGCAGTTGGCCAGCAATGTGCCGCAGGCTACGAGCATGCCGTCGTGGCCCCATTCAATGACTTCCGAGCGGCCCAGTTCCAGCGGCGCCCAGGCCCGTTCGATGCGTTCGGCCGTGGCCTTGGGATAGCGGAGGCTCGCGGGTCCGGAGTGGTTGAGCGCGAAATCGAGCATGGCTGGCAAGTCGAGTTCGTCGCCGGGAGCCATGACCGTCATGTTCGGGAACAGCCGCATGTAGCCCAGGTCGAACATGCCGTGGTGTGTGGGGCCGTCGGGGCCCGTGAGCCCGGCCCGATCGAGCATGAAGGTGACCGGCAGATTTTGCAGCGCCACTTCCTGGAAGATCTGGTCGTAGCTGCGCTGCAGGAAGGTGCTGTAGATATCGACGATCGGCCGCAGACCGGCCTTGGCCTGCCCGGCGGCAAACGCCACGGCATGCGATTCGCAAATGCCGGTGTCGAAAAAGCGATCGGCAAACGCATCACGCACGCGTTCCAGGTTGTTGCCCTGGCACATGGCGGCGGTCATCACCGTCACGCGCGGGTTTTGCTCGAGCTGGCTGTGGATCGCCTCGCTGGCCACGTTGGTGTAAGCCCGGGCGGCGCTCTTCTTGACGACCACGGCGTCGCGTTCGCGCTGAAAGGGGGCCGGCGTGTGGAAAAACACCGGGTCGGCGGCGGCCGGTTCGAAGCCGTGCCCCTTTTCCGTGACGATGTGCAATAGCACGGGCCCGCCGTCGGTTTCCTTGATGAGCTTGAGATACTTGCAAAGCTGCGGCAGGCTATGGCCGTCGATCGGGCCCATGTAGCGAAAGCCGAGTTCTTCGAACAGCATGCCGCCGTGCAGCCCGGCCTTGATCGATTCCTTGGCCTGCCACAGCAGGCGTTCGACCGGGTCGCCCAGGACGGGCACCTTGTTCAGGGCCTTGACCACTTCCTGCTTGAGCCCAGTGTAGAAGGTGTTCATCCGCAGCCGGTCGAGGTACTCGGCCAGCCCGCCCACGCGCGGGCAGATCGACATCTTGTTGTCGTTGAGGATCACGAGCAGCTTTTTCTTCAGCCCGCCGGCATTGTTCAGTGCCTCGAAGACAATGCCCGAGGGGAGCGCGCCATCGCCGATCACGGCCACCGAATGGCGGTCGTTCTGGCCCATGAGATCGTCGCCCGAGCGGAGGCCCAAGAGCGTCGAGACGCTGCAACCGGCGTGGCCGGTCATGAACAGGTCGTAGTCGCTTTCGTTGGGATTGGGGAAGCCCATCAGGCCCCCCTTGGTGCGGATCGTGTCGAACTGCTCGTAGCGGCCGGTGATCATCTTGTGCGGGTAGCACTGATGTCCGGTGTCCCAGATCAGCCGGTCGAGGCTAAAGTCGAACGTTTTGTGCAGCGCCAGGCACAGCTCGACGACGCCCAGGTTCGAAGCGAAATGGGCCGTGCGGTTGCTGACCAGGTTGCACAGCGCCTCGCGCATCTCCAATGCCAATTGCTCTAACTGCTCGGCCGACAGGCCCTGCAAATCATGAGGTGAACGAATCTTGGGCAGCAGTTCTTCCATCGTTATTGATTCCTTTCAAGCACGTATCGGGCCAGGGCCGCCAATCCCCCGGCTGCCGGACCCAGCGGTTCCAGCGCCATGCACGCTTCGCCAATCAACTCTTCGGCCTGCCGGCGGCTTTCGTCAATTCCCAGCAGGCCGGGAAACGTCAGCTTGCCGCGGCCCGCGTCCTTGCCGACGCGTTTGCCCAGCGCCTGCTCGTCGCCTTGGACGTCGAGCAAATCGTCGGTGATCTGAAAAGCCAAACCCATGCAGGTTCCATAATGTTCGAGCATGGCCCACTGTTCGTCGTCGGCGCGGGCGGTCAGCGAACCCAACCGCAGGCAGGCCAAGAACAGCGCGCCGGTCTTGCGGCGATGCACCGACTCCAGGCCGGCCAGATCGTGGCTGGCGCCTCCGGCCAGGTCGTCGGCTTGCCCACCCACCAAGGCCGCGGCACCCGCCGCCTGGGCCAACACGGCCGTGCAGCGAGCCGCCACTTCCGGCGGATGAATGTCGCGAGACAAAACTTCGAAAGCCATGGTCAGTAGCGCGTCGCCGGCCAGGATGGCCAGCCCCTCGCCAAACATTTTGTGGTTCGTCGGCCGGCCACGCCGCAGGTCGTCGTCATCCATCGCGGGCAGATCGTCGTGAATCAGCGAATAGGTGTGGATCATCTCGACGGCGCACGCGGCGGGCATGGCGTCGCTATGTTCCCCCCCGCACGCCTCGGCCGACATTAACACCAACAGCGGCCGCAGCCGCTTGCCGGGCGCCAACAGGCTGTAGCGAATGGCCTCGGCCAATTGCGGCGGGCAACCATCGCCCCAAGTGGCGTAACGCCCCAGGGCGTCTTCGACAGCCGGGCGAATCGATTGGGCGTAATCAGAAAACGAGCTGCAACGCGCTTCGATCACATCACCGCCTGGAGAGGCACTGGATGCAGGTTCCCAAGGGAAGCGGACGCCCCCCTAGCCGTGGTGCTATTCTAGAACAGCGAGGGCGGCTCGTCTATCTCCGACCCAGGTGGGCCACTGCTGGCAACTTCGTTATCTGTCGGGCTTTTCGGCGTGCGGCGCGACGATCGCCGCTGGCTCCGCCGGCTCCCCTGGCTGTCCAGTTCGAGCGACGATTGGTCGTCAAATGGCTCGGCAATCGGGTTGCCCTGGGCGTCGGTGCCGCACAGCAATTCGATGCGGCGCTCGGCCCTTTCCAGCAGCCCGTAGCAGTGTTTCAGCAGTTTTACGCCTTCTTCGTATTGTCCCAACGACCCGGCCAGCCCCAGCTCACCGTCTTCCAAGGCGTGGACAATGGCTTCCAGCCGCAACAAGGCCGTCTCAAAATCCTTGGGTGGTTGGGGGATCTCGGGCTGAGTTTGATCGGCAGGCATTTTAGCGCGACTCCATCGACTTTTCGGATTGTATCGATTGTGGCTCGACGGATTCGACGCGGCTGGTGGCACGCCCGCGATGAAAACGCGTCAGCAATACATCGCCCGGCTGAAGCTGGGCGGCATCGCGCACCGGCTCGCTATGGCCATCGCGCTGCGTGACACTATAGCCTCGGGCCAGCACGGCCAGCGGACTGAGCGATTCCAGCCGGGCCGCATCGCCGGCCAACTGTCGGCCCAGCGCCGCCAGCCGCCGCTTGACTGCCCGCTCGGCACGGCCCTGGCAGTCGTCCAGCCGCTGGGCAAGTTCGTGCACCCGGTCAAAGGGCTTGCGCATCACGCGCCGGCTGGCCAGCATCTCCAATTGCGCGCGAGCCGAAGCAGCGCGGCTGCGCAGCGCACCGGCCAGCCGCTGCCGTTGACGAGCCAGCGCCGCGCGGATTTCTTCGGCGGCCGGAGCGATGCGTTCGGCCGCTTCGCTGGGCGTGAGCGCCCGCACGTCGGCCACCAGGTCCGCGAGCGTGACGTCGATTTCGTGACCCACGGCCGAAACCACTGGCACGCGCGAGGCGTGGATGGCGCGAACGACAACTTCCTCGTTAAAGCTCCACAGGTCCTCCAGGCTGCCGCCGCCACGCGTGACCACCAGGCAATCGACCGGCTGGGCAAATCGATTGACCAGGGCAATGGCCTCGGCAATTTCGCGGCCGGCCCCCTCGCCCTGCACGCGCACCGGCACGACCAGCACGTCCACGCCCCGCCAACGCCGGGCCAGCACTTCCAGAAAATCGCGGATCGCCGCCCCGCTGGGGCTGGTGACCACCGCCACGCGACGCGGAAAACGCGGCAGCGGCCGCTTACGCTCGGGGGCAAACAAGCCTTCGGCCGCCAACCGCTCGCGCAATTTGCGCAATGCCAGCTCCAGCGCCCCCACGCCCTTGGGCTCCAACTGGCGAATCACGAGTTGATACGTGCCGCGCGGGCCGTAAACTTCGAGCCCGCCCTGGCAGATGACTTCCAGGCCGTCCTCGAGCTCGAAGCGCAAGCGGCTGGCAGTGCTGCGCCAGACGACGGCCCGAATCTGAGCCTGATCGTCTTTGAGCGTGAAGTAGTAATGTCCCGACTGCGGCCGCGAGACATTCGAGATTTCGCCCGACACCCAGACGCTGGGGAACCCACTTTCGACCAGGTCCTTGAGCTGCTCGGTCAACTCGCTGACCGACAGCGCCGGCTGGACAAAAGATGCCGAGTTATCCACGTGCGGTTCCACGAGCGGTGCGACGATCACAACGACCACTGCAATATAGCGGCCACGCCATAAAGCCGCGACCGCCGGTCGCGGACCCGCTCAGCGCACTTCGCCGTGCCACTCGCCGGAAAAGACTTCCACGGCGGGGCCGGTCATATAGACGTGATCGTTGGCGGCCCAGTCCAATTCGAGATCGCCGCCGGGCAGATGAGCCAGGATTCGCCGTGAAGTCTGGCCGGTGAGCCCTCCGGCTACGCACACGGCACTGGCGCCGGTGCCGCAGGCCAGCGTGATGCCGCTGCCGCGCTCCCAAGTCCGCATCGTGACTTCGCCTGGGCTATGCACTTCGACAAAGTGCACGTTGATCCGCCGCGGAAAGATCGGCTGCGTTTCCAGAAACGGGCCGATCGTTTCCAGCGGCACGGCGGCCACGTGCTGACAATAAATGACTACGTGCGGATTGCCCATCGAAACGCAGGTCATGCGCGGGTCGAGGCCGCAAGCTTCCATCCAGGCCGCCGGGGCGTTCATTGGAATGTATTGGTCGAGCGGCAAATCAACGACACGGCCGTCGGCCGATCGCCTGGGCAGTGCCACCGGAATCTTCTCGGCTTCGAGCACAGGGATGCCCATGTCGACTTTCACGCGACGGGCGCGGCCGGCTTCGACTTCCAGTTCGAGCTGGAGCACGCCCGCGCCGGTTTCGATCGTCAGCGTCGGCCTGGCGGCGATGCCGTGGTCATGGACGTACTTGGCGACGCAACGGACGCCGTTGCCGCACATTTCGCTCTCGGAGCCGTCGGCATTGAACATCCGCATTCGGGCATCGGCCCGTTGGCTGGGACAAATCAGGATCAGCCCGTCGCCGCCGATGCCGTAATGCCGGTCGGCGACACGCCGGGCCAGTTCGGCCGGGTCCGCCGGCAGCGGCTCGCGAAAGCAATCGACATAGACATAGTCGTTGCCCGCGCCCTGCATCTTGGTGAATTTCATCGCTCGCCTCGGTCTTTATGCTTGCCAGACCGAGATTCTACCAACAAATGGCGAGCCGGGAATGAATGGCGAGCCGGGAGCGTCAGCGACCGGAGGAAGCGAAGAACTTCGGTCGCTCACGCTCCCGGCTCGCCAAAAAAACACGGCGCGACGTCCCGCGTCGCGTCAGCCGCTCAGATCGAGTTGCGTGCCGCTTTCGTTGTCGGGATCGTGCCGGGGCTCGGGCGGGGGCGCATCTTCCGCTTCGGCTTCGGTCTCGCTGGGCGGCGTGGAGCGTTCCCAGAGGCGGCGGCCGTCGGCGTCGCGGTCGTGCGTCTGGTTTTCCTCGCTGTCGCTGGCGGCAATTCCGGCAGCGTCGGCCGCCAGGGCTTGGCTGCGAACCTGGCGCTCGAAAGCCACGGATTCCTGGGCGACCCGGTCCGCTTCCGAGCCGTGGGTTTGGGCCAGAGGTATACCGGCAAAACTGCCGGCCGCTCCCATTGGTCCGACGCTCATGGCCAGCCTCCATTCTCTGCGACAATTGGTCCTTCTAGTTAAAGCTTACATCACATCCGCCTCACGCATGGGTGTCACTGCCTGGCCGGGGCCGACGACGCGGTGGGGGCGTCCCCCAGCCGCTGGGATCCCTGGTCGCGGGGATAAAACTCGGCCTGGAGCTGTTGCCAGGCCTGGTTGACGCCGGGAAACGCCTCGCGCCGCATCGAGGGCTGATCGAGCGTGCCTTCGGCATGAATCAGCATGATTTGCTGGCTGGCCCCGCCCAGCAGATCACGCACCACCGGAATGCGCCGCCCGCCAGGCCCGACCATGGCATGGAAGGTCAAATGAATCTGCCGGTTGAAGTTCACCTCGCCCTTGCCCAGCAGGCTGATCGCGTCGCCGCTAAAATCGATGCGATCGACATAAATGTGCTCGCCTTGGATGTAGAAGTCGATGTCGCTGGCGGTGAAGGCCGTCGAATCGGGCGTGCGGACGCTGAGCAGCTTGAGCAGGCTGACCATCAGCGGCAGTTGATAAATGTCGGCATGCCGCAATTGGATCGAGCCGCGGCCGGCCAGGTCGTTGATGCTCGCGCCTTTGCCGCGCAGCTCGACAGTGGCTTGAATATCGCCGCTGAGCGGCTGGCGGCCGGGAATCATTTCCTGCGTCACGCGGGCCAGGTTCGCCTGCGAAACCGTGGCCTGAAAACTGTAGCGCGGCTGGGCGCCGAAAATCATCCAGCCGTCGGCCACCATCGTGCCGCCGTAAAGCTTCGACGTGATCCGCCGCTCCGGCTGCGCTTGACGCAATCGATCGGCCCACATGCCGACGAGCAATTGCGTGTCGTCGATCCAGAAGGGACCCATCACTTCCGTGAACTGCGCGTCCTTGAACACGAGCGAGTCGAACTTCACGTCACCTTGGCAGCGAAAGCGGCGGCCGTCGAAGTCGCCGGCCATCGTGACGCTGCCGTTGACGTGCTCGAGCCGCGCGCCCAGGGTCATGCCGGCTTGCTGCACGTCCAGCCGCACGTTCCAGCCGGCCGACAACGGATCGCCGGCCACACCGCGGCTGGCCAGATCGAACGAGCCGCGCACGTTGACCGGGCTGGACAGATGCAGCTCGGTCATGGTTTTCTTCAGCCGGCCCGGCAGCGCCTGCATCAGGTCGCGATCGATGCGCAGCCGGTCGATATTCAATTGCTCCAAGTGCAATTGCCACCCGCCGTCGGGGCGAATGTCGCAGGCTCCGCGAGCCGAAACGATCGTGCGACCGTGCTCGCCGCGCAGCGAAGCCAGCGTGGCCCGGCCGTCGGCGTAGACGAAGTCGCCGCGCAGCCGCTCCAGGCGATAAGGAAAATGGGCCGGTTCGATCGACACCGTGTCTTCCACCGGCTGCACGTGGACGCGAATTTGCGGCGCCGGCTGCCCGTGGGCATAACGGAATTCGGTTTGCAAATCCACGGTGCCGCGCGGCTTCATGTCGCTCCACAAGCGCTGCACGCCCGGGCTGAGGGCATCGCGCAACTGCTCGTTGAGCGGCACGCCGGTGGCCGCGAAGTGAAGTTGATAGCTGCCCTGCTCGGCTCCGGTCGAGATGCTGCCGGTGCAGGCGATGCGGGCCGTGCCGTTGCTGCCGCTGATGCCGGCCAGCGTCCACAGGCCGTCCTGCATCTCCAGCTTTCCCTCGAGCTCGTTGAGTGGATACGGAAACTTTTCGTACCGGATCGCGCAGCGGTTCAGAGTTACGGTGGCCGTCTGGTGCGGCGGTGCGCCGGGCGTTTTCTCCTGCCAACTGCGATACAGCACGTCCAGCGTGCCGGCCGGGTGCAGGTCGCCCAGTACCTGCCGGCTGCGGCCGGGCATGGCCTCCAGCAGCTTTTCGTCCATCCGGACATTGTCGGCATTGACTTCCACCCATCCCGGCGGTGGCGAAGTGCCCAGCTCGACTTCGCTGTTGATCCGCACTGCCGCACTGTTGTGAAAGCAGGCCAGGCTCGTGCGGAGCAGCTTGTTCTTAAGCACGAGCGTGCCCGCGCCCCGCTCTAGCCGATACGGAAATCGATGGTACACCAGCGCGACGTCGCGGCAGCGGACCGTGACCTCCGGCGACCAGGTGCGGCCGTCGAATGCCAGGCTCGCATCGAGGTCGATCTCGCCGCTGGGCAGAAACTTCTGCCACTGCTGCCGGCAAACCTCGGGCAAGATCTGCACCAGGTTCAGATCCAGCGCCAAGCGCCGCACTTCGGCCCGCACCCGCAACGGACTACTGGGCCCATAGCCGCTACTCTCGGCATCGAGCTTAATGGTGGTTTGACCGCTACGGGCAGCCAGGCCTGTAATCTTCCAGCCGCGCACATCGCAGCCGAACGCGGCGCGAATCTCCGACAGCGGATACGGCAGCCGCCGGTCTTCGATCCGGCCATTCTGCAACTGGCCGCTGAACTCGTAGTCCAGCGGCACCGGTGCATCGGCGCGGTACTGCAGACGAAAATGCGCCGAAGCCTGCGCCCGCAGCGACTCAAGCGCCAAACCCGCGCTGCCTAGCGGAATAGGCGACAGGCGGTACAGCTCGGGACAGAATTCCAGTTGTTCGGCATTGCCCGAGAGCACGGCCAGCCGGCCGCCGGGATCGAGCGTGGCATCCAGCTCGATTTGCTGCGCATGATCGCTCGAGCAATGCCCTTGGACGCGCACGGCCGCCACTCCGGCCGGCCAGCCGGCGACCGACTCGGCCGGGAGCACGCGAAAATTGGCGCCGCGAATCGTGCACGTCGTGCTGGGGTTCTTCAGCGGATCGAAGATTTCGACCACGCCGTCCTCGATCGTGGCGCGCGGCGGCCGCTTGCTGAAGCTCGGCAGCGGCAGCAGCCTGGCCGCGCTCCAAGTGCCGTCCGGCCGGTGCGTGACGCGCAGCGTGGGACGCCGCAGCGTCACCGAGCGAATGTCCACGCCCGTCTGCACCAGATCGACCACGTCGGTGTTGCACTCCACGAACAACTCGTCGATCGACAGCAGTTCGGCTTGCGGGCCGGCCGCGCTGGGCTCGATGATCGAGATCCCGCGGGCCAAGATGCCTTCGCCCTTGAGCAACTGCGCCGAACGCACGCTGACGATGAGCTTTGGATACTTCTGCCCCAGCAGGTGCTCGAGGCGGCGGCAGATCTCGTCGTCGATGTGGGTATAGAAGTAGGGAATGCCAACGGCCGCGCATGCGGCGACCGCCAGCAGACTCCACTTCAAAGTCGAACCCACGAATTGGATCAGACGGCGAATGATCGTCGAGATTCCTTTGCGACAGATCTTCCGAAAGTATTACCCGCGAGCGCTCCGTCACTACGCGGCCATGCCGGCGCCGGTTCTCGCGCCAAAGTCGAGCGCGGCTGCGCGCAGCCGTCCGGCGCGCAACTTCGGCGCAGGAAAAAGCGGGGCATGTTAAGCTGGGGCCGTCGTGGCGGTCAAGGCAAACCGCGCCGCAGGCCGCCGGCTGCTGTCATGAAGGCACTGCGTTCAAGCTGCCGGCATATCTTTTGCGGACGGCCAGTTGGCGCATTATTGGAGGACCGGGGTTCGCTCGAGGACGCCGCTGGTGCTGGCACAAATCGTACAATTTGTCGGTCCCGACCGTGCCTTGGAAATCGGTGGGATCAAGCTGGTCGGGATCAACGCGCAAAATGGCGGCAAGCTGCTGTTTTCGCTCGCTTTCTTACTGGCCGTGCTGGCTTTTTCACGTTTGCTCCGCTGGTTGGCACGGTTCGCGCTCCGCGGCCGCGCCAACGAGCGCATGCAGTTTTGGACCGGCCAAGGCGTGAACCTGACGACGGCCATCCTGATGGTGATTGGGCTATTGTCGATCTGGTTCGACGATCCAGCACGGCTCGCCACGGCCGTCGGTTTGATTTCGGCCGGACTGGCCTTCGCCCTGCAAAAAGTTGTCACGGCGTTGGCCGGCTATGTCGTCATCCTGCGCGGAAAAACATTCAGCATCGGAGATCGGATTCGGATGGGCGGGGTGCGGGGCGACGTGATCGCGCTCAGCTTCATTCAAACCACGATCATGGAGATGGGGCAGCCGCCCGAGGTGCAAAGCGATGAACCGGCCATGTGGGTCATGGGGCGGCAATACACGGGCCGGATCGTGACGCTGACCAACGACAAGATCTTTGAAGAGCCGGTCTACAATTACACCCGTGAATTCCCGTTCATTTGGGACGAGATGCAAGTGCCGATTCCCTACCAGGCGGATCGCGGCCGCGTCGAGCAAATGCTGCTGGACGTGGCCGCCCGCAACACGGTCGATCTCGAACAACTGGGCAGCGAAAACATCGGCGAAATGCAGCGCCGCTATTTTCTTCGCACCACCGACATCAAGCCGCACGTCTATTTTCGACTCACGAGCAACTGGGTGGAAATGAGCATCCGATTCGTCGCCAGGGCGTACGAAGTCCGGCAATTGAAAAACGTGATGACGCGCGAAATCCTCAAGGGGCTGGAACAACTCGGCGTCTCGATCGCATCGACGACCTTCGAAGTCGTCGGACTGCCGCACATGAACGTGCGTCTGGAATACGAAGACGATCGGCAATCGGTCAAGCCAGCGCCAAAATAAGTCCGTAGGACGCGATCCCCAGCACGAACCACGCCACGTAATCGCCGATCCGGCCGCTATGCATGAGGCGTATCGGCTTGAAGATGCCGACCAGGATTGCGCCGCCGATCCGAGCCGCCGGATTTCCCAAAGCCCGCGGGAACAGGGCGAGCAATGCGACCGCCAACGCCGCTAGCGCCACGCCCGCCTGCCGGCCGATGTCGCGAGCCGAAGGTCCTACCGGTTCGGCGGCCTTTTGCGGCGGCGGAGGTCCCTCTTGCAGCACCCGCTGCCAGTATCCGCGCGTATCTTGAAAGGCATGCGCCTCGCCGAGCATGCGGCGGCCCAGATCGGCCGCTGGCACGACAACGCCGGCAGCCACGAGCAGCAGCAGCGCGGGCAAGACCATGGTCAGCGGCGGTTTGCGGGAAGGCGAGTGCATCTCGCGTTTCAGCGCAACTTTGCACGACCCGCGCGAGGTCGCTTCGTGCTCGTGCCCCCAGCCCAGAAAGATCCGGCCCGTCACGCGCAGCACGGCTCCGGCGGTCAACAGGCCGGCGAGCATGAAGACGATCGAAATCCACTCGAATCCGAGCCGCCGGGCCGACTGGTCGATCAGGCTTTCGCCGAAAAAATTGGCCAGCGGTGGCAGACTGGTGAGACCGAAGGCGCCCAGGGCCATGAGCAGTCCGACGGCCGGAATCTGGCGGCCGGCACCTTGCAGCTCGAATTCGTCGACACTCTCGAAACGGTTCAGGAGAATACCGGCGCAAATGAACAGGCTGGCTTTCACCATTCCATGACCGACAACATACAGTCCGCTGCCGGCCAGAGCGTGCGGGGTTAACAGTCCACAGCCGATGATCATCAGGCCGACGTGGCTGATCGTGGAAAAGGCCAGCAGCCGCTTTAGATGCCGCTGGCCGAAGCAGGCCACCGCCCCGACCAGCGCCGTGAGCGTTCCGATCGCCAGCAGCAAGCCTTGCAGCGGCGTGTCGAGGGCCACCAGCGCCGGGGCAAACACGGCCCAATACAGCCGGGCGACTGCATACACGCCCAACTCGACCATCACGCCCGAGAACAGAATGCAGACCGGAGTCGGCGCCGCGGCATGCGCATCGGCCAGCCAGAAATGGAAGGGAAAGGCCGCCGCTTTGACCAAAAAGCCGGAAATCAGGAACAAGAAGGCGATTGGCAACAGCACGTCGTGCGACGTGTCAGCCGCCAGCGCGACACCGACCTGGGCGAAATTCAGGGCTCCCGTCTTGGCATACACGAGCGCCACGCCGGTCAACGACAGATAGGCGCCCAGCGTGTTCATCACGGCAAAATTCAGCGCGCCCTGCAAGGGGCCTGTCTCGTCCACCTTGTAGCCCGACAGCGTCACGCCGGCGGCGGACATCAACTCGAACCAGACGAACAAGTTGAACAGATCGCCGGTGAGGCACAGGCCGCACATTGCCGCCAGGAAGACGAGCATGATGGCGTGATACAGCGATTTGACCGACTCGAAATATGCCCAGGAGACGACCAAGGCCGCGAGCATCAGCAAGGAGACGAGCGCCGCCAGGCCGGCGCCCATTGGATCGATGACGAACGAAATGCCGATGGGAAACCGGCCCACCGGCCGCCAACTGCCAAACCAGTACACCCGCGGCGCGGCGGCCGTCTGCAAAATCAGCAGCGTGCAAACGGCCAGGTTGCACGCGGCCGTCAAGCAGGCCAGTGCATCCAGCATGCGCCGCGACAATAGCGGCGCCGCGCCCACGAGCACCGCAGCCATCAGCAACGGGACCGTCACCGGCAGGGGCGCCAGGTCCATGGGGGGCTATCCTCGCATCAGGTCGACCTCGTCGGGATCCACGCTCCCCGTCCGGCGGTCGATTTGCACGATCAACGACAACAGCAACGCCAGCACCGTCGCTTCGACCACAATGTCGGTGAGCATCAACGCTTGGACGACGGGATCGACCGTCTGCGCATCGGGCTTGATGCCGATCAAAATCGGCGCCGGCGCGTCGGGTCGATAGCCGATCACGGCCAACAGCACGTACGTCGACGCCTGTACGACCGCCAGGCAGAGGCAGAGATGGACCAGGTGCCGGCTGCTGGCGATCCCATAGGCGCCGATCACGAACAGCCAGGCGGCGACCACGTATCCCACGGTGCTCATCACGATTTTTCTTTCGATTTCGGGTCGTGCAGCGAGCTTTGCATGAAAGCGTGCAGCAGCACGATAAAGCCTGCGGCGACTTCCAATCCGACGGCCAGGTTGATGAGCGCCAGCATGCCGCCGGAGGTCATCGTGCCGGTCTGGCCCAGCGGGAAGAGATTGGTCAGAAAAGGCTCTCCATCAAACCACGACAGGAATCCGATGAGCACGTATCCGCCGGCTCCCACGGCCTCGGCCACCTCGACCAACCGGTAAGAGATGACGCGTTTGAAGGTTTTGAATTCATCGGCGAGGTAGATCAACAGCGGCGCGGTGGCCAGGATCACGCCGCCTTGAAAACCGCCGCCGGGCGAAAGCTGGCCGTGACCCACGACGTACAGGCCAAAGATGATGGTGGGACCCGTCATGCTCAACGTCCACAATTGCACGGCTTCGCTGGGGCCTGCCTCGCGGCGCGGCGTGCGGGCGTCTTCTTCGTCGTCGCGCTCGGTCTTTTGGTAAGCCTCGCGCAGCAAGACGAGAGCGCCCATCACCGAAACAAACAGGATGTATTCCTCGCCGATCGTGTCGAAGCCGCGGAAGTCGAAGTTGACGGCCGTCACCACGTCGGTGACATGGCGCTGGGCCAATGCCAGCCGGTTGACCAACTGGCCGTAGCGACTGGGACGCTCGTTCGCTGTGGGAATGCCGGCGCAGGCGGCCAGGTACAAGCCGGCCAGACCAGCGGCCCCCAGCGCGAATGCGGCCGTTCGCCAGGGATGTTTCATTTCTTTTTCTTCTTTCCCAGTTCAACCAAGGCCAACAACGTCATCAGCGGCAGGGCCACGCTGCCGATAGCCAATTGCGATAGGGCGACGTCGGGGGCTTGAAATACGGCGAACATGATGGCCAGCATCAGGCCGAACAGGCTCATCACGATCAACTGCCGCGACGGCACGCGCACCAACACCACGGCCGAGCCGGTAGCACCCACGAGCAACAGCACGCAAATTTGCAGCACGATCATTTGCGGCGCCTCCGTCGGTGGTGCCTCGGGCCGGTGCCGTGCTCGCCGCCGAGCACGGCGATCTGCTCGTCCGGCTGCGGATCCCAGCTACCCAGCCGGCGAATGCGCGCGGCCCTGGCTGTGGCGTGGGTCAGAATCGAATTCATCACGAACAACAACCCGGCAGTCAGCAGCACCTTGATTCGGGCCTGCGCATCGCTGTGGTCGATCCACACCGCGATCGCCACCAATCCCGTGCTCAGCGACACCACCAGCGCGGAAAAGTGCAGCCGCTGGAACGTGTCGCGCATCGTGGCCATGCCCACGGCCGCCACGATGGCGATGGCCACGGCTAGGCCCAGCAGCAGGCCAATGATCACCGGGTGCTGGGTCATAGCCAGCGTTCCACGAAGCGGGCGAATGCCATGCCCCCGCCAAATGAAAGAAAGGCGAGCATCAAGGGAAGATCGTAGAAGAAGGACCGGTGAAAGCCTTGCGCCAACAGGATGAGTTCGAGCGTGACGATCACGCCGGCCATTTCCAGCCCGATGAGCCGGTCGACCAACTCGCCTCGAAGGCAGGTAACTACGCAGGGAATCAAAGCAGTCAGTAGCGCCAACGCGGCCCAGAGCCAAACGTTCATTGGCAGGCCTCCAAGGCTTGGGCAATTGCCAATTCGTCGCTGGGCACGAATTGATGGCACAGCATCAGCCCCTCGTCCGGCACAAATCCCATCACGACCGTATTGGGCGTGAGCGTGGTGTAGCTGATGATCAACGCCCGCCGCGCGTTGGCCTTCGGATCATCAGGCTGGCCCGGATCCAATTGGACAGCGCGCAACGCCCCCGGCGGTGCGCGGCGAGTGACCAGGTAGCGCGCCAGGCCGTCAAAAACAGCCCAGGCGCCGCGCAGCAAGTCGCCGGGGATTCGCCAGCTTTGCAGCAGCATCGTCATGGTCGGATAGAACGGCGTGCGATCGGCATTCTGAAACACGCGAATGCCAATGCACGCCAACGCCGCCGCGACCGTCGCGGCCAGAAGCTCCTCGACCGTCAGCTTCGACACCAACAACAGCCATAGCGCAATTCCCAGCAGCCACGTGACGATCCAGCCGGCCGCCAGCCGCGACAGCTTACGGAGTCTTACGAGCGGGGCTGTGGGGCGCCGGGCCATGCGCGTTCCCTGGTTTGGGCAAATCGCGCCACGCCTCCCGCAACTATCGAGCCACGCAGCGCAATTAGTCGCGCCGCTGCTCGCGACCACCGATGACAAGCGGTCAAACGGCGAGCAATGCCCCTCGCACGGCCGGCGAGACTAACCTTCGGCCGGCTCGTTTGGATGTTCGGCCGGGCGCAGCTCGGCGTCTAGCCATGCCAGGTAGGCCGGGTTGCCGGCCGTGACCGGCGAGCAGAGGATCTCGGGCGTGTGGTAGGAGTGCAACTGCCGGACGGCGGCCTCGAGTTGTGGATAGAGGTCTGCGCGGCTTTTGATCGTGCAGCGCCATTCGGTGGCCGTTTCGATCTCGCCCTGCCACCAGTAGGTGCTGGCCACCGGGCCGGTCACCTGCACGCAGGCCGCCAGCCGCCGCTCGACCAGTTGCAAGGCCAGCCGCTGCGCTTCCTCTTCGTTGGCGACCGTCGTCACGACTTGAATGTAACCGGTCATGCAACGCCTCACCGGCAGGTGACCCCACGAACCAAACTTCTGCTATCTCGCAGGCGTGCAGATCGGGCAGCGATGCGTTTTGTCCCGGACAATTCTCGTGGCGGTCTTCTTAACGACTTCTGCCTCGAGAGCCTTGTGCGCTTCCGAACCGTGAGCGACCGCGTTTTTGGGGATCGGAAACAGCGACCGGCCATCGTCGCCCATGTCAGTGTAGAGATCGCTCATTTTCTGGCCAAGGCTTTTGGCAGCCGTCGCGGGAATTGGCAAGATCGGCAGGCGCAGGTTGGTGTACAGGTCTTGATATTGCTTCATGCGCCGCTCGGTCACCAGCGGCCGAGTGCCGATCACGTCGGTGATCGTCGAACCGCGCTGAAACGAGGCGATCTTATCTCCCAGCGCAGCGGGCGTGGCTTCCATGTCCGTTTTAGCCGTGTCGTCGCTCAACACGTAAATGGCGGCCACCGTCGTGATCTTGCCGAACGTTCGGCCCAACACCATCACCTCGTTATGACCGACCGGGCGCACCACGGAGCTGGCCTCCGGCAGGCCTCTGCCCTCGGAGCCCGGCTCGCCCAGGTAGAGCCGGAGCAGCTCGCGGTACTTTTCCAGCTCGTGTCCCCGGGAGGCCGCGTTGCGCACGGCCATGTCGCCCTTGAAACCGGCGCCGATACACTCCTCGGGCGCCGACAGGATAAAGCCGGACGGCGACCAGAGGTTGCAATTGTCTTGCGTAATCACCGACGCGCTGATGACGGCGTTTTCGATGAGCGCTGGATTCTTCACGGTGGCCTCGCGGTATTCCACGATCTCCGCGGTTTCGGTCTGACCCGAGACGAGATAGCAGAACTTGTTCGGGTTATGGGCCGCCGGATCGGTGAAGGTCGTGTTGCCCCACTTGGCACGTTCCACTCGCAAGACGGCATCGATTTCGGCGACCACGTCTTGCACCAGCTTGTCCGTAATCTTGGCCCGAACGCTCACGTCGCCATCGGCTGCGACCACTCCGGCCGTTTTCAGATCCGTATCCTTGGCGGCGATTTTGATGTTCTTCGAGTTGTCCGACAGTGGCGACTTGAAGTCTTTTTTGGCGGTCTTGGCCTTTGCTTCCTGCTTGAAAATGCGCCAAGCCGAGATGGCGTCCAAGATCGCCTTGAGCGCCTTGAGCTTGGCCAGATTGCTGGTCGAGTTCTTGTCGTAATTGCCGATCGCCGTCTCGATCTTGTTGAACTCGCTGGAGCGCCAGAATTTGTTCTCTTTCGACGCTTCGCGCCACGATGCCTTGGTCCAGTCCCAGCTCATAACGGCCCAGCCCTCGAATAGGTTTACGCCCCAGCCCGCGTTTTCGCCCGGACGAATCGTCCAGCCGCGGCGGCTTACAGCTTTCTCCGGCCTCTCATATCGGCATCGAAGTGTTTATACTTGGATCGAGTTTTGTACTTGACCGGCCCAGCCGCCGTGCGGTTAGCTATCAGATGGCAGCTACTTTCCCAGCAATCGATTGGATTCACCCCCAGATGCGACGGTTTTTACTCCGCGTCAGTCATTTCAAAGCCCTAGCGCCCACGGCGGCGGGACTGTTGGCACTGATCTGTGCCGCATCTCTGGCCCGCGGCGAGGACTGGCCCTGCTGGCGGGGACCACGCGGCGATGGGTCGAGCCACGAAGCCGGCATCCCCACACGCTGGAGTGGCTCGGAAAACATCGCCTGGAAGACCGCGATCCCCGGCCTCGGGCACGCCTCGCCCATCGTGTGGCACGACCGCGTGTTCCTTATCTCGTGCATCGGCGATACCACCGAGCGGGTGCTCGTGTGCCTCGACCGCAACACGGGCCGCACGCTCTGGCAGCGCACCGTGTTCAAAGCCCCGCTGGAAAAAAAGCATTCGCTCAACAGCTTCGCCTCGAGCACGCCGGCCACCGACGGCCAGCGCGTCTACGTCTCGTTCCTGGACGTGAACAAGATGATGATCGCGGCCTACGATTTCGCCGGCCGGCAACTGTGGCTCGAGCATCCTGGCGTGTTCTCCAGCGTCCACGGCTATTGCAGCTCGCCGATCGTGTACGAAGACACGTTGATTATCAACGGCGACCACGATGGCGACGCCTATCTCGTGGCCCTGGATCGAGCCACGGGCAAGGAGATTTGGAAAACGCCGCGCGAAAACAAAACTCGCAGCTACTGCACGCCCATCATCCGCACAATCGACGGCCAGCCGCAGATGATTCTCTCGGGCAGCAAGTCGGTGGGCGCCTACGATCCACGCACCGGCGCGCCGATCTGGACGATGGACGGCCCGACCGAGCAGTTCGTGGCCTCGATGGTCGATAACGGTAAGCTGGTGTTTCTCACCGCCGGATTTCCGGAACATCATATCCTGGCCCTGCGGCCGAATGGCCGGGGCAATGTCACCGATAGCGCCGTGGTTTGGCGCACGACCGAAAACACGTCGTATGTGCCCAGCCCGGTCGTGATCGGCGATTACTTCTTGGTCGTGGCCGACAACGGCATTGCCAGTTGCTACGCGGCCGCCGACGGCCAGCGGCAATGGAAGCAGCGGATCGGCCGGCATTACAGCGCCTCGCTGATTTCGGCCGGCGGGTTGGCTTATTTCCTCTCCGACGACGGCGTCACGAAGATCATCAAACCTGGCCCGCACTTTGACCTAGTGGCGGAAAACGAATTGGGCGAGAGCTGTTATGCCTCGCCGGCCGCCAGCGACGGGCACTTGTTCATTCGGGCGGATCACCACTTGTATTGCATTGGTCCGGCCGCCGAAGGCCAGGCGGCCCGCTAGGGATCGACCGAAAAATAACTTCTCGACAACCCCTCTTCCCTGCCGGGAGAGGGTAGGGTGAGGGCCGGGAAAAAGCGGGAAGTTATTTTTCGATCGACCCCAGGCTCCAGCACATTCAGCCGCTTTGATGGCACATCGTCGCTCGCTAAGTTGGCCTATCACGCTCGGTGCGGTGATGATCGCGCTGCTAGTGGCGCTGATCATTGGCTGGGTGCTGCTGGCGGCCGCGGCTTCGCACTTCGCTCGCTACTGGTGGGGCGTGCTGGCCGTGGGCACGACGTTTCTCGTGCTCGTGCTGGTGGGCGTCGTGCTGTACCTGTCACTCAGCGTCAAAGAGATCAATCTCAACCAGCGGCAGGCGAACTTTATCGATAGCGTGACCCACGAGCTCAAAAGCCCGTTGGCTTCGCTCAAGCTCTATCTGCAAACGCTCACGCGCCGCAACGTGACCGAAGGGCAGCAGGCCGACTTCTTCCGCTACATGCTTGAGGACGTCGAGCGGCTGGATTCGCTGATCAATCATCTGCTGGACGCGGCCCGCGTCGAGCAGGAAGCCAGCGCCGAAGAGGGCGCGAGCGTGCTGCTCAGCGAGATGCTGGAAGCCTGCGCCAGCACCGCCTGCCAGCGCCACCGCGTGACTGAAGACGTCGTCTCGCTGAAGTTGGAGCCGGCCAGCGTCCGCGGCCGGCCCATCGATATCGAAATGATCTTTCGCAACCTGATCGACAACGCGATCAAGTACTCGGGCGATGCCCCGCGCGTCGAGATCGAGAGTTGGCTCGACGGGCGCGGGCAGGTCGTGGTGCGCATCGCCGACAACGGGCCGGGCATTCCCACCAAGCTGCGTCGCAAAATCTTCGGACGATTCGTACGCGTCGGCACCGAGCTGGAACGCTCCAAGCCCGGCACGGGGCTGGGCCTGTTCATCGTGCGCACGCTGGTCAAGCGGATGCGCGGCTCGATTTCGGTCCGCAGCCAGGCGACGGGGCCCGGCACCGTGTTCGAAGTGCAACTGCCGGCCGGGCCGGTGATCGCCGTGCCCAGCTCCGAACCGCAGGCGCCCGCCGCCAGCAGTCCCATCGCATGAAGCACATCCTCCTGGTCGAAGACGAGCAGCATCTGGCCTTTGGCATCAAGTACAACCTCGAAGCCGAGGGGTTTGAGGTGACCGTGGCCGGCGACGGCCCCGCCGCGCTCAAGGCTATCGAAGAAGATCCGGCCGGCTTCGATATGCTGGTGCTCGACCTGATGCTGCCCGGCATGAGCGGCTATGCGGTCTGCCAGTCGCTACGTGAACATGGGCTGGACATACCCGTGCTGATCCTCAGCGCGAGGACGCTGCCCGAAGATCGCATCCGTGGCTTCGACGTGGGCGCCGATCAATACCTGCAAAAGCCATTCGACCTGGAAGAGCTATTGAGCCGCGTCCGCAATCTGCTGGGCCGTCGCGGGCGTTCGGCCGCGCCGCCCGAGCGGGTGGTTCACGAATACGAGTTCGATAACGCCAAGATCAACTTCGACACGTTTGAAGTCACGGTGGACGGCCAGCCGCTGAAGCTCACGCACACGCAAATCAAGCTGCTGCGGTATTTCATCGAAAACGAAGGCCTGGTCGTCAGCCGGGCCCAATTGCTCGATCAGGTCTGGGGCATGGCCAGCACGCCCACCACGCGGACCGTCGACAACTTCATCATGCAGCTGCGCAAGTTTTTCGAAGTCGACCCGGCCCAGCCGCGACATTTTCTTTCCGTTCGCGGAGCCGGCTATCGCTTCGTCTCCAAGGCCGAAACCGAAGCGTGAGCCCGGGTGCCGATTGCCCTTCCCGCAGGCCCGGCGAGCCGAGCCGGGCAGCGAAGCGTGTGCTTGAAGCCGTGCTTCACGGCGTCGCCGGATAAGGCGGCAGCGTTTTTAGCCGAGCGGCGAGCTCTTCGACCACGGCGGGATTGGCTTTCGCCACGTTGTAATTCTCTTCGGGATCACGGTCATGATCGTATAGCTCCCGTGACCCGTCGCTCCATTGCGTCAATCGCCAGCGGCTGGTGCGCACGCTTTGTGCGTGCAGTTTCGGGCCGCGCGTGACGAGCGTGAAGGCCGAGTCTTTGATCGTCGCGGCGGGGTCGGCGAGGATCGGCGTCAAACTCTGACCGGAGAGCGTGTGCGGCGGGGTGAGTTGGCAAAGCTCGACAATGGTCGGATACAGGTCGATGAATTCGACCAGCGAGCGACTCACCTGCCCGCCCTTCATGCCGGGCGCTGCGATGACCAGCGGCGCGCGGCACGATCGCTCGAACAGCGTGTTCTTGTTCCACCACAGACGCTCGCCGGTGTGATAGCCGTGGTCGCCGACGAAGATGACGATGGTTTTGTCCCAGAGATGGTGCTTGTCGAGCGCGTCGAGCACGCGACCGAGCTGCGCATCCATGAAGCTCGTCGCGGCGCAGTAAGCGCGAAACAACTCGCGCCATTCGCGGTCCGTGAATTTCGCAAAGGCCTTGCCGAGGTCGCCAAAGGACACCGCCTTGGCAGGCGCGCGGGAGATGTCGGTGGGATCTCGCCAAAGTTGCAATGCCGCGGGCGGGTACAAATCGAAATACTTCTTGGGCGCAATGAAGGGATCATGCGGCTTCATGAATCCGCAGCCGATGAACCAGGGTCGGTCGCTGGACTTCTCGATCATCGCGACCGTGGCCGCCGCGATCTGACCGTCAGCCTGGTCGTCGTCCGTGCCATCCGCCGCGCCCCATCGGCACCATGTCAATTGACCATCGGTCACATTGCGGCCTTCGATCATTTTTTGACCGAGCACCGTGGCGTCGAACGCCCGGGCTTCCTGCCACGACGGTCCCACATCCATCCACTGTTGCCTGGCCATCACGTCTCTACCACCGCCGAGATGGAAGATTTTGCCGAAGGCCGCGGTCTGCCAACCTTGCTCTTTACAGAGTTGCGGCAGCGTGACCACATCCGGCATGCGTTGCCGCAAACGCTCGGTATTGCTGACGACGCCGGTCTGCTCCGCGCGTAGTCCGCTGAGCATCGAGCTGCGGCTGGGGTTGCATACTGGATACTGCACGTAGGCCCGCTCGAAGGTCGTGCCGCGTGCCCGCAGCCGGTCAAGGTTCGGCATCTTCACCACGTCGCGAGTGAATGCGCCGCCGAAGTCGCGCAGATCGTCCGCCATGATCAGCAGGACATTCATTTTCGTTGCCGGCGGGTCGGCTGCGCGCAGCGCTGCCGGCAGAAGCAGCAGCACGACGGCAAGCCCCACAAGCTTGAGCCTTGAGAATCCGTTGATCTGGGGAACTATTCTTCGCATATCGATAGACCCCCGCCTCGACGCGTGATATCTGTCTGGCTCACGAGGCCCATTGTAGTCACGCGAAACACCGAACTACAAACGGTGTGCCGCTGCTCGGCGTCGTACGTCGCGATAGCGACATGCACGTGCGGTTAGGATTTTCCTGCCGGCGGCACGGGCGCGCTCATCGCCAAGGGCGCGGAGGCGCGCGAAGCCCGTTCGTTCGGCGGCCCGGAGCATTTGGCCGAGTAGATGCCCTCGATGAGATCCTGGTACCCCTCGACCATCCGCTCGAGCGACCCATTGCGGACGACCCGCTCGCGCCCGGCTTGCCCCATGCGGCGCGTCAGCTCGGGTTGCCCGAGCAGTTCGTCGACGCGCGCCGCCAACTCGACTTCGTCGCCGGGCGTCACGAGGTAGCCGCAGACGCCATGCTCGACGCTCTCGGCAATCGAGCCGACACGCGTGGCCACGACGGGCCTGGCACAAGCCAGGGCTTCGAGAATCGAGACCGGGTTGGCTTCCATGTGCGAGCTGAGCACCAGCACGCTGGCCAACGACAGAATCTGCTGCACGTCGCTGCGCGTGCCCAAGAAGAGCACATTCCGCTCAATCCCGAGTTCGGCGGTCAGCCGCTCCAATTCGCCGCGGCGCGGCCCGTCGCCGATGATCAGAAAGCGGGCCTCCGGCCGGTCGCTCGCGATCCGGGCGGCCGCGCGCAAAAACAACTCGTGGTTCTTTTCCGGCCGCAGCGCGGCAACGATCGCGGCCACAGGCTGGTGCGGCACCAGGCCGAGCGATTGCCGCAGATTCGCATCGGGCTCGCAAGGTGAAAATCGCTCGGTGTCCACGCCGTTGGGAATCACGAACACCTTCGACGGCGGACAGCCTTCCGCTCGGGCCAGATACTCGCCATGCGCCGCGGCCACGCCGATAAAACCGTCGGTGATCGGGGCCAGCAACCGATTCAGCCGTTCCACGTGGTCGGGCAAGCCCGTCGAATGCAGGGCGGATAGAATCACTGGCACGCCCGCGGCCCGGGCCGCCAGCCGTCCCCAGAACATCTTGTCTCCGCCGGTGCCGACCGTGACCACGGCATCGATGGCCCGCTGCTTCATGAGGCGCGTCAGCCGGCCGAGCACGGAGACGTCGTATTTATGCGCGATCAAGCCTTCGAAGGCCGGCACTTCGGCGGCCAGCACTTCGCCCAGCGGGCCGAAGTATTTCAGGCAGCAGAGTTCGGGTGCAAAGCGGCTGCGATCCAGCCGCCGCACGAGGTTCACCAGCAGCGTTTCCGCGCCGCCGACCGGCATGTTCGTGATCACGAACATCACGCGCAGCGGCCCTCGGTCGGCCGGATGCGGCAACAGTCGATGGCGAGGAAACAAGAAACGCATCAGTAGGCATCCAATGAATGGCGTCGTTCGATGTTGGGCGGACGGAGACGGCCGCCGCGCTTAGTGCGAGGCTTGCGCCTCGCGCCCGTCGAGGGTCGGGTCGGCGCTCGCGCATGCCGGCGGTGTTTCGCTGCGCCCGTCGTCGATGAACGGCACCGTGCGCAGTTTGCGAGGATCGAGCGACACCCAGTTGCGCAGCCGCGCCATTTCCGAATCGCCGTGCACGCGCTGGATATGGAATCCGTCCCCGCCAGGAAAGTTGTAGGCGCCATAGGCCGAGCACGCCGCTTCGTAGCCCACTTCCCGGGCGGTGCGGAAAGCCAATTGGTTCATGTTGGCATGCAGGCCATAGGGAAAAGCAAAATAACGCACGCGCGAGCCCAGCAGGTTTTCCAACTCCGTGCGGCTGCCGGCGATTTCGTCGCGCATCCGCGCGGGATCGGTGATGCGGCCCAAGTCGGCATGCGTGCGGGTATGGGCGCCGATCTCAATGCCTGCGGCCACCATCTCGCGAAGCTGCGCCGCGGTGTTGGGTTCCAGCTTCTGGCCGACTTTTGCGTCGTGGGGAAAGGGCGTTTGCTTGCCCACGTAGCCGCTGGACACGAAGTACGTGCACGGAATGTCCAGTTCCTTGAGCAGTGGAATCGCAAACTCGCAGTTGTCGGCATAACCGTCGTCGAACGTGATCGATACACACAACTGCGGATTTTGTCCCGAGCGGATGCGGCGCTGCGCCTCGGCCAACGAGACAAACCGGGCGTGCTCTTTGAGCCAGAGCATCTGCCGCCGGAACATGGCCCGGGGGCAAGTCCACTCATTCAATTCGCGATCGGCGACGCGATGATAAAACAGCACGACGACCGGCAGCCTGCCCCGGGATGCCAGCGACCGGCGCCAACAGTACCGATACGGCCGCGAAGCCTGGTAGTACAGGTTCAAAAGCGCCTGCTTCCACCACGGCATGAGAACCCCTCGAAAGCGAATGGTGAATGCGGAACCATGAATGCTGAATGTGACAAGGCGGCGATTTATGCCGGCGCCATCATATCTCGTCATTCATCATCCCGCATTCATCCTTCATCGTTGTTTTTACGGTTTCGCGACCGCCCAAGGATCGGCGTCGGGCCGCGGTCCGAATTCCGGATAGCCGGCGCCGGCGTCGAGCCACACGTTTCCGCTCGTTTCGCGGCTATGGATCCAATTGCGCATCAGTTCTCCGGCCACGTGTACGCCATAGCGCAGATGGGCGGCCGGTTTACCGGGAAACATGCGGATTTCGACCATCGGCCGCGGCCGCGCCCGCCAATGCGCCTTGTAAGGTTCATCGCCCCGCAACAGGTCAAAGCCGCGAAAGCCGTCGGCAATCGCCGCGCGTAAAATGGCCATCGTGGCCAGCCGGCCCGGCCCGTGCTGTAGCGCCCCCACCTCGATGCCGGACTGATAGGCGTAGATCATGCCTTCGGCGCCGTACAAATGGTACTCGGCGGCCACCGGCTCACCGTCCAACTCCAACCAGTGCAGCCGCAATTGCCCCCGGGCCAGCAGCCGAGCGGCCACGTCCAGGTGGAACGCAGTGAAGCGTGGCGAGGCGAAGCAGCCTGGGTCGCCCAAGCTGCGGCGTCGCCGCTGGTGCAGATCGATCAGCACGGCCATCTTCGACTCGAGCTCGGCACTGTCGGCCACGGTATGCAGCGTGGCGCGCCCGGTGTCGAAATAGCGGCGGCGGCAGCCGCGCAGCTCTTTGCGGTGGCTCTTGCTGAGCGTGGCCGTGTATTCTTCCCAACTGCCCGGCAGATTCACGCGCCAGCACGGCTGCCCGGCGCGGCAATGAGCCAGCGCGCCGCGCTGGGCCAGATTTTCCGTCAGCGAGCGCATCATCACGTTGCCGGCATCGACGCCGCCCAGCTCCAACTGGTCCCAGCCGCCGGCCGCCGGCCGCCCCGCGCGGGCGCAGAGCCAATCGGCCAGTTCGGCCGACACGCGTGATTCCCAGCCCGGCTTGCAGAGCACGGTTTGGTAGTCGGTACACACTTGGCCCGATCCGAGAAACTGCACGACGCGGCCGTGCAGCGGAAAGGCCTGCACATACCAAGGCGCTACCGCGATCAGATCGCCGTGCTCGTAGACGCACAGCGTATACAATTCGGCCTGTTGGCGGCGCGAGTCGGATTCTCCGCCGTAGTGCGCCCACCACGTGGCCAGCCACTCCCAACCATGAAACGGCACGCCGCGGCTCAACCGGTTCCAGTCCGGCGCGAGCTCGGCAAGCCGATCGCTGTTGGTGATGCGCTCAACAATCATCCTCAACTCTCACTCAGCCGGCGGTGAATGCAAATCGATTTTGCACCATTGATATAGATGAATTGTGGCCTAACCGGCAGCGCTGTGGTACAACCGCAACAGGACGCGTGGCGTTTGGGCAACAGTCCCGAGCCCGCGCGAAGCGGTGCCGGGATGCATCCCAACGTCAATCGCAGGACGCAAGTCATTTAGCGGCTTGATTTTGTGGTGCGTCATGAGCCTCCCCGCCCTTCGATGAGCCGCCCTGCGGCACCCGCTTTGCTTTCGATTGCCAGGCAGAACCCCCGCGATTTCTTATCTCGCTCATCACTAGGAAACGCTTGAATGGCCCCTCTGCCCGTGTCGCTGACCTGCCCGTCCGATCTGGTGCGTCTGGTGATCGCGTATCCGCGGCGCTGGTTCGTGCCGGCCGCCCTGGTGGCCTTGTTGGGTCTGACGTACGCCCTGGTCCGCACCGACAAGTTCGAGGCTTCGCAGGCCTTGATCGTCCGCAACGAAGTGGCGGGCAACAGCGATTCGCCGGGCCGGTTCCGTCATTCGGACGAGATGAAGACGCTGCTGGAAACCGTGCTCGAGCTGGCCAAGAGCCACGGCGTGCTGGAGCAAGCCTTGATCGAAGTCGGCCCGCCGGATGGCCAGACCGGCAACTGGCCCGCGGATCAGGACGTGGTCGAGCTGAGCGACGCTCTGAAAGTCACGCCGCCCAAGGGTGCCGAGTTCGGCAAGACCGAAGTCTTTTACGTCAAAGTCACGAGCACCAGCAAGGCGCGGGCCTTGGCCCTGGCCACGGCCGTCACCGATCAACTGGAAAGCCGCTACAACACGTTGCGTGGCGCTCGGGCCGGCAGCCTGTTGGCCGAAGTCAACAAGACGGTCGAGTTGGCCCAGGTCGACTTGAGTGCCGTCACGACCCGGCTGCAGAAGCTGGAACAACAGGTCGGTGGCGACCTGGCCGAGCTGCGTAACCTGCACCATGCCAATTCGGGCGAGAGCGATTTGCGTCGCAAGTGCCTGGAGCTCGACGGCGAGCTGCGTCAGGCCCAGATGCAGGAGCGCAATAGCCGCCAACTGCTCGACTCGCTCATCGCCTCGCAGAACGATCCCCACCAACTGCTGGCCACGCCCACCGGGTTGCTGGAAGCGCAGCCGGCACTCAAGCATCTGAAGGACGGGCTGATGGATGCCCAGATGAAGACGGCCCAGCTCTTGGGCACGATGTCGGCCGTGCATCCGCAAGTGCTGGCCTCGCATGCGGCCGAGCAGGAGATTGCCGGCCACTTGAAGCACGAGCTGAGCGCCGCCATCCGCGGGGCCGAGCTCGACTGGGAACTGGCCGCCGACCGTGCCACCCTGCTGGAAAAGCAGCGCGCTTCGCTGGCCTCGCGATTGGAGCGGCTGGCCGGCCTGCGAGCCGAATATTCGAGCTTGCTGGCCGAAAGCGAAAGCCGCACGCGGGTGCTCGAAGCCGGCCAACGCGAGCTGGTCGAAGCCCGTGCCGCGCAGGCCGGTTCGCGTAGTGCGAGCCTGATCAGCCGGTTGGATGCTCCCCAGGTGGGCGGCAAGCCGGTGGGCCCCAGCCGTGCGATGATTGTCCTGGCCGGCATTTTCGGCGGTTTGGCCCTGGGCCTGGGTGTGCTGCTTGTCTCGATACAACCCGCTCTGCCGACACAGGCCGAGCTGCTCTCGCAGCCCGAATCGAGCGCTCCGGCCCTCGGCCATGTCCTAAGCTTGAAAAAGGCCCTCGCCAAATCGATCTCGCAGTAAGCTCGTCGCCACCATGCAATTCCTGCTCTTAGTCGCTGGGCTCGTGGCACTCGTCTGGGGAAGCCTGCTGTTCTTTCGCGGCGGGCTGGTCGCCGGCTGCCTGGCGGTGCTGCTGGCCGGTTGCTGCTTTGGCCATTCGTTCTTCCATATCGACATGCGGCCGCTGCCGATTACGGCCGACCGCGTGCTGTGGGTCGTGCTGATGGCGCAGTTCTGCCTGCTCTGGCGCTGGGGCCGTATCGAGCCGCTGCCGCTGGGCAAAACGGAATACGTGCTGGCCGCGCTGCTCGTCGTGCTCTCGGCCAGCACGGTCACGCACGATTGGCACATCAGCAACTCGCAGCCGATGAGCCGGCTGCTGTTCTACTTTTTTCTGCCGGCCGGCATGTACCTCGTCGCCCGCGGTGCTCCGCAAACCGAGCGGACCACGACTCTGCTGCTCACGAGCCTGGCAGTGTTCGGGCTGTACCTGGCCGTGACGGCCGTCGGCGAAACCAAGCAGATCTGGTCGCTGGTCTGGCCTAGCTATATTCGCTCGACCGAGTTCCCCGAGTTTTTCGGACGCGGTCGCGGTCCGCTGTTGAACCCGGCCGGCTGCGGCATGATCCAGAGCATTTGCCTGTGCGCGGCGCTGCTGCTCTGGCCGCGCGCGGGCGTCTTCGGCCGCTGCGTCCTGCTCACCAGCGCGGTCGTAATGTGCTATGGCATCTACTGCACGCTGACGCGCAGCGCCTGGATCGGCGGCGTGCTCAGCCTGGCGACGCTCCTGGCATTGAGGCTGCCGCGCACCTGGCGCTTGACGGTCTTGGGAACGGCCGCCATTGCCGGCAGCGTGCTGGTGGCCACGCAGTGGGAACAGCTCGTCAGCTTTAAACGCGATGCGCAGCTTACGGCCGCCGAAACGGCCGACTCGGCCCGGCTGCGGCCGCTGTTGGCGGCGGTGGCCTGGAACATGTTTCTCGATCGCCCGCTGTTGGGCTGTGGCTACGGCCAGTATCTTGAGGAAAACGCCGATTACGTCGAAGATCGCTCGACCGATTTGCCGCTGCCCAAGTCGCGGCCGTATGTGCAGCACAACGTTTGGCTCAGCCTGCTGACCGAGACGGGCCTGATCGGCACGCTGTTGTTCACGGCGCTGCTGGTGCTGTGGGGCCGCAACGCCTGGCGGATCGAACACGATGCGGTCGTCCCTCCTTGGGCGCGTGCCGAGTCACTGTTGTTTCTGGCCGCGCTGGCCGCTTACGGCGCCAATGCCATGTTCCAGGACGTGACGATCATTCCCATGGTCCACATGCTGCTGTTCACCTTGGCCGGCTTGACCGAGGGTCTGCGGCGGCAGGTCACCGATGGTCGTGCCGCGGCGCGGCCACGCGTGCGGAGTTCTGCCTTTCAGCCTGTAGCCGGAACCCATTGATTGTCGATCTCTCCCGCCATCGACGTCGCCGGACCGCTTGCAAGCCGTCTACCGGCCTGCCAGCCACGGCTTGCTGGTCCGCGTAACGAGGCGCTCGACGCCGCACGGCTCGTGGGGGCCTTGGCCATCATTTGGATCCACGCCGCCGCCAACACCAGCAACTTGCTCGGCCGCTTTGCGGTGCCGTTCTTCACCTGCGTCGGGATCTTGCTCGTGGTCGAAAAAGGCCGCCGCGAATCGCTCGTGGCCTGGCCGCGTTGGGCCCTGGCCCGCGCCAGGCGGCTCTACTTGCCGTTTCTGGCCTGGTCGGCGGTTTACCTGGCATTCAAAGTCGTGAAGAAGGGCTTGGCGCCCGAACAGGCCAATGATTTCGGCGGTTGGGAGATGCTCGTCTGGGGCGGCGCGTATCACTTGTGGTTTCTACCGTTCATGCTGATGGCGAGCGTGGCCGCGTTTCCCATTGCCTCGCTGGCCGGCAATCATTGGCCTGCACGTGTCGCGCTGGCTGGCGTAGCGGGCGCGGCGGCGGTGTGGATCGCTCTTCTACCTTGCCCGGGCCAGTGGCCAGCCGACCACAGTGCGCGTTGCGTCTGGGATGCGCTTCCATCGGCATTTGTCGGTTGCTGCTGGGGGTTGCTCGGCCGATCGTCGCGGACCGCTGGCCACCCCTCGCGGCTGGGCCTGTGGCTGGGTGTCGCGCTGTTCCTCTTTGCGATGACGGCGCTGGCTGTGCTGGGCCGATCGATCCTGCTGGAAACCGCCGCGGGCTTAGGCTTTGGCATGGCGGCCATCGGCTGGCCGGCGATGAAGTTTCCGCCGCTTGTCGTAACGCTCGGCCAATTGGCCTACGGCATCTATTGCTCGCATCTGCTGTTTATCAAGATCGGCGAATCGTTGGCCGCCAAGCTGCATCTGCCATCGACGACAGGCCTGGACATCGCGCTGTTTCTCGCGGCGGCGATTCTCAGTTCGGCTTGTGCCTGGTGGCTGGCCCGCTGGCGAGCCACGCGCTGGCTCGTGGCCTAGGGCAATGCCTTCCGGTGCGTGAGCTTCTTCGGGTGCCACTGCTGGCTTGTCCAGCAGTGCGACGCCGCCATGCCGTCGCATCCGACCAAGCCGTGCCGCCGGCCAAGCCATATCGGACACCTATCGCTTCGATCCACTGCTGGACAAGCCAGCAGTGGCATTCAATGATAAAGCCCGGCCGGCACAATTCGGCCGACCCAGCGGAATCTGTCAGTGCACTTACGTGGCCATGAAGGAGCGGCATGCAAAGCGCCATTTGTCTGATTGTCGATCGGCTGCATGCCGGCTACCTGGGCTGTTACGGCAACACGTGGATCGCGACGCCGGCCTTCAACCGCCTGGCGGCCGAAGCTTTTGTCTTCGACCAGGCGCTCATCGACTCCTCGTCGCTCGAGCAGCTCTATCGCGGTTACTGGTGGGGCACGCAGGCAGTCGAGCCGCCCTCCACGGCCCCGCAGGACTCGCTAATGCGCCGCCTGGCGGCTGCCGGCGTGCATACCGCGCTGATTACTGACGAACCGCAACTTGCACTCGGCCCGCTGGCCGGCGAAGTGCAAGAGCTGTTGCATGTCGCCACACCCGAGAACATTGGCAACGCGCAGACGCTCGACGAAACGCGGCTAGCCGCGTTGTTTGCCGCGGTGATCGAATGGCTGGCGGCAGCGCAGCAACCGTTTTGTCTTTGGGTCCACCTCGGCAGCCTGGGCACTGCCTGGGACGCGCCGCTGGAATTGCGCAACCACTATGCCGATCCCGACGAACCGTTGCCGCCCGAACTGGTCGCGCCGCCACGGCTGGTGCTCGACGAGGATTACGATCCCGACGAGTTGCTGGGATACTCGCAGGCGTATGCCGGGCAAGTCAGCGCGCTGGACGAATGTCTCGGCGGCCTGTTGGATTGGATCGCCGAGCAGCCCTGGTCGGCGAGCACATTGTTGACCATGCTGGGCGCCCGCGGCCTGGCGCTGGGCGAACATCGGCGCGTCGGCTGCTGGGACGAAGCCTTGGGCGGCGAACTGCTGCACGTGCCTTGGTTCGTACGCATGCCGGACGGCACTGGGCGTGCTGCCCGCAGCCAGGCCCTGATCGAGCCCGACGACCTGGCCATGACACTGAGCGCGTGGTGGCAACTGCCGCAGCCAGCGCTGGGCGGGCCGCTAGCACGGAGCTTGCTGCCTCTGGTTCGCGATGAAGTCACGGCCGTCCGCGACCGGATTTGCATTGCCGGCGCCTCGGGCCAGCGGGCGATTCGCACGCCGGGCTGGTTTCTGCGCTGGGCCGGCAGCGTGCCGGTGCCGGGCGACGACCCGGCCGCCAGTCATTGGCTGTATGCCAAGCCGGACGATCGCTTCGAAATGAACGACGTGGCCGACCGCTGCCCGGACATCGTCGAGGCCCTCGAACGTGGCTGGAACGAGCTGGTCGAGGCCGCTCGAACCGGTAGCTCCAGCCCTCTGACCGCGTTGCCGGCCGAACTGCTGGCAGACCAAGTTTGATGCTGGAACCGTTTCCATTTGGGCACTCTCGTCCTTCGAGCCTCTCGACCACGGCATCGTTTTTCCGTAGCCCAGTCCCTTCCAGGGCTGGGTCTGGGGTTGCACGCGATCCCATTTCCCGCGTTTCGATGCGGCCTTCGGCCGCATCGAAACGCGGGAACGCGCGCTGCGCCGGCCGCGTGTCCCAGCCCTGGAAGGGCTGGGCTACGGAAAACCTGCCCACGACGCCAGTTATCCGCCAGGAAAAGCACGCCCGGGCAGACCACGGTCAACGCTGGCAGCGCATCGCTAGCAAGTTCGGTCTGGCATGGTGGTAGCTGAAGTCGGCCGATATAATCCTCGGCCCATTTCAAAATCACCCGTTATGCCGACGTCGGCCATGGATCCGCACCCTGCGCGGCAATGGTCGGTGGCCGCCGGAAGCTCGCCGCTAAGTCAAGGAACGCGCTGATGATCGGACAAGGAAGTCCGAACCGAGCGTTTCGCCAGATTGCATGCCGGCCTATGGCCGGTGTGTGGCGGTGCATGCTCGTCGCCGCGGTGTTGAGCGGCGTGGCGCTCGATGCCGCCGCGGACGACGATGTTCACGTGGTGCACTTGCGTTTGCGGCTGGAATGGGGCGGGGCCATCTCGCGCCGCTGGCAAGGCATGATCCAAGTCAGCTCCGGCACGCTCGAGAACCCGCAGGCCCTGGGCGTCGATGCCGACGAGCCCGGCTCGATCTGGGCCGACTCGGGCCAGGTGTTCGTGCGCTCCCCCAGCCGCCGTTCGTACGACGGCCTCGACATGACCATCCACGCGCCGGTCGCCGCCAGGTTGACCATCCAACTGACCAGTGCCGATCAGGCGGCCGATACGAGCCTTACGATTCCGCTGGCCGACTTGCTCGACGAGTATCGCAGCTATGCACTGGACAACCAGGGCAGCCGGCTGTTGGCGCGGCGAGCGCCCGGCGACAAGCTCGAACTGCGGGTGGCGCGCGACAACCTGGTGTTTGCCCCGGGCGAATCGCTCGAGGTCGAGGCCTGGCCCAAGCTGCCGGCCCTGGCGCTGGGTACCCGACTGCGGGTGCAGGCCCGGTTGTTGCCGCCGCACGGCGTGCGTTCGAGCTGGTCGGGCGAGCAAGATGTCGAGCTGCTGCCAGAAGAAATCGGCCCGCCGCCGCGTGCGCGTTTTGTGATTCCGGTGCCCGAGCAGGAGGGCGTTTACGATCTGGTGCTGAGCGCGACCCGGCGAGCCTTGCAGGATCGGATCACGCGACGCGTCGTGGGCAGCGAAGAGCGACGTTTGCAGTTTGTCGTCGTCAGCCGCAATCAACCACCCACGCCGCCAGCTTCAGCCGGCAGCATGGACGTGCTGGTCGAGATCGATCCGGCCAGCCCCGGCTGGTCGGAACGGTTGACGCAGTTGGCCGTGCTGCCAGCACTGCGGCGCGGGCCGCTGGGCAGCGGCGACATGACGCCGCTGGCGCACCCCTTGGGCATGCTCGCGCAAATCGGCCCGCACGGCCACGATCCCGACGTCGGCTGGCAGGCTTATCCGCTGCCGGTGTCGCGTGTCGGCCAGCCGCATATTCTGGAAGTGGAATACCCGGGCGACGTGCCGCAGTTTTTGGGCCTCAGCATCATCGAACCCAACGCGGCCGGCGCGGTGCTGCCGATCGGTTTGGATTCAGGCGCCTATGTGAACGAGTCGGGGCCCAAAACCTCGCAGATGCAAAAGCATCGGCTCGTATTCTGGCCGCGCACCAGCGCGCCGCTGCTGCTGGTGACCAATCGCCGCGACGGCGCGCACGCGGTCTATGGCAAGATCCGCTTGCTCGGCCCCCGGGCGCCATTGGCGGCCCGGGTGCGCGAGCCGGGCCCGCATCACTTACCCCGGCTGGGTCCGATCGCCGCGCCTGATGGCAGCCGGCTGCTGGCCGCGTACTACGATCGCCCGCTGTTCCCCGCAAACTTCGGAGCCAGCCAGGGGCTCGATCCGTGGAGCGCCGCCAGCGGCCGGACGCTGGCCGACTGGTCGACCTTCTTCGAGGGAGGCAGCCGGCTGTTGGAGTATCTCGACTACGCTGGCTACAACGCGCTGGTGCTGTCGGTGATGGCCGACGGCAGCACCATCTATCCCAGCACAACGCTCGAGCCGACGCCGCGCTATGACGACGGAGCCCTGTTTGCCAACGGGCAGGATCCGATCCGCAAAGATGCGCTCGAGCTGATGTTTCGCATGTGCGATCGGCAAGCCGTGCAGTTGATCCCTGCCATGCATTTCGCTACGCCGCTGCCCGAGTTGGAACAGCTCAAACGGCGCGGTGGCGGAGAGGCCCTGGGGCTCGAGCTGATCGGTCCCAGCGGCGTCACGTGGCTGCAAACGCACGACCCACGCCAGGGGCTCGCACCCTACTACAACCCGCTCAATCCGCTCGTGCAAAAGGCCATGACCACCGCGGTGCGCGAGTTGGCCACTCGTTACGCGGAGCATCCCTCGTTCGCCGGCCTGGCGTTGCAGTTGAGCGCCGACGGCTATGCCCAGTTGCCGGGCGACCGGTGGGGCTGCGATGACGATACGCTGGTGCAATTCACCCGCGAGGTTGCCTTGGGCGACGCCGCCGGTCCGCCGCACGAGCTGCGCGATCGGCTGCTGACACCCGGCGTGCGGCAGCACTGGCTGCGCTGGCGGGCCGAAAAACTCGCCGACTTTTATCGCCGCTTGCAGAATGAAGTCACGTCCGCCCGCCGCGGCGCGAAGTTGTATTTGCTGGGCGCCGACATGCTCAATCGGCCCGAGCTGGCCGTGGCGCTCAAGCCGAATCTCGACAAGCCGCCGCAATTGGAAGATGTGTTGCGCGGGGTCGGCATCGATCCCACGTTGTACCGCGACGAGCACGGGCCGACGCTGCTGCGCGTGTCGCGCATCGGCCCCGAGCGCGCGCTCCCGCAGCAAGCCGCCGTGCTGGAGTTGAACGACTCGGCCGAGCTGGACTCGTTGGCCGGAGCGGCCGAATTGTTCTACCACGAGCCGCAAGAAGCGCGCGTGGCTTCGTTCGATGCCAAGAGCCCGTTCCGTCCGACGTTCACGCGGCTGGTCACGCAGCCCGCGCCGGCCGGCCGCGAGAACTGCCGGCGATTCGCGCGCGCGCTAGCCACGCGCGATGCGCGGCTGATGGCCGACGGCGGCTGGCTGCTGTCGCTGGGCGCGGAAGAATCGGTGCGCGAGTTTATCCAGGCGTATCGCGAGCTCCCTCCGGTGGCATTTCAGATGGTCGAAGGCGCTACGCAGCCGGTTGCTATCCGCACCGCGCAAACAGCCAGCCGGACTTATCTGTACCTGGTAAACGATTCGCCCTGGACCGCCACGGCGCGGCTGGCAATCGATGCTCCGGCTACGGCCCGCGTCCAGCGCATGGTGGGTTGCGACAGCGCACCGCCGGCGACTGGAGATTGGACCGTCAAGCTCAAACCGTTCGGACTGGCGATGGTCAGCTTTTCGGCGCCGGGCGTGCAGTTTGCGCGGCCGCGCGTCGAGCTTCCGCCCGAAGCGGCCGAAGCGCTCGATGCGCGCGTCAAGGAGCTCTGGGCCCGGGCCGCGACACTCAAGCATCCCGAAGCCAAAGACGGTCCGACCAATGGCGACTTCGAACTGCCCCAGGCCGCCGATGGATCGCTGCCCGGCTGGATTCTCAGCGAGCGTGCCGGGGCCAAGTTCGTCACCGACGATCAACAGCCGCACCACGGCAAACACTCGTTGCGGTTGATTAGCGCCAACGACGGAGCGGAAGTGGCGAGCGTGGCGTTTGCACCGCGGCCGACCGGCCGGCTATCGGTATCGGTGTGGCTGCGCGGCGCCAACCAGGCGCCGCGCCCCGCGGTGCGCATGTCCGTGCAGGGGCTGGGGCCCGGCCAAAGCCACATGCGCGGGCCCGACGACGCCGGCTCGGTGTGTACGCTCACCGACACTTGGGCCCAACACGTGTTTCAAGTTCGCGATCTGCCCGAAGGCCTGTCGGGCGTCAGCCTGCACTTCGAACTGACCGAGGCGGGCGAAGTCTGGATCGACGACGTGCAGATCTCGGATCTCGAGTTCAGCGACAACGAGCGAATCGAGCTCTCGAAGCTGATTGCCCTGGCCGAATACAAGCGATCCAGCGGCGAGGTCGCCGACTGCTTGCGGATTCTCGACGGCTATTGGCCGCGATTCCTGGCCAGCTACGTGCCGCGCTCGACCGCGCCGCTGGCCGATCACCCTCCGCCGCCCCCATCGAACGCGGCTGCCGAGCCGCCCGAACCCGCCGAGCCCGAGCGCAAGCCCGGCATGCTCGAGCGCGTGCGCCGCTGGATGCCCGATTGGTGGCGATAGGCTGTCGCAGCCGCAAAGTAGCCGGCACATTCATGTGCCGTAACCGAAGCGAGCGTGAGTTCCCGCTTCGCGCTACGTTACGCACTCGCCGGGCGTTGCGCGGCTTCGGCTGGGTGCTCCCAGCGAATTTCCAGCGGCATGCCAAAGGCCCTTTCGAAGGCGTCGCTGCGGCGCTGGGCCGTCCAGATGTCGACCTCGGGCAATTGATCGGCGATGACGTGCATCACCAGCGTGTCGCCGTCGGCCGTGATCGCCAGGTCGCGCACTTGCTGGCTGTTGCTGCGGTCCAGACCGCCGGCCAGACGCAAGATGGCCGAAAGCTGCCGCACGCGCTGCTGGTCGCGAGCCGAAAGCTGGCTGAAATTGGCGTGCTTCTTCTTCGGCTCCGCGCCGCGATGATAGCGCGCAATGTTGGCAATCAACTCCAGCTCGTGCGGCTGAAAGCCGGCCAGGCGGCTGTTGAGGATCAGATAATAACTGTGCTTGTGATGCTGCTCGTAGTTGATCAGGTAACCGACGTCCTGCAGCCGGGCGGCCGACTCGACCAGTCCCCGGTCGCGGCGATCCAGCCCGAAACGATCGGCGATTTGTGAAAGGATCAAACCGGCCAGCCGCGCGATCTGCTTGCCGTGCTGCATGTCGGTGCCGCACTTGCTCGCAAAGCGGTCGACCGACATTTCGCGGTCGGGCGAGCCGTCGCCGGCAATGGCCGGCGAGCTGTCGATCATCGTCAACATTAGGCCGTCGCGCACGCCGCGATCGTGAATCACGACGCGGTTCAAATTGAAGTGCCGCATCAGCCGGTCGATGATTGCCACGCCGGCCACGATGATGTCGGCCCGGTCGGGGCTCAAGCCCGGCAGGCTGCGGCGGGCTTCGCTGGGCATTTTACGCAAGCGATCCAGCAAGTGCCGGACGTCGGCGCGAGTCACCTCGCTGCCTCGCAATGGCAAGCCCAACTGACCTTTGCTGGCCATGATCATTTCGGCCAGCGTGGTGAAGGTGCCGCCGGAGCCGATCAGCAGGTGTGGTTCGAGCAGCACGTGCCGGGTCTGCTTGCGCAGCTCGCGATCGATCGCGTCCAGCAGCTCGTCGAACTGCTCGAGCGAGAGCGGCTGGTTGCTGTTGTGCATTTCGGTCAGCCGCACGGCGCCCAGCGGCGTGGCGCAGATGGCCTCGATCAGGTTGCCCGAGGCCAAAATGATTTCGGTGCTGCCGCCACCGATATCGGCCACGGCCACTTGCTTGCCTTCGAGATGGAAATTGCGGGCGACGCTGAAAAAAGCCAGGTGGGCCTCTTCCTGCGAAGAGATGACTTCCACGTCCAGCCCGGTCTCCTGCTTGACGCGCTGGCAAAAGTCGGGTCCGTCCTCGGCCTCGCGCACCGCACAGGTGGCGATCACCCGCAGCTCGCGCACCTGGAAGCCCGCGGCGATCTGCTGCATCCGCCGCAGGGCTTCGAGCGACTGCTCCACCGCCACGGGATTCAGCCGGCCGGTGGCGGCCAGCCCTTTGCCCAAGCGGGTGGTGGCCTTTTCTTCATCGAGGATGCGGTAGTTCCCCTCGCGCAGGGGCTCGGCGATAACCAGCCGGATGCTGTTGGTGCCCACATCGATGGCCGCCAGGCGGTGGGCCAGATCGGGCGAAAGAAAATACTGTTTCTCTTCCATGCCAAAAGTTGCCTGAGTTTGCGCTCGCGATGAGCAACCGGTTCGAGTCAATGGTAGCACAAGCCGGGCCGATTTTGGGCCGGCCCGGCGACGCGATCAAGGTTTCTTCCGACCCGCTTTTCGACTGCGCCGGCCGCGGCCGGCGCGAAGCCTTCGGATTACAAGCTTTTAATCTACCAGGGGTTGGGCGCACAAAATCATTTGAAATCCATTCGCCTTTCGCCTCGCAACTTCATACGATTCAAAAGCACGCGGACAGGAGTCGAGGACTCGGTTTGTTCCGGACGGGGAGTCCCAGCATGCGAAGGCTTGCCGGCTGTTTGGCTTTCGGGGCCTGTCTGATTAGCTTGCTGGTCGCTCCCACGGCCGACGCCGCCAAGCCGGGTGCCGCGCGTCGGGCGAAACCGCCGAAGCCCCCGGCCGTGGCCCCGGTCAAGACGGGCCTGTTCAAAGCCCTGGCCGACAAGCAGGTTATGGCCAGTTTCGTGCCGCGCGATGCCGAAATCGCCCGAGTTTCGCTGCTCAACGTCTCCGATACACCGCTGGAAGTCGAATTGCCCAGCGTGTTTGCCGGCGCCCCGGTCGTCGCCCTGGCCAATCTCCAGCCGGGCAATCCGTATCTCTCCGCCAGTTCCGATTCGCCAGTGCCCCAGATCCTCGGCAGCGTGATCCCCACATCCCTCGTCAACGCGACAACGCAACCGGCAAGAACTCAACGACCCACACAACTGGCCACTGACAACGGACCACTGACCACTCTCGTTTTGCAGCCGAAGCAAATCCGGCAGTTCGCCGTGCCCTGCGTTTGCCTGCAATACGGCAACCCGACGCCACGGCCGGACGTTCCCTACAAGCTGGTCGCGCTCGATTCCGTTTCAAAGTCGCCGCAATTGCGGTCCCTGCTCGACGAGTTCTCGCTGGGGCGGGTCGATCAACCGGTCGTGCAGTTAGCCGCCTGGCACTTCAGCAACAATCTGAGCTGGGATCAGCTCGGCGACACCGGCTTTGCCACCGGCCGACTGGGCGAAGCCCAGGGACTGGCCACGCTGATTGAAACTGACGTGAACCGCAAGCGGACCCAAGCCGGGTCGCAGCCATCCACCAATAACCCCACCCCGCCGGGCGATTGAACGTGAAGCACTCACCCATCGACCGCATTTGCCGCTATCCGCTCCGCACGATTTTGCGCGGCATGGCGTGCCCGCTGTTGGTTGCGATCGGCATGTTGGTCCAGCCGCTCGCTTGTTTCGCGCATCGCGAGTCGTCGCATCACCATCAGGGCGGCGGACAAAACGAAGGTCCCCAGACCGGCGGCGTCGCGATCTTTTCGGCAGGGCCGGTGGTCGCGACACCCAACTATTTGCTCGGCGCCGGTTCCTGGGGGGCCGCGCAGCAAGGGTATCCGTCGCTTGCGAATCCGAGCATGTACGGCTTGATGGGCCAAGGCCCCGTGCTGCCGCCGGTTGGTAATGGTTTTGTCGGCAATGGTCTTGTGGGCAATGGTCTTGTGGGCAATGGTTTTGTCGGCAATGGTCTGGCAAACAACGGCTTCGGCGGCAACGCCTTTGTAAACAACGGATTCGTCAACAACGGCTTCATCAACAACGGTCTCGCGGGCAATGTTCCCCCGGGCAATGGCCCCGAGGCCGGCAACGGAGGCTTCGGCCCGCAGCCTCCGACACTCGTGCGGGGCCGTGTCGCGTCGAACGATGCGAGCCGGGCGCGGGCCAACCAGTTCGTCGGCTTCGGCGACGAACACTTCCGCAAACAGAAGTACAACGACGCACTGGAGCGCTACAAGGACGCCAGCAAAAGCGCCCCCGACCTGGCCGATCCGTACTTCCGCCAGGCGTTTGCCTGGTCCGCGATGAGCAAGTACGACCAGGCTGCCCGCGCCATTCGCCGTGGGCTGTCGATCAATGCCGATTGGCCGGCCGCGGACTTTCAACTCAAGCAGTTGTATGGCGACAACCGGCTGGCCAAAGCGACGCACTGGGAGCTGATGGCCAAAGCGGCGACCGCAGATCCAGATAACGCCGACCTGCTATTTCTGCTGGCCGTCGAGCTGTATTGCGACGGCCAACAGAACCGCTCGCGCGCCTTCTTCCAGCGCGCCAAAACGCTCGAGCCCGGCGACACCGGCCACATCAAGGCCTTCCTCACCCACCTCGACGCCGCCGCCCCCCCGCCGCAGCCCGCGAAGCAGCAGTTGTAGACGCGAGCGAGTGGCCGTTAGGATGATTGGCATGGATTCAATCGAAAGCCTCCAGGTGCTGCTTCTCGGCGGGATGATTGCCGGTGCTGCCTTTAGCGCGGCAGCCGGAACGTGGCTGCGCGGCCTGCGGATCGGAATCATATGTGGTATCGCGACCGCGTTTCTGTTGGCTGCGGTAACGACGCCCTTGTGGCTACCCCTTGGCGGCATTTCCCACGGGCTTAGCTAGCGCAGCCAGTTCGAGAGCCTCGATGCATCAGACTGCGCTGCACGTAATGCGGGCCTGGCCGGGTGTTTTCACGCGCCGACGGGTAGGATGGGAGCATGGATATTGACCTGTTCTTGGCGTCAGCGGAAGGCCGGTGGACATTAGCGCCACCGGCACTCTCCGATGAAATTACTCGGCTTGCGGCTGAAAGCGGCATAGGCCTTCCGAGCGACTACCTCGAATTCCTGGGCCGCTGCAATGGCGGTTACGGGTCGCTCGATGTCCAACCGTGCTATTTGATCGTCTGGGCTGCCGACAAGGTAATCGAAATTAACCGGGGCTACCAGATAGCCGAGTACGTTCCTGGCTTCTTTGCGTTCGCAACAAGCGGCGGAGGCGAATTTTTCGCGTTTGACATGCGTGGGCAGCGGCCGTGGATCGTCGCGTCCATCCCGTTCATCCCGATGGACGCTAAGTATGCTCTGCGCGTCGCGGCGTCATTCTCGGAATTGCTCGATCACGTCGAGCCTGGCTCCGACGAAGGAATTCCGATTTCAGACTGACCCGCCCCGCTACCGAATTAGTGGTTCTCGCGGTGGTTGTGGTATGATGCAGGCCCCCCGCGGTAAGGGAAACTGACCTGCCACCAAGCCCCGCGCTCCCTGCCCTCATGGTTGCCAATTCGCTTCAACCGATCTGGCCGCGCCGATTGGCATGGATGATCGGCGGGGCATTCGTGCTTGCGGCGGCGGTTGGGCTGCCACCGGCTTGTCGCGCCGACGAATCGGGCGAGCGAGTGAGTTTTGGCCGGGAGGTGATGGCCGTGCTCTCGAAGGCCGGCTGCAATCAGGGCACTTGCCACGGCAACCAGCAGGGCAAGAACGGTTTTAAACTTTCGCTGCGCGGCGAGGATCCAGAGGCTGATTTCCTGGCGGTCACGCGCGATCAACTGGGCCGCCGAGTCGATCGCCAGAACCCCAAGCAAAGTTTGCTGCTGGAAAAGGCGATCGGCACGCTGCCGCATGGCGGCGGAAAGCGCTTCGCCGCCGGCTCGCTGGAATACGACACGCTGCTGGGCTGGATTGCCGGAGGGCTCAAGCGAGATCCGGCCGATGCCCCGCACCTGGTCGATTTGCAAGTCACGCCCAGCGAAGAATTCCTGGTGGCCCCGCGGCGCGACCTGCAAATCCGCGCCACGGCGAGCTTTTCCGACGGCTCGCGGCGCAACGTCACGCGCTGGGCCGTGTATTCAATCTCCAACCCCATCGCCGCACTCAGCATCGGCGGCCATGTGCACGGCGAGCGCGATGGCGAAACCACGGTGCTGGTGCGCTACCTCAACGCCCAATCGACCGTGCAGTTGGCTTTGGTGCCCGAGCGACCCGACTTTCATTGGCAGCCGGTCGAAACGCACAACTATATCGACGAACACGTGCTCAATAAGCTCCGCAAGCTGCGGATGAATCCCTCGCCGCCGGCCGGCGACACGGTGTTTCTGCGCCGCGCGTATGCCGACCTGGTGGGCCTGGTGCCCACGGCCGATGAGGCCCGGGCGTTTGCCGCCGATCGCGATCCGCGCAAGCGGGCCAAACTGATCGACCGCTTGCTCGAGCGGCCAGAGTTCGCCGACTTTTGGGCTCTCAAATGGTCGGACCTGTTGCGCAACGAAGAGAAGACGCTCGATCGCAAAGGCGTGCAGGCGTTTCACCATTGGATTCGCGAGTCGATCGCCGCGGGCAAGCCGCTGGACCGCTTTGCCTACGAGCTGCTCGCCGCGCGCGGCAGCACGTATAGCCGGCCGGAGACCAACTTCTATCGGGCCAATCGCGATCCCGTGAGTCGGGCCGAAGCCACGGCGCAAGTGTTTTTGGGTCTGCGGCTGCAATGCGCCAAGTGCCACAACCATCCCTTCGACCGCTGGACCCAGGCGGATTACTACGATTGGGCCGGCTTCTTTGCCCACATCCAGTACAAGACCATCGAGGTTCGCCGCGACGACAGGCTGGACTTGCACGAGTTCGACGGCGAGCAACTGGTCTGGGTTTCGGCCAAAGCCAAGTTCGCAAATCCTCGCACGCGGCGGCCAGCCGAGCCGCGCGTGCTGGGCTCGGCCGAGCCGTCGGTCGCGGCCGGTGCCGATCCGCTCGAATCGCTCGCCCGCTGGGTCACCGACCGGCAGAATCCGTTCTTCGCCCGGGTGCAGGTCAACCGCGTGTGGTATCACTTGCTGGGCAGGGGGATTGTCGATCCGATCGACGATTTCCGCGCCACCAATCCGCCGGTGAACGAGCCGCTGCTGGCGGCGCTGGCGCAGGACTTTGTCGCTCACGACTACGACCTGCGCTATCTGGTGCGGACCATTGCCAACAGCAGCACGTATCAACTGTCCGCGGAACCGACCGCCACCAACAGCTCCGACGAGACGAATTTCTCGCACGCCATCGTTCGGCCGTTGCCGGCCGAAGTCTTGCTCGACGCCTTGCACCGCGTGACGGCCACTTCGGCTCGTTTTACCGGCTATCCGGTCGGCTTGCGGGCCGTCGAGCTGCCGGGCGTGCAGGTTCCGAGTTCCCGTCGCCGCCGCCGACCTCTTAGCGAAGAGCAGTTCTTAGTAAAATTCGGCAAGCCGCCGCGGCTGCTGAGTTGCGAATGCGAGCGGTCGGAAGAATCCACGCTCGGCCAGGCCTTTCAACTGGTCAGCGGCCCCACGATCAACGCTCTGCTTGCCCGACCAGACAACATCCTCGGCAAGCTGCTGGCAGCCGATCGCGCCCCCGGCCAGATGATCGACGAGCTGTATTGGCGCACGCTCAGCCGCCAGCCCAGCCCGGAGGAACGCCAGGCAATGCTCGATCACGTCGAGCACGCGGCCGATTGCCGCGTGGCCCTGGAAGACGTGCTCTGGGCACTGGTGAACAGTAAGGAGTTTTTGCTGCGGCATTAAACCGATGAAACGCTCCACGAATCACGCCTGCCGCAGTTACCGCACGAGCCTGCTGGACCGTCGCCAAGCGCTGGCAGTCGGCGGCGCCGGCCTGTTGGGCTTGAACCTGGCGACGTTGGCCGCCGCCAAGGAAGAGCCGGCCGCGCAGCCGCCGGTCCGAGCCCGCTCGGTGATCTTTCTGTATCAGTTTGGCGGCCCGAGCCATTTCGAGACGTTCGACATGAAGCCGGATGCGCCCGACGGCATCCGCGGCTTGTTCCAGCCGATTGCCAGCAACGTGCCCGGCATCAGCGTGTGCGAGCATCTGCCGCGCATGGCCCAGGTGATGGACAAGGTCTGCCTGGTGCGCAGCGTGCATCACGAGATGAAGAACCACAACTCGGCCTCGTACTACGCCCTGACGGGCCGCGCGCCCCCGGTCGACGACATTCGCCTGCGCGATTCGCTCGAACTGTTCCCGGCTTACGGTTCGATTGTCGATCGGCTGGCTCCGGTCCCCAGCGGCATGCCGACGTTCGTCGCTTATCCCTACGTACTGCACGACGGCTCGCTCACGCCCGGCCAGCACGCCAGCTTCCTGGGCAAGGCGCACGATCCGCTGCTGGTGACGTCGGATCCAAACCGCTCCGACTTCCGCCTGCCCGAGCTATCGCTGCCGGCCAATCTTTCGGCCGATCGCCTGCACGACCGCCGGCACTTGCAGCAGATCGTCGACCGGCAATCGCGGCTATTAGAATCGTCGGCCAAGGCCCGCGGGTTCGACGCCTACTACGACACGGCGCTGGAGATGCTCAACACGCCCAAGCTGGGGCGGGCTTTTGACCTGTCGAAGGAATCCCAAAGGACTCGCGATCGCTACGGCCGGCACACCTACGGGCAAAGCTGCTTGCTGGCCCGGCGACTGGTCGAGTCGGGCGTAAAATTCGTGAGCGTCTATTTTTCCGACTCGATCGGCGGCCGCAGCACCACCGAAGGCGGCTGGGACACGCACGGCTTCGACAACACGCGAATGTTTCCGATCATCGAGAAGTACCACTTGCCGATGACCGATCAGACGCTGCCCACGCTGCTGACCGATTTGGACGAGCGGGGCCTGCTGGACGAGACGCTGGTCGTGTGGTTCGGCGAGTTCGGCCGCACGCCGCGGATCAACGCGTCGATCAGCCGCGATCACTGGCCCAGTTGCTACACCGTGCTGATGGCCGGCGGCGGGCTGAAGCGCGGCTACGTACACGGGGCGTCCGACCGCACCGGCTCGCTGCCGGGCCGCGATCCCGTGCGGCCGGAAAACATCGCGGCCACGATGTTCCACCTGCTGGGCATCGACTCGCAGACCGAAATCTTCGACAAACTCAACCGGCCGCTGCCCATTGCGGCCGGCAATCCGGTGCTCGACTTGATTGCATAGCCGCGCCCGATTACTTATTTGTAATAGCGCGATCAATTCGTGCATTCCTTTCGTAGCGTATGCTCAGTGGGCAGAAAGGAGTGGCCGATGGCGGTTCCGTTTCTGAGCGTGAATCTGCGTACGCCGACATGCGACTTCGAGCCGCTGATGCTGGCGCCGGACCACCCCATGCTCGATCTGCCGGCCGGGCAAGCGAGCTGCCGGATCTTGCGCAAGTGGCTGGGCGACCTGGTGGCCGAGCCGTGCTGGACTTCCACCGGCGTCGTGTACTTCCTGCCGACGGATGACGCCAGCGGCGGGATTGCCAGCCGGCCGCAATGCATCCTGCCTCGGGATTTGCGGTCGGGTCCGATTCGCGACCAGTATCTCAAGCTGTGGCAGTTATTGTCGCGTGTGCAGCCCGAGCCCGGCGAGACGGAACTGTTGTCGGCCGTTTGCCGGTCGTTCGAGAGTCCGGATCGGGCCACTCGCATGGGCCAACTGGGCGACTGCCTGTTCAAATATCGCGACGGCCACAAGCGCTGGCGCCTGGTTTGGGCCTGGGGCTACCGGCGAAAGGCTGGTCAATTCGGCCCGGCCAGCCTCTGCCCGCGATGTTCGCTCTTAACCGCGCGGTCGACGGGCGAAGCGCTGCGTTGCCCGGCCTGCGGTTGGCGCCCGCGGTCACGGCTACTTACGGCCGCAGCGCTCGCGGCGCTGCTATTGGGTATCGGTCTGGGGCTCTGGGCTGCGACTCGCCCGAGGACGGCTGAGCCAAAGATCGTCGGAGACCAGATAGGGGCAGTCCCTAATGCTGGCCCAACTGCTCGAATCCGGCCGGTCGAGCACCTGCACGTCGCGCCCCCACCGGCTCCGAGCGCCATTGCGCAGCATGTCGAGGATGCCGTGAATATGCCGGGGTTCAAACTCAACCTACATGACTCGCCGAGCGCCATTGCGCAGCATGTCGAGGATGCCGTGGGGCCAGCCGTGAAGATCACCCAGCCGCTGCGACCGCGGATCGCGGCGCCGCTAAAAACGCCGGTTCATCCCGTGGTCATCGTCGAATCACACTCGCCACCGCGTCCCGCACCGGTCAAGGCCCATCCTGTCACGGTCGTCTCGACGGCAACTCCGAGCCGCGTGATTCCGGCCGTGCATCCGGCCGCGATTGTTGCGCAATCCACTTCCACTCCGCTGCCCGACGGCGTGAGGGTCGACCAGGACGGCAAAGTTTTTTTGGGCTATCGACCGGTCGCAACGACGTTTGACGCGACGACCCAATTCGCACCGACGAGCCAGCAGCCTTCGCGCTATATCTATGGCAGCCACGTGTATGCCGAAAGCCGGGACACCCTGCATGGCGGCGACCCGGCGATTCAGCAATGGCAACATTACGTGATGTCGGACGAACTGTCCGCTCGGCCGGCCGGTGCCTCCGGGGCCGACCATTCGGTATCGCTCGTGCTGCTGGATCGTGGAACGGATGCCGAAGTCTCGAATGCTTCCACTCCTGGCGTGGACACCTGGGCCGACAACGGCAGCCCGGTCCACTTGGTGCAAACCTCGACTTCCCGATCCGCCAACCCGGCGGCGAGCGATCCATTCGCCATGCCGCGGTTCGATCTGACGATCGACCGTCCCGAGCCGTTTTATCCGACCACGCCTCGCTGCCATGGAAAACACCACCGCGGGTACGGACCTTACATTCGGGGTGCCGCCGATCCGGCGCTGTACCGCCGGTTTACGCCCACCTCGCACGCGCCGGCACTCGATGCCAATCTGACCGTCGTAGCGCTGCAATACTTCGGGCACTCGTCGCCGGACGAAGTCCTGGCCGATCTGGAAGCCGCGCGGGCCAAGGCCCAAGAGCAGGCGGCGACTTCGCAGCAAAACAGCGACTCCCGTCACGCCATCCTGCAGTTGTGCGACAGCGAAATCGCGCTCTGGCGCGACGTGATCGATAGCAGTGCGACGGCCGACGCGGCCAGCGCCGCCTACAAGGCCCGCGACGTGCCGCATGCCGGCGATTTGTGCCGGCAATATCAATCGCAAGTGGCCGCCTACGCCAACCGGCCCGAGTGGAGCTTGTTCGAGACCCAGGCGCAGCAGGTGGCCGCGCTGGCCGAAAAACTGAGCAGCCCTCCGTCCGCCACTCGCTGACCGCTCCGGGCGTGCATTAGAATGGCACTGGCGCCGCGACTGCGGCTGCTAGTGTTTCGAACGATAAAACCCGCAGCACGCCGGGCAACAGCGCAGCGATGAATCCTGAGGCAGCGACTACCGGGCAAACCGAGACGTTGGCCGATGCGCTGGCCACGCATGCTCCGCTAAACCTGGCCGAGATTTTGCAAGTCGGCAGCGGCATCGCCCGTTGCCTGGCCCGGCTGCACGCCGCGGGTCAATTGCACCTCGACCTGTGCCCGGCCAAGGTGCTCTGGTCGCGAAGCGGCGGCCAGGGCGCGGTCCAACTCGATGTCCAGCTCGGGCCGCCGCAAGAGCGGCGCGCCGACAATCATTTGCTCGGTTCGATCGATCCCGGCTTCACGTCGCCCGAACTGCTGCAAAACGGCACGGTCGATGCCCGCAGCGACTTGTTCAGCTTGGGCTGCGTGCTGTACGCGATGAGCACTGGTCATGGTCCATTCTGGGGCGCCACGCCGGCCGACCTGGCGCGCAGCGTGCGCGACACCGAACCGCGGCCGGTGAGCCAGTTGAATCCGCGGCTCACGGCCTGGCTGGCCGCGGTGATTATGAAGTTGCTCGAAAAAGATCCGTCGCGGCGCTTCGACGACGCGGCCCAGTTGTCTGACATGCTGCTCTTGCAGGCGAGCATGGCCGGCACGATTCGCCGGCCGCCGCCGCGCTCGGTGCCCGATCGCCCCGCGGCCGTTCGAGTGCCGATCAACGCGGTGCTGGCCGCCGCAGCCAGCGCGCCGGCCGCAAGTTCGTCCAACGGCAACGGCCGCCACGAGCCGGCCAAAACCATCGACCCGGCCGCGTTGGCGGCTGAAATGGCCACGCTGGCCGAGACCATGACCGCCGCGCCCGCTAGCGCGACGTATGGGCGCCGCGCCCTGCTAGCCGGACTATGCGCGGTGCCCGTTCTGATCGGCCTCGCGCTGCTGGCCGGCTGGTGGATGCAGCCGGCCGCCAGCGACGAGGGTGCGAAGCCTGACAAAACCTGGCAGGAGTTTTTCAGTCTCGGCGGCAACGGTTCGCCGAAAGAGAAACGCCAACGCTCGGCAACTCACTCCACTGCCGTGACCGCTGAGCCCAAGACGGGGGACAGGCCGGCGACGGACACCGAGCCGGTTTCCGACGGGCCGGTGGCCTTTACGAAAACGAAGGCGCTGGGCAACGATCGCAACGGCGAGGAATTCGAAGAGCTGTCCGAATCGCTTGGCCCGGTGATCGGATTCGAAGTCACGACGTTCGACTACAGCGGGCATTCGGCAATTAAATCCATCCAGACGATTTATCGCTCCGGCGAGACCACGCGGCTGGGTGCGACGTTCGGCGTTCCGCACGGCCAAGTCACGCGCATCGAAGCCCGACCCGGCTATGCAGTCGGCGGGCTGACCGTGCGTGCCGGCTCGCGCGTCGACGGGTTCAGAGTGCGGTTCATGCGTCAGAAGGGCCGGAAGCTGAATTCCAAGGATACGTACGACAGCGATTGGGTCGGCGGATCCGGCGGCAAAGGCGGAAAGCTCTTGGGCGGCAACGGCCGGCTGGTGATCGGCATCCACGGCCGCTCGTCGCGTGACCTGGACGCCATCGGCTTAATGCAAACCGTCGAACAGCCCTCGGACGATTCGCAGTAGCGCCGCCGAAGTGATCCCTCGCCGCTCAGCTCGGCGCGGATTGCGAAAGCGTGGCCAGAAGTTTCGGCCAGCCGGCGGAGGCCAGCTCTCGCGACTTGCACAGCAAAGCCACGAGAGTGCCATCGTCGAGGCCGAAGAGCACGTGCTCGGGTCCGCAGAGCGTGCCGGCCGAACGCACGGCGGCGCCCACCGGCGACGACCATTGCCGGTTGCCGCTGCGATCGATCGCGTGGACCGTGCCGCCATTGTCGCCGAAATACAAGATTCCATCGGCGGCCAGCACGGGTGTCGACTCGACGGGTCCTGGAGTTTCGTATTCCCACGCAATATGGCCGGCCGCGCCGTCCACACAAACCAGCTTGCCGGCCGGGCGGCGGCCGCGCTGGAGCAGACTGACGCCCACGTAGACGTTGCCATCGGCATCGACGATCGGTGAACCGAGCATCTGGCCGCGGATGTGTACCTTACTCGACAGCCGGCCGTCGGTTGCGAAGAAATATAGAAACTCGTCGCGGCCGGCTACCACGATCGTGCCGTCTGGCCCGGGCGCGGGCGCCGAGTTGACGAACCAGGCGGTTTTTCCGCAGCCGGCCAGGTGGTCCCAAGTGTTTTTGCCGCCCGACGCACTGGGCGCAATCGCGTAGATAAATGCGTCTTCCGCGCCGACATACAACACGCCCTGGCGCAGCAGGCCGGTGGAATCAAAGCGCTGGCGCGTGCGAAAATACGGCCGCACATCGCGCGTGCCGCGGGCATCGACGCGCACCAGTCCGCCGACATCAGCACACAGCCAGGTATTGCCAGAGTTATCGACGATCGGCGCGGCCCAGCCGAGCGGCTCGCCCACGGCCGGAGGCGACCACGCGGCGGCCCCGCGCTCGTCCACGCCGTGCAACCGGCCGTCGCCCGAGTGGACGCGTACGACGCCGTCGGCACCCAGCACCGCCGGGCCAGGAATGTGCCCGCCGGTGCGATACTCCCAGGCCAGCTCGATCGACGAGCCCGACGGACGCAGACAGGCGAGCGACGAGCCGAGCGCTGCGTAGATGCGTCCCTGCGCGTCGATCGCCGGAGAATTGCGCAGCGGCTGCCGAAGCGGATCGCCGGGCACGACCTGCGGATAGCGCCAGGCAATGCTCCCTGGCCCCACGGCCGGAGCCGGCGTTCGCTGAACTCGCGGCGGTGGCGGCGCCGGAGCTGCCGGCGCCGCGCGCACAGGCACGGGCTTTGGACTGGGCGGCGCAGGCGATGCGCTCGCCGCCGACGGCGCATCGGCCGGTTGCAAGCGGAACAAACCCACGCGCTGGGCGCCGCAAGCTTCGCAGCGCAGCGGCGCGCTGGGCCGCCGCAGCGTGGCGCCGCAATCGCGGCAGACGAACGTTTTCAATTGCGGCGGATTCATGCTTCGTGCGGGTATCTGGGGAGGGCGAGGCTCCTGCCGAGCCCAGGGATTCATCTAGAATGCGGCTCGGCAGGAGCCTCGCCCTCCCAGCTTTCAACGGGCCGTCACGGCGGCCCGCGTGTAGACTTTGCCATTGTCGCGCAGCACGACCCAGCCGTGCACCTCGGCGACTTCCACGCCCGGCTGCGGCGCCTGGTGCCGCGTGGGGTCGAAGCGATCGCCGGGCTGAACCCGTTCGATGGAATTGGCCACGCCGCCGGCCGCGCACGTTTCGCTCAGCCAGGCGACCAAGGCCGCTTCGAACGGCCCGTCGTCAGACCCGGCCGCACGCCAGCCATAGTATGCCTCGCCCAGGTCTTTGAGCAACTGCGGATACCGCTCGGCCGGGGCCGAGCGAAACAGCAGCAACTGGCCGGCCAGCTTCATGGCCCGCGCATCGCCCTCGACGAGCCCTGCCAACAGCGCCCGGCAGCCGGCGGCCAGCGCCGGATTGCCGGCCAATTGCGGGCCGAGCACAACCGGTCCCCAATCGGTCGGATCGAAATCACGCGTGGGAGCCGCGGGTTCGCTGGGCGGAATCGTCTCGACCGGCGGCGCGATTGTCCGTGGTCCGTGGTCCGTGGTCCGTTGCAGCTCATCAACCGGAATCTGCACCGCCGGCGGCGAATCGGCCGTGGCGGTTGCGGGCGTCGTGCTCTCGTCCGTGGCCGCTTCCGGCTGGTGCAGCCGGCGGAGCACCTCGTGCAGCTGATCGCACAAATACTGGAATCGCTGCCGCGACGTGTTCTCCTGCTGTTGCAGGGCCTCGACGACGTCGTGCGTATCGAGGAATTTGAACGCCATGCCGGCCGCCTTCAATGCTGGGGCAACTCGATGTTGTCCAACCCACCCGTGTCGAGAAAAAAGCGGTCGTTGCCCAAAGTCCGCCACTGGAAGTGTACGTTCTCGCCGAGCACGGCCGGCTCGCCCGCCACAGTGCCGCTGACGCTTTCCAATTCCAGATGCTCTTCGTTCTCGTCGTCAGCCCGCTGGCGGCGCAGGCGCACAGTGACCTCGGTGGGACCGATGCGGTCGCCGACCTCCATCTTTAGCAGATACACCGGGTTGGCCTGGGCATCTTCGTGGCCGGCGATCTTGCGGCCAATCAACGCCCGCTGGGCAATGGTCGTGAAGTCCACGCCGTCGCCGCGCGTGCTGTCGCTAGCGGGCTGAAACAGCAGCCGCTCGGGCCGGATGCGGCCGGTCGATTCGCTCATCACGCCCCAGTAGTAACTGTTGTCGGTGTCGGCGCCGCGCATGTTGAAGCGGAACTGCGGCAACAGCCCGTGCCGCGCCAGGAATTCGATGGCGGCCCCCACGACCACCGCGCTCTTGGGATCGACGATCAGCCCCGGCGAATGCCCCTTCACGTCCTGATAGGGATACCAGTTGCCGGCGTAGTGCTGGAACATGGGCACGATGCGCGAGTCGGGCAGCGGCACGTAACGACGCACCAGGTCCTGCATGTAGGCCAGCTTCGTGGGCTGGCCGGCCAGCAGCACGACGTCGGCCTGGTGATCGACGATGCGGCTGCAAAGGTCGAACAGCAGATCGTCGAACACCTCGTGTACCGCTTCTTCCAAGCGATTGCTGTCGTAGGTGAGCCGCAGATCCTGCTTGATGTTGTAGTAGCCCGGCCCGCGCAGCTTGACGCAAGCCTGGTCGAGCGTTTCGAGCACGGCCGGATCGACCAATTGCGGATCGGTATGCGAAAGCTCGACATCCTTCGAGCCGTCGACGGCCAGTTGCAGATAGGCCTCGGCCAGCGGCAGGAACAGGCGGTTCATCCAGTCGATGCGCTGCGGAGCCATGCCGCGATTGTTCGGCACCTCAGGCCCGAACAGCAATTGCACGTCTTCATCCTCGAAGCCGATGACCTGGGCGAAGATCGGAATGATCACCTTTTCCAGCAGGCGCTTGATGAGCTGATCGCCGGCGATCGACATGCCGTCGCGGTGCAGCACGCGCCCCTCGACGGAATCGTCGATGCCGGGCTGATAGCGGTACTCGGCAATCATCAAGTCGGTCGAGCCGCCGCCGATGTCGATGCACGCGATGCGCAGCGCCTGGTGCGAGGTCTCGAACGATTGCGTGGCATGCGGTCCCGATCCGGCCGCGGCCTGCGGAGCGAAGCGCTTGGTCGGCGGGGCCGGTTCGGCATCCGGCCGCCGTCCCAGCAGGTTGAACCACAGGCCCGCGTCCTGGCCGAGCATTTGCAGCTCGCTCCAGATGAACGTCAGGTGTACGGCGCTGGCTTCGTCGATGCTGAACGTGAGCTTGGGCGCCACCTTCTGCTGGCGGCCCAAAGTGCGGTTGAACAGTTGAATGGCCTTCTCGGCCTGCATCCGGAACCGCTCGCGCTCGACTTGCAGCATGCCGGTGGGAAACGTCATGGTCAGGCTGCGAATCTCGCGGGCGCGGGCCGAGTCGGTGGTGCGGGTGCGATACTTGAGCGAGTTGGCATAGGCGTAGGCCTGGCACAGCAACTCGTAGAGCGCCACGACCATCATCGTGCGCGGGGCGTGCCGCGGCCGCACGGGGGCTTGCGGGGCCGACTGGTCTTCGGCCGGAGCATCGGGATCGAGCAGGAAGTCGCGGTCGTCTTCGTGCAGCCAGGTGAGCAATGGCCCTTGCAGCTTGGCCGCTCGCGTGCCGGTGCCGCAGCGATCGTTGGGATCGGCCATGTACCAGAACGCGCCCTCGAGCCAACTGCCGTCGTCGGCCCACAGGTAGCGCTTCGGCGAGCTGAGCCCCGTGCGGAAATCGCCGTTGCAGGTCATGAGCTGGGTAACGTGGTCTCCCTCGCGCCCCAGCCGGGCTTGCGAAAAATCGCGGAACAAGTCCGGCTTGACACGCGATTCGTATTCCCGCACGACTTCCTTGCTGCCCAACAGGCCCTTGACCAGTTCGGTGTGATACGACTTGCGCGAGAGCTCGGGCGGCGTGCGATAGGGCGTGTTGCACCAATGGGTGCGCGACGAAAACCAGCGGTCGGCCGGAGTGCCGATCGGCTGGCCGGCATTGTCCCAGGCATCGAGCGCATAACGGTTCAAGAGCTCGAACGGCTGCATCTGAAACGATTGCGTCACTTCGCCGGCCACTTCCAACAGCAGCGCGCCGGTGCGGCTGTTGCCGAAGTCCACGATCAGATGAACGGCCTTGGCCTCGCCGGCCGTGGCGGTGGCCGCGCGAAGACAGAGTTCGATGCGCGGAATCCCGGCCAGCGCCTCGCCGCTGGTGCCCACCAGCCCGCCGATCGCGAGCACGAAGTCGCCGGCCATCGACGCCGCGTCGGCAAAATGGCCCGCGTGCGGGTCGCCCAGCGTCGTGTCGACGGCCAGCAAGAGCTTGCTGACCGGCCCTTGCAGGATCTGCCATTGCACATACGGAATCACCGGCGTGGGATCCCGCTCGGCCTCGGGCGAGTCGCCCACCGGATGGGTCAAGCGGCAGTGCTGCCAGCCGTTGCCGATTTGCGCCGCGTTGTAACGGCGGCCCGCCGGCAGCGGCACGCAGACAATCTGAACACCGGTGTTGGCAAACAGTACGTGCATGGACGGTCGTAAAGGGGTGTGTCGTTACGGGTGCCCGGGCCTCAAGGTTCGGGATACGGAGCCAGCAGTTCGCCCAGCTCGGCGTTGCCGGCGGGAACGAGCACTTCGGCCCCCGCGCCGGCGGCCAGCGATGCAGCCAGGCTCTGGCGCCAATGGGCCACCAGCGGGGCCATCAGCCCGAAGCGTTCGCGCTCGGCAGCCGCGGCCGCGGCCAGTCGATGGTCGAGCACGCCGGGCGTCATCACGATATCGTTCAGGAACAGCCGCACGTATTTACGCCGAGCGTGACGCCGGGCCGTTTCGTCGCGCAGCTTGAGCCCCACGATCCGCACCAGCCGCCGGTTGATGTCGTCGAACACGCCCGGCGAGCAGAGATAGTCGCGCAGATACCGGGCCAGCCGGCCCACGTCGTCGAGCGACAGCCAGGAGCCGCCGGCGCCGGCCGTAAGCTGCTCCCACTTCTGCGGCACCGCATGGCTGGCCCACTCGTGCAGGAATTGCTTGAGATGCTCGGGCAAGCGGTGTTCGAGCGCGTCGGGACGCCCCAGCCCGCCGCGCATGGGCATGTCGGCCAGATCGGCCAGCGCCCACTGGTCGCCCTCGCGAAAGCAGAGCGCCCCGCGCAAGGCTTGCACGCGCTGGTACACGGCCTGCGGCTCGGACTCGAGCCAGTCGAGCACTTTGGCCGCGCACTGGCTGCGCTGCTGGCGATCGAGGTTCGAGTCGGGATTGACGACCCACGAGCGGCTGAGTTGCAACAGCCGGCCGTAGACTTCGTGAATGCGCTGCGCCAACTGATCCTGCTTGCCGACGGCCGAGGTCACGGCCCGCCAGCGTTCGCTGATCAGCGACAAGCCGCCGTCGGCGTCGCGCATGGCGGCCTCCCAGCGCTCGGCGGCCGAAGCCACGTAGCGGCCGACGAGGGGCGATTTCACAAACGCTTCGCCGGCGCGTTGCCACTTCTCGGGCCCCTCGCGCTCGCGCTGCTTCTGGTCGGCGTCCCAGGTGCCGGGGTAACGCAACGGATAAATGTTATTGAAATTCTTGCCGCGGCCGCCGAAATCGTTGAGCACCGGACCCAGCGCGTCGGCCAGTTGCGCGAGCCGGGTCTCGTAGAGCATCGCGTCGGCGTATTCGCTGCGGTTGCGAAACTCCTCGTCGATGCCTGTGATGCCCAGGAACAAGGCCGGCACCGCGTCGCTCACGCGCTGCGGCCAGACGTCTTCGCCATAGCGGGCCCGACCCCAGCGGTCGAGGTTGGCCTTCATCTGCGAGGTGACTTCCAGGTTGCCGCCGCGGGCCAGCAGCAACAGCGTTTGAATCTGCATCTCGTCGGTGTAGCGCTCGAAGAGATAAGCCACCTTGCCGCGCTTGATGATCTCCATTTGCTCTTCGAGCGTCTCGGCCGACGAGCGTTTGCCCTGCTCCGAACCTTGCCGGCCGGCGCGGAGGCCGGGGATGTCGAGGATGTCGATAAACTCGATCACCCGCCGCCAATCCTCGCTGAGCCGGTGCGGCAGGATCGGCACGACCAGCTCGAGCATGGCGGCCTGGATCGTTTCCAGCGGTTCGTCTCCGCCACCCTGGCCGGGGTGATATTCGAGCACGTGCCAGCCGCTGCGCTGGGCCAATCGAAAGTCGGCCCATTCCACGCGGCGAAAACAGTGCGACGAGCGGCGCTCGTGAACCTTGGCCCGTTGGCTGTCGAGCAGGAACCGGACACCGGCCCAATGCAACAGCACAACCGGATCGCGCGGATCGGCACTGGACGAGCGAATCTTGGTCAGAAAACTGTCGATCCGCAAAAACAGCACGGTCAGCGAACGCCAATTGCTCCAGAACAAGTTGGCCGCCAGCGCCACGTAACCTTCGTTGGCCAGTGGATAGCGCGACAATAGGCCGCTGAACACCGACTCGTCAGACTTGAAGCCCCGTGGATCGCACGACCGCATGCTGGCGTACACGTCCAGCAGGTCCATCCGCCAGTCGCGGTCGATCTGCTCGGCCGGATAGCGGCGATTGAGTTCTTGCAGCAAAGCTTCGAGCTCGTCGGGCGCCCAGTCTTTTTCGGACGCGACGCATTCGATGGAAAACCCACGGGCCAGCACGCGCAGCCATTGGGCCCGAGTGAGTGCCCGAACCATGACCGGAAAGTCGCGCGGCGTATTGGCCGAGATGCGGTCCTTGGTCGTGAAGCGCGTGACCAGGGCCGTGGCCTCGTTCGAGCCGCTTTGCGGATTCAGGTCCGTATCGAACGAAAGTTGCGAAAAGTAGCCGGGCTCGCCGTTTTGCTCGTCGCGTCCCAGCGGGCTGTAATCTTCGCTGGTGGGGGCCAGCACGCGGCCCACAAACAAGCTCTTGCCCACTTGCGAAGGGCCGTAAACGGCGGCCGCCACCGGCACGCGCGACGAGCGATAAAGATTCGAAGCCTGGCGGCGCAGCCGCGTCAGCTCGAACTCATCCGCATCGGCAATCGGAGCGATGTCTCGCTCGATGCGCTGCTGATTGAACGTGGCCACCCAATGAGCCAAATCGCCGGCGAGCATTTCGGCTCGCTCGGCTTGGCGCTGCAACTCGAGATCGCGATCGTCTGGAAAACCCACGTTTGCTTGTTTCTGTGCGGCAGATCGGTGGTGGTACGGTGGTTTTGCCCGCAGCGAGTCGTTATTTTTGCAACTTGAGTGCGAAAGGCAGTTGGAAATACCTGCTCTTGCCGTCGATTTTTCGCTCCACGAACGGATCATATTCGTCGTCGCCGGTGCGCGGCATCGATTGGGCCGTGAGCCGGGCGTTGGAGCTGGGGCCCAGTTCGGTCCATTCGCTTAGCGATTGATGATCGTCGTCAACCAGCCGATACTGGCCCTTCTGGGCCAAATCCAGCTCGAATTCGGCCCGAAAGTCCTTGGGCGTGATCTCACTGATGTGGACGCCCAGCAGCCGGACATCGCGCACGACCAGTGCATCGTCGGACGACACGTCGACCGTTCGATCGCCGATGCCCACGACCGTCCGCCCATCATCAATGACGGTATGCCCGTCGCGAACCACGACGCGATCACCGTGTCGGTGTTTGATCACGGTCGTGCCATCGTAGCCGCCGGTGCCCGCGCCGCCGACACCACGCCCACCGCCGCCGGTACCGCCTCCACCGGTGCCACCGCCGCCGCGACCGTGCTTGCCCTTGCCGTGCCCGACGCCGCCGCCTCCGCCGATGCTCGGATACTTGCCGAAATCGATATCATGGTTGCTCGTGTCCACGCGGCCGGTGCCGACGATTTTGTCCGAATGTTTGAGCGTGTCGTGCTCGGCCAGCGGCATGCCGGGCGGATACACGTCGACGATTGCCGTCGCGCTGACGTCGGGACCCAATGTCGCCACAAGCTCTTGTTCTTTTTCTTTGGGCGTCGGGGCGACACCGCGCAGCAGCAGCTTGCTGGAATCGAACTGGGCATATTCCTTGGCAGGCACGGCCGACCACTTGAGCCGATCCGGCGCCACCTGCAGTTCAACGCCCGACTTCGTGAGACCCATGACGCGAATCGGCAGATCACTGCCGACCGCCACCGTGGCCAGCATCGGCTCGATCCACAACTTGACGATCGGCGAGTCCACGACATCGACCTGCACCGTCTTGTGCTTCTTCCCTTGGCTGACGGTAATCTCGGCATGGCCGGGCCCGCGGCCCACGACCACGTCGTCATTGCCCGGAACATCCACGACCTTGGGATCGGACGTCGCCAGCACCACCGGCTCGCTGCCGCCGGCCACGATGCTCAAGGGAAGCGTTTCGTCCACGGCCATCGTCAGATGCTCGGGCTGCACGCTGAGCACCGTGTTGGCCACTGTATAGCTCACTGCGGCCGGCGCAACATCGAAAGTCGCTTCGGCAGTTAGTTTGCCCAGGGTCGCGCGGATCATGGCCGCACCGTCCTCGCGGCCCACAAGCCAATCGGCGTTGATCTCGGCGATTGCCGGAGGATCGACCTCGAGCTTCAGCTGCGACGAGCCGATGACCTCGTGCTCGCGGCCGGCGGCATCGGTGGCCATCACACGGAGCTTGCTGCGCGAGCCGACGGAAAACTTCGGCGGATCGAAGCGGATGGCCAGTGTTTTCAGCGCGGCCGGCGTCACGGTCACAGCAACCGAAGCTTCGGGCGCGGCACCTGGGGTACCGATGAAGCGGGCCTTTAAGGTCGTTTTGCCTTCGTTCTGGCCTTCGACGCGGCCAAGGGCCACGCTGGCAATCTGTGTGTTCTGTGGTAGCCAGCTCACCATTCCGGATAGATCAATCGCTAGATCATTGCCATATTTGCCGATCACTTTCAACGGCGCCGTGCTGCCCACCGCCACGCTGACGCTGCCAGGCTCGACGACCATCGAATCGGGCGCCTTGGGCGGGCCGATGTCCACCGGCACTTCGGCACGCTGGTCATCGAGAAAAAAGCTGGCCGAAGTTTTTCCCGGCGCCAAAGCCTTGGCCAGGCTGCCGCCAGGCTCGAATTCAAGCTTGCGACGATCGTGCGCTTGGGCCACGACGCGCGACGTGACATCGCGGTTCCAGAATCGCCAATACCGCTGATTCACCGCGAACGTAATGCGGCTGCCGGCAGGCCCCGACCACTGTTGCGGCGTCACCGCGAGATCCTGGGGGCCGGTCGCCAGATACGCCGCGGCGCCGCCTAGCAGCAGGAGCAGCACGAGTGTGGCCCACGCTAGTTTGCGGCCGGCCGAACTAGGCGGAGCCCCGCGGGCGGCAGCCGAGCAGCGCGGGCAGCGAGCTTTGGCCCCGCGGCGCACGAGGTACAGTTGCGAGCAGTCCTCGCGCGGGCAGATCGTGGCCGTGGCCGGCTGCAAATCTTTGCGCTTGTGGGCCCAGCACCAGACGAGCCGCCAGTTGCCCTTGCCGCGCCGGCACTTGAAGAACTGGCAGTCTTCGTCGCCATGTCCGCCGCCGCGCAAGGTACTCAGTCGCTGCGACACCAGCGGCAGAAGCTGCTTTTCGAACTCGGTGATCGGCTTGATCTTGCCCAGCCGGCCGAGAAAGGCCTCGACTTCTTCTTTCAGCGGGCCTTGCAAATCGGCCGTCGTCGCGGGCGAGCAATCGACCTGCTCGAGCCGGCCGCCTTGTTCATCGGCTATGAAAAACAGGACCGACTCGTCAGCCTCCCACACTGGCTCGGCCACAAACGTGCCCAGCCAGCGCCGCAGGGTAGCGTAGTTGGCGCCGGTGCGGTCCAGTAGCGGCACGCCCGCCTCGATGGCGACAAGCTGAAAGTCGCGCGCGGCGGCCGACAGGTCAATGCGTAGGATGCAGGCAGCCATCGTTACCTATGTCCACCACGCGGGATTCAATACTCTCGATTCTATGCTCCGCCAAATCCGGGCCGCAAGCCGTTGGGTTTCAACCATTTGACGCAATTCGATGCAATCCGGCTCGGACGACATACGGCATTACGCAACCAGACGGCCGCGGGCACACTTTCTTACGAGGAAGTAATGCGCGGCGGCTCTTGTCGCGTCACTTCGCAGTGCTCATTTCGCAGCGCCGACCCGCAAAAGCAGCAAGGTCGTATCGTCGTAGCGTAACTCGCCTCGCTGGCGAAGATCGAGCATCGTGTCTTGCCACCCGGCGAGCGACAGTTGCCACCATGCCGGCCAGTCGGGCGGGCGGCCTATTTCATAGCCGCGCAAAACCCAGGCGGCCAAGGCGTCGGTGCAGAGCACCAGCCAGTCGCCGGCCTGGCACTGGCAGCGGCAATCGCTGACCTCGATCAGATGATCGCGTTGCCGGTCGACGCTGCCCAGCGCGCAGGGCGAATCCGTAAACGCCTGGCTGGCCTCCAGCGGGAAGGCCCGCAGCAATGCACCCTGGCGAACGTGCAGCAGGCAACTGTCGCCCACGGCTCGGCAGTCCAGCTCCAGGCCAGCCGAGTCGCCACCGGCCGGCTCGATCCACAAGAGTGTCGAGAGCGCGCCGGTGTGCAGCTTGGGCCGCTGATGCCAGGCCAAGGCCTGCGGATCGATCGATGCCGCCCACTGCCGCCGCAACGGTTCGAGCCAGGCACTCCATGAATTCCCGCCGGTCGCGGCATCCCCGCGGGGCGGATGTTTCACCGCCGCTTCGACCAGCATCTTGGCCCAGCGTCCGGAAAACAGGCTGGCCGAAACCCCATCGGCAATCGCCGCCAACCCACGCTCGGCATCAACCGCACAGGCGTCCTGGTACGCCGCCTCATGCTCGCGATCTTTGGCCAGCCAGAAGGTTTGATGCTCGAAGAACACTTTTCACTTTTCACTTTTCACTATTCACTTCTGCCTATCTCATATTCGCCGCCGCCCGCGTTCCCATGTCGAGGAAATTCACCAGCACCACCATGTCGGCATTGAAGGCCATGCCGCGGGCGCCGGGCTCGAGTGTCATGCCTTCGGCCACCGCGCTGCGAAAAAACGGCTCGGGCAGCGGGCTCGACATCTGATACAGCACGCCGGCCAACGGGTCCGCGCCGTGCGGCTCGGCCGCCGGAAACACAAACGGCTCGGCCTCGGCCGCCGACAAGTGGCAATTGAACAACAGCACGTTGCCGTCGCTCGTGGCCAGCTCGCGCACGGCCGCCGCGTATTTCAGCGGGCTGCCATCTTGCGACTCGCCGTCGGTAATGTGAATCACCATCGGCGGAAAGCTGTCGGGATGCGCGGCAATCCAGCCGGTGAGCACCTGCCGCGCGTATTGCAGCACGTGGCACATGGGCGTGCTCCCCTGGGCCTCGGGATCAATCCACACCGGCGTGTCGCTGGCCATTTCGAGCATTTCGCCGCTGGCCTCGTCGCGGAACTGCTCCGTGCTGGTCTCGATCCGCGCGGGATGATTGCCAATGTCGGTAATCGACACCAGCGGCCGCCCGGCCAGCGGGCCTTGCAAGGCCGGCGCGATGGCCGGCTTCAGCTCCTTGGTGGTGCGATAACCGATCACGCCCACGTCGAGCCAGTCGCGAATGCCATCGTCGCTCGAAGCGCGAATGGCCATGTTGTGCAGCCAGTTGTTGACGGCCGAGGCCAGCTCGTCGCATTTTCGCCGTGTCGAGCCCCCCAGCTTCTGCTCCATCGACTGCGAGCGATCGAGCAGGAACAAGACGCAGGTCTTATGATCACGGCTGATTTCCCGGTGATAAGCACACACGCGCTACGCCCTCTCTTTTTCTTCCGACGAATGCGAGTCCGCGGGCGCCGCGCGCCGCTGGGCATCTTGATACAGCAGCCGCCAGGACTCGGCCTCGCGGCAATCGGCAAGCAGCTCGTGATCCCACAATTCTAATATCTGGCGGTCGCGGGCGTCATCGGGCTGCGAGCCGGCGGCTGCGAGTTTGCCGAGCAGGGCGGCGCGTCGGCCGGCCAATTGAGCACGCAGCCGCTGGTCGTCGCTGAGAAAGCGGCCAGCGCCGACGCGCTCGCAATCCGCGGCCGCCGCTGCAATGGCGGCTTCCGTGGTCGGGCCCTCGAGCGTCGCCAGCAATTGACTCCAGGCCGTCATCCGCTCGGTCGCCGAGCGCAGTCGCGGCCCTAGCTTGGGATGGTAGTCTTGCGGCAATTGCGCGGCTCGCTCGACAAACGCCTGCTCGCCTTCGAGTGTCACGACGCCGGCCAGCTCGTTGAGCGATTTCAAACGCCGGACGCGGGCCCGCGCCATGTCGACCCGTTGTCGCAAGGCGGGATCACGTTGCCGGCCCGGCTTGAGATAGTTCCGCCACGCGGCCACGAGTTGGGTGTCGGCGGCGAACGTGATTTCGCGCTCGACCTCGGCCGCGCATCGGTTCAATTCGGCCAGCTCGCGATGCTCGGCGATCAGCTCCTGCGCACGGGCTTCGAGCGGCTGCGCGGCGGCGTGCCCGCCCAGGGCTTGCAGCCGATCCCAAATGGCCTGCACTTGCGCCGCATCGGCGGCCGGTTGCTGGTCGAGCGCCTGGCGCAATTGTTCAACCTGCGACAGCAATTCGAACTCTTGGCGATAGCTCTCGGCGCTGGGGCGATCGGCCAGGATGGCTGCGTGCTCTTGCCAATGGGCGCACAGCGCGGCCCAGTCGTGGCTCTGGCGGTCCGCTTCGAGCTGCGCCAGGGCCGCTTGCGCCGCATGCGTTTGACGTGCGGAGAACAACAGGGGCGCGGCTTGCGGATCGCCCTCGAGCAACTTCGCCCGGTAGCAGCGCGCGATTTCGACCTCGTCGCCCGACGTGAGAGCACGCTCCAGCGCCTGCCGGCCGGCCACGTGGGCATAGGCCTCGCCCACCAGCGGCACGAGATCATCGCCAATCGTCTCGGCCGCGCCCATGCACTCCACCAGCTTGACCGCCAGATCCCAATCCCGGCGGGCCAGCACCTCGTCCAACGACTGGCACCAGAGCAGCACTTCGTCAAGGCACGGAACGTCGTGCAAGTCGAATCGCAACAACTCGAACAGGTAGTGCGCCAGGTCGCGCACCTGTTCGTCGGCCGATTCCAAGAGCCGCGTTCGCAAGGCCGAGGTCCGCGGCGACGCAAAATCCTCGCTGCGAAACAACAGTCCGTCGTAACCCGGCGCGTCGACAAACGTGTCCCATAGCAAGGGCTCGGCCGCCAATGCCCGCAGGGCCACGTAGATCACCAAAGCCGAAAAATTGTCCAGGCCGGGAAACAGCGTCGTGCCGGCTGCACGGCCGGGATGCTGATAGGCAGCCAGGCCGACTTCCAGGTTCGTCTGACCCATCAGGGCCGGCACGGCCAGGCAATCGTAATCGACCAGCGTGAAGCGGCCCGTTTCGTCCACCAACACATTGCCTGGCTGCAAGTCGCCATGCGCCAAGTGATGAGCGGCCAGATCGCGCGTCAGCTCGGCCCATGTCTCTGCCCCGCGCGCCAGGTCGGCCGTTCGCTGCTCGTGGCAGGCGTCACGCGCCCAATCGAAGAGCGTGACGCCGGGCGCCCAATCCATTCGCAGCAGCGGATACAGTTTGCCATCGGCGCCCGAGCGGATTCCCTGTTCGTCGTAGACGAAGCTCACGAAGTTGGCGATCGACCGGCCGGCCAGGTAGTCGCTCACCGCTTCATACCGCTGCCGGCGCTGGTCGGCCCGGCGATTGAAGACCCGCAAGGCCAGCGAGCTGCCGTCGAGCCGCAGGCCGCGATAGACCGTGGCAAAATTGCCTGAGCGGGGCTTGGGCTGCCCCAGGGCGTTTTTCTCGATCGCGCATTGCTGTAGCTCCGGATCGCGAAAAGCAATCCGTGGATTCTGCAACATGCGGCTGAAATCAGAAACGAGCGGCCAGGTCATCGGGCGTCATTATCCCACGTCCTGGCCGGCCGAAACAGCCGTTTCGTCCCAGATCGCCCCGGGTTTGATCACGGATGAGAAGTTCGCCGTCACTTCTTCTTTTTGAGCGCGTTGAGACTGGCGGCGGCGCGAATCAGAGCCTTGAGTGCCGGTTCGTCGAGCTTGTCGTCTTCGTGGATATCGATGGCGCGGCGGACGTTGCCATCCAGGCTGGAGTTGAATAAGCCGGCGGGATCTTCCAGGCTGGCGCCTTTGGCGAACGTGAGCTTGACGACTTTCTTGTACGTTTCGCCCGTGCAGATGATCCCGTCGTGCGACCACACGGGCGTTCCTCTCCATTTCCATTCTTCGATGACTTTGGGATCGGCCTGCTTGATCAGTTTGCGTACGCGGCGAAGCATCTCTCCGCGCCAATCGCCGAGTTCTGCAATTCGCTCGCTGATCAACTCCGCAGCCGATTTTTCCTCTCCCGCACCGGTTTTTGCCATCGTCTGTTTACTCGCGGATGAGCCCATTCAAGATGAAAAGGGGGCAGAACTAAGTTCTGACCCCTTTATTTGACCCGCTCGAACAACGGTCAATAACCGGTTATTTTCCAATAACTGGACCCGTCCCTGTTTCTTCGTCCCCCCCCCCCTTTTGATTTCCCCCTTTTGATTTCCCGCCTGCGATCAAGGCCGGGCCAACTTGCACGAGGGGCCGTTCTGCTTTTTCAAACGCGAAAAGTAGAATGTCCCTTTTGATCTCCTTTAGAATGTCCCTTTTGATTTCCTTTCCCCCTTTTGATTTCCCCCGCCGGCTGCATCCACCCGCGCCGAAAATGCTAAGACGCAAACAATCGCCGGACCCCGACAGCTTCTCCGGCCCCAGTCGCAATCGAATCAATTTGCCTTCGCCGGCTGGGGCTCGCCTGCGGCTGGAAGCTTGACCAACCCGCGCTGCACCAGCGTTTGCGCACAACGCCGCAGCACCGGCAGCGGGTCGTCGGGCTTGATTTCGTCGGCCGGACCGATATCGCAGAGTTGGGGAGTGATCTTTGAATCGATGTGGAAGAACGAACTCGCGGTGAACGCATAGGATTTGCCCGCATCGGTGTCCTCGATCATCTCGACGATGGACGCGGTGTTCGCCGTGGGCCAGAGGAGCCGCATCTTGCGGTCTTTGCCCGGCGCGGTGTCGACGTCGTACAACTGGCCGGAGCCAGTGACAAAGTAGTACATGTTATTTCGCGTAACCACACGAAACGGCTCGCAGAACGCCGAGTCAATGCGATCGACGAGCGTCCATCGGCCCGACCACAAAGGCCACTTCAGGATTCTCGAACCACGTCGCCACACGTTCTCCACCGGCCGGAAGGCATAGCGGAGTACGACGATCGAATCAACGCCGCACGGAGGAAGGAGTGAGTTCTCGAAGTTGCTTCGTGCGGGAATGGCCACCAGCACTCGGATCGAGCGGTCGGACTCGGGCATGATGTCGAGATAGACCACGCCAAACGGAGTGAACGCCTCTCGGATTGAAAGGAAAAGGTGTCAGGAACCAATATTGGATATTTTTGGCCTTCCGCGGGGACGGATCGTGATTGCGAGGTCTAGCCGGTCGACGGCCAGCGCAGTCCACGATTCGTCGCCAAATGGCGATCCGCGGCCAATGCTACGACGCACGGCGGATAGCTCGGCTTCAGATTGCGCAGCATTCACATGCGCAATCCAGCCCGGCTTGCGCGGCGCGGGCCATGAGGCCAACAGGCCTTTGTCGGCCGACCCGCTCGACCAGCGGAACAGGCTGCTCCAGCGCCACTGCTCGGCACGGCTCACCAGATTTGCACGCAGCGGATTCCGCTCCACATAGCGGGCGACCGCATAAAAGTGTTCGTCTTCCTGCACGGGAAACGACTTGAATCGCCCTTGATACACGTGTCCAGAACCGGTCGAATGCCGATGGGCGTGCCAACGCTGCGTGTGAGTCAGCGTGAGCCAGCCGACGAACCGCGACAGTTCGCCATCGGCCGTAGGCCAGACCAGCAAATGCCAATGGTTCGGCAGCACGCAGTAGGCCAGCAAGCGCGTGCCGGTGCGCTCGACTGCCTCGATCAAGACTTGTTCGAAGGCCTGATAGTCGCCCGCGTCGTTAAAGATCGTCATCCGCGCATTGGCACGATTCAGCACATGATAAACGTAGCCGCCTTCAGCCGCGCGATGTGCCCGTCCCATATACGGCCCAAAATACGCAGCGTGCGACCCTTTGTCAACAAAAAGGTTCCTGACACCTTTTTCTCCCCGGAAATCGCTGCCACCGAATCGAACGGAAAACCGGGCAAAGCCGGGCGGAAGCCGACGGCCAAGTCGGAGCCTCAAGCCAACGGAAGCTTCGGGGTCGGCGAGATTCGCAAGGCGGCTCAGTTCGCCAATTCGATTGGCGGCCTGGACAAGGCCATCGCCCTACTCCAGTCCTGAAGGTGGCGAAGGAAGTCCAATAAGCTGATGGCGGCAAGCACGCGTGCGGCTTATGCCACGGCGTCGGCGCTGAGGTCGTGGAAGTGCTCGTCGAGGGGTTTGCCGTCGCGGGTCAGTTCGTCGGGGGCGCCGTCGAACTTCAAGCGGCCCTCGTTGATGAAGAGTACGCGGCTGGCCATCGCCGCGACTTCCTGCAGGATGTGAGTCGAGAGCAGAATGGTCTTGGTCTCGCCCAGCTTGCGGATCGTGTTGCGGACCTCGCGAATCTGATTCGGATCCAAGCCGGCCGTGGGCTCGTCGAGGATCAGTACCTCGGGCTCGTGCAGCAACGCCTGGGCCATGCCCACGCGCTGCCGAAAGCCTTTGGAGAGTTTGCCGATGGGCTTGCCAATGACGCTCCCCAAGGCGCAGAGATCAATGACGGCTTCGATGCGCGTGGCCCGATAGCTGCCGCGCAGACCGCGGGCGTCGGCGAAGAAGTCCAGCAGGCTGCGCGGCGTCATGTCGGCGTACAGCGGGCCGTTCTCGGGCAGGTAGCCCAGCTTCTTCGAGCCTTCCAGCCGATCGGTCGCCATGTCGTGGCCGGCGATGCGGGCCGTGCCGGCCGAGGGGGCCAGGTAGCCGGTCAGCAGCTTCATGGTCGTGCTTTTGCCGGCGCCGTTGGGGCCGAGAAACGCCACCACTTCGCCCTGGTGGATCTGAAAGCTGACGTTTTCGGTGGCGGTGAAGTCGCCGTAGTACTTCGACAGACCAATGGCCTCGATCATGGCCGGCCCGGAGCGGGTCGTCATGTTTTGCATTCTCCGCAGCTAGAGAACTAAAGAAACAATCTAAAAGAAAAATACCCTGCGTGCTGGCGGTCTGTCCAGGGGTTTAGGCGCGTGGTGATGCCCCCACGGACCGCAGTCCGTGGGCTTGGGGGGGGCTGGTACGTCGTTTATTGGGGCCGGGTGAAGCTGATGTGGCGCTGCCAGTGGGCGTTGTCGAGGGCGGGAAAGTCGGAACGTAAGTGCACGCCCCGGCTTTCGCGGCGATGCAAGGCCGCGGCGATCATCAGCTGGGCGACGCAGAGCATGTTTTGCAATTGCCAGCCCGGCGGGTCGTTGAATTGCCGCTTGAGGACGTAGCCGCACCAGTGCTCGATCGTTTCGGACGCTTCCGCCAGGCCGGTCTCGTCGCGGCGGACACCGGCATTGCGCCACATGAGGCTCTTGAGCGAATTGCGGATATCGCCCAGGTCGAGCGGTTCGATGGGTTCCGGCTGGGGGGCGCTGGCCAGGGGCAAGGCCCGAAAGTCGTCGGCGATCGCGGCGGCGGCCGCGCCGGCCCCCAGTCCGGCATGGGCGCCGAAGACGAGCCCTTCGAGCAGGCTGTTCGAGGCCAGGCGATTGGCGCCGTGCAGGCCGCTGCTGGTGACTTCGCCGGCCGCCCACAAGCCCGGCAGCGTGGTGCGGCCCTGCTGATCGACGGTGACGCCGCCGATCATGTAATGCGCGCCGGGCCGCACGGGAATCCAGTCGCGCGTAATGTCGATGCCAAATTCGGCGCAAATGGCCGAGATGCCCGGAAACCGCCGACGAATGCGGTCGGGATCCAGGTGCGACAGATCGAGGTACACGTTCGGATGCCGGGTTTTTTCCATTTGCGTGACGATGGCCTGGCTCACCACGTCGCGTGGAGCCAGCTCGCCGCGCGCGTCGTACTCGCCCATGAAGCGATGGCCGGCCCGATCGACCAGGTGCGCCCCTTCGCCGCGCATGGCTTCCGTAATGAGATTGCGGCTGCTGCCGGCGATGTACAACACCGTGGGATGGAACTGCATGAACTCCATGTCGCGGAGCTGAGCGCCGGCCCGATAGGCCAGGGCATAGCCGTCGCCGGTGGCCACCTCGGGGTTCGTGGTTTCGCGATAGAGCTGGCCGGCGCCGCCGGTGCAAAGGATCGTTTGCTTGGCCCAGACCAGCGTCTTGCCGTGGGCGGCGTTCCAGACGAGCGCGCCGCGGCAGGCGCCGTCGGCCGTGAGCAAGTCGAGCGTAAAGGTGTCCTGCCAGGTGACCAGGTTCGGCAGCGCGCGGGCGCGATCGATGACGGCCCGCATGACTTCTTTGCCGGTGGCATCGCCCAGGGCGTGAACGATGCGGTCGTGGCTATGGCCGCCCTCTCGGCCCAAAGCCAGCGAGCCGGCCTCCTGGTCGAAGTGGGCGCCCCAGGCCATTAGCTCGCCGATCCGCTCGGGCGCTTCGCGCACGACCATTTCCACGACTTCGCGATCGCACAACTGGCCGCCGGCCCGCAGCGTGTCGGCCACGTGGTTTTCGAAGCGATCCTCGGGATCGAGCACGCCGGCAATGCCGCCTTGGGCATAATTGCTGTTGGATTGCAGCAGGCTGTCCTTGGTGATGACCAGCACGCTCATGTTCGGATCGATGGCCAAGGCGGCCCGCAGGCCGGCCAGTCCGCCGCCGATGATCAGCACGTCGGTGAAGTGGTGCGAAACCCGTTTGGGGTCGAAGCGCACCAGATAGCGAGGGCCTACCGCGCCGGCCGCCAGCCGCACGTCGCTCTGCAAATCGCTCGGACTATGCATAGGAATGTCAAATAAGAACGCCATCCCTAGCCGGGTGCCATGCCCACGCTTCGTGGGCATGTGGTCCTATGCTCGGCATGCCCACGCGGCGTGGGCATGGCACCCACAACAATGCCGCTCGATCAACCACGACCGGCCGCTTAGAGCAGGCTTTCCAGCAGTAGGCGCATTTTGCGCATCTCGGCCATGTGATCCACGTCTTCGTTGTCGATGTCGAGAATGTTGACGCACAGCGCGCGGTTGTAGCGGAACTTGGCGAGCTGCGTGATCAGCCGGCCATACTCGATTTCGCCCTGGCCGACGCGCACTTGCAGCTTCTGCTTGCTGGTGTCGCGGAGTTGCAGATGGCAGACGTACTTGAGCAGGCAATCGTAGTCGTTATTCGAGAGCGGGGTGTAGACGTAGTGGCTGGGGTCGAGCGTGATGGCCAGCCCCTTGACGTTGTCGCACAAGACCATGGCCGTGGTCGGGTCCTGCGTCATGCGGCCGACTTGCGTCTTGAGCCCCACGACCACGCCTTCGAGCGTGGCGATGCGCACCAACTCGCGCAGCCGCTCGATCTCGGCATTGAAGGGCGTGCCCAACTCGGCCGAGGGGACGGTGATGATGACCACCTTCGTGGCCTTGGCCAGCTTGCAGCACGAGGCAAACTGCTGGTAGTAGTCGCTTTCCGGTGCGTCGATGTCGAGGCTATAGGCCACCGGCGTCAGACGCTGCGTATCGCGGCAGGCGTGAATCGCCTGCTCCAAGTTGGCATGCACTTCCGAGGGCTTGAGCTGATTGCCCTTTTCGTGCAGGCAGATCTCGACCCGCGTAAATTCCAGGTCGACCAGCCGCTGCAAGGCGGTCTCCAGGGGCAAGGTCGAAAAACACTCCGTTGAGGCCGCGACAAACACTCCGTCGTCTCCTTGCGCATTGGCCCGGAACCTATGATCCCGCCGGCGCGCACGCCGGCCCGGGGCCTAGCTTACTCCCCCAAGGCTCGCCCTGGCAACAGCATAGGCGAGGGGGAGCGGTTGCCCGACGTGGGTGGTCGACTACAATACCTCGGCCCGCGGCCGGCCCGGCTGGCTGCTGATCGAGCCGGCGGCAGCCGTGCCGGGCCAACTTCGGCAGCCTTGCATCTTTTCCTTCCCCCGTCTGGTGAATCACCCCATGACCGAGTCGCAACCGCAGAGCGTTTCCCCGTCGGTCGTGGTCGTGCCGCAGCGGCCGCGCTTGCTGCGGCGGTTGTTCATGATGCTGTTTGGATTTTTCAGCCTGATCCTAGGATTTGGCTGCGTGATCCTGCTGGTGTTTGCCGGCTTGACGTTACTAACCGGCGGCAGCGACAGCGTGATCGAAGAGACCTACCACTCGCTGGACGAGCACGGCAAGGACAAAATCGCCATCATCACGGTCGAAGGCACGATTATCGAAGGCGACGGCTTTGTCAAAAAGCAAATCGACCACGTGCGCGACGACAAGCACGTCAAGGCCATCGTGCTCCGCGTCGATTCGCCCGGCGGCACCGTCACCGGCAGCGACTACATCTACCATCACCTGCTCAAGCTGAAAGCCGACAAGCAGAAGGAAAACGAGGGCAAGCCGCTGCCGCTGGTCGTGAGCATGGGCGGGCTGGCAGCCAGCGGCGGATACTATGTGTCGATGGCCGTGGGCGATACGCCCGAGTCGATCTTTGCCGAGCCGACCACGTGGACCGGCTCGATCGGCGTGATTATTCCGCACTACGACCTGTCGGGCCTGCTGAAACGCGCCGACGTCAGCGACGACTCGATCAAGAGCGGCCCGCTGAAGCAGATGGGCTCGTTCACCCGGGCGATGACGCCCGAGGAAAAGAAGGCCTTGCAGCAATTGGTGGACGACAGCTTTTCACGGTTCAAGAAGATCGTCCGCGACGGTCGGCCGCGGTTCAAGGCTCATCCCGAAGAACTGGATAAGATCGCCACCGGCCAGGTCTTCGATACCGACCAGGCGCTGGCCAACGGCCTGGTGGACAAGGAAGGATTCATCGAAGAGGCGATCGACCGAGTGGCAACCTTGGCGGGGCTCGACAAAAAGAAGACCAAAGTAGTGAAGTACAAGCGGCCATTTGCGCTATTCGAGGGGCTGCTAGCTTCGCACAGCGCGCAATCGCGAGGCAGCGAATTGCAAACGGTGCTCGACCTGGCCGCCCCGCGTGCCTACTTCCTCTGCACCTGGCTGCCGATCTTGGCTCGCAACTGATTACGTTTCTCGGCTGACCTGCACGTAAAACATCCGCAGTTCGTGCAGGAGGTTGTCGAATAGCCGGGTTTCTTCGGGCGTGCGATTGCCGGCTGTTTTTTCTTCGAGCATGGCCAGCGTGTCGATAAAGTGCTGGGCTTGCGGCAAGTCGATTTCGGCCTTGCCCGACAGGGGACTGGGAATCTGGCCCAGCAGCATCATGACTTGCGTGGCCAGCGTCGTAACGAGCACGGCCAAAGTGGCCGGCGGAAGTTGGTGCTGGTGCTCGGCCGATGACGAGCCTGCGGTGGCCGGTTCGGTTTGCGGTGCAGGCTGCGACTGAGTAGCAGCAGGCTCCGCTTTTTTGCCGGCAGACTTCGCTTGCTCCAGCCGCTCTTTTTCGGCCTGGGCCTGGCTCTTCCAGTCCTCGTCGATGTGCAACTTCGGCGTTTCGCCCGATGCTTCCTCCACAGGTCACCTCACTATGGGTTCGGCCAAAAAATAACTTCTCCACGATCCCTCTCCCTGCGGGAGAGGTTAGGTGAGGGGCCAGAAAAACGGAAGTTATTTTTCGGCCGAGCCTACGGCGTTTCCAATTCCTTGGCGCGTTCGTTACGCAAGGCATGCCGCTCGATCGCAGCCGCAATAAAGCCCGAGAATAGCGGCTGTGCCCGCGTCGGCTTGCTCTTGAACTCGGGATGGAACTGCACGGCCACGAACCAGGGATGGCCCGGCAACTCGACGATCTCCACCAGCGAGCCGTCGGGGCTCTTACCGGCGAACTGCATGCCGTGCGCCTCGAACTGCTGACGATAAATGTTGTTGAACTCGTAGCGGTGCCGGTGGCGTTCGGAAATGAATGCCCCGCCGTAGGCGGCGGCCGACTTGCTGCCGGGATCGAGCACTGCGGCTTGAGCCCCCAATCGCATGGTGCCGCCCTTGTCGGTAATCGTGCGCTGCTCATCCAGCAGGCAGATCACCGGATGGCTGGTGTTCTTGTTGAACTCGGTGGAATGCGCGCCCTCCAGGCCGACTTCGTGCCGGGCGAACTCGATCACCGCGCATTGCATGCCGAGGCAGATGCCCAGGAACGGAATCTCGCGCTCGCGGGCAAAGCGGATCGCGTCGACCTTGCCTTCAATTCCGCGCTCGCCGAAGCCGCCGGGCACGAGCAAGCCGTCAAAGCCCGTCAGCAGCCGTTCGGGGCCTTCGCGCTCGATCGATTCGCTCTGGATGCTTTGGATGCGGATCTGCGCCAAATGCGCGATGCCGGCATGATCCAGGGCTTCGTAAATCGACTTGTAGGCATCGCGATGCTCGGCATATTTGCCGACCACGGCGATGCTGATTTCGTGCTCCGGGTTGCGCAGCTTGTGCAGCAGCTCGCGCCACTGGTTCAATTCCAGCGGGGCCGCCACCAGCGACATGCGACGCACGATCAAGTCGTCCAGCCGGTTGTCCACCAGGCTTAGCGGCACTTCGTAGATGGAAAAATCCTTGTCCCGCTCCTCGATCACCGCTTCCAGCGGCACATTGCAGAACAGCGCGATCTTCTCGCGGTCTTCGCGGCTCATGCCCCGCTCGGTGCGGCAAATGAGCACGTCCGGCTGAATGCCGATCTGCCGCAGCAGGCCCACGGAGTGCTGTGTGGGCTTGGTCTTCAGCTCGCTGGCGGCCTTGAGGTAGGGCACGAGCGTCAAGTGGATATAGAGGCAGTTTTCCTTGCCGACGTCGAGCGAGAACTGGCGGATGGCCTCGAGAAACGGCTGACTTTCGATGTCGCCCACCGTGCCGCCGATCTCGGTGATGACGACATCCACGTCTTCGCGGGCCAGCTTATGGATCACGCCCTTGATTTCGTTGGTGATGTGGGGAATCACCTGCACGGTCTTGCCCAGGAACTCGCCGCGTCGCTCTTTGTTGATGACCGACTGGTAGATCTGGCCGGTCGTGTAGTTGCTGTCGCGCGTGAGCGGGCTGTGGGTGAAGCGCTCGTAATGGCCCAGGTCCAGGTCGGTTTCGCTGCCGTCGTCCAGCACGTAGACCTCGCCGTGCTGGTAGGGGCTCATCGTGCCCGGGTCAACGTTGATGTAGGGGTCGAGCTTTTGCATCCGCACGCGCAGCCCCCGCTGTTCGAGCAGCATGCCGACCGACGCGCTGGTGAGTCCTTTCCCCAAAGAACTGACCACGCCGCCGGTTACGAAAATGTGCTTAGCCATCGGGGAGTTTGTCATCCTGCAAGAAGTGGAGGGGGTCCGGTTGCATCCTGCCGCCAGCGATCGGCCGGCGACGAAGCGCGCGAGAATGGCCCTCGCGCCGCACTTGCTCATCTTACCGTGCTAGCTGGCGGTCGACAAACGCCCGATAGTCGGGCCAGGTGTCGATGCCGCGAGCCGCCTGCGGCACCACGGCCACGGCAATTGCGTGGCCGGCCGCGAGCACGCGCAATTGCTCCAGTTTCTCCACTTGCTCCAGATCAGCCGGCGGCAGCGTTGCCATCCGCAACAGGAATTCGCGCCGATAAGCATACAGCCCGATGTGCTGATAAAAAACCGGCAGCGGAGCGTGGAAGAAATCGTCGCTCCACTCGCGGGCGTGCGGAATTGGGCTGCGGCTGAAGTACATGGCCCGATGCCGATGGTCGAACACGACTTTGACGCAGGCCGGATCGAGCAGCAGCTCGCGGCAGCGAATGGGCGTGGCCAACGTCGACATATTGATCTCGGGCGACGTCTCCAGCAGCTCGATGGCGCAATCGATCGCTTCGCCGGCGATTTCCGGCTCGTCGCCTTGCACGTTGACGATAATGTCCGCCTCGGGCAGCCCCCGCGCGACTTCGGCCACGCGATCCGTGCCACTGGCACAGTCGGCGCTAGTCATGCGGACCATGCCGCCGAAGGCGTTGACGGCTTGCAGAATCTCGTCATGGTCGGTGGCGATGCAGATCCCTTGCGGCTTCCGGGCTCGCCGGGCCGACTCGTAGGTGTGCTGAATGACCGGTTTGCCCGTCTCGGCCAACAGCAGCTTGCGTGGCAGCCGCGTGGAGGCCAGGCGAGCGGGAATGACCACATAACTTTTGAGGCCAGCCACTGGCGGCACCGCCTTTCGAATCACTGCGCGTCGAAGCACCGTCGCGAGTATTCTACACGAAATTCTCCGGCGAAAACCGGCCCGAAATGCCGCACTGCCCGCAGTGGCATAGAATGCAGAAGCCCTGCGCGCCGGGGCCGAAATGTCGGGCTCGCCCGCGCCGGGGAGGCCGAGCTGGCTTTTGTCGTCCGTCCGCGATCTGCTAGACTCCGCCCCGTACAGGCGCCGGCGGGCCAAGGGAAGGTGACTCATGTGCGGAATTGTCGGATATATCGGCGGCCAGTCGGCTCAGAACTTTTTGGTGCAGGGCCTCCGCCGGCTCGAGTACCGCGGCTACGACAGTGCGGGCGTGGCCACGATCACGCCCGACGGGCACTTTGCGGTGGCCAAGGCGGCCGGCCGGATCGACCGGCTCCACGAATTGCTGGTGCGGCGGCCCGCCGCGGGCACGGTTGGCATCGGCCATACGCGCTGGGCCACGCACGGAGCCGCCACCGATGAAAACGCCCATCCGCACATCGGCGGCAACGACCTCGTCGCCATCGCCCACAACGGCGTGATCGAAAACTACCGGCCGCTCAAGCAGGCACTCGAAACGCAAGGCTATCGCTTCCGCTCGGCGACCGATAGCGAGGTGATCGCCCATCTGCTGGCCAGTTGCCTGGAGAGCGAGCAGGCCGCCGCGGGCAACCACCGTGACTCCGACTCCGGCGAATTGACGGCCGAGCAGGCCATGCTGGTGCGGGCGGTGCGCGCCACGCTGGCCAAGCTGCACGGCACGTATGGGCTGGCGGTTTTGTTCCGCCAATATCCGGGCGTGCTGATCGGTGCGCGACTGGGCAGCCCGCTGGTCGTGGGCGTCAATGCGCACGAGCACTTTCTGGCAAGCGACGCGTCGCCGCTAGTGGGCTACACGGACCAGATCGTTTACCTGGCCGATCACGACGTGGCGGTGCTCACGCCCGACTCTTTGCACGTGCTCGATCGCGATTCGGCCGAGGTGCGTCCCACCGTGCAAGCGCTCAAGCTGCAAGCCACGGACGTCGACCGAGGCGGCTACGAACATTTCATGCTGAAGGAAATCTTCGAGCAGCCCGAGACGCTGCGCAACACGATGCGCGGCCGGCTCAAGCTGGACGACGCCACGGCGCATTTCGGCGGCCTGAACCTTTCGCCGCAACAGCTGCGCTCGGTCGATCGCTTTCTGCTCACGGGCTGCGGCACAAGCTGGCACTCGGCGCTAGTGGGCGAATACGTCATCGAAGAAATGGCGCGCGTGCCGGTCGAAGTGGAATACGCCAGCGAGCTGCGCTATCGCAACCCACCGCTGGACAATCACACCCTGGTCTTTGCCATCACGCAAAGCGGCGAGACGGCCGACACGCTGGCGGCGCTGCGCGAGATGAAGCGGCAGGGACATCCCACGCTGGCCATCTCGAACGTCGTGGGCAGTTCCATCGCCAAGGAATCCGACGGCGGACTGTATCTGCACGCCGGCCCAGAGATCGGCGTCGCCTCGACCAAGGCTTTTACCGCGCAGTGCCTGGCGCTCACCATGCTGGCGCTGTACTTCGGGCGCTTGCGTCATCTGAACCATGCCCAAGGCATGCGGATCATCGAGCAGCTCCAGGAATTGCCCGGCAAGGTGGAGCAAGCGCTCGAGACCGATGCCGCCGTGCGCCGCATCGCCGCCAAGTATTATCAGTGCAACAATTTTCTGTATCTCGGGCGGCAGTTCAATTTTCCGACCGCGCTGGAAGGCGCGCTGAAGCTGAAAGAGATCAGCTACATCCACGCCGAGGGTTATCCGGCCGCGGAAATGAAGCACGGCCCAATTGCCCTGGTGGACGAGAACACGCCCAGCGTGTTTCTCATGCCGCGCGATTCGGTGTTCGACAAGGTGATGTCGAACGTGGAAGAAATCAAAGCGCGCGGCGGCCCGGTGATCGCCGTGACGTGCGACGGCGGCTCGCGCGTGGCGGAAATTGCCGACGACGTGATCCAGATTCCGGCGGTCGAAGAATATCTGCAACCGATCGTGTCGGCGATTCCCGTGCAACTGCTGGCATATCACATTGCGATCCTCCGCGGTTGCGACGTGGACAAGCCTCGCAATCTCGCCAAGAGCGTGACGGTGGAGTGAAATCGACCAGATATGTGCGACAATTTGTCGCATTATCGTCGCCAGCAATCGCTCACTACGACAAGTTGTCGCACCTGCCGCGCTGCTACAGTTCTTGGCGCGTTTTTCCGCTTGTCGCGCCTGTGCGCGGGAACCATACTCAATCGCAATGCGGCCGAATGGGAGCTTCCTCCTCCTCTTCGTTTGATCTATTGGGCAAACGGCCAGCATCCTCGAAAGAGCGAGACCATCCACGTGAGTCGGTGTCGTCGCCGTGTGGTCGCAGGTCCTCAGCAGACGTTTAATCTCCGTCGATTGGCGGGCGCAGCGGCGTGGCCGCTGGTGATCGTCGCGCTGGGCATCGCCGCGTATGCCGGCGGCATGCACGGCACCTGGGTCTTCGACGATTTCCCTGCCATCAAAGACAATCCACATGTCCGGCAGCTTTCCGGCGTGGGGCAAGCTTCCTGGGGAATGCCGCAAAGTCCGCTGTCGCGGCGCCCGGTCGTCGCGCTCAGCGTGGCTTTGAATTACGCCTGGGGACGTTACGACGTCTACGGCTATCACGTGGTGAACCTCGCGTTGCACCTCGTCTCGGCGCTGCTGCTGTTTGGCATCGTGCGGCGCACCTGCAACGGGCCGGTCTTGCGCAAGCGCTTCAGCAATTGCGGGCGACTGCTGGCCGCCATCGTGGCGCTGGTGTGGGTCGTGCATCCGCTGAATAGCGAGGCGGTGATGTACATCACGCAGCGCACGACGCTGCTGGCGTCGATGTTTGTGCTGGCCACGATCTACGCGGCGCTGCGCGCCTGGCAGAGCTCACAACCGCGCCGCTGGCAAACCGTGGCCGTGGTGTGTTGTGCACTGAGCCTGGCGAGCAAAGAGTGCGGCGTGCTGCTGCCCTTGCTGGTGCCGCTGCTGGACCGCGCTTTCTTTGTGTCCAGTTGGCGCGCCGCATGGCAACAGCGGCGCACGTTGTATCTCGGCCTGGCCGCATGCGAATCGTTGCTGGCGCTGCTGTTTGCCGTCGGGCCCGACTGCGAGTCGATCGGATTGGACACCGGCATCACGCCATGGCAATACCTGCTGACCGAGTCGGGCGTTCTGCTGCACTATGTGCGGCTGACGGTGTGGCCGCGTCCGCTGGTGCTGGCTTACGATTGGCAGCCGGTGCAGGCCTGGACCGATGCCATCGCAACGGGCCCCGCGGTGCTGACGCTGCTGCTGGCCACGTTTTGGCTCGTCGTCAGGCGGCCGGCCATTGGGTTCTTCGGCGCGTGGTTCTTTCTGCTGCTCGCGCCGACGTCGAGCGTCGTGCCCATCGCAACCGAACTGCTGGCCGAACGCCGCATGTACCTGGCTTCGCTGGCGTTGATTGTGCCGGCCGTCGCCGGCGCCGTGTTGTCCGTCGCGTGGATCGCCGGCCGCCTGCCGCGCGGTGCGGCAAAGTTCGGCGTCCTGGGCCTGCCCCCGGCGATCGCCGTCGCGGTCCTCGTCTTGTGCGCCTGGCTGACGCATGCTCGCGTGGGCGACTATCGAGACGAGTTCACGATCTGGTCCGATACCGTGGCCAAATGCCCCAACAATCCGGTATCGCAAAACAATCTGGGCGTGGCGCTCTCCGAGTCGGGCCACTATCCGGAGGCCATCGAGCATTTGCGCTTCGCGCTGACCATGCACCCGAACCCGGTCGAAGGCGATGCTCACAATAACTTGGGAAGCGCGTCGTTCAACCTGGGCGACCTGGCTGCCGCCCGACGCGAATTCCGCCTGGCTTTGAAAATCAATCCCGACGATCCAAAAGCCCACAGCAACCTGGCACTGGCGCTGGCGACCGAGGGCGATTACGGCAAGGCCGATGCGCACAGCCGCAAATCGCTCGAGCTGGACCCCCACCACGTCAACGGCCGGCTCAACCGTGGCTTTGTGCTGAGCAGATTGCGAAGAATTGACGAGGCGGCCGAACAATACCGCGTTGCGGTCGAGCTGGATCCAGACAATTTCCTGTCGCATTTCAACCTGGGACTGGCGCTGAACGAACTCGGGCGCCCCGCCGAAGCGCTCGAACATTTCCAGATCGCCAGCCGTCTCAATCCTCTCGACCCGCGCATCCATTACACGCTAGGACGCCTGCTGCTGAGCCATGGCCACGTGGCCGAGGCGCGCCAGCATTTGCAGGCAACCCTCCAGCTCGATCCGCAACACAAGCCCGCCCAGGCGACTTTGCGTCAAATAGCCATGCGACTGGCAAACGAATAACAGCCGGCGAAGTGCGTCAGCGGCGGCTGCTTTAGAACCGCCGGCGGCGGTGGTCGATCGCTCGCCCTTGAGCGAATGCCAATTGGGCCGCCAAGCTCAGCCGCCGTGGCACCGAACCCTCGAGCGCCGGCCGCCACGCGTGCTGCGGCAGTGCGACGCGGGCGCTGAGCCAACCGAGCAGCGTCCAGACGCCAGTAATCGGCACGGCTGCAGAAGCCAGCCCCGACCAGCAGCGGATGCGTCCGTCGATCACGGGGCCGTCCGGCAGCAACCCATCCAAGGCCGCACCCAGCCGCCAAGGTCGCCGCGCCGGCGTTAATACCAAGCCCGAGCCCGTCGGGGACAACAGCGGTCGAGCTTCGAGGGCCGCGGCCATGCCAAACGCCAGCAGTAAGTCGGCAGGACCTGGAGACGCGTCGGCAGCGCCGCCCAACCGGACCAAGGCCGCGCATGCACGCCGCCCCAGCGCAGGCCGCATGCAATCGACCGTGGCAACTGGCGATCCCGATTCTGCCGCAGCGAGCGCTAGCGCATCAGCCGCCAGACCCACGCCTTGCCCCAGCGGACCCACGATCAACACCCGCGCAACCCCAGCGCAATCGCCGAAAAGAGGTACTGCAACCGCTGATGGGCGGACAAAATCCATTGGCTCACCTCGGCGGCGCGTCCAGCGCTTGCCCCGCAAAAGCCGGAGTCACGCAGCCGCTACACGAGCTTGCCGGCAAATCTGGAGCCAGTTCGTGCAGCCCGCGTCATCCCCGTAAGGAATCTTCGCGCGCAACGACCCGCATGCCATTTGCTGCCGTGCAAACGTTCCCAAAAAACGCACCGGGCTCCACAAGCGACCTCGCCGGCGGACAGTATCCGCCAGCGGCCCACATTCGCTTGCTGGCCCTAACTTGCCTG